>CAVRWO010000004.1:0-117255 GCA_963724865.1 uncultured Acidimicrobiaceae bacterium | reverse complement strand
TCTGTCTTAACTCTTCGTTGTTGTGCAAAGACTGCACCCTCCGCGCTTGACTTGTCGAGGTTGCTTTGTTAGGTTACACAAAGTTCCACAGATTCGGTCATCGACGTGACGTGAAACTGTGAAATTTCAAGCAAATGGCAGATGTGGGGGATTGGTCAAAGATTGGGCGTCAATGCCCGTTTTCCAACTTCTGCATCTGAAAAGGGGGAGTGTCATGAAACGACTATTAAGCCTGGCGGCTTCAGCAACGTTAGTCGCGGGGGTGCTGATGAGCGCGGGAGTGCTCTCAGGATCTCCGTCAGCGTCGGCGGGCTCGAGCGCGATTCAGCGTGGTGGCACACTGACATTCGCGCGAACGGCGGATATTTTGGGGCTCGACCCGACCGACATCTCCGACAATGAGAGCATCTGGGCCTCGGAGAACATCTATCAGACGCTCTACGTCCCTTCGCCAAACGGTCACTCCGTGGAGCCGTTGCTTGCGACGAGTTACACGCTCTCAAAGAACAAATTGACCTGGACGTTCAATCTTCGCCACGGCGTGCGCTTCCAGAATGGTAAGCCCATGACCTCTGCCGACGTCAAATTCTCGATCGAGCGAGTATCGGCCAAGGCAACCAATCCGTTCGCATTCATCGATGCGGCGATCGCGAGTATCGCGACGCCCAATAAGTACACGGTGGCGATCACCACGAAGTATCCGTGGGCGCCGATGCTCTCGGACATGGCGCTGTTTGCGAACGGCATCATTCCCGACAACTACGGCGGAGAGAGCGAGGCGACCTTCTTCCAGCACCCGATCGGAACGGGGCCCTTCATGGTGAAGGACTGGATCAAGGGGAGCGAGCTCTCTCTCGTCGCCAACCCTTACTACTGGCAAGCGGGCAAGCCGTACCTAAAGGCCGTGAACTTCGTCTCGATACCGGACGACAACACGCGCCAGTTGGAGCTTCAGTCGGGACAAGCGCAGGTCGACGAGTTTCCGCCGTTCTCTTCGGTCTCTTCCCTGGAGTCCGCGTCAGGCGTACAGGTGACCCTATTCCCGTCGAGCTGGACCGAGTACATGGTGATGAACAACGCGGTCAAGCCCTTTAACAACGTGCATGTTCGACTCGCGATCGCCTACGCGCTCGACCGTAAAGCCATGGTGAACGCGGTGCTCTTCGGGCACGGAACTGTCGCCAACACGCTGCTCTCCCCGGCGCTGTGGGCGCACGACTCCGGACTCACCGGCATTCAGTACAACCTGAAAGAGGCGAAGGCGCAGATGGCCGAGTCTCCGGTGCCGCATGGCTTTTCCACCAGCATCCTCGTGGGCTCGGGCGACTCCACCGAGCAGGACCTCGGCCAGATCGTCCAGTCTGAGCTGAAGCCTCTTGGCATCAAGGTGACGATCAAGGAAATCGACGTCAACAGTGAGTACACCACAACCGAAGAGGGCGACTATCAGATGGGATTCCAATACGACACGACGGACATCATCGATCCCGACGAGATGACGAGCTACTCGGCGATGGGCGGCAACACGGGTCAAAAGACCCACGCGCTGTTCACCAACTACAACAGCACCAACGTTGACCTCTGGGCGGAACAGGCCGAGCGGAATTTTAGCGAACCCGCTCGTAAGGTGCTCTACAACAAGGTCCAGGCCCAGATGCAGGCCGACTCCCCGATGGCGTATCTGTTTTACGAGCCGTTCGCCTACGCGTATTCGACCAACGTGCACGGATTTCAGGTCTACCCGACCGGCAACTATCCGCTGCAGAACGTTTGGCTGAGCAAGTAAATGCGAGACGTGGCACAGTGCGCAAGGAAGTAATCGCCACTGGGCCACGTGCGTTACCTCGCCGCGGCGCACATCGTCGTGCGTTCAGAAAGGTTTTTGTTTCACAATGCTGACGCGATACATCGTGCGCCGCCTCCTACTGCTCATTCCCATCATCTTTGGGGTGACGCTGCTGGTGTTCTTCAGCATTCATATGGTTCCGGGCAATCCGGCTCGGAGTTTCCTCGGCGAGCACGCCACGCCGTCGGCGATCTCGGCGCTCGATCACGCGTGGGGTCTCGACCATCCGATACCGGTGCAGTACTGGCTGTACCTGGGTCGTTTGTTGCACGGCAACCTCGGCCAGTCGCTCTTCTATCAGTCGTCGGTGTCATCACTGATCGTCGGCCACGTGCCAGTCACGTTGCTCCTACTGCTCTACGGCGCCGTCGGCGCCGTCATCTTCTCTGTACCACTTGCTGCGTTGGCGGCTATTCGCCCGGGCGGCGCCGCCGACCATGTTGTGCGCATCGCCGGCACGGTGGGACTCGGTATGCCGAGCTTCTGGATCGGCACGTCGCTCATTTTGCTCTTCAGTGTCGTCATCAAGATATTTCCCGTGGGCGGGTACGGCACGACGTGGCCGAGCCACTTCTGGTCGCTGGTATTGCCCGGCATCACGATCGCGGTCTCCATCGCTCCGATGCTGCTGCGAAGCCTCCGTACCAGCCTGATCGAAGTGCTCGGCTCGGACTACGTGGCGTTTGCTCGAGCGAAGGGAACCGGCTCTAAGACGGTGCTCTTCAAGTACGGATTGCGCAACGCGGGTGTCGCGGCCGTTAGCGTGCTCGGCATCAATATTGGCTTTCTGGTGGGTGGCACGGTCATCGTGGAGAACGTCTTTGGCTTGCCCGGACTCGGTCAGCTAATGATCCAGTCGATCCTCGAGCGCGACTTTCCCGTCGTGCAGGGCATCACGTTGATCTTTGCCATCGTGGTGGTGTTGGTGTACCTCTTGACCGACGTCGCCTACGCCTTGCTCGATCCGCGGGTGCAGCTGTCATGACCACGCTTGTCGAACCTCTCACCGTGCGGTCCGAACGGCGCAGCCGCCGGCGTGTACCGACGGCGCTCATTATTGGCGGCGCCATCTTGACGGCCATCGTGGGGCTCGCGGTGTTCGCTCCGTTCGTGACCTCGTACAACCCCACGCAGCTCAACTTGACAAACATATTGGCGGGTCCGAGCAGCGCCCACTGGCTCGGTACCGATCAACTGGGCCGCGACGTCTGGACTCGACTGGTGTACGGCGCGCGCACCGACCTATCGGTCGCGTTCCTTGCCGTCATCTCGCCGTTCATCATCGGCACGTTGCTCGGTGCATTTGCCGGGTACCTCGGGGGATGGCTGGACATGGTGATCATGCGCATTGCCGACGTGGTGGTGGCGTTTCCGTTCTACGTGCTGGTGATCCTCCTCGTCTTTGTGCTCGGACCCGGGGTGCGCAGCATCATCATCGCGATCACGGTCGTGAGCTGGATCTCGTATGCCCGAATCATCCGTGGCGCGACGCTCGTAGAAAAGAACAAAGAGTACGTGTTAGCTGCACAGATCGAGGGGTATTCGACGCTGCGCATCATCCTTCGCCATATCTTGCCGAACGTGATCTCCCAGGCGATCATCTTTGCGACGTCGGACATCGTGCTCGACATTCTTGCCATCGTGACGCTCGGCTACCTCGGTCTCGGGATCCCGCCACCCGCCCCCGACTGGGGCGAGATGATGGCAAGTGGCCAGGAGTTCCTCACGACCCACTGGGAGCTCGCCACCATTCCGGGCATTGCCGTCGTGATTACCGGTCTCGGACTGTCACTCGTCGGCGATGGTCTCACCGAGCTCATGAGGCGGGACTAGTGGAGACGGCTTCGACGACGATCGCCGACGTCCCATTGAGCTCGACGACGACCGGTCCGTTGCTCGAGGTGGAGAACCTGACGATCACCGTGCACCGACCCGGATATCGCGATCCCGTCACTGCGGTAGACGGCATCTCCTTTTCCGTTGGTACTGGTGAGGCCGTCGGCCTCGTCGGTGAATCGGGCAGTGGCAAGAGCCTGACGTTACGAGCCATCCTCGGGATCCTGCCACCGGGCATCGCGGTCAAGAGCGGGTCCGTTCGCTTCGAGGGGGAGGACATACTGCACGCGAACAAGCGATCGATGAAGCGGATTCGCGGCAGCGGTATCACGATGATCTTCCAAGAACCGATGACCTCGCTCAACCCGGTGGCGCGCGTGGGCGAACAGATCGTTGACGCGGCCCGTCATCAGATGCACTGGAGCAAGCACGAGGCGAAAGAGGAGGCGTTGCGGTTGGCGCGCCACATGGGCATTCCCGATCCCGAAATGACCCTCCAGCTCTATCCCCACGAGCTCTCGGGTGGTCTGCGCCAGCGCGTGATGATCGCCGCCGCCCTGGCGTGTCGGCCACGACTCCTGCTCTGCGATGAGCCGACGACTGCGCTCGACGTCACCATCCAGGCCCAGATCGTTCGCCTGCTCGCGAGGCTCAAGGACGAGCTGGGTATGAGCATGCTCTACGTGACCCACGACCTTGCGGTCGTCGCCCAACTCTGCCAGCGCATCGAAGTCTTATACGCAGGTTCGCTCGTCGAGCGAGGATCGGTGCAAGAAGCGTTCGTCAGGCCCAGCCATCCCTATACGCGCGGTCTGGTGAGAGCCACGCCCGACGTCGACACGATTGTCTCTGAGCTCGTGGCCATTCGCGGATCGGCGCCGACGCTCGGCGAGTGGCCCGAGGGTTGCGCGTTCCATCCGCGCTGCGATTTCGCTACCCCCGAGTGCGAGTCGGGAACGTTCCCGCTCGTCGATCTCGGAGGCGGACGCGCGAGCGCGTGCATACACGTCGATGAATGCCTCGCGGACTCGGAAGGCAAACTCGAGCCGTGAGCGAAAACCTTCTCGAGCTCGACGACGCCGTGGTCACCTTCCGGACGCGCCGGGGACGCCACCGCGATCCTTTACGCGCGGTTGACGGTGTCACCCTGTCCGTGCGCAAGGGTGAGATCTTCGGACTGGTTGGGGAGTCGGGATCCGGCAAGTCGACGCTCGCTCGCCTCGTCGTTGGATTGAATGATCTCGCCGGAGGCTCGGTGCGTTTTGACGGCGAGCCGCTCGTGACACGTCACCGATCGCTCGAACAGCGCCGGCGGATTCAGATGGTCTTCCAGGATCCCTACTCTTCGCTCGACCCACGAATGACCATCTACCAGCAGCTTGGCGAGCTCCTTCGGGTGCACCACTCTGTTGGGCGTGCTGAGGTCGAAGCGACCTGTCAAAAGCTCATGGCCCAGGTCCATTTGCCTGCTTCTTTCTTGAGCTCCAAGCCTCGCCAGATGTCCGGCGGCCAGCGTCAGCGCGTGGCTATTGCTCGCGCTCTCGCACTCCAACCCGATCTGCTCATCGCCGATGAGCCGGTCTCTGCGCTCGACGTGTCGGTGCAAGCGGGGATCATTCATCTCTTTGCTGAGTTGCGCCGTGAGCTTGACCTGTCGATTCTCTTCATCGCGCACGACCTTGCGGTGGTTCGTCACATCTGCGACCGCGTCGCGGTCATGTACATGGGCCGTATCGTCGAAGAGGGCACGACCGTCGAAGTTTTCGAATCCCCGAGCCATCCCTACACTCAGGCTTTGCTGCGGGCGATCCCGCGTCTCACGCCCAACGCTCAAGAACCCATCGCCGCACTCGCCGGCGATCCACCGAGCCTGTCGCGCTTGCCATCGGGCTGTCGCTTCCGGACCCGCTGTCCGTTTGCGACCGATCTGTGTGCGAGTTCGGAGCCCAATCTCGTATTGGTCGATGAGGACGACGGCGAACCGCACCGGGCCGCGTGCCACTACGTCGCAGAGATAAAGGCGGGCTCACTGTGATCAGCTACCCGATCGAGGTCGAAGTGCGCGAATTGACGATGCCGGATGACTTGGCGGCATGTTCAAACCTCTACCTTTCGGCGTTCACCCTGCGTCCCGAAGACGGCTCTTTGAATCCGCGACTGCTCGTTGGAATATCGCACAATGGGGGCATCGTCGTTGGTGCCTTCGCCGAGGGCGAGCTCATTGGCTTCGCCTTTAGCTTCCTCGCCCAAGGTGCTCCGGGCGGGGATCTATATCAGTACTCACAGAATGCGGCCGTGCTGCCCGCGTGGCAGGGGCGCGGGGTGGGGCGCAGACTCAAGCTCGCCCAGCGCGCGATCGCGCTCGGGCGCAACATTCCTCTGATCAGGTGGGTGTACGACCCGTTTCAGGTGCGCAACGCGCACTTCAACCTGGACGTCCTCGCTGCCCAGGCGATTGGCCTCGAGCGGAACTTCTACGGCGCCTACGCGCACGGCTTCGTTCCCGGCAGCACCAGCCCTCGGATGATCGTCGAATGGTCGCTCGACGCCGAGCGCGTGCGCACACTTGCAGATGGTGCACGAGCGACCCCGCACGAGATCGATGACGTTCCTGCACTGGGCGAAGTGCTGCGCCACCGCAACGGCGGCGCTACGTTGTCCATACCGACAGCGATCAACGAGCTCGATCCTGCGCAGCAAGTCGATTTACGAGAAGTCATTGGCGACGCGTTCGAGTCTCTGCTCTCTGAGGGGCTCGTCGGCGTCTCGTGCCGCCGCGTTGATGAGAAGTGCGCCGCCTACGTCTTCGAATCGTCGCGCGAACAAAGTGAAAGGTCCATACCGACGTGAGCATCACCATTGAGAAGGTCGACCTCTATCGCGTGCGCATGCCGCTCGTGCACGAGTTCGAGACCAGTTCCCACAAGAAGAGCTTCATTGAGCACATCTTGGTGCGCGCCACCGACTCGACAGGTCTCGTCGGGTGGGGCGAGTGCGCCAGTCCCGCCGACCCCTATTTCTGCTACGAGAGCACCGATACCTGCTGGCTGATTCTGCGGCGCTATCTCGTGCCCTCGGTGCTTGGCGAACCGTGGGACTCACCCGATGAGGCGTACCGCATCGCTGAGATCAAAGGCAACCCCTTCGCGCGCGCGTCCATCGACATGGCCTGCTGGGATCTCTACAGCCAGCACCTCGGTCTGCCACTCGCGAACGCACTCGGCGGAACGGCGGAGGCCATTGATTCGGGCGTGAGCCTCGGCATCGAGCCATCGATTGACGTGTTGTTGAAGGCGGTCGCCGGTCACGTTGACGAGGGATACAAGCGAGTGAAGCTGAAGATCGCCCCGGGCTGGGAGATCGAGCCGGTTCGTCAAGTGCGCGATGCCTTTCCCGACATCGCGCTGCAGGTCGACGCGAACGGCGGCTTTGAACCATCAGCAGCGAGTTCGGAGGTCTTTGAAGAGCTCGACGGCTTCGGGCTCTTGATGATCGAGCAGCCCTTCGAAGAAGATGAACTGCTCGCGCACGCGGCGCTACAACGTCGACTTGAGACGCCCGTGTGCCTGGATGAGAGCATTTCGTCGGCGCCAGCGGTCAGCACCGCCCTCGAACTTGAGGCGTGCCGCATCGTCAACATCAAGGTCTCGCGACTCGGCGGACTCGGAAAGGCCCGCGAAGTGCACGACCTGTGTTTTGACGCCGGTATTCCCGTCTGGTGCGGCGGAATGCACGAATTTGGAGTTGGGCGTGCGGCGAACATCGCAGTGGCGAGCTTGCCGGGGTTCACGTACCCAAGTGACATTTCGGGCTCGAAGAAGTACTACGAACAGGATGTCGTTGTCCCCGAAATCGTCGCCAAAGGTGGCCAGGTGCAGGTTCCTCACGAAGTTCCCGGCATCGGCTACGAGGTGCATCTTGAGCACGTGGAGAAGTACCTAGTGAATCAGACGTCCCTCTATGCGAAGTCGCTCTACGCGAGTTCGCCGCAGCCCTACAAGGAGTAATCGTGCGAGTACTGATATCAGCCGACATGGAGGGCGTCACAGGGGTGACCTTCCCAGAAGACTGTGAGTACGGAGCACCGCGGTGGCAAGAGGCGCGGCACCTTCTCATGAGCGACGTCAACGCCGCTGTGGAGGGCTTCTTCCGCGCGGGTGCTACCGAAGTCGTGATCAACGACGCGCACTCGACGAAGCGCAACCTCATACTGGAACAGCTGGACGAGCGGGCGAGTGCGATCATCGGCCGACACAAGCCACTCGGGATGATGCAGGGGCTCGAAACGTGCGACGTGGTCGCTTTTCTCGGCTATCACACGGGAGCGGGCCGCCAAGGCATCCTCTCGCACACCTATATAGGAGAGACCATTCTCGACGTGCAACTCAATGGGGAGCACGTCAACGAGGGCCGGATGAACGCATTGCTTGCGGCCGAGTTCGGAAAGTCGGTGGTGCTCATCACGGGCGATGACTTGACGTGCGACGACTCGAAGCAGTGGGCGCCCCGCGCGGAACGCGTCGCGGTGAAGACCTGCGTCGATCGCTACACCGCACGCTGCCTCGCGCCCGCGACGACGGCGCCGCTCATCACTGAGGCCGCCGAACGGGCGTTGGGTCAAGCGATCGACGTGGTACGAACTGACGGACCCTTCACCTACGAGGTCACCTTTGACGCTGTGAATCCAGCGAAGGCGTGCAGTGCGATACCAGGCGTGAGGGAGTCTGGAGAGCGGAGCGTCACCTTCACGATGCCGACGATGTTCGAGGCAATCAGATGCTTCAAGGTTGTCTCCGTGCTTGCGAACTCCTCAGTCGAGCCTGAGTATGGTTAAAGCCTTCGACACGATCCCCGAGCTTGCTGCGTTCAAGGGATCGGCCGACGCGTTTCGTGAGCACGCGATTGCCCGCTTGGGCGAGCTCGTCGAACTGGAATCTCCTTCCGGGGACGTTGCGAAACTCGATGCACTTCGCGACAATCTCGGCAACAAGTGGGAGTCGCTCGGACTCAACGTTCGTACGGAGAGTGGCATCGCAGGCGACCATCTCGTCGCCTCATCCGTGCTGACGTCGAGCACGCCCGGAGGACACCTCCTCTTTGTCGCCCACTACGACACGGTGTGGTCGTTCGGCGAGCTTGCACGACAGCCGTTTGTCATCGATGGCGACCGCGCGAGCGGGCCCGGGGTCTTCGACATGAAGGCGAGCCTGGTTGCCTTCGAGATCGCCCAGCTCATTCTCGGAGAGACGGGCGCCACACCCACCCGCGACTATCGTCTCGTCTGCATCGCCGACGAGGAGGTCTCGAGCGTCGACGGACGTCGCGTGGTGCTGGAGCAGGCTGAAGGAGCCTTCGCTGTCTTGGGACTCGAACCGCCGCACCCCGACGGAGGATTCAAGAATGGTCGGCGCGGTGTGGCGCGCGTCCTCTTGAAGGTGTCAGGACGTGAGGCGCACTCGGGCCTCGACGCGGCGAAGGGTGTGTCCGCGATCGACGAGCTGGTTGATCAACTCATCGCGTTGCGCCATGCGCTACCGACTGCCGATGACGCCGGATGCAACGTTGGCCGCATCACCGGCGGCACGCGAGCCAACGTCATCGCCGGCGAAGCGCAAGCAGAGATCGGGTTTCGCTTCACAACGCACGCGACTGAACGCGCGCTGCTCAACGCCGTCGAGTCCCTGGCACCGCTACGCGAGGGGGCGACCATCGAACGACGTGTCGTAGCGCACCGCCCGGCGTGGGAACCATCCACTGACACCTCGCTCGTTGAACACGTGCTTGCGACTAGCGCGGCGCTCGGTGACGTCACCAACGCCAGGCCCGCGAACGGAGCGGGCGACACGAACTTCACCGGATCGATTGGTATTCCCACGCTTGACGGACTCGGTCCGCGGGGAGCGGGTGCTCACGCGCGCGGCGAACGTGTGGATCTCGACTCCATGCTTCGTCGCGCCGAGCTCTACGCGGCACTCGTCTGCGCGCCGTTGCAGGCGCCTGCGTCGTAACTGGGGCTTACCGAAAAAGTGTTGGGAATGAATATCGCCGTTTTCTGCAAAGCGGCACGTAACGGTCACGTTGTTACCAAATACACACATACACCCACAACACCGGGCACGTCGCCCATATGCTGGTGACGGGTTGGAGAGGGGGCTGGTAATGCTGCCGACTGAGCGTCGCTTGAAGATTCTTAAAGAGATTCAGATTGGCGGTCTCGTCAGCGCGGATCGGCTCGGCGAGCTGTTCAACGTGTCGCTCGAGACCGTGCGGCGCGATCTGCGCGACCTTGAGCGAGAAGGACTCTTGCAGCGGGTCTATGGCGGAGCCGTCGGGCCCGAGGTTCGCACGACTGAACTTGCGTTCGAACAGCGTCGCATCGAGCACCGAGACCGCAAGCGCCTGATCGCCGAGACCGCCGTCGCGATGGTCCAGTCCGGAGAGACCATCTTCATTGACGCCGGGTCAACGTGTTTGGAGTTCGCTCGGGCGCTAGCGTCCGACTGGTCCGGCCGAATCATCACCAATTCGTTGCTGGTGGCAGTTGAACTTTCGTCGAGACTCAACGCCGAAGTGATCCTGACGGGCGGTCAGGTGCGCAGTGGCAACCTCTCGTGCAGTGGACCGTACGGATTGGCGCTGCACGAAGAGTTCTACGTCGCCCAAGCGTTCGTCGGTGCGGGGGGAGTACACCCCGACGCCGGCCTCACCGACTATCACCCCGGTGAGGGATCGTTGCGCCGTCTCTGGCTGAAGCGCGCAGCAGCGTTCTATGTGCTCGCCGATTCAGGCAAGCTGGGTGTCATTGCGCCGTACTGGGTCGCCCCGCTCGAAGACTTGACCGCGTTGGTGACCGACGCCGAGGAACGAAGCGAGGTGCTCGATCACCTGCGAACAGGCGCTACTGAGGTCATCGTGGCTACGCCACGAACGGCGAAGAAGTTACCCGGTGATCCGCATCGATCAGCACGCAGTCATGCGTCCGCCGTTTCCGCGACCTAGACGTGATCGCGCAAGTCTCACGATGAATGTAACGGGTGTCTAGGTGACGTCAGGCTCGGCGCTCGGCGAACCGATCGAGTGCAAACGCTGAGAGATCGATCGCAGATTTGCCGTCGGTTACCCACTGCGCGAGCGACTCGCCGATGGCGGCCGAGTGCTTGAAGCCATGGCCGGAACACGGCGATGCGAGCAGGACGTCGGGGCGCTCAGGATGCTTGTCGATGATGAACTGATTATCGGGCGTGACGGTGTAAAGACATCCGGCGCTCTTGACGACGGCGGGGCCGAGGGGGAGTCGGCCCACTACGCACTCATCGAACATGCGTTGTGATTCATCGGGGGTGACATCGGTTGCGGGGTCGTCGGGATCGCAGCTCACTTCGTACTGCTCGGTCGCCACCTTCAGCCCTCCGTGCACGCCGTCGATGGCGGGAAAACCGTAGAACATATCTCGATACCGTGAACCGACATCCGCCCATATGAACACGGGCATCCGACCGGGCGTGAGCATTGAGATGGACTCCGAGGCGTCAAACCAATGCAGGGTCTGCCGATACACCGTGCACGCGAGCGTGATGTCATCAGAGGAGGCAAGGCCGCTGATCCAAGGTCCAGCGGTAAGTACGACCTGATCAGCACCGTACCCAGCACGATCGGTGTGGACGATCACGCCACCGTTGGAGGGCTCAATGCTCGATACCCGCTCCATCCGGTGAACGCGAGCGCCGTGGCGCGCGGCCAGTTCCAGTTGAGCGGCGACGGCTGCCTCGGGCCGGACGAAGCCAGCTCCGGGTTCGTAGTAACCGCGGTGTCCTTCACTGACGTTGAACTGCGGAAAGCGGGCGCGCACTTCATCTGAGGTGAGGATCTCGTGCTCGATCCCGAAGGTTCGAGCGGCGCTGACCGTCGACGCCAAGAAGTTATCGACCCCATGATGACCTGCCCCTTCCGATCCCGCCGTCAGTACGAGCCCGCCACAGGCGGTGAACAGATCAGTACCGGTCTCAGCCTCGATCTCGCGCCAGAGCTCGTGGGATCTGAGCGCCAGTGGCACATAAGCGTTTCCTTCGCCAATCGCTTGGCGAGTTATCCGGGTGTCGCCGTGGGTGGACCCCAAGGTGTGCGGCGGTGAGTAGCGGTCGATCCCGATCACGTCGATCCCGCGCTTGGCGAGCTGATACAAGGTGGCGCTTCCCATGGCGCCGAGTCCGATAACCGCTACGTCGGCATGTTCCACGGGTGGAGATTACAGCGCTTCAGACGCCGAGTTTCCAGAAAACCGAGTAGTTCTGGGTGCGTTCAGACTGCGATAGAACGGAGTACGCGGAACGTGCGTTCAAAACAGCATCAAAGTGGAAGGAAATTGAGCATGTCATTCAAGTCCATAAACCCGGCGACGGGCGAACTCGTTGCGGAATACCCGGCGAGCACCAGCGAAGAGATCGAACGAGCCCTCGAAACGGCAGCACAGACGTTCAAGAGCTGGCGTCTCACGCCGTTCAAGGATCGCGGGGAGCTGATGACGAGGGCCGCGCAGATACTCGAAGATGAAGTGGACATCGCTGGAACGTTGCTCACCTCGGAGATGGGAAAGACGTTCCTCTCCGCCAAGGGCGAGGTGATGAAGTGCGCAGGGACGATGCGCTACTACGCCGAACACGCCGAATCGTTCCTCGCCGAGGAAGTTATCCCGTCCTCGGCCTCATTGAGCGGCGTCCGCTACGAGCCGCTCGGCACGGTGCTCGCGATCATGCCGTGGAACTTCGCCCTGTGGCAGGCGGTGCGCTTTGCGGTCCCCTCCATCATGGCTGGCAACACTGGCATCTTGAAGCACGCGCACAACGTGCCCGGTTCGGCAGAGTACCTCGTGGGTGTTTTCGCGCGGGCGGGCTTTCCCCAGGGTGTCTTCCAGAACCTCTTCATCGGCCACCAAGAACTGTCGTCGCTCATCGCTGATGACCGCGTATCGGCAGTGACGCTGACCGGGTCGGAGGGCGCGGGTGTCTCCGTTGGCCGACTGGCCGGAGAAAATCTGAAGAAGTGCGTGCTGGAGCTTGGCGGATCTGATGCGTTCATTATCGCGAGCTCGGCCGATCTCGATGTGACTATCCCGAAGGCCGTGCTTGCTCGAGTGCAGAACAACGGCCAGAGCTGCATCGCGTCCAAACGATTCATCGTCGTGAGAGATCGGGCCGAGGAGTTCATCGACCGCTTCACGAAGGCGATGAGTGAGGTCGTCGTCGGCGATCCGATGGACCCCAAGACAGTCCTCGGGCCGCTCGTGAGTGAGGACCAGCGCGATCTCATCGACGCTCAAGTGCGCGACTCGGTCGACAAGGGTGCGACCCTGCGAACGGGCGGCAAGAAGATCGAGGGCAAGGGTTTCTACTACGAGCCGACGGTGCTCACCGATGTTCCGAGCGATTCGCGTGCTGGCTGCGAGGAGCTGTTTGGTCCGATCGCCGTGGTGGAAGTCGTCGAGGACCTTGCCGAAGCAATCGAGCTTGCGAATGCGACGCCCTGGGGTCTTGGAGGATCGATCTGGGCAACGGACCAACGGGAAATCGACCAAGCCCTCGCGGGCATGGAGGCGGGCTTGGTCTTTGCCAACGCCATCGTGGCGTCGTCGCCGGAACTACCCTTCGGCGGAATCAAGAGGTCGGGCTTCGGGCGAGAACTCTCAGCCCATGGAATACACGAGTTCGTCAACATCAAGACGTTCTATATCGCCTAAATGTCGTCCGCTCTCTGATTACGGGGCCGCCGATGTGAGGACTACTCGCAACTCAAAATAGGCCTCTACTTAGGCCAGCGGGCCCTGCCGTCTAATCGTCTCCACCGACTCCATCGCTGCGCGGAGTTTAAGTAGCCACTCGTCGGCATTTGTGCCAACCAATCTGACGCACCACGCCAACGCATCCGAACGACTGCGAGCGACGCCGCTGTCAACCAGCGTGTCGAGAACTGTTCGCTCGGACTGGCGAAGGCGGGTCATCACTGGTATCGACAAATTCGTGAAGATGTATCTGGTGTCGCCGATCTCAGCTCCCCAGCTAATGGTTCTACCGAAGCGTTGTTGACCTTCTCGGGCAATCGTCATTCGCTCCTCGCGCGTCTCCTCACGGAACCGAGTAATTCGGCCGGCTTCGGCCGCTGCTTTGGCGCCGGGGTCGACCTGATCACCCAATTCGGGTGCGGGTAGCCGTCCAATGATGACTATTTCGTCGCGGTCGATCGTTACCGTCGGTGGCTGCTCGTACCAACTATCTGGCAAGCGACCGATAATCCAGCCAGAAATCTCGTCGGACGACACCGTATCCTGTTCGTTTCGAGCGCTCCTGGTTGCTCGATCAGCAGATTTACGTGTTTCCATTGCTACCTCCATGATTACTTAATTACAGTATATCAATACTTGTAATCCTGAGTTCGTTGGCTTGCGTACTACAAGTGGACGATGGCCCGGCGATGTGCTCATGCGGATCGCTCCGGAGTTTTCGACCAGAAACGTGAAGACACCGCACAAAATTCAGCTGAGTCCACTGCAGTTGGTCGAACTCTCGCCAGGTTGCGCGTTCTCGTGGTAAATGAAACGACCGACTGTCGATCGATGTGGTGAGGGTAACCAGACTAGGAATCGGGTGGTCGGTGACCGCTCGCTTTGAGGTGGACGCCAACGTGTTGCTCGTGAAGAAGGAAGACCGCGTGAGACGGCATCAATCGTCCGGTTTGTATTACTCGCGCAAGGGTTTCCATTGTGTCAGCCCATAGGCGAAGTGGCGCTCCCCGCGAAGGGTCCGTGTATCTACGAGATACCGTGATACCCATGTTGCCATCCGACCACGACGCACTGCCATTGTGGACTCCATCTGAAGCACGTCGACGCGACGCGCACCTCAGCCAACTACTCACGTCTCGAGGGTTCACCAGCTATGACGAAGGGTGGCGGTGGTCAGTCGAGCGCGCGAGCATTGGTGAATTCTGGCGCGCTGTCGCAGAAGATGTTGGCGTCATATGGCACGATGAACCGCGCGGGGAACTCGACAACGACTTGGCGAGCGTTACAGGTGTGCGGTGGTTCCCGGGTGGAACCCTTAACTACGCTGAACTCGCCCTTCGTCGCGCCGACAACGCGACGGCGATCCTGGCCTACGACGACGCTCGCGGTCGCCACAGCATCTCGTGGCAAGAATTGCGAGACATGGTTGGACGGCTGCAGACGGGTTTGCGTGCGCGAGGAGTGGGCCGGGGCGATGTCGTGGCGGCCTATCTGCCGAACGTGCCCGAAACGTTGGCGCTGATGTTGGCGACCGTCGGCATGGGTGCAGTGTGGACCTGTTGTGCGCCCGAGACCGGTCCCGACGGCGTTCTTGACCGTCTCGTCCAGACGGAGCCAGTTCTCTTCGTGGCGGTCGACGGTTACCGATATGGCGAGCGCGTCGTTGATGTCCGCCAGAACGCGCGCTCGATATTGGCCGGGCTGGCGACCGTGCGCCACGCGGTCGGCCTCGACCTGCTCGGGCTGGGCGCGCCCGGCGTGGAGTGGGAGACGTGGGAAGATCTGTCTTCCCAAGCGGGCGACGTCGAGTTTGAAGCCGTGCCGTTCGACCATCCGCTCTACATCCTCTACTCCTCGGGAACGACCGGAAAGCCGAAGGCCATCGTGCACGGCCACGGCGGTATCACGCTCGAGCACGCGAAGGCACTGCGCTACCACTTCGACCTCGACGAAGGTGATCGCTTCTTTTGGTACACGACCACCGGCTGGATGATGTGGAACTTTTGCGTCTCGGGGTTGTTAGTTGGCGCCACGGTGGTCCTCTACGATGGCAACCCCGCATGGCCGAGCGCTGAGCGCTTGTGGTCCTTCGTGGCCGAAGAGCGCGTCACCTGCGCGGGAGTCGGCGCCGCGTTCTTGGTCGCGTGCCGCAAATCCGGACTTGTGCCGAGAGCGAGTTTTGACCTCACGAGCCTGGCCACGCTGGGCTCCACTGGTTCACCACTGCCGTCTGACGCTGCACACTGGGTCTATGAGAATGTGCGTGACGACCTGATGCTGGCGTCGTTCAGCGGCGGAACGGACGTCTGCACCGGCTTCGTCGGACCAAGTTTGCTCCACGACGTATGGGCGGGGGAGATCTCCTGTCGTTGCCTCGGCGCGAAAGTGGAAGTCTTTGACGAGAACGGGCGGTCGCTGATCGGCGCCGAGGGTGAGATGGTGGTCACTGCGCCGATGCCCTCCATGCCGGTGAAGCTCCTGGGCGACCCCGATGGCACGCGCTACCGCGACACCTACTTCAGCCGGTTTCCCGGTGTGTGGGATCACGGGGACCGTGCGACGGTCACGACTCGAGGGACCATCATCATCACCGGTCGTTCAGACGGGACGCTCAACCGCGGCGGCGTGCGCATGGGCACGGCTGAGTTTTATTCCGTGGTCGAAGGATTGGCGAGCGTCGTCGACAGCCTGGTCGTGCACCTCGAGGATCCCGACGGCGGCCCGGGCGAGCTGTGGCTCTTCGTCGTTGCTCCCGACGCTGATACCGAGGCGGTCGCGAGCGAGGTGCGCGCGGCGGTGCGCGCCCGGCTTTCGCCGCGTCACGTGCCCGACCACGTGGTCGTGGTTGACGCTGTACCTCGAACCCTTTCAGGAAAAAAGCTCGAGGTGCCAGTGAAGAAAATCCTTGGCGGCGCCGACGTCGGCGACGTGGTAGCCGTCTCGTCGCTTGCAAACCCCGAAAGCCTCGAACCCTTCATCGCGCTCGCACGCGAGTGGTCGATTCTCTCCTAAGCGCACCTCGATGTCTCGTTCGTCGCAAGGGCTCGCAGCGCGACCTTATCGATCTTGCCGACCGTGTTGCGCGGCAGTTCGTTGACGACCTCGAAGCGAACCGGCAACTTGTAGCCGGCGAGTCGGGTGCGACAGTGCGCCTTCAAGGCGTCGAGGTCGACCGTTGAACCTCGGGCACATTCGACGTAGGCGACGCCCGATTCGCCCCAGGTAGGGTCGGGCACGGCCACGACGGCGGCATTCACGACGGTGTCGAACGAGGTGATCACGTTCTCCACCTCGACTGGATAGACGTTCTCGCCGCCGGTTACGAACATCTCCTTCGCTCGGCCCACGATCCGAAAGTACCCGTGATCGTCGCGCGCGGCGATGTCGCCGGTGCGCAGCCAGCCGCCGTTCATCACGGTTGCGGTGGCAACGGGGTCGTGCCAGTAGCCGGCAAAGAGGCTGGGGCCCCGGACTATCAACTCGCCCTGGCCTACGCCGTCGACGAGTTCGTCACGCCCGGAATCAAAGAGCGCAACCTCGACGTACGGGTACGGGCGACCCACTGACGAAGGGTGGCTCAGCGCATCGGTGTCCTCGAGACAAAAGACGTTCGGCGCCGATTCGGTGAGGCCGTAGCCCTGGAACAGAGCGATCCCGCGCGCGTGCCACTGCTCGACCAGGGTGTAGGGCATCGCTGCACCGCCGACCACGACCGAGCGCACGCTCGAGAGGTCGGCCATTGCAAAGTCGGGATGCTGACCGATCAGCTGGAACGTCGTGGGCACACCGGCCATCGTGGTCACGCGGTGCTCTGCCACCAGTGCGAGCACTCGTTCGGGATCGAAGGTCGACTCCAGCACGACCGTCGCGCCCTTCCACCAGGCGAGCATCGGCTGGACGTTCCAGCCCCCGATGTGGAACTGCGGCAGGACCTGCAAGACGACATCCTCGTGAGTGATCGGGGCGACTAGGTCGAGGCTTAGATTCGTCCAGAAGAAATTTGCATGGGTAAGAAGCACGCCTTTGGGACGACCGGTCGTCCCCGAGGTCGCGATGATGGCGACGCCGTCGTCCCCTCGTACCATTGGCAGCTCAGCGTCGATGTTGACGTCGCTCGCTCCGAGTGAACACACGGTCTCGAGATCGAGCGGGGCGCCACACGTGGCGCGCAAGGTGTCGTCGACGCGCGAGCGCTGCGCGTTCGACACGAACAACGCCGACGGTGTCATCAGCTCCAGCTGGCCCGCCAGTTCGACATTGGTGAGCCGCCAGTTCATTGGGAAGAAGATCAGTCCGGCTTTGGCGCACGCGAAAAGGAGTACGACCTGCTCTGGTCGGTTCTGGGACAGCGAAGCCACGCGGTCGCCCAACGCAAGGCCGCTCGCAAGCAAGTGGCGCGCGACGCGGCTCGAGGTGTCGTCGAGGTCGCCGTAGCTGAGTTCGAGGCCTTCAAAGACAATGGCTATCTTCGCGGGGTGAAGGCGAGCGCGGTCACTGATCCATTGCCCGACCGTGTGTGGATCCTTCAGTGCTGCGTGGGTCCGTGGGGTAGCGACGGTCACGTCTCGTCGCCTCTCGAGTCGATGAGTTCGAGTCCTTTCGCCGCCGTCCCTGCCGCGGCGCCCGAACCGCCGAGCATCCGCTCGATGATGGCCATCATCTCTTCAAAGACCTCCGGCGGCATCTCGCCCTCATCGTTCCAAAGAATCCAGCGCAGTCCAATGACCTCGCCCACGGCGGCCAGCGACCAGGCGAGCACCATGGGGTCGCCGGACGTTACCTCGCCCGTCGTCATGGCCTCTTCCAGGAAGGGCGCATAGTGACTGGTGATCGTCTCGTAGTGATTGCGCAGCACCCGCGGCGAGACGAACTCGGCCTGGCGGATCACACGGTAGAGGGCGGGGTGCTCAGCCGTGAAGCGGAAAAAACCAGCGAACCCGAGGCGTTCAGCCTCGAGTCGCGTGGTCGCCGTGCGCGCGGCATCAGACATCGCGCGGCGGATGCGCTGGTTGAGGTCGAGGACGACCTCGTCGAAGATCTGGAGCTTGCTCTCAAAGTAGAGATAGAAGGTCCCCTGGGCAACGTCGGCGGCCTCGGTGATCTTGACGACGGAGGCATCGTGGTAGCCGACCGCACCGAAGATCTCCTCGGCGGCGTCGAGCAGCTTGCGCCGCGTGCGCTCGCCTTTGCCGCGCCGCGTGCTCGCCGGCACACTCTCGCTGGGTGGCTCAAGATCGGGCGGCCCGAGCGCGCCCGGCGGTAGGGGGGCGCGCCGAGTGCTCACGTGATGGCTCCGTGTGAAGAGTTGTGCGTGGGCGATGCATTCATCTCAGTAACTGTACGATCCGCGCGTGCGCAACGCTCGACGGTGGCAGACCACGAGGGGGGTCAGGTCAACGACGAGTACACGAGTTGGTGCAGCGTGCGTCGCCAGGTGTGACTCGTGCTCGGCAACAACTGAGCGTAGAAGCCGACCGCTAAGTCCTCTTTGGGGTCGATCCAGAAGGTCGTCGAGGCCGCTCCGCCCCAAAAGTAAGAGCCCTCGCTCATCAGGCTCTTGTTGCGAACTTGGTCGACGGCGACCGCGACGCCCAGGCCGTAGCCGTTTCCGGCTTGCCCGTCGTCGCTGAAGACCCCGCGCCCGATGTCGCCGATCGTCGCGTTGCCGGGCAGATGGTTGCGCGCCATCAGCGCGACGCTGCGAGGCGACAACAGCGTGACACCGTTGAAGGAGCCGCGGTTCAACATCATGGACATGAACTTCTCAAAGTCGCCGGCCGTCGAGACGAGGCCCCCACCTCCGAGGAACAGCGTCGGCTCTTTCAAGAATGTGTTGGCGATCTCCTCGACCGGAACGGCAGCACCGTTGTAACTGACGTAGAGCATTGCGAGGCGCTCTTGCTTTTCTGGCGGGCAGTACCAGTGTGTGTCGGTCATGCCGAGGGGAGCGAGGATCCGCTCGGCGATGAAGTGGTCAAGGCGCTGCCCGCTCCAGATCTCAATGAGTCGACCGAGTATCTCGTGGGCGATCGAGTAGTTCCACGCACTACCGGGGTCGAAGAGCAGCGGGGCCGAGCTCCAGTCGTGCACGGCACTCGCAAGGTCCGCGCCCTCGGGAAACTTCCAGGAGATCTCGTCGTAGCCGAGCGTCCGGTAATAGGCGTCGACGGGTGACACGCTCTGGAAGCCGTACGTAAAGCCCGCCGTGTGAGTGAAGAGGTGATGCACCCGTATCGGTTCGATAGACGGTCGCGTGCTCATCGCGTTCGGCGGTCCAGCCACGTAGACGCGAGGCTCCTTCAGCTCGCTGATCCAACGCCCCACGTCATCGTTGAGGTCGAAGCGGCCCTCCTCGTAGAGCATCAGCGCGGCGACCGCGGTGATCGGCTTGGTCATGGAGAAGAGACGCCAAATGGTGTCGTCGGTCACCTCGAGGGAGCGTTCGCGGTCGCGATACCCCCCGCGACCCGCCCATACGAGCTTGCCGCTGCGACTGATCGTGGTCTGCCAGCCAGCGAGTCGTCCCGCTGCAACGAGTCCATCGAAGAATTCGGGGATGCGAGAGACCCGATCCGGGTTGAAGCCGACATCGTCGAGTTCGCCTTCCAACTTCAGTTCCATTGACACCCCCCGTAGACGCGATGCGCGAATGCGCCCGACACTAGTACAAATATGAGAGGTGATTCACTTGACATTTCTGCGCCGTTCTGCTTAACTTCGGCCAGCGCGCCGCGGGGTGATGGCGCATCAAAGGGGGACATATGAAGAAAAGGACGCCTTGGGTGGCGGGGCCACTGGCTCTGTGCACCGCATTGCTCGGTGTCACGTTCGGCCTGGGTGGAGCGTCATCTGCTTCCACGTCGGCGTCGGTCAAGGTCGGTGTCGTGACCGAAGAGACCGGGATCTATTCGGCGTACATCGCTGAGTGGCTCCAAGGCATGAAGATCGGATTCGACTACGCAACCAAGGGCACGAACAAGGTCGACGGTCACTCGATCAAACTCGCGATCGAAGACGACGCCGACAACCCGACCACCGCCGCGTCTGATTTCAAGGGCCTCGTGGGAGCGGGCTACAAGATCATCGGCGGCACCGGTGACTCGGGCATCGCTGACGAGCTCGCCCCGCTGGCGGCTCAGAACAAGGTGCTCTATATCTCTGGTGCAGCGGCCGACGACACGATCACCGGCATCAATCGCTACACGTTCCGCTCGGGGCGTCAGACGTACCAGGACGTCCAGACGGCCACCTCCTACGTCAAGGCGCTTGGTACGGGTAAGACAGTGTTGGTGCTCGCCCAGGACTACGCCTTCGGGCAGTCGTACGTCACCGACGCGACCGCGGCGTTCACCGCGCTGGGTGACACCGTGACGAGCGACCTCGTGCCGCTCACCACGACGGACTTCACGCCGGTGGCCCTCCAGGTCGCCCAGGACAATCCGGACATCGTCTTTCTCGCGTGGGCCGGCACCACCGGTGCGCCCTTGGCCCAAGCGCTCGACCAGGCAGGTGTCTTTGCCAGCTCCCACGTGATCACGGGCCTCGCCAACATCGCGACGTACCCCTTCTATGGCACGGCGGGGCTCAAGTTCAACTACATCTCGCTCTACACGTACCAGTCACCACACAACTCGGTGAACAACTTCCTCATTGAGCAGATGAACAAGCGCTACCACACGGTGCCCGATCTCTTTACCGCTGACGGGTTCGTCTGGGCCGAGATGGTGGCCCGCGCCATAGCGACGGGTGGCGGGACCCACGTGAATGAGATGATCAAGGGGCTCCAGGGTTGGACCTTCCAGGCACCCAAAGGAACCCAGACCATCCGCGCCTCGGACCACGCCATGCTCCAGCCGATGTTCCAAGTACAGCTGGTGCAGACGGTGAACGGCACGTATCAGCCAGCGACGCTCGCGACGATCTCGGCACAGGACACGGCACCGCCCGTCAGCGCACACTTTCCCAGCAACTAGTACCAATAGTCGTCATACTTTCCCCGTGACGCCGATTGATGGAACCCAGACCCCGGCCCTTTGGGCCCGGGGTCTGGGTTTTCAGGTGGGCGGCGTCGAGATACTCGCGGACATTGACCTCAGCGTCCCCTCGGGTCACTTCCTCGGCGTGATCGGTCCGAACGGGGCGGGCAAGACGACGTTCCTCAACCTGTTGAGCGGGCTGCTTCGACCGACTGCGGGCACCGTGGGGATCGAAGGTCGTGAGGTCAACTCACTCGGTCCAGCTCGCAGGGCGCGGCTCGGCGTCGGAAGAACCTTTCAGACTTCGAGCCTCTTTGACTCGTTGAGCGTCTTTGAGAATGCTCGGCTCTCGGCCGAGGCACGTCTCGGCGGCACCAAGCGTTTCTGGCATCGGCCGTCGATGAATGACCGTGCGAGCGCCGTCTCCCAACACGCGCTCGAGCTCGTTGGTTTGGCGAACGTCGCGGGGCGCCCTGCTGCCTCGTTGTCCCACGGCGAGAAGCGAAAGCTCGAGCTCGCGATATTGGTCGCAGCCGACGCGCGCGTCTTGTTGTTGGACGAGCCGATGGCGGGCGTCAACACTGAAGACGTACCGGGTCTCACGGCCTTGATCAGTCAACTGCACCGCGAAGGTCGCACGGTGCTGATGGTTGAACACCACATGGCTGTCGTCGTGGGACTCGTCGACTCCATCGCGGTGCTGGAGTCCGGGCGGCTCCTCGCCCACGGGACACCGGCAGAGGTCGTCGCCAACGACGAAGTGCAACGCGCCTACTTGGGTCAGCCCCTATGACCAGCGCGCTCGAGATCACCAATCTTGACGTGAGCATTGCGGGGTCACACGTCCTCAAAGGGATCTCCCTCAACGTTCCCGAAGGGGGCGTGACTGCTTTATTGGGCCGCAACGGAGTGGGCAAGACGACGACACTGCGCGCCATCCTCGGACTCGTTCCGCGCACCGGCACGGTGCGAGTGCTGGGCGCCGACACACGGAATCTACCGACGCACCGCATAGTTCGTCTCGGCGTGGGCTACGTGCCTGAGGACCGCGACGTGTTCTCCGGCCTCAGCGTCGCCGAGAATCTTCGCCTCGCTGAGCAGTGCGAAGAGCCCGACTACGACGCCGTCTTTAGCCTCTTTCCCGAGCTCAAGACCCGCGAACGTCAGCGGGCGGGAACGCTCTCGGGTGGTCAGCAGCAGATGCTGTCGATCGCGCGGGTCTTGCTAAACGGCTGGCCGCTGCTCCTGGTTGACGAGCCATCAAAGGGCCTCGCGCCCAAGCTGGTCACCCAACTGGCAGAAGCCCTCGAGCGCATCGCGCAGCACGCAACCATCCTGCTCGTCGAACAGAACTTGGCTGTGGTGACGCGCCTTGCCGAACGCATCGTGGTGCTCGATCACGGAGAGGTAGTTCACGAGGGTGAGACCACCGATCTTGTCGACGCGCAACTGACGCAACAACTCCTTGGCGTGGCGGGGGAGTCGTGAGCGTCGTCCTCTCTCTTGCGTTCAGCGGCGTCGCGCTCGGCGCGATCTACTTCCTCGCCGCTTCGGGCCTTTCGCTGATCTATGGACTGATGGACATTCTCAACTTCGCCCATGGCATGTTCATGACGCTTGGCGCGTACGTGGGCTGGGACGTCGCCACACACCTTCCGGCTTCATGGGGCGGCGTGTGGCTGTTCGTCATAGAGATCGTCGGGGCCATCGTCGGAGGAGCGTTAGCCGCTGCCGTCACCGAGCTTGTCTTGATCCGCCCCCTCTATGGACGGCCGCTCTCCCAGGTGCTCGTGACCATAGGGCTGGACTTGGCAGTGGTGGCCCTCATCATGGGGGGCTTCGGCAACAACGCCCTGACTTTGCCGGTGCCGCTGTGGACAATTGAAGCAAGTCGAATCGGCAAGGTGATTGTGCCCCACGCAGATCTCATTGCGATTGCTGCAGGCATCGGAGTCGTGGTCGTGCTCGAGTGGTTCCTGCGCCGAACGCGCTATGGCATCACGATCCGAGCCGGAGTGGAGAATCGCGAGATGGTTCGTGCGCTCGGGATTGACGTCGGACGCGCCTTCACGTTGGTGTTCGTGATCGGTGGCGCGATGGCCGGGCTGGCGGGGCTGCTCTATTCGGTCGTCTTCAGCGGTGACCTTGTCTCGCCACTCGAGGGCGATAGCTTGCTCATCTTCGCGTTCATCGTGGTCGTCATCGGTGGTCTTGGATCGATTCGCGGCTCAGCGGTCGCCGGCTTGCTGGTGGGGCTGGTGCAGGACTTCGCCAACTTCTATCTCGGCAATCACTCCGGCCTCGCGCAGTTTGGGAATCTCTCGGTCGTGTTGCTGCTGGCGGTCGTTCTCCAGTGGCGCCCGCGCGGTCTGTTCGGAAGGACGCTGTGACAACTCCTCGAGTGGGTCTTGTCGTTGGAGCGTGCGCGGCGCTGATCGCTGCGCTGTTGCCCTTTGTTGGACTGCACGTCCCGTGGGTCTTGCCCGGTGCCGTCGACGTCGTCAACTCGACGGGCACGCTGGACGTGTTCGCGCTGTGCTTCATCTTCGCCGGCGTCGCGCTGGGCTACGACGTGATGTTTGGGTACACGGGGCTCCTTTCGCTCGGTATCGTGATGCACTTCGCTGCGGGGGTCTACGTGTTCGACATTGCGCTCACGCTCTGGCACTGGCCGGTGCTATCTGCGCTCTTGTTGACCGCGGCGGTCGCACTGGCCCTCGCGTTGGTCGCGGGGGCCGCGTCGCTGCGAGTCTCGGGCATTGCCTTCACCATGGTGACGCTTGCTTTCGCCCAGGCCTTCTACTACTTGATCGAGGACAACCCGCACGGCCTGACGGGCGGCGACGATGGCCTCTCGCTGTCCTCAACCCGCATGCCAGCGTTCCTGTCCGGTGCGGTCTCCAACACCCGCGCCCTGTACTGGATCGCGCTGGGCTTCCTCGTGGTCGCCGGCGCTGTCGTGTGGGTCGTGACCGAGTCCTCGACGGGGCACGTTCTTGTGGCGATTCGCGACAACGAGCGTCGCGTCGAGGTACTAGGGCTGCGACCCTTCGGCTTCAAGCTCGCCGCCTACACGGTGTCCTCGCTGATTGCCTCGGCCGGTGGCGTCGTCTATGTGCTGCTGATTGGCACGGCCGTCCCGAGCGCCGTGGCGACGACGACACTGACCCTCTCAATTGTGATCATGGTGGTCCTCGGGGGAGCCGCCTCGCGTTGGGGTGCGGTCACCGGCGCCATTCTCTACATCTATCTGCAGCAGTACTTGGTGAAGGTCGCTGCGGAGCCGACGTTCGCGTCGCTGCCCGCATTTCTCCGGGTTCCTCTCTCTCAGCCGCAGTTCCTTCTCGGCGCACTCTTCGTCCTCTTCGTCCTCTTCGTTCCCGGCGGCCTCGCGGGCGCCCTCGCGCGATTCCGGTTGGCGCGTGGGCGCCGCCGGGGGGCAGAAGAGTTGGCAACAAACTCGTTAGAAGTTGCGAACACTCAGAGACAGCCATGACGCTAAGAGGAAGACGCGTGTTGGTGACCGGCTCGACGAGTGGCATCGGACTGGGCGTCGCTCGAGCGCTCGCCGCCCAGGGTGCAGACGTGATGGTGAATGGCTTCGGTGATCCTGAAGAGATCGAGAACCTCCGCGAGGAGATGGCTCGGCACTATGGCGTCAACGTCGCCTACGTCAACGCTGACTTGACGCAAGCACCTGAGGTCAAACGACTCGTCGAGTCGGCACTCAGGGAGTTCGGTGGGCTCGACATTATGGTCAACAACGCGGGCGTACAGTTCGTTGCGCCGCTCGAGGACTTTCCCGTTGAACAGTGGGACCGGATCATTGCGTTGAACCTGTCAGCGGTCTTTCTCGGAATGAAGTACGCGATCCCGACGATGAGGGCGCAGGGCTGGGGGAGGATCATCAACATCGCCTCAGCACACGGGCTGGTCGCCAGTCCAGAGAAGGTCGCCTACGTCGCGTCCAAGCATGGTGTGATCGGCGCCACGAAGGTTGCCGCGCTGGAGCTCGCGAATGCCGGCGTGACCGTCAATGCGATATGTCCGGGCTGGGTTCTGACGCCGCTCGTTGAGCTCCAGATCGAGGACCGAGCTAAAGCCGCCGGAACGGACGTCGCCGAGGAGTCGAAGGCCCTGCTGTCAGAGAAACAGCCGATGGCAAAGTTCACGACGCCGGAGTCGGTGGGCGCCCTCGCTGTCTATCTGTGCTCCGACGCGGCGGAAACGGTGACGGGGGCGTCACTATCCATTGACGGCGGGTGGATCGCACAGTAGTTGTCCGATCGCTTCGCGGTCAGCAATCGGTGACGAGTAGCCCGGCACCGTCACCTTCTCATTCACGCGAGCGCGCAACTAGATGACGATCTCGGGATCCACTTGACGGTAGTGGCGGATGCCGAGGAGCACGAGGAACAGCATGGCCAGGGCCAGCACGAACGCCGCGATCGCCCCGAAGAGGGCGATCTGGCCCATGAAGCCAAAGGCGTAGGCGTTGAGCAACAGACCGCGCAGCGTGTCGCCGCGAAACACGAGCTCGACCTGGTTCGCGAGGGACGCGTTGCTTGGGTCGTTCAGGGACGCGTTGCTTATCTGCGCGTAGGTCTTGCCTCCCGAGATCTCCGCCGTGTCCACGCCGATGATGTCGTTGGCAAAGATCTGCGCCTGGCTGCCCGTGAGCACCTCTTGCACCGGCGTACTGGGTCAGGTGGGCCGTCACCAGGTCCTGGTAGTCCCTCCCGCCAACCTTCGGGAAAGAAGACCTTTTGCTCTTGGAGCTGCGAGCGAACCTGGGAGGTGGTGAAGCTGTAGCCGATCACGAGGCCCACACCCGCGACGATGAGCACCACAGTGAGCACGGTGCCCACCCAGTTGAGTAGAAGGTCCAATGTTCTGCGGGGCATGATTTCTCCTGTGTGGCTCGACTTATTTGTAAACATCCTTCCATCGTGAAGACGACAAGCAATAGGGAAAGAAGTCCTTTTCTTTGCACACCGACATCGACGTCCCGGAGACCGCTGTCGATTTGATCGATTGTTGTCTGAACCAAAACATCAAATCCATCCGAGGCTCGCAGGGGCAACGTAGAGCCCGAAACCGATGACGAGGAGGCAGAGGACCGTGGCGATCACTCTGTATAGCCCGTGCATCCGGTATTCGTCGGGAAGAGCTTTGGCTTCAAGCGCGAGCAGGAAGCCGAGAACGATCGGCAGCAACAATGCGTTCATTACCTCGACATCGATGACGAGGCTTATGAGGTGAACGCTCAGGAGCACGACCATCGCTCCGAGCACGTGGGCTAGCACGTACGTGGTGTAGAACTTCGCCGTCTGTCGATCTGGCCGTTCGTTCAACGTGTGTGTCCATCCGAAGACCTCTGAGATTCCCCATGCACCGGCGAGAGACGCCACGAGCGCTGCCACGAGCGCTGCACCCAGCACCGCTACGCCGAGGAGGACCTTGGCACCCACTGTGCCAAGAAAAGGCCGTAGTGCCGACGACATCTGCCCCACCGTATTGAGGACGGCCCCGGGGTGGGTCAGGCCGACCGTGGCGGCGAAGGTGATAACCACGACAATCATGATCACCTGGGTGAGAACTGAGCCGTATGCGGTGCCCCGCCGCTCAACTCTGATGTGGCGATGACTGAGTCCCTTGTCAATCACGGCGCCCTGTTGGTAAAAGATCATCCACGGCATGATCACCGCGCCGACGTTAGCGGCCAGAAGGAAAACGTATGGGCCGTTGCGGAGCGGAAATTGAATCAGGCCGTGGCCGATGGCGTGCAAGTTCGGGTGCGCCATGATCATCGCGGGGATGAAGATGAGTTCGGCCAGACCGAGGGCAATGCCGATTCGCTCGGCTCGACGGTAGCTGCCGGTCATTGCTACTCCGATGAGAAATGCTGCGACGACCGGGACGGAGAGAGTTCGAGGGACCCCAAAAAGTTCACCCACTCCCGCGACGCCAGCGAACTCGGTGAGCAGTGCGCCGACCGCGCTTGCAAAAAGGGTGATCGCGGAGAGGAGCGCCCATCTTCTTCCGAAACGCTCGCGGATAAGAGCACCGTGACCCTTGCCAGTGACGATGCCGAGCCGGATCGTCATTTCCTGAACGAAGTAGAGGATCGGTATGAGAATGACCTGTGGCAGGACCATCCGATAACCGAAATGCGTGCCGGACTGGGCGGCGGTGACGAGGCTCCCAACGTCGGTATCGGCAAGCATGACCACGAGACCGGGACCCCAGACTGCGAACAGACCAATGAGGAGTAGTTGGCGGTGACGGGTATCGGTGTCTTCGGGCGTCCTTATTTAGGTCAGGCTAACCTAGCGAGGCCGCGTCACTGCTAGTTTCACGGCGTCAACCAGGGCCAACGAACAACACACTACGCTGCGCACTTCCCCGCCCGTCAAGCCCCTCGCGCACGCCGCTGGGCGTATTCCACTCTCTCGGTCTCATTGATCGCCCGCTTCATCAACTCGACGAGCATCGAATCAACCGTTCTCGGCGTACGCACGACGACGTCTTGCACTCGTTGTACCTAGCCTCCAAAGGTGCGCCAACAGTTACTGTGATCTTCCTGGGCAGTTCACCGGTGCTCGCAGGAGGCAACGTCGAGTGCACGGCCCGCAAGGAACAGGTGTTGCTGACCTTCGGGTCTCGCCCGGGTCGGCCACGACCCCAGAGGCTGACACGCCACTCGTTGCTCCAGGGTTTCGGGCCGAATCATCGTGGCACGTGGTGAGGTCTCCCGTACCGGAGGTCGCGAAATTGGGTGCGCTTAAAACTGGGCGTGCTGTTTCGGGCGCGGGGTTCTAGGAGCCGATCGCTCGCAAGGACCCCAGACAAATTTTCTACTTGATACCCACGGCATTCGCCGGTGATCCGACGCCATGGGGGACATGCAGCGGCGCGCTCGCGAGCAAAAACTCGTAAACCCCATCGATGCGAGAGTCTTCGCTGAGCGCTTCGAGGTCCCAGAGCTCGCCGATGGAGAACCCCAATCGCCCAATGAGAACCCGATGCAGGAAACCGAACGGCTCGGCGTCACCGGACCAGTCAGGAGGCCACACTTCGGTAGCGAAGGTGTCCGAAACGATCGCCGACGCCCCGCTATCCCAAAGGTAACGCGCCATCTCCTCGGTGTGCTCGATGCCGGGCGCCTGTAACGCCCTACTTAGCTGCTGTCGCGTCATCGCATCCTGTCGCCGGTACCACGAGAGAAAGCCGGTGCGGATCACGAGCGCGCACCCCGGGCTGTACGACAAACCTGCAGCTTCGCGGACGCGTTCGAGGTCGTCAACGGTGATCGAGACGGAACCGCGCGTCGTGTCGAGGCCGGGCGACAGTGCGGGGAGATCTAAGAGCACTCCCCGAGTGACGATGCCGCGTCGTGCAACGTGATCGATCGTGTTGAAGCCCCCCGTCGTGACGTCCTCGACGGTTCGATCGTTGTAGAACACGTTCGGACCGGCCGCTATGTGAGCAAGCGAGTCCCACTGGCTCGCAATCTGAGGGAAGTAGTTGTCGAGTGCGTCATCGAAGCCTTCAA
Source organism: uncultured Acidimicrobiaceae bacterium (assembly GCA_963724865.1). Classification (GTDB taxonomy): domain Bacteria; phylum Actinomycetota; class Acidimicrobiia; order Acidimicrobiales; family RAAP-2; genus RAAP-2. The sequence continues at coordinate 88,267 of CAVRWO010000004.1, read as the reverse complement.
CATCGCCGTTGCGGTCGCGGTAGGGCAGTACGCGATGACGCGCGACGGCTCGATCATTGTCGAGTGGCGGGTCGAAGGTGTCGATCGCCACGTCGAGGGCGAAGGTCGCACCTCGCCGCACGAGGCGTGCGGCGTCCACCACCACCTCGCTCGTGACCAGGTTGAGACGGCCGATCGAGTCATCCGCACCAAAGAGGCCCGACGCGGTCGGCACGCCATCCGCGCCGCGCGGGAGATCGTCGTACAGGGGTAGCGTCATGCGTCCTCTATCATCCCCAACCGGTGTCGAACAGATGCGCGAACGCCGTATCAAATGCATTGTGAGCCAGTGTTCGATGGTAATTGGCGAGCGCGGTGCGGGCAAACCGGTGGGAGCCGTAGCGACCGAAGAGCGTCCGACACTGCTTCTGCGCGCACATCGCGTGTCAGAATGATGGGGGAGGAGCCGCGACGATGAAGATGACGACACCGTTGATTGAGGGCGGGCGGGTCGTGTCTCCTGCGCTGGACGCTGGTGGAGCGACGCTCGAGCGAGCGCCCGTCGTCTCGGTGAAGTAGGCAGTCCATGGCGGACATTGGCGTGGATGACCTGGTTCGCCCGATCGACGAGTCCCAGTTCCTTGGTGCACTTCCGCCAGTAAGGACCGTGTCGGTGGCCGAGGTCACGAGCGCGGTGGCGGCGTCCGAGCGCCGCGTGGTGGTGCTTGACGACGACCCGACCGGTACCCAGACGGTCGCGGGCGTACCGGTCCTCACGACGTGGAGCGTGGAAGATCTCCGCTGGGCGCTCTCCCAAGACATCCCCGCATTCTTCGTCCTGACCAGCACGCGGAGCCTCTCTGACCAAGACGCCGGTGCCCGAGTGCGACAGATCGCCGACAACCTGATCGACGCGGCGCGTCTCGAACGAGCCGAGTTCGTGCTCGCGTCGAGGAGCGACTCGACGCTCCGAGGGCACTTTCCCCTCGAGACCGATGTGCTCAGCGACGCGCTGGCGAGGTCTGGCCGCAACGTTGATGGCGTAGTCATCGTGCCTGCCTATATCGAGGCCGGCCGCTTCACCGTTGATTCCGTGCACTGGGTCCGTTCGCCCGAGGGTCTCATTCGAGCCGGGCAGAGTGAGTTCGCGCGCGACGCGACCTTCGGCTACGAGGCGAGCGATCTGCGCGACTACGTGACCGAAAAGACCGCGGGTCGCTGGAAGGCGAGCGATGTTGCGCGCATCACAATGGAGGACATTCGCGTGGGCGGCGTCGACCGCGTAGCGACGGTACTCGAATCGCTGAGGGATGGTCGTCCTGTCGTGGTGGACGCCGCCACCGATGACGACCTGCGCGTGCTCGCCCTCGCGCTGATACGGACCGAGCGCGCTGGCGCGAACCTCCTCTATCGGGTGGGGCCATCATTCGTGCGTGCCCGCGCCGGCCTTGAGGCCCGTGTCGCACTCGTTGTCGATGAGGTACGTGAGATAGTTCGACGTAACGCACGCGAAGGCGACACTGCGTCGCCGTACGGACTCGTGGTCGTCGGTTCGCACGTGGCCCAGACGACGCGTCAGCTTGAGCGACTTCGTGCGACGGGCGACATCGCATCACACCAACTCGACGTGCAGGCGCTACTGGATCCAGATCTCCGTGACGAGGCGATCGCCGCAGCCGTGGAGGCCGTGGCGTCACTTCTCAGCTCGACCGACGTGGTCCTAGAGACGAGTCGACACGTCGTGCGGGGCGTCGATCCGGTGAAGAATCTCGCGATTGCGCGAAGTGTCTCGGCCGCCCTGGTCGAGGTCGTGCGGGGCGTGTTGCGTCGAGAGGTCCCCAGTTGGATCGTCGCCAAGGGGGGTATCACGTCAAGCGACACGGCGACCGAGGCACTGAAGATACAACGCGCCTGGGTCCGTGGGCCGCTGCTCGATGGAATTGTCTCGCTGTGGGAGCCAACATCGGACTCCGAGTGGACCCTCCCCTTTGTCGTCTTCGCCGGCAACGTGGGCGGTGACGATGCACTCTTCGAAGTCGTCGCCAAGCTTCGGGGAGGTCGCTGATGTTGTCGAGGGGAACCGCGGCGCTCATCGATGCGGCGAACGGGCGCAGTGCCGTGCCCGCGTTCAGCGTGTACAACTTGGAAACCGTTCAGGCGGTCGTCGCGGCGGGTGAGCGCTCAGGACTACCGGTGATAGTGAGCGCGGGATCCTCCGCCTTTCGTCACAGTGGTCGTACCGCGCTTGCGCATCTCGCCCTCGAAGCGGCAGCGTCGAGTACCGCGATTGTTGGAGTGCACCTCGACCACAGCAGGTCCCTTGAAGAGATTGTCGCCTGTCTCGCACTTGGCTATACCTCAGTGATGTTCGATGGTTCCGATCTGTCCTTCACCGATAACGTGCGAGCAACGAGAGACGTCGTCGATCGTGCCCACGACCAGGGCGCCTGGGTCGAAGCAGAACTTGTCGGACTCTCGGGGGACGAGGATGTGTCGACCACTGCCACTTCGAATGCAATGACCGATCCCGCTCTCGCCGAAGAGTTTGTGGCTACGACGGGAGTCGACGCACTCGCCGTTGCGATCGGTAACGTGCACGGCCTCTCGACCACGCCACCGGTGCTCGATCTCGATCGGCTCGAAGAGATTGGACGTCGTATCAACGTCCCGCTCGTCCTGCATGGAGCGAGCGGACTGTCTCGCGACACGCTGCTCGCGTGCCTCGATCGACGCGTGGCGAAGGTGAACGTCAACGCCGAGCTGCGTTGGGCGTATCTGGACGCGGTCGGCGACGCGCTGCCGAAAGTGCTTGAATCGCACGACCTGGTCGCGGTGCTCGACGCGGGGCGTCGTGCGGTGAGCGATGTGGCTGAACGAATGCTTCGATTCCTCGCGCGGACTGAGTAGTGGCCAACCTTCGAGACAAGAGGAGTGATGAATGAATGCGCAGCCACGGGTTGGAGCTACGCCGACGGTCGCGGTAATCGGTCTCGGCGCGATGGGCCTGCCCATGGCGACGCGCCTCTCGGCGAAGTTCCCGATCCACGTGTTCGATCCCATCGAGGAGAACGTCGCGCGTGTATCGAAGATCGGGGGGCACGGCGCCTCGACGCCGTCAGAGGCCGCCGCCGACGCCGACGTTGTCGTCCTCGCGGTGCGAACGCTGGCCCAGGTCGAAGACTCGCTCTTCGGCGAAAATGGTGTTACCGACACGCTCGCGAAGGGCGCGACCGTCGTGGTGACGAGCACCGTCGGGGTGCCCGGCGTAAAGGGGGTTGCGGATCGATTGGCGCCGTTCGAGATGTTGCTGGTCGACGCGCCGATAAGTGGCGGCTCAGTTCGAGCAGGCCGAGGTGATCTGTTGGTGTTGGTGGGCGCGTCGCCAGAAGCGTTGGTCGCAGCACGCCCCGTACTCGACTGGCTCGCGTCGACGGTGGTCATAGTGGGTCCAAACGTTGGCGATGGCCAGGCAATGAAGACAGTTAACCAGCTGCTGTGCGGCGTGCACATCGCCGCCGCTGCGGAGGCGCTCGCGCTGGCCAAAGGCCTCGGTCTCGATCCGACCGCGGCCCTCGAAGCGCTCGACGCGGGCGCCGCGTCGTCGTTCATGCTCGCGAATCGCGGACCGCGGATCGTCGAAGCCCTCGACGACGTTTCGCCAGAGGTGATGTCGAGGCTTGACCTCTTCGTGAAGGACATGGCCATCGTGGCCGACGCAGGCCGTAGCATCGGAATGGCGCTGCCCGTCGCCTCCGCCGCCGAACAGCTCTATCGGCTGGGCGAATCAGCCGGTCTGGGGTCAAGCGACGATTCGACGATCTCTACGATCCTCTGAGCGACTCTCCATCGACGCGCGTGAGTCGTTGCAACTGCGTGACGTGGCTTGGGGCCAACTCCGCGAGCTCACTCACGCCAAGAAGCTTCATAGTTCGCGTTATCTGTGAGGAGAGGATTGCAATGACCCGGTCCACGCCCTCGCGCCCTCCGGCCATGAGGCCATAGAGGTACGCCCGTCCGATCAGCGTGAACTTGGCGCCCAACGCAATTGACGCCACGATGTCGGCGCCGCTCATGATGCCGGTGTCGATATGAATCTCCATGTCGCGGCCCACTTCGCGTACGACATGCGGCAGCAGCTGAAAGGGCACGGGAGCGCGATCGAGTTGTCGTCCGCCGTGGTTCGACAGCGTGACGCCGTCAACCCCAATCTCCGCAAGCCGCTTCGCGTCGTCCACATTCTGCACGCCCTTGACCACAAGTTTTCCAGGCCACTGGCTCTTCACCCATGCGAGGTCGTCGAAGGTCACCGAAGCGTCAAACATCGCGTCGACGAACTCGCCGACGGTGCCGGGCCAACTTTGGAACGACGCGAACGTGAGCGGCTCGGTCGTGAGGAAGTTGAAGCACCATTCCCACTTCGACATCGAGTTGACGACAGTCTTGAGGCTGAGTTGCGGTGGGATCGTCAGACCGTTTCGCACGTCGCGCAGGCGTGCGCCTGCCACCGGAGTGTCGACGGTCACCAGCAGTGTGTCGTAGCCGGCCGCCGCCGCCCGCTCGATGAGTGCCTTCGAGCGGTCACGGTCCTTCCAGACGTACAGCTGAAACCAGTTACGCCCATTCGGATTGGCGGACTTGACGGCCTCTATCGTGGTCGTGCCCAACGTGGAAAGAGAGAAGGGAATGCCCGCAGCCCCGGCGGCGCCGGCGCCGGCGATCTCGCCTTCGGTCTGCATCATCCGGGTGAAGCCGGTGGGCGCGATCCCGAATGGCAACGAGACCCGATCGCCGAGGACAATCGACGAGGTGTCAACCTTCGAGACATCGCGCAGTATTCCTGGGTTGAACTCAATGTCCTCGAAGGCTTGACGTGCGCGCGCCAGCGACAGCTCCGCCTCGGCTGCGCCGTCGGTGTATTCGAAGGGGCCTTTGGGCGTGCGCTGCTTTGCGATCTCGCGGAGATCCCAGACGGTGAGCGCCGCGTCGAGTCGGTGGCTCCGCGTGTTCAATTGGGGCGCGCGGAAACGTACGAGGGGCGTCAGACCTTTGACACTGGGGAACTGCCTCTTCATGTTCGTCCTCTTCTGCGCAACTGGCGACGCCACTGGCTTCACTCGTCTCGCCGATACTAATGATGCTCTAGGAATAGTCGTTCCTGTGTCAGTAGGTCGACGAACTCAGAGCTCCACGAAGGTCTCGGGGTCCTCGTCCATGCGCTGTTGGTCGATGGACTCGATCGCCGTCATCTCGGCGGGCGAGAGCTCGAAGTCGAACACGTCGAGGTTCTCGCGCTGATGCTCGAGCGACGAAGCCTTCGGAATGGGGAGGTTGCCGAGCTGTAACTGCCATCGAAGCACCACCTGGGCGGGCGTGACGCCGTGGCTGCGCGCCGCCTCGGCAATCGGAGAGTAGAGCTCCAGTGCAATGCCTCGCCCGATCGGGCTCCAACTCTCTGTCACGATGTCGTAGTTAGCGTCGACCTCGCGCAAGTGAGCTTGGGCCCAGGCCGGGTGGAGCTCAATTTGATTGATGACAGGCAACACGCCTGTTTCTGCAAGGAGTCGATCGAGGTGTACTTCGTTGAAGTTGCTGACGCCGATGGAGCGCGTGAGTCCCTCTTCACGGAGTTCAATCATGGCACGCCACGTCTCGACGTACTTATCCACCGGCGGCATGGGCCAGTGAATGAGAAAGAGGTCCACGTAGTCGAGATCGAGCCGCTCGAGGGAACCCTCGAGGCCCGCGCGCGTTGTGGCAAGACCCTGATCGCCGCCGCGCAGCTTCGTGGTGACGAAGATCTCGGATCGACCAACGCCGGAGTGGGCGATGGCCCGTCCCACACCAACCTCGTTGCGATAGAGCGACGCGGTATCGATGAGTCGGTAGCCGAGTTCGATGGCGGACGCGACCGCGGTCTCCGCCTCGGCGTCGGTCATCGGGTGAGTGCCAAATCCGAGTACCGGTATCGAGATGCCATCGGAGAGACGGCGAGTGGGGATGGACGGCACGACGTGGACCTCCTGCATCAATGGGAGAAATCGCCGTGCGGAGAGAGCCGCGGACAACTTCGAGCGTTCAACTTAACAGTTGCCCGCGGGGTGAGACGTCGACAAGTCATCGGTTCATCGGTGCGGTGAGTCCGTTCAAGGCGGAGCGAAGGGGCGCGTCGTCGACGCGCTGAGGGTCAATCCGATTGCGTGGCGACGTGAGTGCCAGGCGCAAGCGCGCGTTGTGACTAGCCTGTGGGGCAGTCGGATGGACCGAGGATAAGATGCGTCCACCAAATGAGGAGACGGTGCGAGTGACACCAGGAAACTCTGAGGAAAGTCCAGGTCGACTGCGTGACGCGCGATGGTGAAGGGATCGAGGGGCGCGTGAGTGATCACAAGGTGAAAGAGCCGCACTTAGAGGCGTCTGACCTGGTTGCGCGGGTTGCGCGCCTTCATTTCGAGTTCGGCCTCACCCATCAAGAAACGGCCGACAGCCTCGGACTCTCGCGCGTCAAGGTCACTCGAATGGTCAAACAAGCGCGCCAATCGGGCCTGGTGAAGATCACGATTGCCTCTGACGCGAGTCCCTATGCTGAACTCGAACAAGAGATGATGGAGCGATTTGGCCTCACGGAGGTCATCGTCGTTCCTTCGCCCAGCGCCGATGCGGGAAACATGCGTTCCTTGCTTGCGCTCGGCACTGTCTCGTACATCACGCGCATTCTTCGAGATGACATGACGGTCGCGGTCGGTCTCAGTCGCACGATCGGCGAAGCCGCGCGGCTCGCGGCGGCTGGCGCACAGATGCGCCGGTCCACCGCGTTCGTATCGCTCGTGGGGGCGCTGCGAGAAGGCGGTGTGGGCGATAGTCCCTTCGGCGCCTCCGCCGTCTTGGCCGAAGCGTTTGGGGGCTCGGTCGAGCACCTCCACGCTCCGATCATCGTTCGCAGCGAGGCGGTGGCCCTCGAGCTCATGCGCGATCCGGCGATCGCCCAGTCGCTGGAGCGCGCTGCTAAAGCCGACGTGCTGCTGGCGGGAGTCGGCGGCCGGGTCGATCGGATTGACCTCTCGGGCCAGGGCTACCTGGAACCCCACGAGTGGGAGGAACTCGGGGCTGCTGGCATGGTGGGCGATATGTGCGCGCGCTTCTTCGACAAGGATGGGCGAACGGTGCAACACGACGTGAGTTCGCGTGTGATCGGTCTGACGCTGGAGCAACTCCTCAAGATCCCCACCCGTCTGGTCGTCGCCGGAGGTGCGTCCAAGCGGGCGGCCGTTCGGGCGGTGCTGCGCGGACATCTCGCGACCGTCCTCGTCACCGACTACAAGACCGCTGAGGACCTCCTCAAGAAGGAGTGACCGCAAGACTCACTCGCCGGCGACAACTTCCGTGGCGAGTCCGAGTTCGGCCAGATTGACTTCGTCGTTGTCTTCGGCGTAACGAAGTCCTTGCACGTTGTAGAGATCAACGCGCGGCTCGCTGACCGGGAAGGGCCCCCAGTGCCATGTGCCGCGGTGCAGCACGAGCGAGTCATGTGGCCGAAGGAGAAATGCGTGAAGGCGCGCAGCGTCCTGCTCGGAGGTGAACTTCGTACCAGCCTCTGCAACGACCACGACCGCGTCGCAGTTCAGTACGAGCAGCGCTTGTGTATGCGTCTCGTGTCGAAACAGCATCTCGCAGGCCAGACCATCGGCCGTTGCGGGCACCTCGTCGCGCCGGTGATGGATCAAGTTGAGGTGCACGTCTGACCATTCGTAGTCCAAGCGATCGGTGCCATCGGCGGGATCTGTGTCAGGGCGGGGGACCCAACCGTAGGGCTTCCACTCCGCTTCGGTGAGGGGTTCGGCGATAAGGCGAGTCATGATTCCTCCCTTGACAGCTGGCGTGAACAATTGTTCAAATCCTCTGTTAACTGTACAGCGTACGAGGCTAGTGTGCAGTTTGTCAATGATGCAGTTTTCGGGTGGATCCCTTGGGCAGTGAAAGGTTCTGTGATGGCTGAATTTTCGATGACGATCGATGGTCGTGAGGCGGCGACCGAGAAGACGCTGCCGGTAACGAACCCGGCAACGGGCGAGACGTTTGCGGAGGCGCCTGAGCCGTCTCGCGCCCAGGTCGACCTGGCTATGAACGCCGCCGCTCAAGCTTTCGAGACGTGGCAGTACGACCGTCCCCTCCGTCAAAAGGCGATCGAAGATCTGGCCAGCGCGGTTGAAGCAAATCTGGAAGAGCTTGCCGAAGTCATCACCATGGAAGAGGGAAAGCCGCTCAGCGAGTCGCGTTCAGAACTTGGTGACGTCGTCAACGACCTGCGGTACTTCGCGAAACTCGAGATGCCCGCGGAAATCGTTCGCGACGACGAGAGAACCGCTGTTCGGGTGCTGCGCCGACCGGCAGGTCCCGTGGCCGCGATTACTCCGTGGAACTTTCCGCTTGGTACGGCCGTGGCAAAGATTGCCCCGGCGCTCTCGGCGGGCTGCACCGTGGTCTTGAAGCCATCGCCGTATACGCCGCTGTCTTGTCTTCGATTCGGTGAACTGTCGCGCTCCGTCCTGCCCGCAGGAGTGCTCAGCGTCTTGAGCGGGAGCAACGAAGTCGGTACCTGGATGACCGAGCACCCCGTGCCACGGATGATCAGCTTCACGGGCTCCGTGGCGACCGGCAAGCGGATCGCCGCCGCGGCGGCCCCCGACCTCAAGCGGGTCACGCTCGAGCTCGGGGGCAATGACCCGGCGATCGTCCTCGACGACGCCGTGGTAGACGACATCGCCGACGCGTTGTTCGCCAACGCGTTCTCGAACTGCGGTCAGGTATGCGTCGCTATCAAGCGCGTCTACGTGCCCGACGCGTTGCACGACGAACTTGTCGATGCGCTGGTTTCGCGAGCGAAGGCGGCCAAGGTGGGTGACGGCCTTCTCGAGGCATCCGAGATCGGGCCACTCTGCAACCAGATGCAGTTCGATCGTGTGAGCGAGCTAATGAGCGACGCGGGGAGCCGCGGCGCGCGGGTCGCTGCGGGGGGACACGCTATCGACGGACCCGGCTACTTCTTTGAGCCGACGATCTTGACCGATGTGAGCGATGGAATCCGCATCGTCGACGAGGAGCAGTTTGGACCGGTGCTGCCCATCATTCGCTACGACAACGTTGATGACGTGCTCAAGCGAGCGAACGCCACCCACTTTGGACTCGGTGCCTCGATCTGGACAAGCGACGCCGAGCGTGGTTCGGCACTGGCCCCTCGCGTCGAGTCGGGCACGGTGTGGGTCAACACGCACCAGTCCGCGGTGCCGGGCCAGCCGTTTGGCGGCGTGAAGTGGAGCGGAATCGGCGTTGAGGGCGGCACGTGGGGGTTGTTGAGCTTCACCGAGGTGCAGGCGATACACGTCGCGAAGTAGTGCCAGGGCGACGTTGCTGGAAGGTTGTCGTGGTGGTGCGCGGAGATTCCTTCCGCGGTCTATTCGAGGTGCAAAGGAGAGTGATCAATGGCCGGTGACAAGGCTTTGGTGTTGTGGGGTGGCTACGAAGGGCATGAACCACAAAAGGCAATCGAGAAGTTCGTTCCGTTCTTGGAAGAGTCGGGTTTCGACGTCGAGGTCGTCAACTCGCTCGCGGTGTACGCGGATGCCGACACGATGTCGTCCGTGCGTCTGATCGTGCAGAACTGGACGACGGGGGACCTCACCGTCGAGCAGTTCCGCGGACTCTCCCAGGCGGTGCGCGACGGTGCGGGGCTCGTGGGCTGGCACGGCGGATTGTGCGACGCGTTCCGTCATCTGCCCGCGTACCAGTTCATGACCGGCGGTCAATGGTTGGCCCACCCGAACGGCAGTTACGCGCGGTACAGCATCGACGTGGTGCCAGATATGGCCGACGTTTCGATTGTCGACGGCATCGACTCATTCGACATCGTCTCCGAGCAGTACTACCTAGCGGTCGATCCGATCGTCGAAGTTCTGGCCACGACGACTTTCCGCCATCCCGAAGAGGCTCCGTGGATCGAGCATGTGGTGATCCCCGCAGTCTGGCGCAAGCCGTGGGACAAGGGTCGCGTGTTTTACACCTCGTGGGGCCATCAGGCGTCCGACTTCGATGTGCCAGAGGCTCGAACCATCGTCGAGCGTGGCATGATCTGGGCGGCGGGTCGCTAAAGCGGTCGCACCACTACGAAGCGCGAGAAGTCGGCCCGCGTCGAGCGAAGCGCGCCACATCGAAGAAGCTATGACATCCAAGGAGGATGAATGAAGCCACGTGCGGTCTCAGTTGATGGCAGTCCCGAGCCCTCGGGAGCGTACTCCCAGGGCATCGTGGCGAACGGATTTCTGTTCGTGGCAGGAGTTGGCCCCTATGACCCGATCACTCGGGCCATCGTTGGCAGCAACGTGGAAGAGCAAACCGTGCAGACCATGGAGAACATTCGGGCCACGCTACGCGCGGCTGGATGTGATTTCAGCGACATCGTCAACAGCGCGGTGTATCTGGCCGAGCTCAACCGAGACTGGGCGGCGTTTGACGCCACCTACCGCACGTTCTTCAAAGAGCCGTACCCCGCGCGAGCAGCCGTCGGCGCGGCGTTGAAGAATATCCTTGTGGAGATCGCAGTCATCGCGCTGATACCTAGCTAAGAGGGGGTCGCTCAGATGAGCGGATTGTTGCTCTTTGTTTCGGACGTATCCCCTTATCGCAGCCCGAGCGGCCACTACACGGTCGCCGGTGTGCACCAGTCATTGGGCTCGGCATCTCGAGCGTTCGAGGAAATCAGCCAACTCTACGAACTCCAATTCCTCGGCGTGACACGGGTGAGTGATGCGACCGAAGAGCTGCTTCGCCAAGCGAGAGTGCTCGTGCTCTTCACCATTGGTGAAACGCCCTGGACCTTGGAGCAGCGTCTGGTCGTCGAAGAACGCATCACGAGCGGCCATCTCCGTCTCGTCGGTGTGCACTCGGCGACCGACTCGGCGTACGACTGGCCGGCGTACGGAGATCTGGTGGGTGCCCGGTTCGATGGACATCCGGTTACCGGGGATCTGTCGATCCGAGTAGTGGATCGAGATCACCCCGCGACCGCGCACCTGCCCAATCCCTGGCGCTGGAAGGAGGAGCTCTATCTCTTTCGTGAGTTGGTGCCCGACGCGCGGATACTCCTGGGTGTTGAGTTCGGGACACCCGCGGCCGAAGGCGGCGTCGTCACGCTGCCGTTCGCGTGGTGTATCGAGAGAGGGCCGCTTCGCACTTTTTACACGGTCCCCGGTCACTTCGTCTCCGCCTACGAAGACGTGACGTACCTCCAACACCTTCGTGGCGGCGTCGAATGGGTCTTGCAGGGCGCACCCGCGTGAGCGTTTACTTCAAGTCTCGAATTCTCCGAGGATCCGACGTCCCTTTCTCCTGAGCGCTGAGGTTCCTGGGCCCGGGTCTCACCTCCGCGCCGTGCGAAGCTCATCTGTCGTCACGAGTTCGCTGCGTCCGGTCGGTTGTTGGGGCGCAACGCGGTGCGAGTTCGTCACACAATGTGCTCGCGATCGGCGTAGCAAATTGACATTTACATGGAAGGGGCTATAGTTTGGAACATACGACTCACGAGTTGAACAAATGTTCACATACGGTGCGGGTGTTAGAGGCGGAGGGGTTCTCGGATGCGCTTTGGATTGATTGGATGTGGGTGGATTGTCGAGCGAGATCACGTTCCAGCGATGCTGAGGAGCGACAAAGTCGAAATCATTGCCACGGCGGATGTTTCGCAAGAGCGGGCTCTTCTCGTGGGCGGCATTGCGGGCCTGAAGCCTGACGCGTGTTACGTCGACTATCGCGATCTCCTCGCGCGCGACGATGTCGACGTGGTGAGCGTCGCGTCGCCACCGAGCACTCGACTGCAGATCGTTCGCGACGCTGCGGCTGCTGGCAAGCACGTCGTCTGCGAGAAGCCGTTCGCGCTGACGCTCGCCGAAGCGGATGAGATGATTCAGGCCTGCGACGCTGCCGGCGTGACCCTCGCGATGTACCACAACTACCTGTACTACGCCGAGCATCGGTTGGCGCAGAAGCTGATCGCTGAGGACGCGATCGGCGAGGTTGTGGCGGTCCAGATTACGGCGGGGGGATCAAGGCCGTGGCTCGGGACCGAAGGTTTCCGGCCGGGCTGGCGATTCGAGCCCGCGCTGTCGGGCGGTGGCGTCATGATGGACATTGGTGTCCACGCAATCTATCTAGCTGAGCTCTTTCTCCCGGCACCGATGGAATCCGTGGCGGCGTCGATGCGCTTCATGGATACCGGGGCAGACGACCACGCCTACTGTCAGATGAGGGCGGGGCATAACAGCACGGCTCTCATCAACGTGACGTGGGGCGAAGGTACGGCGAAGTTCGAAATCAGCGGCACCTCGGGCTACATCGCGTATGTCTACGACGAAAACATGGGCTACTTCGGCGGCCCCGTGCGTTCGGTTCGCGTCGGCTCCGCCGGTGGGTCCACGACCACGTACCACGTTCCTCCTGGCCGGACGCAGTTCACGCCGGAGATCTTTGACGACCTCGTCGACACCATCTCAGGAGTGCGCAACGCCTATCCAGCGTTCGGCCGCGACGGACGACGGACGTTGGAGGTGGCGCAGGCTGCGTACCTGTCGACCGACGTGAATCGCTTCGTCGACCTGCCCATCTCGAACGATTCCGAACTCTACACTGAGGGCACCGTTGAACTGTTGCTGGCGCACCGGAAGGCTCAATGACTGCCACATCTTCGACCGAAACGCGGGGTGACGTCGCCCGAACCGAGCTCGTGGCCTGTGGTGTGAAACTCCTCGAACTCGGTCTCTTGAGTCAGACCTCGGGCAACCTCAGCATCAAGCTTTCAAACGGCGACGTCTACATCACTCCGTCGTCGATGGAGTACGACCGGATCGGGGGTGAGGACATCGTGGTCGTGGGCCTCGACGGGAAGGTCCGTCAAGGATCACGAGTTCCTTCGTCGGAGACGCCGCTGCACTGTCTGGTCTACGAAACGCGACCCGAGGTGTCGGCGATCGTGCACACCCACTCTCCGTACGCGACCACCCTTGCCGTCTTGGGGATGAGCATTCCCGCGGTTCACTACATGATTGCGGTGCTTCGCACGACGACGATTGAGGTCGCGCCCTACGCCACTTACGGCACCGAAGAGCTCGCGCGCAATGTGCGAGACGCCTTCGTGGCACCGTCAAAGGGGGTCCTGATTGCCAATCACGGCCTGGTCGCAGTGGGCTCCACGCTGAAAGAAGCGGCGGACGCCGCGCAAGCCGTGGAAACGCTGGCCGGCATCTACTATCGCTCACTCGTGATCGGCAAGCCGAACATTCTCAGTGACGATCAGATGGCTGAAGTCTTCGAGAAATATACGAGGAAGCCTGCGTGAGGCGACCGCCGTCGATGCGACGACTGGCGATATCCGCGAAGAGCGGACGATGAGCAGCTCCAGTCTCGTCATCACGGTCGACATCGGCGGGAGCGCGGCGAAGGCGTACGCCTTTGACGTCGCGGGTCAGCGAGCGTACGGTCAGGTCTCCGTGTCGTATCCCGGACTTCGTGCGGGGGCAGACCCGGGATCCTTCGATCCCGGTGAGTGGTGGGGCGCCGCCGTCTCCGCGCTGACGGCCTTGGTGCAGCAGCTCGACGTGTCAAGTTCGAGTTATCTCGGCGTGACGGTCAGCGCGATTCGCATTCCCTTCGTGCTGATCGACCGGGACGGTATGCCGATCGGGCCGAGCCTGCTCAACAAAGATCGACGAGCGCTCTCCGATGTCGCGGATCTGGTGTCGAAGGTCGAGGTCTCGCGTCTCTACGAGATCACGGGACACTTCGGTGCCCCCGAGTTCGGACTGGCCAAGCTGTTGTGGTTTCGCCGAACGCGGCCCGATGCGTGGCGTCGGGCCGAGACGATCTTGCAACTCCACGACTGGTTCATCTACCGACTCTCTGGCGTCATGGCGAGTGAGCCCTCCTCAGCAGCCATGAGCCAGATGCTGGAGGTGGCAGAAGGACGATGGGCCACGGAGATGCTCGACGCCCTCGGACTCGATTCGATTTACTTCCCGGAACTCCACAAGGCCGGGACCCGGATCGGTGGACTCCTCGAGGACGTCGCGGCGCAGACGGGCCTGCCGAAGGGCCTGCCCGTGCACGTGGGTGGTGGCGACACCCATCTCTCGGCGGTCTCCGCGGGAGCGTGGGACCCCGAAGTTCCCGTCCTCGTCGCCGGCACGACTGCACCGGTCCATGTGGGGCTGGACTTCATTCCACCCGTTGACGATCGCTTTCCTTTGCTTCTCAGCGAACATGCCCTGGCGGGACGATGGACGCTTGAGAGCAACGCGGGTGCGACGGGGGGGATTGTGGGACGAACCGCCGATCTCGCCGAGATGACGGGTCCGTCCCTCGAAGACGCTCTTCTTCGTCGCGGCTTTGTGCTCGATCGAACCCCCGAGGCGCCCTTCACTGTGATCAGCGGGAATCCATTCTTCGGTCCAGAGGGCTGGGCGGCGGTCGCTCGCCCCACGATCTTTGGCCTCCGCCCCGAGCACAGCGGCGCCGATGTCTTTGCCGCCGGTCTCCAAGGAGGCGGTTACGCCGTGCGATCGATCCTTTCCACGCTCGTCTCGCGGCTGCGTTCGTCGCCTCCGTTCATTCGGATGACGGGCGGGATGAGCACGAGTTCGCGATGGTGTCAGACGATTGCCAACGCGACCAATACCGACGTCGTGGTTCGCCCGCTCGATGAGGTTGCGGGCCTCGCGGGCGCCGCGCTCGTGGTCGGAGAAGAGCTCGTGTACGCCACGTCCCAGATCGAAGAGCAGATCTACTCACCGTCGACGTCGGCATCGAGTTGTTACGAGGAAGAGTTTGAGACCTACCTCGAGCTCTACAGCTTGGCCAGTCGCAGATCTACCGAGGAGGACGTGACCGCTGATGCTTGCGCTCGTTAGTACCAATCTGCCCGCGCCGGCGAAGCTCGCGATCGAACGAGAGCGGATGTGGGAGTTGCGCCCAGTACCAAGTATCGGTGCGGCGCTCGAAAGCATGCCCGATAGCGAACGCGAGCTCGTGCGCGCGATCTTCGTGGAAACGGAGCCGATTGGCGAGCCGATCCTTTCGCAGCTCGACAATCTTGAAGTGGTCCTCTGCCTGCGTTCTGAGCCCGTCAACATCGACGTCAACGCGGCGAGCAGTCACGACGTCATCGTGGCGCACGCGCCAGGTCGCAACGCTGAGGCGGTCGCCGACTTTACGCTCGGACTCTGCTTGGCCATGCTGCGCAATATTGCGGTGGCTCACCATGCCGTCGTCTCAGGGGAGCTCACGACGTCGAAGCGGGTCGTGGGCGCCCCGCGCGCGAAGGTTGACGTCATCTGGCGTCCAGACGACCCGAACGCCCCGATTCCCTATGCGCTCTACAAGGGCCACCAGCTGTCCAAGCTGGTGGTCGCGGTCATCGGCTTCGGCGCGGTTGGCCGGGCCGTCGCACGACGATTCAACGGACTCGTGGGCGAGATACTCGTCGTCGATCCGGCGGTCCCCAATGAGTCGATCGAGGAACTGGGTTACGTCCCTTCATCGTTGGACGAGGCACTCGGCGGCGCCGATGTTGTGACGCTTCACGCCCGCAGCGCTACCCAGCTCATCGGTCGTTCTGAGCTTGAGCGGATGAAGCAGGGAAGTTACCTTATTAATACGGCTCGCGCGACGGTCTTGGATTATGGTGCGCTCAACGACGCATTGACGTCCAACTGGCTCGGCGGGGCGGCGCTTGATGTATTCCCCGATGAGCCGCTGTCCAACTCGGATCCCCTTCTGTTCGCTCCGCGCCTTACGCTCACGCCGCACCTTGCCGGCGCCGCCTACGAGGTCGCCGACGTCCAATGGGAGATTGGCGTGCGCGCGGTCGCGGCGCTTTATGACGCAGACGACGACTGGAGTTCCATCGCGGTGCGTAACGCGGATATCCGCGAGGTGTGGGAGAAGCGAATCGGTCGAGCCTGAGCGAGACTCGAATTGATCCTCGCATCGTCGTTAATCGGGCGCCACGCAGGCAGACGTCGTGAAAGGGTAGTGAGATGACAGTGAAAATCGCAGTGATCGGGGGCGGCAGCAGCATGTTCGTGCCCGGTCTGGTTCGCCGGCTTCTGGAGATTCCTTGTTTTGAGGGGGCAGAACTTCGTCTGATGGACGTCGATGCGCAGCGCGTCGGCGTCATGGAGACCCTCGCCACCGACCTCGCCGCTGCTGAAGGAAAGAAGCTCACCGTCTCTGCGACGACGGATCGATCAGCGGCCCTGCGGGGGGCGGACTTTGTGATCGTCGCGATATCGGTCGGAGGGATGGCGGCGTGGGCGACGGACATCGAGATTCCCGCCAAGCACGGCGTCTTCATGCACATTGCCGACTCCATCGGACCGGGGGGAATCTTCCGCTCCTTGCGCAACACGCTCATCGTTGCCGACGTGGCTCGCGAACTCGAAGAGCTCTCGCCAGACGCGCTGGTCTTGAACTACACGAACCCTGCCAGTGCCAACGTCATCGCCATGGCGAAGTCGTCCTCGGTGCGCTCGCTCTCTCTGTGCTCATGCTCGCCCTATCCCTACCGGGCCGACTGGCTGGAGGACCTCGTTGGCCTGCCGGCCGATCAGATCGTCAGGCCGAGTTTCGTCGGTGGGATCAATCACTGCACGGGCATCTTCTCGTTGAGGCTCAAAGACGGACGAGACGCCATGCCGATAGTGCGAGAGCGCACGAATGACGAGGTGGTCCGATGGGCGATCGATACGTTCGGGGTCATTCCCTACTGCTGGACGCACTGGGTCGAATTCTTTCCTCAGCTGCAGCGTCTTGAGGAGCCCTACGTCGGACGGGCCCAAGGTCTCGCGATGCGGTATGGCCGACGCGTCTACGACATGGACCTGCAGCTCGAGCGCGTACGCCAGTGGGAGCAGGTCGCCGAAAAGTGGAGGGCCGATCCCGGCCCGCACCGACTCGCCGATCTTCCCCACGGCCCTGAGGACAAGGGCATAGTCGTCATCGAGGTCATCGAATCTGTTGTTGAGGACCGCAATGAGCGATTCATCGTCAACGTCATGAACGACGGACTGATACCGAACTTGCCTCGCGAGGCTTCGGTCGAGGTACCCGCCGTCGTGAACGCCGAAGGGGTGCATCCAATCGGCATCGGCAATATTCCGACGGGTCTCGCCGCAATGCTCGGGCACCACGCACTCGTCGAAGAGCTCACGGCAGACGCGGCGCTCACCGGGGACCGAGAGCTGCTGCGCCAAGCTATGACGGTCGATCCGCTCTTGGACGCGACGCTTGAACCATCGGAGATCGAGGCCCTGACCGAAGAGATGCTCGAAGTGAATCGTCGCTTCCTTCCGCAGTTCGAGAAGTAGGCGGTGGCGCAGTGCCGAACGATAGATAACTGAGACAGGAGAACAGAGAAATGGACGTACGAAACATCAGCAGCGTAGAGCCGGTCGCTGAGCACAACGGCACGACGCCCGTCTGGTACTTGGCGAAGCCGGGGTCCTTGCGCGCGGCCACGCAGGGCGGCTCACTCGAGCTCATCAACGAATTTGAGATTCTCGGCGGTGGCCAAGTCGATCCTCATACGCACCCGACCCACGAGTACTACTACGTGCTCTACGGGCGTGGTCGGATGATCATCGGCGACGAAGAGCAAGAGATCTCCCAAGGTGATCTCGTCTATATCCCGCCGAACCTGGTGCACAGCCTGATCGCGTCCAGCAAGTACGCCCCGATCCGCTGCCTCTGTTTCGCGGTCGCGCTGCCCGAAGCTGGCGACATCAACTACACGACCCACTGACGCGGCCGTCGTACGTCTTTTGAAGGACTGAAGAAGGAGCGGCGCGTGGCGTTGAGAGTACTCGTGACCGCCCAAATGCCAAGGGAGTGGCTAGAGCCGCTCGAACGTGCGGGACACGATCTCCTCCTCGGAGAGGGTCGGTTAGACCACGGTGGGCTGGTCGACGCGGCGCGCGAGGTTGATGCGATCGTTTCGGTCCTCACCGACCCGATCGACGCCGCTGTCCTCGAGGCGGGGGCGAGCGGATCCCTGCGGGTCGTGGGCAACATCGCGGTGGGCTACGACAACATCGACGTGCGACGGGCCCAAGAGCTCGGCATCGTCGTATGCAACACCCCGGGCGTACTCGACGCGGCGACAGCGGACGTCGCGTTGCTCCTCATCCTTGCGTGCACGCGACGAGCGAGCGACGCAGAACAGGTGCTTCGCTCCGGTGCCTGGACGGGCTGGGGGCTGACCAACTTTCTCGGGAGCGATCTTGAGGGCTCGACCCTCGGGCTCGTTGGATACGGGCGCATCGCTCGCGCCGTCGAGCGCCGGGCGCTGGGATTTTCCATGCGAGTGCTGCATAACAGTCGGCGCGACAGCGCCGAGCCCGGATACCTGGCCGACCTGGACCAGCTCATATCTGAGTCTGACGTCGTCAGCGTTCACGTGCCGCTGACGCCCGAGACCCGAGGGCTCATCGGTACCCGGCGACTTCGATTGATGCGTAGAAGTGGCGCGCTGGTCAATACCGCTCGCGGTGGGATCGTCGATGAAGATGCGCTCGCCAGCGCGCTTGAGAACGGTGAACTCGCAAGTGCCGGCCTTGACGTGTACGTCGGGGAGCCCACGGTGTCCGCTCGGCTTCTCGCTGCGCCGCACCTCGTGCTGCTTCCACATATAGGGAGCGCGACGTGGGGCACGCGCTCCAAGATG
Organism: uncultured Acidimicrobiaceae bacterium; assembly: GCA_963724865.1. Lineage (GTDB taxonomy): Bacteria > Actinomycetota > Acidimicrobiia > Acidimicrobiales > RAAP-2 > RAAP-2. Next base: position 69,528 of record CAVRWO010000004.1, on the reverse strand, counting down.
GCGGTGCTCGCCTGTGACGACGTGTGCCGGGTCCTAGATGGACAGTCACCGATCAACCCCGTGCGCTCGTAACCACGTCGCCCGGCGCAACGACGGATGGACCCGTCAGTGTCAGTGAGTCGCGATTGAAGAGACGTCGAGCGACAACAACTCGACGGTTGTCTTACCGGCACGGAGCTCTTCGAAGAAGTGCTCTTCCTTGCTAGCGCGCTCGAGGCCGGACGCCAGCACCGCGTCGAGCGACTCGAGAGCGATCACGACAATGCCGTCGGCGTCTCCCACGATCCAGTCACCCGTGTTCACGATGCGGTCACCAATGACGATTGTCCCTCCGGTCGATCCCGGGCCGCCCTTTGAGGCCCCGCGGAGCGCAATTCCCCTGGCAAAGACGGGAAACTGGTGTCGCTCGAGTGCGGCCACATCGCGAACCGTGCCGTCGATGATGAGTGCTGCTATCCCCGCGGCCTCGGCGCCAGTCGTGAGCACCTCTCCCCAGTATCCACGCTCGGTCGCGTCGTCGATCGCGACGACGAGTGCGTGGCCGCGCGGTGCTCGCGCCACGGCCGCGTGAATCGCCAAGTTATCTCCGGCGGCGCACGCAACCGTGTAGGCGGGTGCGGCGACCTCCGCTCCGTGCCACACCGGGCGGAGTCGCGGATTCAGCAATGCGGCGCCACTTTCGCCAAGTGTCGCCGAACCGAGTGACAGTAACTGCTGGGCATAGTTCGAAGTCATACGCGACATGTTATAGCGACGCCGTTGGTGAACTTTTTGCGCTACCTCGGCGTAAGTGCGGCCAGAGCAACGAGCGGATGAATCGGTGACGGCACGTGCGAGCTCGCGACGTGACAGGATGTGCCTCATGCGCTCGGATAGGTGTACTTTGCGTTTCAACTTTGTGAGGGCGGGCGAGATGTGCGCGCTCGAGCTGTTGGCGAGGAACCAGTGAGCGAAGTTTGTGACCGAGGCACCGTGAACAAGAGCGAGGGGCGCGACCAATCAGCGAGCGCCCGCTTTGGATGTGGCCGCGCCCATTCGACGACTCTCATGCTCTTGAAGGCGGAAGTTCCCACTCGAACTCGGCCCGCGACGAACGTCAGACGCAGCCAGCTCGAGTGAATCTCGAAGAAAAATGCTTGGTAGGAGAGCATTTGTGAACGAAACGTTACGAACAGAAAAACTCCGGGGCGCTAGTTGACATGAGGTTGACACTCACCTATAGTCGTCCTAACTGTTCAAGCAGTGAACAAATGTTCATCGACCAAACTCGTACAACTCTTTGGGAATGGCGATGGCAGCGCGGGGGGCGTCGTGGGGTCTGGGTGTACTGACAGTCAAAACCTGACAGGGGATAGCGGGCGCAGCCGTGCGGGTCATAGTTCTCGTCGGGATTCCGAAATGTACCTTTCGTCGAGATGGCTCGATCCACAAGGCCGGCGTGAGAATCGATGACCACCCTTCGCGACGCACCTGAAGATGAAGTAGAAGGCATTCTCGAAGATCGCGACGATCGGGAGAGAGTCAGGCCGCTGACCTTTCTGTGGCTATCGCCGGCGGGAATTCTCGTCATGGCGTTGTTCATCATTCCGACGATCTACGCGCTGTACATCGGCTTCACGAACATGCAGCTGCTCGGTCCTCATGCGCAGCACTTCTGGTTCACCGGCCTCGCGAATCTCCGTCAGATGATTCACGACCCGGTGTTCTGGTCGTCGGTGAAACTGACCCTCATCTTCGTTATTGGATCGGGCATCATCGCCCAGACGGTAATCGGCTTCGCGCTGGCGCTACTCGGCCAACGCGCCCACTTCACGGTGCGAGCAACGGTTGGCTCCATCGTGATCCTTGCGTGGGTGCTTCCGGAGATCGCAGTGGCGTTTATCTGGTACGCGTTCGGACAAGCGGGAGGCACGCTCAGCCAGCTCATCGCTCACCCGGCCGACGACTTGCTCGCCACGGTGCCGCTGTTGATCGTTTGCGTGGCGAACGCGTGGCGCGGTACCGCATTTTCCATGCTGATCCTGAGCGCGGGCCTGCGCAACGTGCCGGCCGAAGTCGACGAGGCTGCCCAACTCGAGGGCGCCTCCTACTGGCAGCGCTTGTGGCGCGTGACCATTCCCATCATGCGCCCGACGATCATGGTGAACATGCTGCTGATCACGATCGGCACGATCTCTGACTTCACCCTTATCTTTGCGATGACTCAAGGTGGACCGGGCAACGAGACTGCCATTCTGCCGGTGTACATGTATATACAGGCCTTTCAGTTCAACGACCTGGGCTACGGCACCGCGATTGCGTTAGCCCTTATCGTCATTGGCGCATTGCTGTCGGTCGTCTACATCCGTCAGCTGAGGCCCGAACTCAGAAGGGCACGGTAGCTGGTGTCCGCGCCGCCATACGAGTGCGATTTCTGCCCTGAGGGGAGGACTCGGTGACCATTGAACAGTTGGAAGACCAATTCGAGACCGACCAAAGGGCTGGGCTGAGCACGGTCCCAGATCGTCGCCGCATCAAGCGAGGGCTCTTCCAGGGAATCAGTGTGAATGTTCTACTCGCGGTGATCGGCATCGCGTTCCTCTTGCCGTTGATCTGGCTGGTCGACGCGTCGCTCAATCCCCACGCGTCGGCCTCGTTGATCGGTCCCGCGTGGTCCATCACCAACTATCGGGCTGCGTTTGCCGCTGGCGCCGGCGGTGCCATCAAGAACAGCTTGTACTTGGCCGTCATCTCGACGATCGTGGCCACGACGGTATCGACGCTCGCAGCCTTTGCGCTCTCGCGTCACCGGGTGCCGTTCAAGGCAAGCCTGCTCGTACTGATACTGTTTCTGACCGGCCTGCCGGTCACGCTTTTGCTGATTCCAATCTTCGAGATATTCGTGCGCTTTGGATGGTTGAACTCACCCTTCTATACGTCGCTCGTACTCGCCGCTACCTCGGTGCCCTTTGCGATCTGGCTCCTGAAGAACTTCATCGATCAGGTGCCCCGGGAGCTCGAAGAGGCAGCTGCGATCGAGGGGGCGAGTGAGCTACGCATCCTTTGGAGGATCGTGATCCCGCTGGCCATGCCGGGGATCCTGGTGGCCTCGATCCTCACGTTCATCAACGCATGGGGTGCTTTCTTGATCCCGCTCGTGCTCGACGCCAACCCCAACGATCAGACCGGGGCCCTTGGCATCTACACATTCATGAGCGCGAACGGCGTCGTTCACTTCGGGCCACTCGCGGCCTACAGCATTGTCTTCTCAGCACCCGTCGTGGTGCTGTACCTCATCTGTTCTCGGTGGCTGAATGGCGGCTTTGCGTTCGCCGGCGGGGTGAAAGGTTGAACATGATCGAGCAAGTACCAAGGTGCCAGAGTGCGCACAAGAGTGAAGGCGTAGGAGACTGTGGCAAACATTGTTCTTGAAGGGGTATCGAAGTACTTCAAGGGAGACAAACCGGCCGTCTACGATCTCGATCTCGAGGTGGAAGACGGTGAGTTCGTGGTCGTGGTTGGACCATCGGGGTGTGGCAAGACAACCACGCTTCGCATGCTTGCCGGCTTTGAGACTCCGACCAAGGGGACGATTCGCATCGGCGGCAAAGTGATGAACGGAATTCCGCCGAAGAATCGCGACCTCGCGATGGTGTTTCAGAACTACGCGCTGTTCCCGCACATGACCGTGGCGAAGAATCTCGAGTTTGGGATGAAGATTCGCAGAAACCCGAAGAACTCAATCAAGAAGGAGGTCGAGGAGATCGCTGGCATGCTGGGCATATCTCCACTGCTCAGTCGCAAGCCCGGCGAGCTGTCAGGTGGAGAGCGCCAGCGCGTCGCACTCGGTCGCGCGCTGCTTCGCCGTCCCCAGGTGTTTCTCCTCGACGAGCCATTGTCCAACCTTGACGCCGCGCTCCGAGCGCAGATGCGCGTCGAGCTCAAGCGTATCCACGCTCAGTTTCCGGTGACGACGATCTATGTCACTCACGATCAGGTCGAAGCGATGACGATGGCCGACCGGGTGGCGCTCATGCAGGGCGGTCGGCTGCAGCAGATCGCGAAGCCCGAAACGCTCTACGAGCAGCCGACGAATATCTTTGTCGCGTCGTTCGTGGGTACGCCGAAGATCAATTTCTTTACTGGCAAGCTGAGCCGAGGGACTGCGGGTGTGGAGCTCAACTTCCTCTCCTTGACCACGGTCAATGGATCTCTCGGAGTGAAGCTCTTACCGCTCACGGTCGAAGACGTCACTGTGGGTTTCCGGCCCGAGGACATCCGGTTGGCTCCGCGAGACGTGGGCGAGCTTCCCGTGCTCTCGGCGACCGTCGAACTCGTTGAGCCGCTCGGTTCCGAGACCAACGTGGTGGCTCGCGCTAGGATCAAGTGATCACGTGCAAGTTCCCCGCCCGTACGGGTCTCACGTCAGGCGACGTGGTTCAACTCGAGTTCGACATCGCGCAGATGAAGCTGTTCGACAATGAGAGCACCGATCACCTGAACTGAATCGAAACGGGGGAGGGACAATTCAGAGAGGTACGAAAGAGTTCTGTAATCGTGTGTTTTTTCATTCCATTGAGGAGGAGAAATTATGCGATTTAACAAGTTAGGGGTGACGCTCGCGGCGGGCTGCGTAATGGCAGCAGCGGTGATCGTCGCCGGAGGGGGAGCGGCGTCTGCGTCGAGCTCGAAGGGCATCTCGGTGCTCTATTCGTACAACTATGTGTTTGACACCGACGCGCTGGCCAAAGCGTGGTGGAAGTACACCGCCGCAGAGTGGAAGAAGGAGGATCCGTCGGTACCGCTCACGTTGCTCGGCACCGGGGGGACCGACATCGATGAGATGAACAAGGCGGCGATCCTCTTTCGGAGTGCTTCAACGACGCCCTGTGTCATCCAGCTGCCCACGACCTACGTCGGTGAGTTCTCGGGTTCGGGGTATCTCGCGTCGCTCAACACGTACGTCTCGGGCTCATCGGCCCCCGCATTTTGGACGGGCTTTCCCGCTGGCGTCAAGGCGATGAGCACCATCGGCGGCAAGGTCTACGCGGTCAACGCCGGCAACAACGACTCAGGCCTCGTCTACAACAAGGTGATGCTCGAAAAAGCCGGCATCAAGATGCCGTGGGACCCGAAGAACTGGGCTGACATCATTGCGGCCGCGAAGGCGGTGCACAAGGCCGAACCGAAGGTCTACGCACTGTGGACGGGGGCTGGCGTGGCTGCCGGTCCGACCAACATCCTGCAAGGGATCGGGAACCTCATCTACGGCTCCACCAACCCCGTGATGTATGACTCCAAGACGGGCAAATGGGTCGTCAACAGCCCCGGTTTGGAAGCCTCGCTGAAGTTCTACCAGACAGTGTTCAAGGACGGACTCGGCGCGCCGACGTCCGAGCTCTTCCCGACCGACTCGGTCGGCAACCCGCCGCTGCTCATGGCAAAGGGCAAGCTCGCCATCACCCTTGGATCCAACTGGTACACCGGTGACTGGCTGCCCGGTTCGGGCGCTCCGTGGCCTGCGGCGGCCGAGGACGTGGGCATTGCTCCGATCCCGACCGAGTTCGGTCAGGCTCCTGGCGTCGCCACCACCCTCGGTGGCTGGGCGTATGCGATTACCAACGCTTGCCCCAACAAGGCTGCGGCGTTTAAGTTCATCACCCTCGCCGAGGACCCAGCCAACCAGCTGAGCACCGCAATCGGTTCGGGCTTCGTTCCGCCCGACACGAGCGTCGGTTCCCGCCGTCGTTCGTGAAGTCGTCGCTGTACCAGCTGCAGTTCAGCCAGTACGCGGCCGATGGCATTTCGCTGCCGAACAGCACGAACTTCACGGTCTACGCGCGGGCTGTCAACACGGCAACGGGTGACTTTGCCCTGAACCCAAACTCCGAAACAGTGTCTTCAGCGTTGGCGACGATATCGTCGCTGGTCTCTGAACAGCTCGGTTCGAGTAGCGTCGAGACCCTTAAATAGGCAGGTAGTAGCCCCACGCTGGTCAGTGCCGAAAGGTCTCCGTCTCCCAACGGCCTTTCGGCACTGACCAGTTGTAGCGCGGATCCGCGTCAATCGAGGAGTTTCCTCGCCGCCGTCCCGGCAACTGTTCCTCGGATCTGAGAGTTGAGCCTCCGATTGTGTCATCAGATTTGAATGTCCGCGCATGAGGCCGGGTCCCCTGAGATTTGTCTTGGCCCCTGATTCCTTTAAAGAGTCCATGAGCGCTTCTGTCGCCGTGGCCGCGATGGAACGCGGCGTTCTCGCCGTTTTCGCGAACGCCGAGTGCGTCTCAGTGCCATTGGCGGACGGAGGGGAGGGCACCGTTGATGCGTTGGTCGAGGCGATGAACGGAGAGCACGTGACAGCAGACGTGCTCGACGCTCTCGGGCGTCCGGTGCAGGCCCGTTACGGATATGTGCCCAACGAGCGCGTGGCAATCATCGAGATGGCTGCGGCCGCTGGGATTGACCTGATCGCCGAGGCCGGACGTGACCCCCGAGTCACGAGTACTTTTGGGGTAGGCCAGCTCATTGTGCACGCGCTCGACCATGGCGCACGCCGATTTGTCGTCGGGCTCGGGAGTTCGGTGACAAATGATGGCGGCGCCGGAATGCTCCAAGCCCTCGGAGCGCGCCTGCTCGACGACCACGACAAGGAGCTGACCGCGGGTGGCGCCGCGCTTTCGCGTCTCAGTCGGATCGACCTCTCCGGATTCGACGCTCGGCTTTCGGAGTCGAAGTTTCAGATCTTGTGCGACGTCACGAACCTGCTTCTCGGACCGAACGGAGCGAGTGCAGTCTTCGGGCCACAGAAGGGAGCCGATGACGCGGCGATCGCTGAACTCGATGCCGCTCTTGGCACCTGGGCCGACGTTGTTGCGTTAACCACGGGCCGTGACGTTGCGATGGTGCCTGGGGCGGGTGCCGCTGGAGGACTTGGCGCCGCGTTTTTGGCTTTCTTCTGTGCGGAGATGCGCCGCGGCGTGGACGTGGTGATGTCTGCTTCGCACTTCGCCGACAAGATCGTCGGCGCCGACTACGTGCTGACTGGAGAGTGCAGTGTTGACGCACAGACCGCGAGAGGCAAGACGCTTCTCGGCGTGGCCGAAGTCGCTGCCCAACACGGCGTGCCCGTCATCGCCTTCGCTGGACGAGTCGGAGACGGAGCGGAAGCCCTGTACTCCGTCGGGCTCAGCGCACTCGTGCCCATCGTCCAGGGCGTCAGCGACTTGTCGCGCGCGCTTGCGGAGGGGCCCGAAAATTTGGAACGCGCGGTCGCAACGACGTGTCGTGTGCTGGCGTTACAAGGATGATCCAAAACATTGAGTTTGGGTGCACCCCGTGTCCAGCCGCTGACGCCTTACGATGCTCGCGCCGACTCGAGTCCAATACAGTAAGGAAATGAAGGAACCCCGATGGCGTTAGCTCCGGATGAGCCGCTATCGGCGAGTGACCGCGCGTACGACTGGACCAGGTCAAAAATCCTCGACGGGAGTTTCTCTGGCGGCAGCATGATCAGCGAGAGCGACGTGTCAGAGCCGCTCGGCATCTCACGCACGCCGGTTCGAGAAGCCTTCCTTCGACTAGAACACGACGGGACACTGAAGGTCTACCCCAAGCGGGGCGCACTCATCGTCCCGATTACCGCGAAGGACATGCGTGACGTGTTAGAGGCGCGGCTCCTGGTCGAGCCCTGGGCGGTCTCGGTGGTTGCGAGCAGCGGTGGGAGAGAGTCACTGGTCGAAACGCTTCGCGCGCTGCTCGATCGCCAGCGACATGCGGTCGGCCCGCGAAGAGTGTTCGAGTACCAGGAGGCCGACCGGCTATTCCACGAAGCTATCGTCGCTGCTACGGAGAATCAGATACTGGACGTGTTCTATCAGTCACTCCGCGATCGCCAGCTGCGCATGGGGGCGGCGGCCCTCGCCAAACACCATGAACGGCACGGTTCGATTGTCGACGAGCATCAGCAGATCGCTGCTGCTATTGCCCGAGGAGATGGCGAAACTGCAGCACGAGTTGTCAGGATCCACATCGGGCGCACCCGCGACGCGCTCGACGTCCGGGACTGATCTCGTAGTTCTGCGTTCTTCGTCTGCGTGGAAAATATCGACGGGACGGCGAGTCCGGAGCCGCCATCCTCGGGCCATAAACCAGCGGCGATTTCACCACACATGGTGTATTGGCTGTGATATACAACAGAGATACAAGAGGGGGTGACGTGTCATACGTCGAGGTTGGCGACCTTCGGGTCGACGAATCGCTGTACAGATTCGTGGTCGATGAACTGCTTCCCGGGACGGGCCTCAGTGAGGACCAACTGTGGGCGGGCCTCTCGTCGCTCGTCGAGGAGTTTGGCCTCAGAAACGCTGTCCTGCTCGAGAAGCGCGCGTGGTTGCAGCGACAGATCGACGCGTGGCACGTGAATCACTATTTCAACATGGCGGAGTATCGGCGCCATCTCGAGGACATTGGCTACCTCGTGCCGCCGGGCGAGCCGTTCGAAATCACGACGAGCGGCGTCGATCCTGAGATCTCCACTGTCGCGGGACCGCAACTCGTTGTTCCTATCACGAACGAGCGATACGCGATCAACGCCGCTAACGCGCGATGGGGATCGCTGTACGACGCGCTGTACGGTACGGACGCGCTCGGCGCGGCTCCGATGCCCGGACCCTACGACCCCGAACGTGGCGCTCACGTCATCGAGTGGGTCCGCCACTTCCTCGATGATGTCGTTCCGCTCGACGTCGGCTCCCACGTTCACGCAAAGCGCTACGAAGTAATCGGCGCTGAACTCGTTATTCATCTCGAGGGTGGGACGACGCGCCTGGCCGACCCCACCCAGTTCGCGGGTTATCTGGGAGGTCCCGCCGAACCGTCCTCGGTGTTCTTTCGCAACCACGGTCTGCACATCGAGCTCGTCATTGACCGGAATGACCCCGTCGGAGAGCGCGACGAAGCGGGAGTGAACGACGTCGTGATCGAGTCGGCGCTGACGACCATCATGGACTGTGAAGACTCGATCGCCGCGGTTGACGCTGCTGACAAGGTTCAGGTGTATCGGAACTGGCTCGGACTCATGACGGGTGACCTGAGCGCTGAGGTCACGAAAGGTGATCGCACCTTCGTTCGCCGGCTCGCCGAGGATCGCACGATCGTGGGTCCAGACGGTGCACCGGTGAAGCTCCCGGGACGCGCTCTGATGATGGTGCGCAACGTGGGCCACCTCATGACGACGAGCGCGGTCGTGGACGCTCGAGGTCACGAGATCCCTGAGGGCGTGCTCGACGGACTGATGACAGTACTCGGCGCCGTGCGCGATCTCAATCGGGGCAAGGACGCCAGGAACTCGCGCAGCAGTTCGATCTACGTGGTCAAGCCGAAGATGCACGGGCCTGATGAAGTGATCTTCACCAACGACCTCTTCGGAGCCGTTGAGCGCATTCTCGGCCTTGCGCCACTCACCGTGAAAATCGGTCTCATGGACGAGGAGCGTCGAACGACGCTCAATCTCGCCGAGTGCATCAGAGCAGCCGCGGGAAGGATCGCCTTCATCAATACCGGCTTCCTCGACCGAACGGGCGACGAGATCCACACCTCGATGCGGGCGGGAGCGATGGTGCGAAAGGGCGACATGAAGTCGCAGCGGTGGCTCGCAGCCTATGAGAACAACAACGTCGACGTGGGACTGGCCTGCGGATTGCAGGGTCGCGGCCAGATCGGCAAGGGGATGTGGGCCGCTCCGGACCTGATGCACGGCATGTTGGAGCAGAAGATTTCCCACCCCCTTGCGGGCGCGACCTGCGCGTGGGTACCTTCGCCCACCGCGGCGACCCTGCACGCCACGCACTATCACCGTGTTGACGTTCACGAGCGCCAGGAGGAGATCAAAGGACGGGACCGGGGCTCGATTGAGGACCTCCTCGCGATTCCGGTCGCCGCCGATCACGGCTGGAGCCGCGAGGAGATACGAGAAGAACTCGAGAACAACGCGCAGGGAATCTTGGGCTACGTCGTTCGCTGGATCGACCAAGGGGTGGGGTGCTCGAAGGTTCCCGACATCCACAACGTGGCGCTGATGGAAGATCGAGCGACGTGTCGGATCTCGTCGCAACATATCGCCAACTGGCTTGTTCACGGGGTGGTCGACCGTGACACGGTGGTTGCCGCGATGCGTCGTATGGCTAAGGTGGTCGACGCTCAAAATGCGGACGACCCTCGGTACCTCGCCATGGCACCGACGTTTGATGGCGTGGCGTTCGCCGCAGCATGTGACCTCGTCTTTGAGGGGGTCTGCCAACCCTCCGGCTACACCGAGCCCATACTCCATGCGCGGAGAGTTCAACGAAAGTCACGACTGGAGCCACAAGATGAGTGACATCACGTTGGAGCAAGCAAGAACGATCATTCGATCGGCATTGGACGAGGGACGCCGCCGAGGATTCGCCCCGCTGTCGATCGTGGTGCTCGACGCGGGTGGTCACGTCAAGGCGTTCGAGCGCGAAGACGGGGCCTCGAACCTTCGATTCCAGATTGCCCACGGCAAGGCCCACGGAGCGCTGGGTATGGGCGTGGGATCGCGCACGATCATGGCGCGCGCCGAGGAGCGGCCCTTTTTCATCAGCGCCGTCACCGCCGCGTTCGGCGGCGCCCTCATTCCCGTGCCCGGTGGCGTCTTGGTCGTGGACTCGGAGCACGAGATTGTCGGGGCCGTCGGGGCGACCGGCGATACCTCCGACAACGACGAGGCAGCAGCGGTAGCTGGGATCGAGGCCGCGGGCTTCGTGGCACGGACCGGCTGAGTCGTGAGCGTGCGGACACACTTGCGCGGACGACCTGACGTTCAGCCCGATCCCATCGTCATTGAACTCGAGAATGCGCTCAGTCCCGACCGTGTCCGCGCTGATAGCGCCGAGCGCGCCTTGTACGCTCACGACGCATCGGTGTTCGTTGGCGGCCTCTCGGGGCCGATCTGCTTTCCGCTCAGCGCAGACGAGGTGCAGCGAATCGCGCGAATTTGCGCGGCGCACGGGCGATCCATCGTCCCGCGAGGAGCAGGAACCGGATTGGCCGGGGGTGCCATTCCGCTCGGCGCGCCAGTGGTCGTGGTCACGACCAAGATGACGAGGATCCTTGAGATCGACTTCGACAATCGTGTCGCCTGGGTAGAGCCCGGTGTGGTCAATCTCGACCTCACCCGAGAGCTACGTCCCCATGGATTCCACTTCGCCCCGGATCCTTCCAGCCAGCAGGCGTGCACCATCGGCGGGAACGTCGCCAACAACTCGGGCGGTCCGCACTGCCTGGCCTACGGGGTGACGAGCCAGCACGTCCTGGCGATCGAGGTTGTCCTGCCCGACGGAGAGTTGGTCATACTCGGTGGACTCGACGCCGAACCCGAAGGGTATGACCTTCGTGGCGCGTTCATCGGCGGTGAAGGCACTCTCGGCATCGCCACGCGCATCGCGGTGCGGCTCACTCCGACGCCGCCGGCCGTGCGCACCCTCCTTCTTGCGTTTGATTCCATCGAGGGCGCCGCCGGCACCGTCAGTGGCGTCATCGCCGCGGGCATCGTGCCCGCCGCGATGGAGGTGATGGACAAGGCGATCACCGTTGCGGTCGAGAACTTCGTGCACGCGGGCTATCCCCTGGACGCGGCTGCGGTGTTGCTCGCCGAAGTGGATGGCCTCGAGGCGGGCGTCGACATTGACGCGGAACGAATCGCTGGGGTCGGTCGTGCCAACGGCGCGACGAGCGTACGGGTCGCCGCGGATGAGGAGGAGCGGTCGAAGCTGTGGAAGGGCCGCAAGACCGCCTTTGGCGCCGTCGCCCAGATCGCCCCTTCGTACTACTTGCACGACACCGTCGTGCCGCGCGCGGCGCTGGCGAGGGTACTTCGCTCGGTGTACGAGATCGCAGAGCGCCATCGACTGATCGTGGTCAACGTCTTTCACGCGGGCGACGGCAATCTCCACCCGCTCCTCCTGTTCGATCCGCGCGAGCCGGGCGTATTCGATCGTGTCCACGAGGCGGGCGGCGAGATCGTTGAGGCGTCGATAGCGGCCGGCGGGGTGCTCTCAGGCGAGCACGGTATCGGCGTCGAAAAGCAGGAGTACATGAGTCTCATGTTTTCGTCCGACGACTTGGATCACCAAAACCGTCTTCGGCGGTCCTTCGACCCGACCTGTCGTATGAACCCGGGCAAGGTCATCCCGAGTTCGCACAGCTGCGCCGATATTCAAGCGTTGCGCAGCCTACCGACGGGGGTGTGGGGGTGATGGCAGCGACCGACGTCCGGCTCGCCGAGTTTGCGGCGGAGGTGGGTGATACCGGGGCCGTCGCCGTCGAAGGCGCGCGAACCCGCTGGAACCTCGGTGGTGAGCTCGCTCCCGGTGCACGAGCGGTTCGCGCCCCGGTTGGCGTCCTCGACTATCAGCCAGAAGAGATGATCGTTCGCGTACTGGCCGGCACGAGTGTAAATGAACTCCACGACCAGCTTGCGAGCAAGGGCCAACGAACCGGCCTCGCCCGGCGCGCAGGAACCGTCGGCGGAGCACTCGCGGTGGGGGAAAACGATCTGTGTGTTCTTGGACGCGGCCGCATTCGAGACTGCGTGTTGCAGATGCGCTACGTGTCGGACCAGGGACGAGTCATCACGTGCGGGGGAGCGACCGTGAAAAACGTCAGCGGCTTTGATGTACCGAGGCTGATGGTTGGTGCGCTCGGCACGCTCGGGTTCATCGGCGAAGTGGTGCTTCGAACCAACCCCATTCCCGCCGTATCGACGTGGATGACCTCGAACAACGCTGATCCCTTCGCGGTGTCCAACGTGGTCTTGAAGCCGTCGGCAATTCTCTGGGATGGCGAGCGCACGTGGGTGGAGCTCGAGGGTCATCGGGCCGACGTCGCGGCGTCAGAGCAGGCGCTGAGGTCGGCTGGAACCTGGGCGTCGTGCGACGGGCCCCCCGAGCGGCCCGCGCATCGATGGTCGTTGCGCCCGGAGGACCTTCGACACCTCGATCGCCACGATATGGGGCCTTTCGTCGCCAGCGTGGCCGTGGGTACGTTGTTCGCTACCGTGCCACAGCCCCGGAACTCCCCTTCGCCGCTCGCGGAGCTTTCTCGCCGGATGAAGCGGGAGTTCGATCCGGCCGAACGATTGAACCCGGGACGCAGCCCCGTGGGAGCACGAGGATGAACCTCCACCTCGACGACGGTGAGTTGAGCAGCTGCGTGCAATGCGGGCTCTGCCTGCCGCACTGTCCCACGTTTCGCATCACCGGCGACGAGAGCCAGTCCCCGCGAGGACGCATCGCGTTGATGCGTGCCGTGCAGAACGACGACGCCCCCTTCACCTTCGACGTCCGTCGTTCATTCGAGACCTGCGTGCAGTGCCGGGGCTGTGAGTCCGCGTGTCCGAGTGGCGTGCAGTATGGCCATCTGATCGAGGACACACGAGCGTCGCTGGCGGATGCTCACCTGATGACCCCGTGGTGGCAGCGCGCGGGACTCGTGCCGCTGACCCATCCACGACTTCTGCGGGCGACCAGCAGGGTCCTGGCGCTCGCGCAGCGCGTGGGCGCGATTCCCAAGCGCTTCGGGCTCCCACCCTTGCCCCTTCGTTCAGCACCACTTCGCTCGTCGGGCGACGACGTATACCTCTTTACCGGCTGCGTGATGGATGCGTGGCAGCGAGACGTACATCGCGACACTCAGGGCGTGCTCGAAGCGGCCGGCTTCACGGTTCAGGTGACGGGCGACGCCGCGCCGTGCTGTGGAGCCCTTCAGTCGCACGCGGGACTCCTCAATCGGACGAGGCGCCTGGCTCAACGCGCGATCCGCGAGATGCCGGGCAACCAACCGATCCTGGTTGACTCCGCCGGGTGCGGCGCCGCGATGAAGGACTACGGTCGACTTCTCGGCACCGAAGAGGCCGCAGCCTTCTCCAAGCGCGTCCATGACGTCGGGGAGTGGCTGGCCCCGCGCGTCGATCGACTGCCCGCGGTGGCCCCGCTCGACACTCGCGTCGCGGTGCAGGACCCGTGTCATCTGCGTCACGTCCAACGAGCGCATCAGTCGACGCGAGTGGTCCTCGCACCGTTCGTGCGCGAACTCGTAGAACTCGACGACGAGGGGCTGTGTTGCGGCGCGGGCGGGGCATACTCCGTGCTGGAACCCACCTCGGCCAACCAGATTCGCGAGCGCAAGCTGGCAGCTATCAACCGAGTGGCACCGGACGTGGTCGCGAGTGCCAACCCCGGATGCTCCATGCACCTGGCGGGCGCCGGCGTCAAGACGGTCCACCCAATGACGCTCGTCTACCGGGCCGTCGCCGCTGGCTCATCGGGGGCGACGAAGCCGGCGACACCGTGAGTACGTATCACATCGTTCGCAGGCGCGAGATGGCGCGAAGGCTCAGGGACGTGCTTGGACACTTAGGTTGCTCCCGGGGTGGAGATGGGCTGCGGGCGAGGGTCGTCTTGGCTCGATGCTGAGCGTCATCTTCTTCTGCGCCGGCGCCGTGACCGGTTGGCTCGTCGCGCGAAGCGGCGAGGCGGTCCAACGGGTCTGGCCCGTCGTACTTCGCGGACAGATCTTTATCACCGCCGTGGCCTTGACGGGCGTCGCCGCGTGGCGCATCAGCGGTCTCGGCCAGCTCAACGGCCCTCTTCTCTTGAGCGCGAGTCTCCTTATTCCCTTTGCCGCCGCCGCAATGGCTGGAGGCAGTAGGAACGGTGGCGAGATCGCGCTCGAGTCGTGGTCGGTGTCGGCGAACTCGAGCTACTGGGTCGTCCCCGCGGCGGCGGCGCTCGCCGGGCCGGCGGGAACCATGATTGCCGCGTTGGTGAACGTTCCCAATACTGCGATCGACATGTGGTGGGTGGCCCTCATGCGAAGGGATGCGCCGAACACCCAGAAGCGAACCACGGGCTGGTTTGACTATTCGCCGCTGATTGCTTCTGCAGTGGGCTTCATGCTTCGATTCGCGCACCCCGCACCACCTTCGACGAGCGAGGTGCTGACGTGGGCCGGTCCATTGCTGGCGTTCTCCGGCGCTGCCCTCGTGTCGGGCTCGGCTCTTCATCCCCACAACGTCGCGATTACGAGAACCCGCGATTCGCTGTGGCGGTGCACATGGCTCACGAGTCTTCGTGTCGCGTACTGCGTCGTTATTGCGGTGCTCGTGCACTCGACGGCGTTGAAGATCGTGGCGGTCCTCACGGCGTTCAGCGCTCCGTCCTTCAGTCCCATACAGCTGGCGGTTCTCTACGGGTATCGCTCGAGTGTGGTCCGTAGCGCGGTTCGGTGGGGATGGGTTATGGCGCCGCTCGGTGTGGCTATCGCGGCGTATCTGAGGTGACGGCATGACATCGCAAGTCGTGAAGCGCGGGCACACCATCCGCCTCGGCCTCGAGAGAACCTCCTGGTCACGTGACATAGGCTTCGAACGGTGACTGACAAGCCCTATGACGTCGTGATCGTGGGCGGCGGTCATAACGGCCTCACTGCCGCCGCGTACCTGGCGCGCGCCGGGCGCTCGGTCTGCGTGGTGGAGCGGAGGCCGGTCCTCGGCGGTGCCTGCGTGACCGAAGAGCTCTTGCCCGGCGCCCGATTCTCCTCCTGTGCCTACATTGTCTCCTCGCTCTGCCCCGAGGTCATCGATGGTCTCGAGCTCAAGCGCTTCGGACTGGAGCTGTACTCGACCGAGGCCATGAACTTCGTCATGGGACCTCGACACGATCACCTCTTCCTCTGGCGCGACGTTGACCGCACCATTCGCGAGCTCGAGGCGACGAGCACCCGCGACGCCGCCAACTTCGTCGAGTTCGGCACTCGCCTCCGTCTGTTCGGCGACACCATTCGACCGTTCGTCCTGTCGTCGCCGCCGGCCTTGAGCGAGGTCGTGGCGACCTTCGAGCGCGCCGGGCGGATCGACTTGTTCCATGAGTTTGCGACGTTGAGCATTGGCGATCTGCTCGATCATTACTTCGATGGGGAGACGCTGAAGGGCTGCCTCATGTTCTCGGCGCTCGTGTCGACGGTGGCCGGCCCTGACTCTCCGGGCAGCGCCTATGAGTTCAGCCACCACTCGTGGGGCGAGTTCGAGGGACACTTTGGCCGATTCGGTTATGCGGTCGGCGGCATGGGTTCGATCGCTGACGCGCTCGCCGCATCCGCGCGAGCGGCTGGCGCGGAGATCATGGTCGATGCCGACGTGCGAAAGATCCTGTCGCGCGGCGGCGAGGTGTTCGGCGTCGAGTTAGAGGACGGCACGGTGTTGCACTCTTCGATCGTGATCTCGAATGCCGATCCTCGCACGACTCTCCAGTCGCTCGTCGATCGGACCGAACTCCCTCGCGAAACTCGTCGGCACGTAGGCCGCATCGACATGCGAGGTTCCATGGGCAGAGTCCACTTCCTGGTGGACCGGCTGCCCGAGTATGACGGCATGCCCCTCGGACTAGGTCCCCAGCACGCGGCATTCACGCTCTTGGGCGTCGGTCGTCACGAGTTTGAGCGCGCCCGAGCGGCACAACTCGAAGGAAGGATCGCGTCCTCCTACCCGATTGAGCTGCTGATCCCGTCGGTGTCTGATCCCAGCCTCGCCCCTCCAGGACTTCACACGGTGACCACCGGGGCTCAGCAGCTTCCCTTCCATCTCACCTCCGGTGATTGGGACGCCCGGCGCGAGGAGTTCGTCGACAGCATTGTCAGGTCCATCGAGTCGTTCGCGCCCGGATTCGAGTCCAGCATTCGCGGGTCAGTGTCGATCACGCCGTTGGATCTGCAGCGCACCTACGGACTTCCCGAGGGCAACATCTTCCACGGCGCCATGTCGATGAACCAGCTCTTCGCCTCGCGCCAGGTAGCTGGATCGACTGGTTACGGCACCCCGATTCGCGGCCTCTATCTGTGCGGGGCGGGGATGCATCCCGGTGGCGCGGTCATGGGTGCGGCCGGGCACAACGTCGCTATGTCGCTCATCGCAGGCGCGCCGGTCGACGTCGCAAAGAGATCCCGATCCGAGGGGAGACTCAAGGACCTGATGATGAACGACACGCGCCTCGATCGGGTCCGCTATCGAGTGGCGCGCAATCGCCTCGCGCGTCCGCTCGTCAACGCACTGACCCGTCGCCGTTAGGGAGTCGGGCGAACATGTCAATTCGAGCGTTCCGCTGGGAAAGTGGCCGCCAGATTCGAACAAGGATGGAGAAGGTATGACACAGAGAGGCGACTTGTCCGGGCGAAAGGTCCTCGTGACCGGAGCCAGTCGCGGGATTGGCAAAGCCATCGCCCTCGACATGGCGAGCCATGGCGCGACGGTCATGTGCTCGGGAAGAGACCCGGCCACGCTGGAGCGGACGGTCAGCGAGATCAACGCTGAGCGCGGTGCGGCCCAATCGATCGCGCGCGACCTCAGCGACCCGACATCGGCGCGAGCACTCGTAGAAGAGACGATCGCTCGTTTGGGCGGATTGGATGTCGTCGTCAATAATGCGGGCGTCGGTGGCGCATCGGGCGACGCCCTCGACCAGTGGCAACAGATCATCGCCGTCAATCTGACCGCGCCCTTTGTCATCTGCGACGCGGCCGCGGAACACTTCAAGCGGCAACGCTCGGGAAAGCTCATCAATATCGGATCGATTCTCGGGCTTGTGGCGGACCCGGGAGCCCCGACGCCGTACATCGCGGCCAAGCACGGTCTCGTCGGAATGAGCAAAAGCTTCGCGGCAAACCTTGCGCCCTTCGGCATACAGGTGAACATCGTGGCGCCCGGCTACGTCCCGACCGAAATGACCAAGGAGGACTACACAGACAGCGACATGAACAAGAGCATTGTCGCGCGCACGCCGCTCGGCCGGTGGGGGAGCGAAACGGATGTCGTAGGGATCGTGACTTTCTTGGCGAGCGACGCGGCCGCCTTCATCACCGGTCAGACGATCTGTGTCGACGGGGGATGGACCTGTGTCTAGTCGTCCGGTAGTACGCACGGCCGCGCCACGTCATTGGCTGGGGGAGCAAGGGTGCCACCTGGGATAAAGCTCGCGATCACCGGCGATGTGACAAGCGACCCTGAGTCGACTGACGATATCTCGGCGTTGCTGGAGGGTTACGAGGTCTTTCGGGCGCCCGAGATCTTCGCCGATGCGGCAGTCGCCGATGAGGTCGAGGTCCTCGTCCGGGGACTCGAGTTCGAAGATGCTGGTGCTGACAAGCTCCTCGAAACGTTGACCAACCTCAGATGGGTACACAGCATGACGGCGGGAGTGGAGGAAGTCATCTCAGATTGCCTCCTCCAAAGGGGCGTCATCCTGACGAACTCGGCGGGCTGCTACGCAGAGGCGATCGCCGAGTACGCGCTGGCCGGGATCGTGAGTCTGTTTCGAGGTATCCCGGAGCTGTTGGGCGCGAAACTCACCGGTTCCTGGATGCCGCACCAGTTAGGTCGAGAGGTGGCCGGATCGCGGATTGGGATCGTGGGCTACGGAGGAATCGGTCGTCGCGTCGCAGAGCTCGTGACGTCGGTCGGTGCCGAAGCGTGGGCCATCTGCAGAGACCCGGCGCGGACCACGGCGCCAGAAAACGGGAATGCCGTTCGCATCTCGGGGCTGGAGTCGCTTCACGCCATGCTCAAGGTGAGTGACGCAGTCGTGGTGGCGACGAGCCTGAACCCGTCGAGTCGCCACCTGTTCTCTGAGAGAGAGTTTGCCGCGATGAAGCGGACCGCATTCCTCATCAACGTCTCCCGGGGAGCCGTCATTGAAGAGGAAGCACTGCGGGGCGCACTGGAGTTAGGAGTGATCGCGGGCGCCTTGATCGACACGACGGTCATTGAACCATTGCCTTCCAACAGCACGCTCTGGTCGGCCAGGAATCTTTGGATCACGCCGCACATGGCGGGTGCCACGCGCGAGAGTCGAGCGCGAACGATCTCGCTCCTTCAGTGGAACCTCTCCTGCTACCGGCGTGGCTCACTCGGAGAGCTTCGCAACGTCGTCGACGTTGCTCGTGAATTCAACGGACGGTAGTCGCCGGCGGGCGGCGTTGTTCGTGACATCGGACGGATGTCAGAAAGCGGCTATCGCTTCCCACTGAGGTCAACTAGTCCTGCGGACGAAACGCAACCTTGACGGCCTTGCTGGCACTCTTGTCGATTCCGGCCTCCACGGCTTCACGGTAGGCCTCGAGCGGGAATTCGTGCGTCACCACCGAATCTTCTGGGAAGGTGCTTCGCTTCAAGATGTCGAGAGCCACGTCAATGGAGTGATCTCGGCCGCGCGGCGCCGTACCGATTGACGCCTTCGGGTCGCGGCCGTGGTCGACCGAGCCAATCAAGACAGCCTCTTTGTACCAGAGGGCGGTCATGTCGATCCGGCCCGTGCCGGTGGCACCCAGCTCAATAACCGTTCCTCGATTGGCGACGGCTCGAAACGAGTCCGTCACTGAACTCGCGCTACCGGCCGCCTCGACCACGTAGGGAAAGCCGCCCGCCAGCATCCAGTGCTCGCCCGCTCCCACCGCTCGGGTTCCGATCAGCTCCGCCAGCTGCTCGAACGAGGCGAGCCCCGACCCGCAGACGACGTGCGTCGCACCACAGACCCGCGCGACGGTGACTTGGTGAGGATGGCGCACGAGCACGGTGACGTCGTTGTCAGGAAACAGCGCGCGAAGCGCAATCAGCACGGTGACGCCGATGACCCCACCGCCAACGACGAGGACGGGCGCGCCAGCGTCAGGGGGACGGCGACCCATTCCGTGCAACGCGATCGAGATGGGTTCGTGAAGAACGGACGCGCGATCCGACACTTCGTCAGGTATCGCGTGGAGCATTGACGAGTGAGCCAGCACTTGTTGTGCCCAGCCTCCGCCCAGTCCGTCAGTGAATCCCAACGATCGGCCGGGGGTTAAGACCTCTGTATCCAGCTTGAGGCAGCTCGACGTCCACCCCCTCGCGCAATTTACGCAGGGTGGGTCGACGCCGCGGGCGAGACAGGGCAAGGTCGGGTCAACGGCGACCCTGGTTCCCACCGACCAGGGGCTGTCGGCGCCAACCTCGATGATTGTGCCGACGATCTCGTGGCCGAGTACAAACGGTGGAGCGGCGAAAGAGACGAGGGTTGGTGACCCCTCTGAAGCCGGCGAGAACAGATGCAGGTCGCTCCCACATATGCCTCCATAAGCGACGGCAATTCGTGACCATTCTCCGTTCGGCAGTGCTGGCTCGGCGACCTCTTCAAGAGCAGCGGGAAACGACGAGTCCGCGCCGTTGTAGCGAATGGCCCACACGCACCAAAAGGTAGCATCCGACATCCAATTCAGTCGGTGAAGGTCACGGGACGCAAGGTCGTCAGGTGCCGGCCGACTGCAGAAACGATGGCCACTATTCGGGCTGGAGTCGATGGCCGACGCAGATTGGTGGGACGGTGAGTCGTCAAAGCACGTGCGATAGCGTCGGCAGGGGAGGGACTGTGGGTCCTGCCACCATTGAGAAAGGAACGTCAACGTGAGCCTGTACCAAGTCGTAAATCCCGCCACCGGTGAAACTGAAAGCGAGTTCCCAACCGCGACGGACGCGTCGATCGCTGACGCCATTGCTCGCGTGCATGAGGCCTACCTCTCGTGGCGAACCACGTCAAAGGCCGAGCGGACAGCGATTTTGCACCGAGTAGCCGACCTCTACGCTGAGCGCGCGGACGCACTCGCGACCTTGATCACGCGCGAAATGGGCAAGACGACCGCGGAGGCGTTGGGCGAAATCGGCTTCGTGGTTGACATCTACCGCTACTACGCAGACGAGGGGCCAACCCTGCTCGCCGACACGCCCCTCTCGTCAAAGACGGAGGGAGCAGCGTGGGTTCGCAAGGCTCCCGTGGGTCCGATACTCGGCATCATGCCGTGGAACTACCCGTACTACCAAGTTGCTCGATTCTCAGCGCCCAACGTGATGATCGGCAACACCATGCTGTTGAAGCACGCGCCGCAGTGCCCCGAGTCGGCAACCGCGATGGAGCAGATCTTTCACGACGCGGGACTACCTCACGATGTGTACATCAATATCTTCGCGACCAACGAGCAGGTGGCCGACATCATCGCCGACCCACGAATCGCTGGTGTCTCGGTGACCGGCAGCGAGCGAGCGGGCACGGCCGTCGCAGCGATTGCGGGGCAGAACTTGAAGAAAGTCGTCCTCGAACTCGGTGGCTCCGATCCCTTCATCGTGCTCGACACGGACGATCTGGACAAGGTTGTCGGTGAAGCGGTCAGTGCTCGTATGGAAAACGGGGGTCAAGCCTGCAACGCATCCAAGCGATTCATCGTCGCCGACTCGATCTACGACGAGTTCGTCGATCGATTCACCACCGTGATGGCGTCGTGCACCACTGGCGATCCCACCGATCCCAACACCACCTACGGCCCCCTCTCGTCTGAGCAAGCGGCGCGAAACCTGCAAGAGCAGGTCGATGATGCCGTCAGCAAGGGCGCGAAGGTGCGCACCGGCGGACACCGAGTGAACGGACCGGGTGCATTCTTCGAACCGAGCGTCCTCACCGACGTCAAACCCGGGATGCGTGCGTTCCGCGAGGAGCTCTTTGGGCCGGTCGCCGTGGTGTATCGCGTCGCCAACGCCGACGAAGCAGTCGCCCTGGCGAACGACACGCCGTACGGTCTTGGTGCCAGCGTCTACACCGCCGACGAAGCGTTGGCGCTTGACATGGCTGATCGCATCGATACCGGAATGGTCTGGATCAACACGCCCGAGGGCGGGGGTGCCGAGTTGCCGTTCGGTGGAACGAAGCGATCGGGCGTGGGCCGAGAGCTCGGCCCCTACGGCATCGAAGAGTTCGTTAACAAGAAGCTGATGCACACTCCGAAGAAAGCCGAGGACTGACTCAACTCGCGCTGAGGCCGGACGGCAGTTCCCGAATTCAGTGAGTCGCGGTCGCGTCGCGCGATCTTGTGTGACGATACCGGCGAAGCCCAATCAGAGGTTTGGCATGACCACGCGAGCATTGGGCGCCGCACTGAGAGACGGATCGCCCATCGCGGCTCGCCGGGGCGAGATGTCAAAAGGCGTCGCACTTCGTGGCTTGTCCGAAGGCACCGCTCTGAGAACGAACTCCTGAACCCGCGGCGGATCGAGTTCGTTGAGGTGCACCATGCAGATGATTTCACCACGCTCGCCGGGGATGGACCAGGTGACGTCAGCTGCGGTTGCCGCGGAGAGGACTTCGTGCACCGGGCGGGGATCTCTCAGCGGTCCGACCGCAGCGACGAAGGCGTCGATCTCCGCGCGTCGATCGACGAGGGGTCGGTCGAAGTCGATGTTCTCTGCGAATAGCCGATCGGCGTCGTCGTCGTTCCACTGTCGAATTAGCTGTTCGGCCGCCACGCGAGCGGCGACGGTCTCCTCCCACAGGACGATTGTCTCGGAGGGAGTGTCGTAGGCGCGCAGAAGTCGAGCGTGGCACTCGCGAGCCAGCGCCACGGGACTTCCCCGGTGGCTGTTGGTCAACACGACCAGTCCGAGTCCGGACTCGGGGTGCCAGCGCATGTGCAACAGGTAGCCCGGCAGACCACCCGAGTGGCCAACGATGACCCCGCGATGCAAGTCGTGATCGACGTGAAGACCGAGGGCGTAGCCGCCCACGTCGACGTTCCACATGCCACCCGGCTGAAGACCGATCGAGGGCGGGATGATGCTTTCGATGCGTTGCATCTCCCGTCGCGACGCCCGGCTCAAGACATCGACCCCAAGGGACGTGCCGGGCCGAAACGCTTCGCCCAACCACGTCACCCAGATGCTCAGATCGCGCACCGTGCTCACCATGCCGCCCGCCGCGGCAAAGGAGTCCGACTCACGAATGTCGTAGGGTCGCCAGTTTCCGTTCAGGTCGAGAGAGTGACCGCTCGCAAGCGTCGCTGGATCGTGGGAGGAGGGGCTGAACGACGTCGACGTCATGCCGAGGGGAGTGAGGATCTCGTTCGTGACGAAGTCTTGGATGCTCGTCCCGGTGACTTTGGTCACGACGAAGCCCGTCAGCGTGAAGCCGACGTTGGAGTACTCGTACACCGTTCCCGGGGTGTGGCTGTACTTCAATCCTCTGGCTACGAGGCCCATCAGTTCGGCTTCGCTCATGCCGATCTGCGGGTCGACCCACGAGTTATCTTCGGTCAGTCCACCGGACATGCTGAGCAGCATCCGAATGGTGGGAGGCTCGCACGGATCCTCCGGGGCACCGGTGGCCCGAAAGTCGGGCAAGAACTTGGTGATGGGGTCGTCGAGTGAGAGCAGTCCGCGGTCGCGCGCGATGAGCACGGCGGCAGCGGTGAAGCTCTTGGACATGGAGGCGATGGGAAACGCCGTGTCGGCGTTCGGCACGGTGCCAAAGTCATTGGCGCGTCCGAATCCTGCAGTGTGCGCAAGACCCTCAGCCGTGACGATGCCGTACGTCAGGCCGGGGGACTGATTCGCGATGACGTAGGCGCCGAAGGCGGCGTCAAGTTCGGTTTGGATGGAAACGGCGTTGCTCTCAGTGGACATAAGAATTTCCTCTCGCTTTCGTTGTTACTAATCCCCGCGCTGACGTCGTCTCGCGTCATCAGTTTCAACCGGAAGTGTGATTCGAGACGGGTACTCTCCGCCGAAATGAATCGTGTTGATTGCGACGCGTGGGTCGCTCTGGTCGCGTACGGGACCGAACCGATTGAGGCTCCGCGCGTACCACGGGAAGTCGCTGCTGGTCACCGTGACGCGCAGGCGATGTCCGGGCCGAAAGACGTGGTGGGTGGGCCACATCTCAACGACGAAGAGGTAGACGTCGTCGGGCACCAGTGGCGAAAGGACTTCGAGTGAATCGCGAGCGGCTGCTCGCAGGCACCCCTGGGTGACGCGGTTTGAGCGACCCTCGGGCGTGACGTCGGTGATCTTGACGTGCCAGTCAGTGTCGTTGCAGTTCGACGAGCCGTAGAACTCAACGTGTGCCCACCCTGAGATCGTGAGCGCCTCGGTGAGTGGCTCGGACGTGAAGGAGACGACGTCGGCGCGAGTCTCGTTGTCGGTTTGATCCAAGGGCACGTCTTGAACCGGATAGCGGCGCACGTCAATACCGGTCGGCACGGGGTCGAGGGGGTTGTAGGAGTAGTCGATACGCGACGACGCATCGGGCGGGGCGTTGCCCAAGGTGCCCGGACCGAGGTAGAGCGTTGTCGTCGAGTCGGCGAATGGCCAATGCGACGAGGTCCGCCAGGTGTTGGTACCAGGCTCAAAGATGCGCACGCGTTCGAGAGCGTCGACGCCGTTCTGCTCACCTTTGAGCCAGTAGTCGAACCAGCGGAGGTGCTCGTCGTCCATCTCCATCGCGGCCGTCGGACCCAAATCGATGTCGGCGTAGTAGCGATCAGGAAAACGCGACTTGAGGTGACTCCACGGTCCCACGATCAAGTACTGCTCGTCTTTGGCCGGCGAGTGTTCGCGCATCAGCTCGTAGTGGTGAAAGGCGCCGAGCAAGTCCTCCTGGTCGTACCAACCGGTGACATGAAGACAGGGAACGGTGAACTGGTCGTAGCGATCGTCAAAGCGCAGGTTCTTCCAGAAGTCGTCCAGCGTGTCGCGGTCGGCCAAGTTGTTCCACGTGTTGGTCGGAGTGTCGATCACCTCGCCAATGGACTTAAAGGGAAGTCGGCGAAGGACCTCTTCCCAGTCGATCCCGCGTCGGGCGTAGGACTCATCGATGCGGCGTCGCGTCCCGTGGGACCACCACGCGAAGTAGAGCTGGAAGATTCCGTTGGTGTAGGGGATCTCCTGTTGCCAACGACCGGCAGCCGAGGTCGAGACCATGGCCCGTAAGTGTGGGGGATACTCGGACGCGGCCGCCCACTGCACCCAACCCATGTAACTGATGCCGGTGGTGCCGACCTTTCGTCGCACCAGGGCTGCGCGGCGACCCATTCAATGACGTCGTGGGTGTCGGGTACGTCATCGGCGAATCCGTTCCAGACGCCTTCAGACTTACCGCGACCTCGACAGTCGACGGCCACGTAGGCATACCCGTGGGACTGATAAAAGCGGCCTTCATCTGCAGTGAGGAGCACGTTGGATTTTTGGTACGGGGTGACCTGGACGATGGCGGGTACCGGACCGTGGTCGGCTTCGGCCGGAAGGTAGACGTCCGCCGCCAGCTCGATGCCGTCGCGCATCGGCACGCCCATCTCGTAACGTCGCGCGCCGGCGATCGCTGCTGCGCCGCCGACGAATCTTTGAAAGGGAGACTCTTCGCTCACGCCGCCTTCGCTCACCTGGTCGCCCCCGTACCCCTCAATAGTCGCGTGATGCCCCTATTTTTATCATTGTCCGGGAGTCGCGCGCTTCGAGCGAGGGTGACTGGCACGTGCCGGTTCAACCAACGTCGCCGGCTCGATAGTGGTCCTATCTGATCTCGACGGCTCGGTGACGCCGCGGGTCATTCATTCGCACTCGGATTAGCCACGCGTGAGCGGCGTCGGTTCGCAGCGAGGAGAGATTGGTACTTCTCGTGTCATCGTCGCGTCAACACCTTGAATGCGGAGCGGCAAAACGCTGGGGTACTCTGTGGAAGCGCTGTGGGGCGACCGTGTACGCAAGGCTGGAGTGACCTCGTTGGAGACCACTCAAGAAGCGAATCCGTGGCTTCAAAGTGGGGGATTCAACAAGGGGGACAGTATGCGTGTACGTCGGATTTCAACCACGGTGATGGCCGTCGCGTTAATGGTGGGCGGTGCCTTAGCCACCGCTTCGGGCGCCGCGTCGCGCACCGCCAAAGCGTCGTCGTCAGGCGGCATCGTCACCTTTGCGGAGCAACCGGGATCGGCGCCCACCTACATTTTCCCGCTCTATAACGGGGCGAACTCGGGCAACAACAACATCACGTATCTGCAGCCGCTCATGTGGCTGCCGCTCTACTGGTTTGGACACAGCGACAACGCTCAAGCCAGTATCAACTATCCGCTCAGTATGGCGAACCCTCCCGTGTTCTCGAATGGCAATAAGACCGTCACCATCACGCTGAAGAACTACGTCTGGTCTGACGGAACGCCCGTCACCTCACGCGACGTGTTGTTCTGGATGCACTTGATGTTGGCGGACAAGAGTGATGAGGGACTGTATGTCCCTGGGGGCTGGATGGATCACGTCACCTCGATGTCCGCTCCTAATCCGAAGACCTTCGTGCTGAACATGAACGTCGCCTACAGCCCGACCTACGTCTTGTACAACGACCTCTCGGTGATCACCCCACTGCCTCAGCAGTCGTGGGATAAAGAGTCGGCGACGGGCGCCATCGGCAACTACGACGACACGGTGGCCGGTTCTCAGGCGGTCTACAAGTACATGAACAGCGCCTCGATGTCGCTGTCGACCTGGGACACCAACTCGCTCTGGCAAGTGGTCGACGGTCCCTTTCACCTGAAGCCCAACACAGGATTCCAGGTCACCGGGCAGGTCATCATGGTGCCCAACACCAAGTACGTCGGGCCGAACAAACCAAAGATCAGCGAGTTCGAAGAGCTGCCCTTCACTAGCGCCACGGCTGAGTACAACGCTCTGCAGTCCGGTTCGATCGACTACGGCTACGTGCCTACGACCGACGTCGGCAACATCGGATCTCTCAAGTCCAACGGCTACACCATCGACCCGTGGTACGAGTGGGGATTGACGTTCGCAGTCTTCAACTTCGTGAATCCGAAGTACGCGTCGCTGGAAGATCAGCTCTACGTCCGTCAAGCCATGCAGACCTTGATCGACCAGCCCGAGTACATCAAGAGCCTTCTGTTGGGGTACGGAACGCCGACCTACGGACCGGTACCGGTCTTTCCCACGAGCAACTTCCTGGCTCCCGGGGCCAAGAACAATCCGTTCCCGTACAGTGTCTCGGCAGCCAAGAAGCTGCTGACCTCGAACGGATGGAAGATTCCGAGCAGCGGCCCGGCGACTTGTCAGAAGCCTGGCACGGGGTCGGGCGACTGCGGCGCGGGCATCGCGGCCGGCGCGAAGCTCACACTGCCCTTTGAGTACTCCTCCGGCTTCCCGCAGCTCGACAACGAAGTGCAGGCACTCCAATCGGCCTACGCGTCGGCGGGGATTCAGCTCGTGTTGAAAGAGGCGCCCTTTGACACGGTGCTCGCTGACGGGTACGCGTGCCAGGGCAAGACAGAGGCGACGTGCCCAGCCAGCTCCACCGCCGTTGCCCTCTTGTCCTCGCCGAGTTGGACCTACGTCCCCATCTACTACCCCGATGGCGACAGTCTCTTTGGCTGCGGTGCCGTCACGAACGCGGGCGACTACTGCAATACAACGGTGGAGAACATGATCAAGCAGATCACGACCGGTACGACCGCGGCCGCGACGCAAGCCGCGATGTACAAGTACCAGCTCTACGTCGCCAAGCAAGTGCCCGTCCTCTGGATCCCGAACGCCGCGTATCAAATCTCGGCAATCTCTTCCAAGTTGGGTGGCGTCACGGCACAGGACTCCACGGGGCACATTTACCCTCAGACCTGGAACCTGAAGTCCTAAGGTGACCGCCATGAGCGGACGTCTCACGCGAGTTTCTCGCGAGAGACGTCCGCTCATGGCGGTTCTGGTAATCGCTGTAGCTTGTCGTTGACGTTGAAGGAATTGAAGCGATGAAGAGATTTGTGTTCTGGCGCAGCGCACAAGCTCTCGTCGTCTTGATCATCGTCTCGATCATCGTGTTTTCGATCCTGCACTTCTTGCCCGGCAGTCCGGCGAGGGCGTATCTGGGCGCGAAGGCCACGCCGGGCGCGATCCGACAGTTCAACATTGAGAACGGGTACAACCGAACCTTGCCGGTGCAGTACTGGCTTTACGTGGACCACCTCTTCCACGGCAACCTGGGTTTCTCCTACCACTTCGACCAGTCGGTGTCGTCGCTGTTGAAGATGGACCTGCCGAAGAGCGCCCTGCTCGTGGGGCTGTCCTACGTCCTCGCCCTCATCATCGCCATTCCCATGGGCATCGTGCAGGCCTTGCGTCGCGGCAAGGTCTTGGACCACTCACTCACGACGGTCTCGTTCGTCGGGTACTCCATGCCCACGTTTTGGCTGGGCATCTTGCTGATCGTCCTCTTTTCGGTGCAACTGCATCTCCTGCCCTCCGAGGGGCCCCAGGGCGCCAGCGTCGGTGTGGTACTGCAGGATCCGCGAGGGCTCGTCCTTCCGGTCCTGACG
This sequence comes from uncultured Acidimicrobiaceae bacterium, assembly GCA_963724865.1. Taxonomy (GTDB): domain Bacteria; phylum Actinomycetota; class Acidimicrobiia; order Acidimicrobiales; family RAAP-2; genus RAAP-2. The sequence continues at coordinate 41,326 of CAVRWO010000004.1, read as the reverse complement.
CTCACCATCGTGACGGTCGCCCAGTTCAGTCGATTCGTTCGCTCATCGGCCATCGACACACTCTTGGAGGACTTCGTCCGCACCGCGGTCGCCAAAGGCGTCTCCCGGCGTGGACTGGTGATGCGCCACTTGCTTCGCAACAGCCTTCTTCCGGTCGTCACCCTGATCGGGCTGAGTCTGCCGGGCGTCCTTTCGGGGGCGATCATCGTCGAAGCCCTCTTTAACTACCCCGGTATGGGCTGGCTGTTCTGGACGGCCGCCACCTCGCGCGACTACGCCACCTTGATGGGCTTCACGATCGTGGTGGGAGCCGCCACCGTGATTGGCAACTTGATCGCCGACGTGGTGTACGCCGCCATGGATCCACGAATCAGGTACTCGTCGCGATGACCAGTGAGGCCTTCGGCTCGAGCGACGAGTTGGCCAAGCAGGTCGCCACTCCCGACCTCGAGCGAAACCTGGCCGCTCCCCAGGCGTCCTCCTCGCCGAGCAAGAGCCCATGGCGGCGGGCCGCGAGGGACTTCGCGCACAATCGCATGGGGATGACGGGCCTTTCCATCATCATTTTCATGCTGCTCTTCTCCTACGTGGGTCCACTGATCTATCGCACCAATCAGGTCACGACCAACATCTTTGCAACGACCCTTCCTCCGAGCGCGAAGTACCCCCTTGGCACCGACGCGGTGGGCTACAACGTGCTCGGACGCCTCATGGTGGCGGGCCAGTCCTCACTGGAGGTCGGCCTTGCGGCTGCGGCCATCGCCGCCATCTTTGGCACCTTGTGGGGGGCGACCGCTGGATACCTCGGTGGCCGCGTCGACTCGGCCATGATGCGCGTGGTGGACAGCTTCCTCGCCATTCCGTCGCTGCTGCTCGTCTTGCTGCTGGCGAGCTTCGTCACGCCGAGCGTCGCCAGCATCATTCTCATCTTGGGATCGATCTCCTGGCTCGCCACGGCGCGCTTGGTGCGCGGCGAGGTCTTGGTCTTGCGCACGTTGGAGTACATCCAGGCGGCCGAGGGGCTGGGTCAGCGAGCCTGGCAGGTGGTGACCCGTCACCTCGTGCGCAACGTGGTGGGCACCGTCGCAGTTCAGGCGACCTTTGAGGTCGCCAACGCCATCTTGTTGCTCGCGGCCTTGAGCTTCTTAGGGCTCGGACCACCACCCCCGGCGGCCAACTGGGGCGGCATGCTGACCGACGGTCTGAACTACCTCTTTGACGGGTACTGGTGGTTGATCTACCCGGCGGGCATCTGCATCGTGCTGACCGTCGTCGCCTTCAACCTGGTCGGCGACGCGGTGCGAGACGCCATCGAGTTGAGGTTGCAGCGCTGATGGACGCCCACCTCGAGATGAGTGACGAAGTGATCCAGCCAGCGAACCCAGTGGTGCTCGACGTTCGCGACCTCTGCGCGGAGTTCCGCATGCGAACCGGCACGGTCACCGCCGTCGACGGCGTCTCGTTTTCGGTCGGCCAAGGTGAGTCGTTGGGCATCGTGGGAGAGTCGGGGTGCGGCAAGACGACGACCGGCCTCGCGATCATGCGCCTGCTGCCCAACAACGCCTATCTCTCGGGCGGCAGCGTGATCTTGAACGGGCGAGATCTGGCCGGACTCAGCGAGAAAGCGATGCAAGGGGTGCGAGGGAACGAGGTCGCACTCATCCCGCAAAATCCGATGACCTCGCTGAACCCGACGATGACCATTGGACGTCAGATCGTCGAAGCGATCCGTCAACACCGCAAGGTCACCAAGGAACAGGCCGCGACGCGCGCGCTCGAAGTGCTGACGCTGGTGCGCATGCCCCAGCCGGCTGAGCGGCTTGACCAGTACGCGCACGAGCTCTCGGGTGGTCTGCGTCAGCGCGTGATGATCGCGATGGCCCTGGCGTGTGATCCCAAGCTGCTGATCGCCGACGAGCCCACGACTGCGCTCGACGTGACGGTCCAAGCGCAGATCCTCGACCTCATCGACGAGCTGCGTAGGAACTTGAAGATGGCCGTGATCTTGATCACCCACGACATGGGGGTCATCGCCGGACGCACCGACAAGGTCATCGTCATGTACGCCGGCAAGGTGGCCGAGCGAGCCAGCACTGACGCGATCTTCTCTCGTATGCGCCACCCCTACACCGACGCCTTGCTGGCCTCGGTGCCCAAGATCGATCAGAGCCCGTTTGAACGTCTGAAGAGCATCCCGGGCCTGCCGCCCGACCTCTCGCTGGTCCACGACAACTGCCGATTTCACCCTCGGTGCCAGTTCGCGACGGACGAGTGCCGCAACGAAGAGCCTCCGCTCACATCAACGACGGACGAAAGGCTCATGGACGCTTCTCCACACCTGTTTGCCTGCTTTCACCCGGTCAACGTGGAGCATCGGCCGGTGTCTCTTCGTGTCAGGGACTCGGCCGACGACGTGGCGCTTGCGACGACGCGCCGAGCAGAGCTCCACGAGCAACCCGATCTGCTGGTCGTCGATCATCTGGTGAAAGAGTTCCCTCTCTTGAAAGGTGGCATCTTTCGCCGGGACTCCGGTTCCATCAAGGCTGTCTCTGACGTCTCCTTCAGCGTCCGCGAGGGGGAAGTGTTCGGCTTGGTGGGTGAGTCGGGCAGCGGCAAGACCACGACGGGTCGACTGATCGTCGGGTTCGAGCGAAGGACGACGGGTGAGGTGCGCTTCGACGGGAACACCGTCCATGGTCTCAACGCGCAGATGAAGCGTCGACTGTCGCGTGACGTGCAGTTCATGTTTCAAGACCCCTACTCGTCTCTTGATCCGAGGATGCGCGTCGGAGCCATCGTGCGAGAACCACTTCGCGCGCACAAGAGGGGATCGATTGACGATCAGCGGGCCCGCGTCGATCGCTTGATGGATGAAGTGGGCCTCACCAGATCAAGCGTCGATCGCTATCCCCACGAGTTCTCGGGGGGGCAACGACAACGCATTGGACTCGCCCGGGCGCTAGCACTCGAACCCAAGCTCATTGTCGCCGACGAGCCGGTCTCGGCCCTCGACGTTTCGGTGCAGGCGCAGATCCTCAATCTCATGAAAGACCTGCAGTCAGAACATGGTTTGACGATGATTCTCATCTCTCACGACTTGGCCGTGGTGCGCTACATGGCCGACACCATCGGTGTCATGTATCTGGGCAAACTTGTCGAGAGAGGTCCGGCCAATGAGATCTACGATCACCCGGCCCACCACTACACCAAGGCGCTGCTTGACGCGGTGCCCGAGACCAACCTCGATCGGGCCCGCCGCAAGGCGGCCCTTGGCGCCGTGGAAGGTGAGATGCCCTCGGCCGTCAACCCCCCGTCCGGCTGTCGCTTTCGCACGCGGTGCCCAAGCGCGCAAGAACAGTGCGAGCAGGAAGAACCCGCGATGACGAGCTTTGGGAACGGCCACGTGGCAGCGTGTCACTTCCCTCTGCGGACTCCTGTGGCGATCTCCTCGTGACTTCCCACGAGACCTTCGAACTTGGTTAGCTACGACGTGCGCGCGCCCGCGTCGATCGCCCTCGAAGGTGTCCTCGCGCTAGCGGCGTCGGTGAGATGAGCGATGACGTCGCTCGCGCCATAGCTCTCTCGACCGATCAAGAGTTGACGAATATCGTCAATGCAGTCTCCACTGGTGACGATCGGTGGCTCGCGGCGCCCACCGGCTCGATACTGGCCGAGCCCGCAGGTCGCCATCAATCCGTTGCACAGGCACGTTGACCCCTCGGTCATCTCGAGTGAGCCACCCTTGCGCACAAAGGCGTCAACCGGCTCGGCGGCACAGCGATAGCCGATCGAACCGTTGGGCTTGAGGTAGGCCTCGCGCAGATAGCCCAGGTCGCACTTGCGCTCCCGTTCGTCGTAGACGCTCGGGTCAGAGATCGTCCCGCTCACCGACGCGACTTTGAAGGGATAGCCCGTCGATGAGGCCCGCAGTGACGTCTTCACGCTGACTGATCCCGTCTTCACCTCTTCGAGCACTTCGCGTCGCAGGTCAGGATCCATCCCCGACTCGTTGCAGTAGGCAAAGAGCGTGCCGACCTGGACACCGGTCGCGCCGAGCGCCAACGCGTCGCGTACGTGCTCGACCGACGTGATGCCCCCACCGATCCAAAACGGCTTTCCAAGACCGACGAGCGCGTCGAAGTCGACGACGTCTCGCTCGCCGTACTGAGGATTTCCTTCTTCATCCACTCCAAACGATCCCCGCGGAGGCGCGTTGTGGCCGCCGGCGGTCGGGCGCTCAACGACAAAGCCGTCAACCGGGCCGTTGCTGCGCTTGGCAAGGGCCGTCGCGAGCACGTGGGAGGAGACTATTCCTACAAAGCGCGGTCGAGTGAGCACGTGCGACGGCAGGTAGGGAGTGGGATCAAAGTGGAGCGACGTGGCGGGATCATCGCTGGGCGCGCCCGTCACGCTGTACGGGAGAACGACGGGCTCACCGAGCGTTAGTTGCTCGAGGACACCGGGAATGTGGGTAGGAACGCCGGCCCCCATTAATACGTAGTCCACTCCGGCCAGGATCGCGCCGCACAGTGCCGGAGCCGTCGGGAGCTGGACCTTGGTCAGCAGGTTGATGCCAACGACGCCGCGATGACCCATCTTGGCGAGCGTGACTTCGATGAACGACGCCAGCACGATCGCATCGATGGAGCGGCCTTTGCTCCCATGGGTCAGCGCCGGCAAGCTGCGGTAGGGGGTCGAACCCGTTCGCCGACGGGTGCCGAATTTTGCCACGATGTCGTCGACAACGCGCTGCAGCGGGAAGGAGTCGACGGCTCTTTGCAACTCTTCGTCAACACCGTTGTCTTGAAGGCGGCGCACGAAGACATTGTCAATGGCCGTTCCCGACACGACGCCTAGCTGTCCCATGCTCGAGACCGCCCGTGCGAGTCGCCAACCGGAGATGGCGATTCCCATACCACCCTGTATCAGCCAGGGGAGCGCTTCATTCGGAGAATTGACCTTAGTCATGCCGCCTCGTTGGGCTGTCGCGATCGTCACGACATATCCGACCCAATCGTAGTTCTGTACGTCTGGAGGCTTTAATCCCAATCTCGCGTGGACGCCTCCTCTGCGTTCGTCGCCCTTTCACTTCGAGGCGCCGAACGCGATCTTGGCGGTTGACGAGGCGTGTCGCCCAAATAGCGAAAGCCCCACAACTTCTTGAGGGGCACGCGGGTCTTGATCCCGGCATCTTGGGATCAAATGGCTTCACGAGTGTCGCGATGGCGCGGAAATGTCTTTGACGCATGGGGTTTCGCGTCAATGCTGGCTAAACTGGTTTCTTCGTGCTGCGGAAAGATAGGACCGAAAATGAGCGACCCTACGGTCAACTTGGCGCACGCCGTCTTTGGAACGCGCGACTACTCGATGAGAGTGACCCCACCATCAATGACGAGAGTTTGCCCGGTAATATAGCCGGCTTCGTCACTCGCAAAGTACAGCGCCGCGTAGCCAATGTCACGAGGATCGCCAATCCGCTTCAGTGGAATCGCTGCTGCTGCCGCGTCAAGGTCGACGCCCAACTTCAGCATTCCGGGGCTGCGGATCGTTCCCGGCAAGATTGCGTTGACTGTGATGCCCTGCGGCGCCAGTTCCATCGCCGCAGCTCGGACGAAACCGAGTTGGGCCGCTTTGCTCGCGCCATAGTGAGTCCAGCCAGGGATTCCCGTCATCGGCCCCGTTATCGAGGACGTGACGACGACGCGGCCATGACCCGAGCTTGCGAGTGCCGAAAGACACGCCTGAACGCCGAAAAGGCAACCCTTCATGTTGAGATCGAACGTCTCGTTGTATTCCTCCTCCGTCATATCAGCAAGCTTCCGTTCGGTGAAGATGCCAGCGTTGGCACACAGGACGTCGATCCCACCGCGTGCAGCCATCACCTCGTCGGACATCCGTACACATTCACTCGGCTTGGAGATGTCGGCAACGACGTAGCCGACATCGGCGCCCCGATCACCGAGACGCGCTGCCGCGTCACTTGCGACCTCGTAGTCCCGTCCGACGATGGTGACGCGAGCGCCGGCTTCGGCGAACACCTCCGCAATCCCGTAGCCGATTCCTCTGCTTCCACCCGTCACGATGACGCTGCGCCCACCGACTGCGTAACTCATGTCGCTCCTTCGAATTGCCTAGAGCTCGCACGGTCGCGCTGACGATGACAGGGTTGACTCGCTGCCTTCAAGCGAACGTTTCCGAGGTTTGCGATACGTTGCCCAAAAGCACCGACAGATTTTCACCGATCCTGTTCAGTTCCTGCCCTAGGAATGCAACGTGTTCGGGGGTCGCCCACTGCTCCAGCATTGCAAAACTCAGACCGTACAGAGCGTTGTCGTTGGTGTTCCTCACCGCGATTGCTATGCAGTTGATGCCTTCAATGCACTCACCGCGCTCAGTTGCGAACCCCTGGCTTCGAATCTGGGCAAGCTCGCTTCGGAGCTTTGATGCACTTCCGATGCTCTTGTCCGTCAGTTGCGGCAATTCCTTGCGTCCGTCAAGCCACTCCTCAAACTCATTTTTGCTGAGATGGCTCAGTATTGCCTTCCCGGCGGCAGTGCAGTGCGCCGGCTGTTGGACGTGAGTGTCGAACGAGAGTATGGATCGTCGAAGTGCGTTATGCCTCACAAGAAAGATGATCTGCCCATGATCACCAAGAACCGAAAGTTTCAGCGTCTCTTGGATCTCGGGATTTCTCACGCTGCAAATGTTTTGGAACTCACGAACCACGTCGACACCTGACAAGTACATGGCACCGAGTGCCGCAAGCTTCGGACCGAGGGAGTAGAGGCTATCTACACGACGGAGTATTCGGTTCTCCACCAACTCCGTGCAGATGTTCAGTGTCGAAGACTTGGGGATATGTAACGAATTTGCGAGTTCCGTCAGGCTGACGGGGGCACCCTGACGATCCATGATGGCGTCGAGGATTTCCGCTGCTCGGCGAACGGCGGGAACAACCACGCCGTCGTCAGCCACGCCCGCGCGATCAGTTTCCCGAGACTGAAGTGCACTCATTTCCGTACCTTTCTGACCTTTCCATCCCTATCCCTCCATCGATGATCTTCGAGATCCGATCACCTTGCGGAGCGGGCCCACGCGCCGACACGTCGCGGGCCCTTGCATCATTCTCGTTGTTCGGGGCGACTCCATGCATGATGGGAGCGAGCGAGGCTGCCTCCGCGTAACGCTCAACATGCGCCGAGGACGACCAGCTGGTTGGCGAGATGCCACTGACCCTACTGCTCGACGGCGACCGGCCCTTTGATCTGCCTCGATGGTGCGTTCGCACGAGAGCGAATTGCTAATCGACATGGTCACTTGAGGTTGTGCCTCGCTCCAGCGACGTTGCAGCAACCGCTCTGCGAGCACGGTCGAATACGCCGTCGAGGTCTCCCGAACCGTGAACCAGATTCGACCCCATCGCCACCGCCACCGCTCCTGCCGCAAACCACGACGGCGCATTTTCGCTCGTAACACCGCCCGTCGGGACGAACTTTAGATCGGGGAATGGCGCCCGCAGCGCACGGAGATAGTCAACGCCGCCCAGGCTCCCGGGAAAGAGCTTGATCATGCGTGCCCCCGACGACTTGGCGGCCGACACTTCACTCGGGGTCAGCGCACCGGGTAGCGCGAGAAGCCCCCGTTCGTGTGCTGCGTTCACCACGTCGCGATTCGTGTCGGGTGAAACAATGAACCGAGCACCGACCGTGCTCGCACGTATCACGTCAGCGGCACTCAAGACAGTGCCCGCACCGACAATTGCGCGTTCGCCGACGGCGCTGACCACCCGTTCGAGTGAGTGAAAACCTTCTGCCCTCTCCACGGTGACTTCAAGGAACCGAACGCCGGCGTCACAGAGTGTCGAGGCGATCTCCACCACATTGGTGTGGTCGACGAGGCGCACGATGGCGATGAGTCGAGCACGCTGGAGCTCAAGCTCCATGAGAGTGAGCGTGTCCTCCACTAGCGCTCAACCCGTCGGTTTGACACGTAACCGTCCGTGAGGTCGTGCAACGTACCCGACCAGGTATCTCCAGGGATGGTGAGCATTCGTGCATACGCTCGCGCACAGCGTTCGGCGCTGACCGCACTGCTGTCACCCCGTAGCATCGAGGCGAGGAAGGCGCCCGCGGCTGCGTCGCCCGCGCCAATCTCATCGACGACGTACCCGCTTGCCGTCACGTCACTCTCGTCATCGCCAACGACCTGTACGTTGACGGCGATCTCACTTGCGGAGATCTCTTGACGCTCTCGAAGCACCAGGGTTGAGATGCCAAACTCCTTGATGACTTCTTTTGCCTGCGCCTCGGTATCACCGTCTTGCCCACAGAGCATGGCGAGATCACCGGGGGAGGCGAACAGGGTGTCAACGAGGGGCAGCGCACGGAGGTAGGACTTCCGTGCCTGCCTCACGCCCCACAACTGGGAGCGGTAGTTGACGTCAAAACTAGTCATCACGCCCAAATCGCGCGCTGCCCCCAGGAATTCAAGCGTCGCTGCCATGGGGCCGGCGCCGAGGGCGCACGTGATTCCCGTGACGTGCGCCGCGGCCGCGCCATCGAGCACATGACGCCAATCGAACTCATCGGCGCGCAGATGACTTGACGCTGAATCCTTTCGGTCGTACAGAACGGTAGATGGGCGTGGTGGCGCGCCGAGTTCGAGAAAGTAGAGCCCAACGCGACCGCCAATCTCGTCGTTTGACTCGACCTCGAGTCCAAACGAGAGAGCGTGTCGTCGAATCAATTCGCCGAGAGCGTTGGCGGGGAGCCGCGTGAGCCAGCGACCTCTCGCACCGAGCGCGCTCGCCGCGACGAGGAGATTGAGTTCAGAACCGGCCACGTCGAGTTCTAACTGGGTGGCGACTTGGAGTGGAACTCTCCCGGGCGTAGACAGACGCACCATCGCTTCGCCGAGGCCAACAATCAGGGGGCGTACCGCCTGCTTTGTCATACTTGTCCAATCGGTAATGGGGAGTGGCGTCTAGTCATGGATTAAAGCATCGATAGGGTAGACGGTACGGAGTAGTGACCGGGCCCAGTGCGCAGATGTCACGACACAGGTAACCAAGCGCAGCTCATACCTCGTCTCCCCGGCGGCATCTCCCAGGCAGTAGAAATCGACACTACCCGGCTGGACTGAAGACCCCCTTTTCAATGTGCTCCTTTTTCGCGGCTCGGATGACTGTCGCCGCTCCAACGACTTGAAAATCCGAAGAAGAGGCTACTTGACACGACTTTGGGTCGAGGTTACTCTGGTCAACATGCAGAACGTTAGCCAACATGCTAGTTGGTTGGGGGCGCGCACGTCTAGCCCTAATTTTGATCGTGGTGCGCGAATCAGCTCACTAAAGAGTCTGGCCACGAAGTCCGGTGAGAGGCGTATCTTGTCTCTGCAGTGGACTTCGACGAACGTTGCGGCAGCCCGGCCTTGAAGATCGAGTCGATCCAAGTCGCTGGCCTGAGGGGTGCGACCCCGAAAGGTGGATGGCGGACTGCGGAGCATATTCCCGAAGACGTGGTTCACACGCTCGTGGCTGTTCATACTGATGAGGGTGTCACGGGCTTTGGCAGCATCTCGACCAATGACGATTTGGTCAGGGCGGCAGTCAAGGTGCTCAAGCCGCACTGGCTGGGTGAGAACGCCCTCGAACCCGAGCGCGTCAGCGAAAAGCTGCATCGTGAAACGTTTTGGCTCGGCCGAGGCGGCACGCTGACCCACGTCATCAGTGGGATAGATATCGCGCTCTGGGACATCCTCGGCAAGGTTACGAGACAGCCGGTGGGACGGCTTCTGGGGGGTAGGTACCGCGACAGAGTCCAGCCGTACGCGTCGCTGCTCATGGATGAACCGCAACGCATGCGCGAAGAGATTCTCGAACTTTCTCGTGTTGGCTTTCGCGCATTCAAGATTGGGTGGGGTCCGTTTGGACGCACGAATGCAAAGGCCGACGAAGTCATCATTGCTGCCGCGAGAGAGGCGGCCGGGCCGGACGCGCTCTTGATGGTCGACGCTGGTGCAAGTGACGCGTCGTGGTCGCACGGTTTGAAGTGGGCGGTACGGACCGCCGAAATGCTCGCAGGATACGACGTTGCCTGGTTTGAGGAGCCGCTTCCGCCCGACGCCATCGACGACTTCGCCGCCTTGCGCCAGCGAAGTTCGGTTGCCATCGCGGGTTGCGAAGTGCTCACGAGGCGCCAGAGTTTCGTGCCCTGGCTTCAGCGTGGCGCGGTCGACGTGGTGCAGCCTGACGTGACCAAAGTGGGAGGGCTGAGCGAAGCGCGGAGAATCGGTTGGCTGGCCGATACGTACGGCGTTCGCCTCATCCCGCACGGCTGGAACACCGCCGTGGGTTTCGCCGCAGACTTGCAGCTCGCCTCTGCCTTGCCGGGGACGGATCTGGTTGAGTACATGTCCGACACCGCGTACATCGACGGCATTGTGAGCGAGCCGTATGAACTTGACGCCGAAGGAATGTTGAAAATTCCGACAGGCCCGGGCCTGGGTGTCGAGCTCGATCCGGATGCTTTAGGGCGCTACGCCGACGCGGCGACACTGCTCAATCCCGACGTTGTTCGTTAGGAGAACCGAACATGACCTATATCCCATCCGCCGACCGATACGAGTCGATGCCCTATCGTCGAAGTGGTCGAAGCGGCATTGGACTGCCCGCGATCTCGCTTGGCCTCTGGCACAACTTCGGCGATGATCGCCCGATAGACACGCAACGGGCGATTCTGCGACGCGCTTTCGATCGAGGTGTGACGCACTTCGACCTGGCGAATGACTACGGCCCCCCGTACGGAAGTTCGGAGATCAACTTCGGTCGAATCTTGCGCGAGGACTTCGCCTCCCTGCGAGACGAGCTCATCATCTCGACCAAGGCCGGCTGGGACATGTGGCCGGGTCCCTACGGCGACCTCGGCTCGCGCAAATACCTTCTCGCGAGCCTCGACCAGAGCCTTAAGCGGATGGGACTCGACTACGTCGATATTTTCTACCACCATAAATTCGACGCCTCGACCCCGCTCGAAGAGAGCATGGGAGCGCTCGATCGCGCCGTTCGTCAGGGAAAGGCTCTTTACGTCGGTATCTCGTCGTACTCCGATCAGCGCACGAAGGAAGCCATTGCGATACTGCGCGAACTCGGCACGCCGCTGTTCATCCACCAGCCGTCATACTCGATGTTCAATCGCTGGATCGAAGAGCGACTGCTCGCCGTGCTGGATGAAGACGGCGTTGGCTGCATCGCCTTCTCGCCGCTCGCTCAGGGCCTGCTCACCAATCGCTACCTCAACGGAGTACCCGAAGGGTCGCGCGCCACAAAGAACGATTCCCTCGAGATGTCCATGATCAATGAGCAGAATCTGGCCAACGTGCGCGCCCTCAACGAGATCGCCAGCGAGCGGGGCCAGACCCTCGCCCAGCTCGCCCTCGCGTGGGTGCTGCGCGACGACCGCGTCACGAGCGCGCTCATCGGCGCGAGCAGCGTTGCACAGTTAGACGACAATCTCGACGCGCTGAACAATCTCACCTTCACCAGCGAAGAACTCGCTCGCATCGATCAGTACGCCGTCGACGGCGACATCGACCTCTGGCGCGGTCCCTCAACGAGCTGACGGCCACGGCCTCACCAAGAAAGGAAACAATGATGGAGCGTTTTGCTGAACCGACACGTAATCGCGTCCTTATCGGGACTGGAGTGCTCGCGGACGAACTGGCGAGGCTGGGCTCGCCCTTCACTCTCATCACCCAGGACGCTCCGCTGCAGAATCTCGACGATTCGGTGCGCGCTCTCGCGGACTCAGTGATCGTAGTGAACTCCTCTGACGCCGCAGAGCTTGCACGCGTCGTCGAGAGCACCGCCCCCGACCGACCGGTGGTCGGCGTGGGAGGTGGTGTCGTGATGGACGCGGCGAAGTGGGTCGGCTGGTCGCTCGACCTGCCCTTCTATCTCGCGCCGTCGAGCGTCAGTGTCGACGCGATGGTGACGCCAACGGTCGCCGTGCGCGAAAGCATCGGCGTGCAGTACCAGGGCTTCGCCGTGGCTGACCGCATTATCGTCGACATGGACCTGGTCCACACGGCGCCGATCCACTTGAATCGGGCCGGCATCGGTGACCTGTTGTCCATACACACCGGACTCTTTGACTGGCAGCTTGGCGCCGCAGCCTCTGTTGCGACCGTCGACGATCGAGTCGCCGCAGCCGCGGCCGTGATCCTTGACGAAACGATTGAGGCATCCGATGAGATCGCCAGGGTGAGCGAGCGCGGCCTCACCGCCGTGATGATGGGTTACAGCGACATCAACGACATGTGTGTGGAGCTGGGCCACGCCCAGATGCAGGAGGGCTCGGAGCACTTCTTCGCATACCTGGCCGAACTCGTCGCCGAGAGAAAGTTCGTTCATGGCGAACTGATCACCCTGGGTGCGGTCATCATGAGTCGTTGGCAGGACAACGTCGACGAGAAGCTCCTGAACGCCATCGAGCGCTCACAGATTCGCTGGCGCCCGGAGGACTTGGAGTTAGACGAGCGTGTTCTCACCGAGATCTTGAATCGCCTGCCTGAGTACACGGTGGAGGCCAACCTGACCTACAGCGTCATCAACGATCGACCGCTCAACTCCGCCGAGATCGCGGGTCTGCTCGACGGGTTGGTATGACGCGACCGACAAGTTTCCAAGGGCGCACCATCTCGGTTGGCGAGGAGTCGCTGCTCCTGCGCTCAGCCCGGGTCGCGACCCGTCCCGTGGGACTCAGACACCAGCCGAACAGCGCCACGACGCGCGTGGACAACCTCGACCTCTACATAGGAGCGTAACGACGTGAAGATTACGGAAGTGGAGGCGATCGTGCTGCGTCAGCCTTCCGCTGTCAAAGAGATCGCGGACGCGTCGCAAGACGCGCTCATCGTCAGGATCCACACCGACGAGGGATTGACTGGTATCGGGGAGATAGATTCCTCGCCCCAAGTGGCAAAGGCAGTGATCGACGCGCCTACCTCGCATGCGAACGCCTCAGGTCTGCGAAACCTGCTCGTCGGCCAGGATCCTTCGGATATATCAGGTCTCTGGCGAAGGATGTTCGAAGGCACCATCTACTTTGGTCGTCGTGGCGTCACATTGCACGCCATCAGCGGGATCGACATCGCGCTGTGGGATCTCGCGGGTAAAGCTCACGGCGTTCCTATCTATGAGCTACTTGGGGGTGCACGTCGCGATCGGGTTCCCGCGTATGCGAGCTCGTTGATGCCAGATACACCGAGCGAAGTCAGACGGGTTGTCTCAGAGCAGCTCGCTGCAGGTTTTGGGGCAGTCAAACTCGGTTGGGGCGCTCTGGGATCGGAGCCGGACATCGAAGAAGGACTCGTCGCGGCAGCTCGCGATGCTATTGGCGACCGGCCCCTCATGCTGGACATCGGTATGGCTTGGAAGGATGCTGATGACGCCATCGCGCGTTCGAAGCGGTTGGAGCCGTATCGCCCATCATGGATTGAGGAGCCACTCTTCCCTGATGCCTACGCTGACTATGCGCGCCTCGCGTCCGCCACGCTGATTCCGATAGCGGCGGGCGAGGAGGAGTCGACCTTGACAGACTTCGAGAGGCTTTTAGATACGGGCGTCAAAGTCGTCCAGCCCGACGTATCTCGCGCCGGCGGCATAACTGAATGCATCCGAATCGCCGAGTCAGTACTGGGGCGTGGACGTAGTTGTGTGCTCCACGCCTGGAGCACCGGGATCGTCAAGGCAGCCTCGCTACATGTTCTTGCAGTTCTAGACCGCGCCGATTGGTTCGAGTACTGCGTTCAGCAAACTGAGCTCAACGAGCGTCTCGTAAGGCAGGAGTTTCCGCTCCATGATGGCTGTGCGATTGTGCCCGATGGTCCAGGTCTTGGCGTCGAACTCGACCAAGAGGTGCTAGAGGAATGCTTCGTAGATCGCAGTCGCTAAGAGGAAACTGTTCAGCCGTCGCTGAGATAGCCCGAAGCGCGTAACGGGCCATTCGAGTTCGCCCTGGACTGGCAACAAGCGCCAGGATCTTGATCTGGCGCGGTCTTGGTTGAACATTACATTGGACTCACCAGTGCGCCGCCTGGCATGACGATCACGTCACGAACGGACCCGCGAAGTCTGCGAAGGACCGCGTCAAAACTCGTGGAGGCGGAGTGTCGTCTGGTAATCGATCGTTACCGGATTGGGGCACCGCCGGCGGGTCCGACTAGTCACTCATCACAATCATCGCATCTAGGCAATGTCCGACGTCGACTTTTTCAAAAAAGTACTTTGATGACTCTGACTCATCTGCTAAACTCGAAACAATGTGCTGAACTCAAAATGAGGGCAGCTGATCAACCTAATGAGTGGGGGGCTAATGAAACTCAGAGATGGTAGCCGAGTGAGAACTCGAAAGGCGATGGTGGCGCCGCTTGCGATGGGCCTGGTGGCAACATCACTTGCCACGTTCTCAAGTGCCGCTCCAGCCTCTGCTTCTGGAGGAATCACGATTACCTTGGCAGCCAGCCAGTCGTATGTTTTCGACTCGACGGCGCTGGCCACGAAGTACTACAGCACGATCACGTCAGAGTTTGAAAGTGAGCACCCGGGCGTGACGTTGAAGATCGAAGATCTTCCCGGTGGCTACAACGACATCGTGACCAAGCTCTCGTTGGCGTACCGGTCGCCGTCGACTGCCCCAGATGTCGCTCAATACAACGTTGCCCAGGCTGCGCTCTTTGCCAGCTCCGGCTATCTCGCGCCGATGGACTCGTACTTGAAGACTGCGTCGTGGTGGAACAGCTTCCCCGCAGTGGTGCAAAGCGAAGGAACCTACAACGGCAAGGTGTACTACGTGAGCGAAGGCGACAACACCGTCGGCCTCCTGTACAACGTGACGATGTTTAAGAAGGCTGGTATTCCCGTTCCTTGGCACCCCAAGACCATCGCGGACATCGTCACCGCTGCTAAGAAGCTGAAGAAGGCCCTGCCGGGTGTCATTCCCTTCTGGCTGCCCAACAGCACGTCATTGGGCGCCGCCGGAGTTCTTCAGGGCGGGTTCGACGGCTACGTCTTAGGATCCAAGACTCCCACCATCTATGACTCTTCAACGAAGAAGTGGGTGATTGACAGTCCAGGTCTTCAGCAGGCGTTCGGTTTCTACCGGACGATCGCCGCGGACGGACTCGGAGCTCCCGAATCAGACCTGTTCAGTCCGGCAGCGGGGACCGCATGGTCGCAGCTGTTTGAGAAGGGGAAACTGGCCATGGGCAGCGGTGCCAACTACTGGCCAGGAATGTGGACCAAGACCGTCAACTCCCCGTACTGGAGCGAAGCCGGCCAGACCATGGCAGCGACGACTCTTCCAACGTTCTCGGGGACGGGCACTGACATTGCGAGCACCCTGAGCGGATGGGGATTGAGCATCTCTGCGGCGTCCACGCACAAGCAGCTGGATTTTGATCTCATCAGTCTGATGCAGTCCAAGACGAACATGATCGATGCCGCGAACTGGATCGGCTTTATCCCGCCAGACAAGGCCTATTGGACCAATCCTCTGTACACGAATTTTGCGCCTGACGCCACGTTGTTCGCTGACATCGAGCCATACGCAACGGCGACGCCGATTGGCTCCGACTTCACGGTGTGGGTGCAGGGAATGGAGGAGGGCACTGAGATGTTTGTGCAGAATCCAAAGACCACCGTGGCCGAAGCTCTCCAGACGGCGGACAACTACATCACCGAACAGTTGGGCGCATCCAACGTAGAGACGTTGAAGTGATTTTGCAGTACTAGTGATCGTGCCACCGGTCAGTTCCTGGCCGGTGGCACCCCCTCTAGCCGATAACTTTTTCAAAATTTAGTTGGGGTTGTTTCTCTGTGGAAGAAAAGATACACATCGCGCAGATAGGCCGTTCGTGACAACTGACGGTCTCGTTCCCCCAAGCGGCGCCCGTCGCGACCATGAGCGATATCAGTGGGGGGCGCTCGTGCTTCTTGCGCCCGCGCTGCTGCTGCTTCTCGCACTCTTTGTCGGCCCGTCGCTGTACTCGTTTTATCTCGGGTTCACGAATCTCAGGCTTATTGGCCCCACCTCGCTTCACTTCCAGTTCACGGGTCTCGCTAACCTCAAAACGCTCATTCACGATCCAACGTTCATCGGTTCGATGGGCACCACGGCCTTTTTTGTGCTCGGCTCCGTCATCGGCGCTGTGATCGTCGGGATGCTGTTGGCACTCGCTCTGAGGACGGGCAGCCGCGCGACGCGAGTTGTTGCCGGGGGAATCGTTGTCGTGTGCTGGATGATGCCGGCGGTCAGCGCGGGGCTGGCGTGGTACGCAACAACGACAGCTGGGGGGGCACTCGCAACCGTGCTCGGCACCCCCAACAGCGACTTTCTCGCCGTTTCACCACTCCTGGTGGTGATCATCGCCAATATCTGGGGCCTTGCAGGTTTTGTGATGCTCGTGTTCGGAGCAGGTCTTCGAAACATCCCGGGCGAAGTTCTTGAGGCTGCCAGGGTCGAGAATGCGAACGCGTGGCAAAGCTTCTGGCGGATTACCTTTCCCATTCTGCGGCCGCTCGTGACCACGACCGTACTCATTGTCGTGCTGCTGTCGCTCGGTAACTTCTCGCTGATCTACATCATGACGCAAGGCGGTCCGGGCACGGCAACCAATATTCTTCCGGTCTACTCATATCAGCAAGGATTTGTGTTTCAGAATCTTGCCTATGGAGCACTCATCGGAGATGCCCTTGTCGTCATCTCGACGATATTCGCGGCTATCTACGTGAAGTTCTCGAGAGTGAAGGTGTGATGAGCAGCACTCTTACTAACCCAGTAGTTGAGGATCCCTCCCAACTGCCACTGCCGACCACAGAGCGCCGGCGTGACAAGGAAGTCACTCGCAAGGCCGCAACCATTAGCAATGTCACGCTCGTGATCTTCAGCGTCCTGTTTTTGCTGCCGCTGCTGTGGCTGCTCTTGGCGTCGTTCGATTCGCACGCGTCATGGGCGATCGAGTTTCCCCATTTCACGCTTGGCAACTACCGAGAGGCGCTCGCTGACGGTGGATTGCAATCACTTGGCAACAGCTTGGAGCTGGCGCTGACTGCGACACTCGTGTCAACCGTTGTCGCCGTCTTTGCGGCGTACGCACTGGTGCGCCACAGGATCCCCTGGAAGGGACCGCTGCTCCTGATCGTCCTGTTCATGAGTGGCATCCCAATCTCCATTCTCGTCGTTCCGGTGTATGAGGTGTACGAGAGCTTGGGCTGGCTCTCCATCTTTCCAAGTGCACTCTTCCTGGGAGTGACGGCCCTTCCGTTCGAGATATGGCTACTGAAGAACTACATCGAGGCGCTGCCGGTAGACCTCGAAGAAGCCGCCAAAATGGAGCGCGCGAACACATTCCAGATCTTGTGGCGGATTGTTCTCCCGCTGACGATTCCGGGAATCGGAGCAGCAGCCATCTTTGGGTTCGTGAACGCCTGGGGCTCCTTCATCGTGCCGTTGGTGTTGATCTCGTCGACCAGCCAGACAACCGGGCCGGTTACCATCTTTAACTTCATTGCCGCGTCGGACTTTCGCTACGGCGACATTGCGGCGTTCTCAGTGCTGTATTCGATCCCCGTCTTTGTGCTCTACGGGTTGATGTCGCGTCTGTTCTCGGGAGGATTTGTCTTGCGTGGGGGAGTGAAGGGTTAATCATGGCATCGGTTCGCTTTGAGGAAGTATGGAAGCTGTATGGAGACAATCCAGTCGTTTCAGGCATCAACCTCGAAATCAAGGATGGCGAGTTTCTTGTCTTCGTAGGTCCCTCCGGATGTGGAAAGACAACAACGCTCCGAATGCTCGCCGGGCTCGAGCGTGTCACGTACGGGTCGGTGTTCATTGGTGATGCAGATGTGACGATGCTGCCCCCCGGCAAGAGGGATATCGGCATGGTGTTCCAGAGCTACGCCCTCTACCCGAACATGACGGTGGCGAAAAACATGTCGTTCGGCCCGACGGTTCGTCGAGAAGACAGGGCTGATATTCCAAAGCGGATCAAAGAAGTGTCTGCGCTCCTCGGCATCGAGGAGCTCTTGAACAGAAAGCCCGGTGCGCTCTCAGGTGGTCAGCGCCAGCGGGTGGCGCTGGGTCGAGCGTTGATTCGACAGCCCCAACTGTTCTTGTTCGACGAGCCGCTCTCCAACTTGGATGCGGCGCTACGCGTGCAGATGCGTGAAGAGATCATTCAGCTTCATGAGCGGCTCTCGGTGACCGCGGTCTACGTGACGCACGACCAAGTTGAAGCCATGACGATGGGTGATCGCATCGCCGTGATGGATCACGGTCGCCTCCTCCAGGTGGGGACGCCTGGCGAGCTGTTCGAAAATCCCTGCAACTTATTTGTGGCGACATTTGTCGGTACACCTCGAATGAACACTTGTGACGGGGCTATCACCAGCGGTCCACGTGGAGAGCTGGCGGTCAACATCCTTGGCGTCACGGTTCCGCTCCTGCCGTTCCATGCCCAGCAGCTCTCGTCGCTGAGTTCTGGAGCGAAGGTGACCGTTGGTCTTCGATCCACTGACATCAGGTGGGAAAAGGAAGCGACGCCCCATTCCAGCGTTTCCCTGGAAGGAACGGTGACGTTGGTAGAGGACTTGGGATCTGAGAGTTTCGCCAACGTCAACATCAAGGACACGTCGGTCAAGGTTCGGCTTCCCCGCACCTGCACCGTCACGCGCGATGACCGGCTGAAGCTGGTCTTTGGTCCTCAGGATCTGTACTTTTTCGATGCGGTCACGGGTCAGAGCCTCATTGAGCGCCCGCTTTCAAATCTGTCGCAAAGCGAGCGTTCGGCCTACAGGGACCCTGTAGAGATCTCGACCGGCGCGGAATGACGATTTGCATTTTCGGTAGTTAACAAAAACAGGAGAAAGAATGACGAAGAGGTTAGAAGGAAAGCGAGCGCTGGTCACGGGAGCGTCGAGCGGCATTGGCCGGGCAATCGCTCTCGAGTTCGCGAAAGAGGGCGCGGCCGTCGCCGTCGGCGGGCGCAACGAGGTTCGAGTCCAACAAACGTGTGACGAGATCAGAGAAGCGGGCGGAACGGCGATAGGGGTTGTGGGTGACGTCTCGGTGGTTGCCGACGCCGAGAGGGTTGTCGCGGAGTCCGTCAGCTCGCTAACGGGACTCGACATCGTCGTAAACAACGCGGGAATCGATACTGGTCACTGGCACGATGTCGCAGATTGGCCGGTTGAGACGTTCGATGACATCATGACGGTCAACACGAGGGGACCGTTCTTGATCGCCAAGTACTCCATTCCCCATCTTCTCGCGGCGGGCGGCGGGTCAATGCTCCACATCAGTTCGACGTGTGCGGTGACCGTGTGGGCCGGTGACTTCGCCTATGGCATGTCGAAGGCCGCACTCAATATGCTCTCCGACCACATTGCGGTCGAATACGGACCACGGGGTATCACCTCAAACACGCTGATGCCGGGAGTCGTCCGAACCGCCCTCCACGAAGGAGTCATGGAGGCGATGAACGACGGCAGGGCTTTCGAACGGGTACTTCTCACGCGTCATCCGATCGGGCGTTTCGGTACCCTCGATGAGATCGCTCAGAGCGCCGTCTTCCTCTGCTCCGGCGCGGCACCGTTTATGACGGGCGCGAACATTCTGATTGACGGTGGTTATAGCCGGGTGTGATGACTTGGCCGTTCCCGTTAAGCGGAGCTGAGTCTTGAAAATCAATGGCGAGCGACTCTCATTGACGAGGGTTTCGATGCCGGACGAGTTGATGAAGTCAAGGAGACCAACTGATGACCAAGGCGAAAGCGACTTCCGTGGCGAAGGCTTTCGAAGGCGGCGCGGACGTGGATGCCTTCCGCATCCTCGACGCGGGTGGCGTCCTTCTAAAAGGTGCCATGGCGCCGCTTGCGGGCGACCGACTGCTGGAGGGATATCGCTGGATGCTGTTCTCTCGCGCCCTGGACGAACGCGCGGTCAGTCTCCAGCGGCAGGGTCGCATCGGCACGTACTCGGCGGTCTACGGCCAAGAGGCATCAGTCGTCGGCGTCTCGCTCGCGCTGGATCCCGCGCGAGACTGGATCTTCCCCCAGTACCGCGAGACGCCGGCGCTGCTGCGCCACGGGATGCCGTTGTCGACGCTGCTGCTGTACCACATCGGAAATCCTGTCGGCGGTCGGGTTCCCGATGGCGTGCTCCTCGCGCCCATTCAGATCTCGTTGGCCGCGCAGTTGCCTCACGCCGTGGGAATGGCCCTCGGTCTCAAGATGCAGGGAGACGACGGAGTGGTCGTCACCTTCGTCGGCGACGGTGCTTCCTCGGAGGGCGATTTTCACGAGTCCTTGAATCTCGCCGGGGTGGTCCAGGCGCCGGTCGTGTTCGTGCTGCAGAACAACGGGTACGCGATCTCCACACCGCGATCACGGCAGAGCGCCGCAACCTCGTTCGCGGCGCGCGCCGAAGGTTATGGCATGCCGGGCGTGCGCGTGGACGGCAATGATCTGCTCGCGGTCTATGACGTCGCCCACGAGGCCGTGGAACGCGCCCGCACGGGTGGTGGACCGACGTTGATCGAGTCCCAGACCTATCGACTCTTCCCCCATAACACCGCAGACGATCCAACGCGCTACATTGCGCCCGAAGAGCTTGAGGCACGCCGCCTGGAAGACCCGCTGCCGCGTCTGCGCAACTATCTGACAGGAATCGGCGTGCTGGACGACGCCGTGGAAGAGCAGATGCGCGTCGCGATCACCGAGGAGATCACGGCCGGGATCACCGCGGCCGAAGCCTATCCACGTCCCACCCCAGATCAGGTGTTCGACCACGTGTACGCAGGTTTCTCGGCGCGACTTCTCCGCCAGCGTGCCGAGCTCACGGGCAGCGTCCCTCAAGGAGGCGAGTGATGGCTGTCCTCACGATGGTCGAGGCGATTCGCCAAGCCCTGGAGCAGGAGATGGAACGCGACGAGCGTGTCATGATCCTCGGCGAGGACGTCGGCAAACTTGGCGGCGTCTTTCGAGCCACCGACGGGCTGCAAGTTCGCTTTGGTGAAGCTCGCGTCTTCGACACGCCACTCGCCGAAGCAGTCATTGCGGGCGCCTCGGTGGGCCTTGCCATGAGCGGGATGGTGCCGGTCCCCGAGATGCAGTTCCTCGGCTTCTCCCATCAGGCGTTCCACCAGATCGCCGATCAGATCGCTCGCTACCGCTTCCGCTCACAAGGGCGCTACCCGATGCAGATTACGATCCGCGCGCCCTTTGGTGGCGGGGTCCGCACGCCCGAAATGCACTCCGACGCGCTCGAAGCTCAGTTCGTTCAGTGCCCGGGCCTGAAAGTCGTCATGCCCGCCTCCGCTTACGATGCGAAGGGTCTTCTGCTCGAGGCAATCCGCGATCCAAACCCTGTGCTGTTCTGCGAGCCGCTGCGCGGTTACCGGCTTGTGAAGGACGAGGTGCCAGAGGGGAACTATACGGTTCCCTTCGGCACGGCGCGGGTTGTGCGCGAGGGCACGGACGTGACGCTCGTTGCCTGGAGCGCCGCGGTGCAACTCTGCGAGCGCGCTGCCGAACGAGCCGCGGAGGAAAACATATCGTGCCGGATTCTTGACCTGCGCACGCTCGTACCGCTGGATGTGGAAGCGCTTGCACGATGCGCCGAGTTGACTGGCCGGGTCGTTGTGGTGCACGAAGCTCCCTACACCGGGGGATTTGGCGCCGAAGTCATCGCCACTATCCAAGAAGAGGCGTTCTACGACCTCGAGGCACCGGTCGCCCGCGTGACGGCGCCCGACACGCCGTATCCGATTGCCGGCGTGGAGGAGTTCTATATCCCGAATGAAGAGCGGGTGCTGGCAGCGGTGCGTCGCACCGTGGGGACGTCGGCATGAGGAGAGACTTCGAGACGCCGGACATCGGCGAAGGCATTGCCGAAGTCGAGATAATTGAGTGGCGAGTTGGCATCGGCGACGAGATTCAACCCGACCAGATCGTTGCGACCATTCAAACCGACAAGTCCGAGGTTGAGATGCCAACGCCACTAGGGGGCAAGGTCATCTTTCTGGGCGGCGAGCCGGGGGATCTGCTCGCGGTCGGCAGTGTGCTGATCTCTGTTGAAACCGATGCCAGCGTGACTGCTGAGGTTCTTACTAACCCCCACTCGGAGAGTCCGTCGTCGCCGGCGAGCACCTCCGAGGCCCTGCTCGGCGCTCGCGACGCTGAAGTCGAGCCAACGTTCCGAGCGGGAGACGATGCGCTGATCCGCGTCAAAGCTGCGCCGTCGGTGCGCCGACTCGCTGCTGAACGTGGCGTGAACTTGGCGACGATTCGCGCGACGGGACCCGGCGGGAGGGTGACCCGCGACGACGTGCTCGAGGCGACTTCTGGGTCAGCCGCTGGGCTGGCCACTGACGCGAGCGCGCAGGTCGAGCCCGCCCGCTCACTTCCGACAAGACGACCCGTCGGCCCCATTGAAAGCGTTGAGGACGATGAGCACGTTCCACTGCGCGGTCTGAGGCGCCAGATCGCCAAGAAGATGGTCGAGTCATGGCGGAGTGTGCCGCACATCATCGACTATCGCGAGGTCGACGCCACGCGACTCATCGAAGCCCGCCAGGCGTTGCGCGAGGTGTGGCCGGAGCATGCGGCCGTGCTCACATATGTACCGCTGTTGGTCAAGGCGGCGGCTGTTGCGCTGCGTCGCCATCCGCTCATGAACGCGTCGTTTGACGAAGCGGCGGAGGAGTACGTGCTGCACCGTCGAATACACATAGGGATCGCTACCGCCACGCGTGATGGCTTGTTGGTTCCCGTCGTGCGCGATGCTGATCGCAAGTCCATTCTCGAGCTCGCCGTCGAACTTGGAGAGCTCGTGGAACTGGCGCGAAGCCGCAAGGCGACGCAGGAACAGCTCACGGGCGGCACGTACACCGTGAACAACCTTGGATCGATTGGGGCTTCAATGGGCACGCCGATCATTCGCACCCCGGAGGTTGGCATCGCTGGATTCGGCAGGATCACCAACCGTGTGGTGGCGCGCAATGGAGTGCCGGTCGTTCGTCCAATAATGACGATCTCATCGGTGGGCGATCATCGGCTTCTCGACGGCGACACGCTTGGGTCGTTCACGGCGACGCTGGTGGGTCTGCTCGAGAACCCTTTCCACTTCTTGGTCGAGTTGGCCTGATGGTTGTTGGTGAGATGGCCGAGGGGATCGACTTCCTGGTGGTAGGCGGCGGTCCCGGCGGCTACGCGGCAGCGCTGCGTGCCGCGCAACTCGGTCGAGAAGTCGTGCTGGTTGAGCGCGACGGTACCGCCGGCCTCGGCGGTACGTGCGTACGTGTGGGTTGCATCCCGAGCAAGGCGCTCATAGAGCTCGCTACGGTGCGTCATCATGCTCGATCGTTCGAAGTGGCGGGCCTTCACGCCGGTGCATTGAACGTCGACCTTGCGCGCTTTCAGATCTGGAAGGACGGGATCGTGGAGGGTCTGTCACGCGGCGTCGAGACGCTGTTGCGACACGAACGAGTGAGAGTCGTGTCTGGGACTGCGACTTTCAACAAGCCGAACCGGGTCGCGGTGGCGCTGCCCGACGGGAACGTCTCCTTCTTCGAGTTTCGCAGCGCCGTCGTGGCGACCGGGTCGGTACCCGTTGAGCTCCCTGTGCTGCCCCGAGACGGTGTGCGGGTCCTCAATTCGACCGATGTATTGGCACTTACCGAAGTTCCGGCGTCCGTCGTCGTCGTCGGCGCAGGCTACATCGGAGTCGAGCTGGGGACGGCCTTGGCGAAACTGGGATCGCGCGTGACGATCGTCGAGGCATTGAACACTGTGCTGCCCGGGATGGAGCCGGCTATCGGGCGCGTGATACTTCGGTCATTGAAGCGACTTGGCATTGAGGTGCTGCTTGGGGTTGACGTCATCGGGATCGACGATGGCGGGCTCGTCATCCGCGAAGGCGACGCGGAGCGCAGAATCGACGCGCAGCGCATTGTCGTCGCGGTGGGTCGAAGGCCCAACACGCGCGAGATCGGCTTGGAGACGACCGGTGCGCACCTCGCGCCGGACGGAACGGTCAAAGTTGACGCGAGTCTCCTGGCCGCACGAGGGGTGGCGGCCATTGGCGACATCACCTCGGGGCCGGCGCTCGCGCACAGGGCGACGGCACAGGCGGAGGTTGCCGCGGAGTCGCTTTTGGGCCGACCCCGCGCGTTCGATCCGTCCGTTGTGCCGGCCGTGGTATTTTCCGACCCCGAAGTCGCGACGGTCGGGCTCACCGAAGATGCGGCTCGAGCGCTTGGGATGGACGTCTCGGTCGCGCAGTTCCCCCTCGCTGCCTCAGGCCGGGCGGCGACGCTTGGTGCACCAGAGGGGTTCGCGCGTCTCATCGTCGACCGGGGCCAGGACGCGGTCGTAGGTGTGCACCTCGTAGGACCCCTGGTCTCTGAGCTCGCAGGTGAGGCGGCGCTCGCAGTGGAGATGGGCGCGAGCCCCGAGGACGTTGCTGGCACGATCCACCCCCATCCGACGATCAGCGAGTCGATTCACGAAGCGGCGCTGATGCTGGTGGGTCGCCCGCTGCATGTCACCGCCAGCGCAAGTCGAACAAGCGAAACAGCGCCCCAGGACCAGGGATGAGAACTCGATCGAAACCAACACAACGCGAGTGCCTCTCGCTGACGGCGACCGTGAAGGCGAACGCTCGTGGCGGAACGCTATGAGGTCTGCACGAGAGGTCTGTGGCGTGATTGCTACCGAGTTGACGCCGTTGAAACGAAGGAGAATGCACCATGGCGAATCGTGTCAAAGTCTCGGTACCCACGTACTACTACCAGTTCGATCAGCAGGGCGTGGCCTTCAACATGTGGTACCTCGCCTTCGTCGAACAGGCCCGCAACGCCTACTTGGCTGCACAGGGCTACTCGTTGGAGGACTTGCTCGCGTCAGGCCACGACATCCAGATGGTGCACGTCGAACTCGACTGGAGTGCTGCACTGCGCTTCGGCGACCCCCTGGAGATAGAAGTGAGCCTGGGGCACGCGGGCACCACGAGTTTCTCGTTGCGCCAGGTTCTGTCGGTGCACGAGGGCGAACGCGCGGTCGCGGCGGTCGTCTACGTGATTATCGACGCGGCGACGAACGCGAAGGCGGCGCTGCCCGACAAACTGCGAGCCGCTCTCGCGCGATGACCAGCATGCGGCCCAGGCACATCACTCATACGGCTGACCTTTCTTCACGTCTCGAGAGAGCGGCGTCGACGCCATCGCTGGTTCGGTTTTCAATGCATTCGGTCCGAATGCTGACAAGGAGCACGTCGTGACACAGTCGAACATCGGTGAGTTTCTCTTTCCGGGCAAGTTGATCAGGTATCCGGGCGCGTCGAGCGCCGTGGGTACCCTGCTCGGGACCCTCGGGGTCACCGCGGGGTCGGTCGTCGTCGTCGCCGACAGCGTCGTGCATGAGAACGGTCTCACGGCTGGCCTCTTGCAGGGTCTTACCGCAGCGGGTTACACGCCGCGGCTCTTTACCGACATCGTTGGAGAGCCCGAGATCGGTATGGTCGAATGCGCCGCGGGCATCGCCGCGGACCACCAAGCCGTGGCCTACGTCGGCATTGGCGGTGGCAGCGCGCTCGACACGGCGAAGCTGGTGGCCTACAGCGCCGCGTCGGAGTTGCCGCTGCGCGATCTGAAGGGTCCTGTTCCCTTGGCAGTCGGCTTCGGTCCTCTCGTGATGATCCCGACGACCGTCGGCACCGGTGCCGAGGCGACACGCATCGCGATGTTCGCCGTTGACGGTGCGAAGAGGGCGGTCTCCTCACCGCAGTTCGTCCCCGCACTTGCCGTCCTCGACGAGAATCTTGTCCACTCGCTGCCGCCCTCCGTCGTGGCTTCGACTGCGTTGGACGCCTTGGCGCACGCCATTGAGTCGATGATGTCGACGACATCCAACGAACTGACGTGGATGTTCTCCGCCGAGGCGGCTCGACGCATCTTTGCAAGTCTGCCTGGTGCCTATCGAGGCGACGCGGCCGATCGGTCTGATCTGTTGTTTGCGTCGTTCCTCGCTGGCGTTGCCCTCAATGCGGGCGTCGTCTTGGGTCACTCCATGAGCTACGTCCTGGCCGCTCGCCATCACCTGGCGCACGGTGTGGGCTGCGCGTTGGCGCTGCCCTACTGCATCGCCTACAACCAGACGATGGACGCCCGTGCGGCCTCCGAACTCGCGGTCGCGGTGCTGGGTCGAAGCGACGCCTCGTTGCGCGACGTCGCGGAGGCGGCACTCGCGTTGACAAGAGCGGTAAACGTCCCCGCTGACCTTCAAGCGTTGGGCACGCCGTTGGAGGAACTTCCGGCACTGGCCGAATCGATTGCGCGTGACTACCCGCGACCGACCAACCCTGTGGCCTTGGAGCCCGATCGGCTCGGCACGCTCTTGAAGTATCTGCATTCGGGAGACCTCCCGGGTGCCTGGACGGCGATGGGAGAACAACGATGAGCAATGTTCTGGACTACGAGGCTCACGTCGGTGGCAGGTGGGTGAGCGCCGCGACGTCGTTGGAGGTGCGCGAACCTTCCGACTGGGAAAACGTCATCGGGCGTGTTCCGGCACTCGGCTGCCGACACGGTCGGTGAGAGTTTCGCCGCTGCGCGCGAGGGTGCACGCACATGGGGTGGCACGAACGCGTTAGCGCGCGGTCGAGTGCTGTTCGACGCCGCCGCCATCTTGCGCGAGCGATCAGGGCACCTCGCGGAACTGCTGGCTCGCGAGAATGGCAAGACCCTTGCCGAGGCCACCGGGGAAGTCGGCAAGGCTGCGGAGTTCTTCGAGTTTTACGCGGGACTCGTGCGTCTGCCCTACGGCGACCTCATTCACGACGCTCGACCGAACACCACGGTGACGGTACGGCACGAGCCGGTCGGCGTGGTCTTAGTCATCACGCCGTGGAACGACCCGCTCTTGACCCCGGCGCGCAAGATCGCCCCCGCGCTCGCCACCGGCAACGCGGTCATGTTCAAGCCGGCTTCGGACACTCCACTGATCGCGATCGAGCTGACGCGAGCCCTGCTCGACGCGGGTCTGCCCCCTCACGCGCTCACCACGATCACCGGGTAAAGCGAGCGAGATCGGTGACGCCCTTCTGGACTCGAACGAGATCGACGCGATCACCTTCACGGGCTCGACTGACGTGGGCCTCGCCCTGCAACGCCGCGTCGCCGGGCGCAACCTGCGAGTCCAATGTGAGATGGGTGGCAAGAACGCGGCGATTGTCTTGGCTGACGCCGACCTGGAACTCGCGGCGCAGACGATTGCGGCTGCCGGATTCGCCCAGGCGGGTCAGCGCTGCACCGCGACCAGTCGCGTGTTGGTCGAGGCGTCAGTCAAGGATGCGCTGGTCGAACGCCTGGTGAACATCGCGAATTCGATGGTGCCCGGGCCTAGCCTCGAGAAAGGAACCACGGTGGGGCCAATGGTGAGTCGCACCCAGCAGGGTGACGTCATGGGTTACGTGGCGTCGGCGCTCGGTGAAGGCGCCACGATACTCGCGGGAGGCTCCATTGGTGAGGGAGACATGTACGAGCGTGGTTGTTACGTTCTGCCGACGGTGGTGGACAACGTGACGACCGACATGAGGATTTGGCGTGAGGAGGTCTTTGGGCCGGTCGTTGCTGTCGTGGCCGTGAACTCACTTGATGAAGCCATCACCCTCGCCAATGCCTCGGCGTACGGACTGTCCGCCGCGTTGTTCACGAGGGACCTCGCGAGTACCGACGAGTTCCTTCGTCGAATTGAGACCGGCCAAGCGGCAGTGAACCTGCCCACTTCTGGTTGGGACGTGCACCAACCCTTTGGCGGCTACAAGCTCTCTGGGTCACCGTTCAAGGAGCAGGGCCTGGAGGCAGTGGGGTTCTACACGCGCACCAAGACGTGCGCGGTGCGCTCGGCGTGAATCTTTTCAGAGGACATGACCGCTATGACTCCCGGAGGAATTCGGGGCGCAGTATTCCTGTTGTCGACGACGCACTTCTGATGGGCAATAGTTCAAGAGACGTGGAAATAGTTATTGAGGGTTCGGATGCTGAGATCTCGTGCAGCGTGATGATGTCTCAGTACCGGTAAGGGGAAAACATGACTAATGAGGTGCTCTTGGTGACGGGCGGAGGCTCCGGCATTGGTCGCGCGGTCGTCCTTAAGGCCGCCCAGCGTGGCTTCAGCGTTGGAGTACTTGATCGGAATGCCGAGTCAGCTGCGGCAGTTGCGGAGGAGGCAGCGAGCCAGGGCGCAAGAAAGTCAGTCGGCCTCGTATGCGACGTGACGTCCGAATCGTCGGTCATTTCAGCCTTCAACGACGCTGAAGACCAGCTCGGCCCGCTCTCAGGACTGTTCACCTCTGCAGGCATTGAGCGTTCTGCGTTTGCCCATGAGATTTCACTCGAACTCTGGAATGCGGTCATCGCCACAAACCTTACGGGAACGTTCCTTGCATGTCGCCAAGCACTACGAAGTTTGCTCCAATCCGGTTCCCCGGGTTCACTGGTGTGCTGCTCGTCGCCAGCGAGTTTCGTTGGCTTTTCTGCGGGAAGGGCGAGTGCCTACAGCGCTTCCAAGGGAGGCGTCTCCGCCTTCGTGCGAACTCTCGCCGTCGATTACGCCAAGTACGGCATTCGCTGCAACGCGGTGGTGCCGGGGGCGACTGATACCCCCCTCATGTGGGTCAACGTGCCCGAGGATGAACTGCCAAGTGCGCGTGCGCTAGTCAACGGCGAGGTCCCCCTGGGCCGATTGGCCGAACCCAGCGAGCCAGCAGCGGCTGTCCTTTGGCTGCTGTCGGAAGAATCGCAATACGTCACCGGCTCGCACTTGGTGTGCGACGGCGGGATCTTGGCGAAAGCTTCGACCAGCTTCTAGGAAGAAATGCTCCCACGTTGACATGTTGAGAAACTATGACATCGCAGTGGTCGGGACCGGAATTGTAGGTCTTGCGGTCGCCCGCGAATTCCTGCTGCGCAGGCCGGGCGCCTCGATGGTCATGATCGAACGCGAGAGTGACGTCGCCCGTCACCAGACCGGTCACAACTCGGGAGTCATCCACGGGGGCATCTACTACGAGCCGGGGTCCCTCAAGGCCAAGCTCTGCGTCGAGGGCGCGGCCCAAATGTACCAATACGCCGAAGAGCACAAGATTCCCTACGAGCGTTGCGGCAAGTTGATCGTCGCCCTCCATGACGGCGAGTTGAGTCGTCTCGACGAGCTTGAACGTCGAGGGATCGCCAACGGGGTGACCGGACTGCGTCGTATCTCTGCGGGCGAGATCCGCGAGATCGAGCCCAACGCCGTCGGCATCGCCGCGCTTCACGCGCCCAACACCGGCATCATCGACTACACCGTGGTGTCTCAGACGATCCGTCGGGAACTTGAGGGTATGGGCGTTGACTTCATGTTCGACACCGAGGTGCACAGGATCGAACAGGGTGCCGAGAACCGT
The DNA here is from genome assembly GCA_963724865.1 of uncultured Acidimicrobiaceae bacterium. Taxonomy (GTDB): domain Bacteria; phylum Actinomycetota; class Acidimicrobiia; order Acidimicrobiales; family RAAP-2; genus RAAP-2. Next base: position 11,825 of record CAVRWO010000004.1, on the reverse strand, counting down.
CTCGTGCTCGATGACGGGGTGATTACTGCATCTCAGACCATCGTCTGCGCGGGTCTATGGTCGGACCGTCTCGCCCGCCGTTCAGGGGCGCCTGCCGATCCACGCATCGTTCCCTTCCGCGGGGTCTATCTAAGACTCAAGCCCACCACCGAGCCGCTGGTGAAGGGCATGGTGTACCCAGTACCCGATCCGATGCTGCCCTTCCTCGGCGTCCACTTCACCAAACACATCTATGGCGGCATCATGATCGGACCCACGGCCATGCTCGTGCCCTCTCGTGACGGGTATCTGCTTCGTACCGTTCGACCGCGCGACATCTGGGAGACCGTATCGTGGCCCGGGATGTGGAAGGTGGCGAGCAAGTACTGGCGAACGGGACTCACCGAGATTCAGATGGCAGCGAACAAGCGAGCATATATCCAGGCAGCACGCGAGTACGTCCCCTCGTTGGAGCGCTCGTCGATTGACTCTTCGTTCGAGTCCGGCGTGCGCGCTCAAGCGGTGGGCCGCGATGGTCGCCTTATCGACGACTTCATGATCTCTCGAGTGGGTAGCGTGTCGCACGTTCGAAATGCGCCCTCGCCCGCCGCCACGTCGTCCTTCGCCCTTGCGCGAGAACTCGTGGATCGGATCGACAAGAGTTAGGGGCGCCAGTCGGTGATCGGCTTTTACTCGGGAGGACTATTTCTAGATATGGGCAAGAACCATCGCACCGACAATCGACGTGGCTGGAAGAGGTTGAGCCCATGCGACTGAGTACCGTGATTCTTCCTCTCGAACGTTGGCCCCTTTCGGCTGAAAAATGGCGAAGAGCCGAGGAGCTTGGCTTCGATGCGGCCTACACGTACGACCACCTCACGTGGGGCCCTCTAAAGCATCGGGCTTGGTTTGGAGCAATCCCGACGCTCGTGGCTGCAGCACTGTCCACCTCGCGCATTCAGCTTGGCACGATGGTGACGTCTCCAAACTTTCGTCACCCCGTTGCTCTCGCGAAGGAGTTGCTCTCACTTGATGACGTCTCAAACGGCAGACTGATCATTGGAGTTGGTTCGGGTGGAGTAGGTGAAGACGCCACCGTCCTCGGTGAGGCGCCATGGTCCTCACACGAAAGAGCAGATCGGTTCAACGAGTTCGTCTCATTGCTTGATACTTTGCTCCGGAATGATGAGACGTCTTTCAGTGAAGCGTTCTATGGCGCACGCGACGCCCGGATGCTTCCGGGAATGATTCAACAACCTCGACCTTCGCTGTTCGTAGCAGCCGACGGACCGCGGGGAATGGACGTCGCTGCTCGATACGGCGATGGATGGATCACACTGGGGCTCTCAAAGAGCAAAGATGCGACGTGCTCCGAGGTTGTGAAGTCACAGTTGTCTCGTCTCGACGAAGTTCTACTGAGATACGAAAGAGATTCATCTGAACTCAACAAGGTGTTGTTGAATGGACTGTCAGATGAACGGCCACTCAGTTCTCTCGAGGCGTTCGTTGACTGGGCGGGGAGGTATCAGCTGATCGGGATCACTGAATTGATTATTCACTGGCCCGAACCCGACTCTCCTTACGAGACTGATGTCAGAGTCTTCGAAGAGATTGCAACCAGCGGACTAACACGCCTCTAAAAGGTCCTGAAGGTCCGTCGAGCACGTATCGAGTCAGGTTGGTCCCGAAGGCTTTTCGTCGAACGGGAACCGAAGTGATACAGGGATTTAGTGGGTCGCCCGGGTCTCGATCCGGCACTTCTTAGTCACTCCTCCTAATCCGCAGCCGTTAATCGGCGTCCAAACCTTCTGGTCAAAAAAGGTGAGTCGTTCGCCGATCTTTTAAATCCTCCCGAGTCTGATCTCTTGATGAGACGACAACTACATCTGTGCTCAGTTGGTCGGACAACCTGCAGTCGGCGGGTTCACTTTTCGGCTTCTACCTTCGATTTTGGGTGCTTAACCAGCGAGCATACGAAGTTGAACCCGCGGTCGACGATGCGCTTGGGCGTGACCCAAAACAGTCCCCAAATGACAACCAATACCAGCAACGCGTCCCGATACGGTACGCCGGTAAGACCCGGCACACTATGGGCCCAGTCGTAGTAGGTAAACACGGCAAATAGAATTGCAATTGTCAGGAGTTTTCCGCTGCGCTTCATCCTGGGTCGTAAGGGTGCGGGCTCGAAGTCGTCTTCGGCCCAGCCATCTGGCCCATCGCGGTGCGACGCGGAATGAGTCGGGGCGGACTCGCTATGTAAATTCTGGTTCGGGGGCTCGAAACGTGGCGTCGCTTCGCTTCCGAGGTACTGGTTATAGAGACGTCGCTTGCCTGGATCGAGCAGAGTGTCTTTGGCTTCGGTAGCTTCGGCCATCAGAGCATCGTTGCTGAGCCCGTCCGATCGATCGGGGTGGTACAGAGCGGCAACTTTTCGATAAGCAGCTTTGATCTCGTCGGATGAGGCCGTGGGTGCCACACCCAAGATTTCGTAATAACTCAGTGCCATTTGGCTACCTCCTCAGAGGCCCTTATGCAAAGTATTACCCAAGCCTGCGGTAACGAAGGGCGTTCTCAGCAGTTGTAAAAATGTCATCTGCGATGACTAGATACTTTGCGGGGACAACCATCAGCCGAGCAGAACCTCATTACCCAAGTACGAACAGGCCATCGAATTGTCCCCTACTACAGGATTGTCATCGATCGGCTAGCAGCGCTCGCAAGCGGGCTTCTTCGGCAAGATCAATCTCATGTGACTCATGCAATTCGTCAAGGACGTTCTGAGCCTTCATTGCATCGACTTTCGTCAAAGCATCGAACGCTACCATCCTCTTGTAATCCCGGGATTGCCTTACGAGCGAAAAAATAGTCTCCGTAAGCAGATCGTTCTTCGACCTATTGGCAATCTTTGCCAAAGCTAGCCCAGCCCACAAGATAACCTCATTGTTCTGCTCAGACTTGTACAGCGCCAATACTTCGTCGAAAGACGACTCACTCGCCAGTTCACCCAAAGCGTCAACTGCAAAACGTCTTGTTTCCGGCTCCTTCGAATGGAGCATTGCGAGTACTTCAAATGGCTCACTAGACAATCGTGCCAACGAACGCGCGGCAATCCGGTGGAGCGAACTTGGCTCAAGCTCAATATCGGGCTTAGCTCCGACGCTTAATAGGAATGTCTTTCCGGCCTCGAAGTCATAATCGCCGATCGCTTTGCAAGCGTGCCATGTCATCATCGGATCGTTCTCTATCTGAGCTAGAGCAATCAAAAGCCAAACGCTCTTGGCATCGATCCTCGCGCCGTAATCCAGTCTTTCGAATAATTGAGAGCGGTTGAGGTAGTACCAGTCCAATTCGTGATTATCAGCCGACTTAGAAACATGATCAACGACCTTGGTGAGAGACAACTGGAGGAGAGAATGGAGATCGTCGTTGTTCAAAACGAAATAGTCAGACAAAACCATGCATTCGGCTTTTCTTAATGAGCGAATCTCTTGAAGATCCCGCTCCTCCGCCTGTTCATTAGTCAGGTGACGGTGGTCTCGAACCTCAAGTCTGCTGTACCGAATGTCTCTATCAACCAATATCGCAATGGTAAAATACGAGTCTTCGAGGTTCATTCTTAATGCATGATCTTCTTCGGGAGAAGCTACGCCGTCTAGGACAAAAAGGGACTCCGAAGTATCTACAGAGATTGCGTCGAGCACGCGGCTAGCTAATACACCTTTCCCGAATTCCTCACGTAGACCATTTCGCACAAGCGTCTCATTGGCAGAATTCAGAGGAAGTCCACGACGAACTACTTCCTCTTCAATAAAGCCACCGAGTCTGATAATCGGAAGCCCGCAGTTGCGGAATAGTTCAGCAACCTGGCTCTTGCCGGACCCGGGCATACCAAGAACGCCTAAGACAAATCTCATCGGTCGTTCCGCCCCTCTACGCTCGACTTTTCGACACTACGAAGCATCCCACTCCCTCTTGTTAAGTACGTCGAGTTTGGAGCGTATGGCTGAGTTCAAGTCAATGTTCAAAGCGACCGCCAGCGCGCAAACGTTCCAGATAACGTCAACCATCTCTTCCGACACCTCAGAGTATGTGGCAGAAGTGCTGACATTAGGCAAGCGCTCGCTAGCGATTAACGCTCGCGCGAGTTCGCCTACTTCCGAGGCAAGATACAACATTCTCTCAGCCGAGCTTCGCTGCTCCCAATGGTGGCGAGAGTGCATCCCTATTACGTGATCACAAATGTCGTCTATGGTCACGGCCGAATTTTCCTCAGATGAAGGGTCGATTCTCACTCGCATTCCAATCGCCAATGGGTCCGACACCCAACATAATGGTAAGCCCGGAGTCACTCACCTCCTCGCGAGCTTCCAGAATTCCGCATCTTCAGCAGGAGGTGAATGCCTAAAGGAATGGTGATGAAGACAACAATGAATATCAATAGGAGCTCAGTTGCGACTCCTGTGTGATGAGATAGAAGATCCACGGTGGCCTTGGCACGAGAGGATGATAGCCAGCTAAGCAGAAAGCTGATGACGACTCCGACGACGGCGGTTCCGAGCAAGAAGTGACCGAATGTGACCACATTATTGAGCCCGCGAACGTCATTTTTGATGTCTCTGTCCAGCGCTTCAATCTTCTCTCTCATCTCCCTTTGGGTGGTGAATAGCGAAAGACCTAACGACAATTCGTCATTTCTAAACAACTCGTCAATGACCGGTGGGCTCTTCGACAGAGTCGGAGCGGCTATGGCTGCTCCGGGAGAAGTCGACACTGGGAGAAATTGAATAGCGGCAATGCTGTCACCAAGGAATCGTTCGTCATTGTCAGAACAGAGATTGACATATATGGCTCGCTCACCAACGTTGGCCAATATGAAGTGAAGTCGTGATCCGCCTTCGTGGTCTGAGCCATAGCCAGGGTCGACAATCATTCCGTTGAGGGCAAGAACCCCTTTGCTGGCGAATGAGAACCTCATCGAGAGATTCGCACAGAGATCGTTCGGCACATGTAGGCGCTCTACCGTTGAGGCAAACGCCACGTCTCCGCACTGAAGAACTAGCGGACCTTCGTAGATATCGTTTTCGGGATAGCGCTTTTTGTTCGGCAGGATTAGTTTCGTCTTGGCTAGGTGCAATTCATAACTCGCCGTCCGCATGGATTCCTGCCTGAATCCGGAGGCAAAGATCTCCTCGTGACGGGAAAGTATGATTGATTGGCCAAGGACACCTCCTACCGGACCTGCATCATTGTCGGTCACCCGCGCTCCCTTCAGGTACTTATCAGTCAGTCACTCATTAAACCACCGATGTCAAAGGACATGCTCGCCGAAACGGTTTCTGCAATCGAAAGGCCGTCTGTTTTAGCTTGACCGTCGACGCTCGCCTTGGGCAGTCTTAACCGTATCTGTTGAAAGGGTCTGACACCGTTCTCAATAAACGAGCACCGGCTAGTCAAGTCGGTGGCTCATTGCGACATAGTGCAGGACCGAGCACGCGGCTCAGATGTGTTCGCCGTTGAAAGCTTGGCCACAACGATTGAATGACTTCGATGGTACTTTCTGAATCATGGCGTCTTATCCGAACCGATTTGTTGTTGTCAACGGCATGCATGCCTCGGGAAAAACGACTTCGGCGCAGCTGCTTTCCGCGTACGGCTACCTAGCACATGGTGAGATCGGCAGGGCCCTGCGTCTGTCAATGATTCATAACGGTGATCGCGTGCCCCTGGTCGGTAGAGACCTGAATCAGTTCGATGAAATGATATTGGCGCTGGAATTGAGACGAGACCGCTCGATCGCTCAGATGCCAGAGTTGCCTCACTGCGTAGAGACGTGGCACGTCGGGAATCTCGCCTACGCAAGTGTTCGATCCCCAGGTTTAGTTGCCGACTTCGAGCGCTCCTTTGTCGATCAAACGAACCTATTTGATCCCTTGTTCGTATTGCTTACCGTATCCGAGTCCACATTTCATTCGCGTAGCACCCTTCAAGAACTTGAATCGAGGTCGCTCTTTCGGTTCTATGACCAGATCGTGGGGGCGATATATGAAGCACTTGAGAAGTTTGGGTGCAATTGGGTAGAGATAAGCAATGATGGCGACATCGAGTCTTTGACGAAGAAGTTACGAAAGTTGATATGTGGCGATGAATCTCTTACATCTGATGAATGATGCTCGTCTGTGATAAGGCGGTTCAATTGCGTGTGCCTCGCGCTGGCCTTCACCTGATTTAAACTGATTCAGCGAAGTTCTTCAAACAACCGCTAAGCCGCGATCTCGACGAATGAATCGCGGATCCTCCGATTAGACACTGTTGCGAATTTTGCCAGGGATCGCTGCCAGTGCAATCGGTTCGGCGAACTTCTTCAATGGACTTATGGACGTCACGGTATCTTGGGAGTGCCCAGGTGTATGCGGGACTTCAGCAAGCAGCTTGCGGTTTAGAGCTCTAACATCTAACATTTCAGTTGTGGAGTCGCTTAAACCAGTGGAACGAACCCTCCTACGAGAGTCCGCGTATCGCGCGCTTCGTGACGCGATCGTTCGAGAAGAGCTGGCACCAGGCACGACCGTGACCGACCTTGAACTCGCCGAGAAATTGGGGCTGTCGCGAGCTCCCGTTCGTGAGTCTCTGGCTCGGCTTGTCTACGAGGGACTGGTCGAATCGAAGCCGCAGAGCTACACACGGATCACACCGATCGCCGCACGTGAGGTCGGAGACGCCGCGTCGGTGGTGCGTTCCATGCAGGAATTGGCAGTCAGCACCGCGATGGCGAATCTCATCGATCGAGACATTGAATCGATGCGCGAGGCGAATATCCGCTTCAAGGATGCGAGTCGTCGCGGCGATCTCGACGCAGCCATGGCCGCCGACGACGACCTGCACGGAGTGCTCCTTCAAGCCTCTCGCAACGTCGCCCTCATGGAGACGGTGGAGCGATACACCCCTTTGATTCGTCGATTGGAGCGCAGACTTTTCAGCACCGAGGGTGCAGCTCGATCAGCGGCGCTGCACGACCGGCTCATTGACGCTTGCGCCGACCATGACAGTGAAGGAGCGATGTTGGTCACCGCAGAGATCTGGCGAGTACTCGAGGACCTCGCCGACGAGTCGCCAGCGGACTAAACAACAGGAGGCGTATTCATGTCAATCCAATCCTTTGAGCGTTACCCGCTGCTGTTTGGTCCGTCCCCGGTTCACCGTCTCGATCGCCTGACGGCTCACCTCGGGGGAGCGTCGATCTGGGCGAAGCGCGAAGACTGCAATTCGGGCATCGCTTACGGTGGGAACAAAACGCGCAAGCTCGAGTACCTGATACCAGAAGCCCTTGCTACGCACTGCGACACGCTGGTCTCGATCGGCGGCGTCCAGTCCAATCACACGCGCCAGGTCGCCGCCGTCGCGGCGCACGTCGGTCTGAAGTGCGTCTTGATTCAAGAGAGTTGGGTCGACTGGCCGGACTCGGTCTACGACAAGGTTGGCAATATCCTCATCAGCCGTCTCGCCGGTGCTGACGTCCGTTTGGTCAATGCGGGATTCGGGATCGGCTTCAAGGAGAGCTGGGAAGCGGCCCTCGCTGAGATTGAAGAACGTGGCGGCAAGCCCTACGCCATACCGGCTGGGGCGTCCGATCACCGCCTCGGGGGACTCGGTTTTGCTCAGTGGGCGTACGAGGTCGCCGAGCAGGAACGCGAGCTCGGCGTCTTCTTCGACACGGTCATCGTGTGCTCGGTGACTGGAAGTACGCAGGCGGGCATGATTGCCGGTTTCGCGGCGCTCGCTGACGCGGGCGGAACCCCCCGGAGAGTCATCGGCATCGACGCCTCAGCGAAGCCGGTTGAGACGTACGACCAAGTAGCGCGCATCGCCAGGGACACGGCTTCGCTCATCGGTCTTGAGCGACCCTTGCGTGACGACGAGATTGAATTGAACCTCGACTACCACGCCGGCACGTATGGCATTCCGGACGAGTCGACGCTTGAGGCCATGCGCGTCGCGGCCCGCGTTGAAGGCATGGTGACCGATCCTGTGTACGAAGGCAAATCGATGGCCGGTTTGATCGATCTGGTTCTCTGCGGTCAGATAGAGAAGACCTCGAACGTTCTCTACGCCCACCTTGGGGGACAGCCCGCCCTCAACGCATACAGCGCGCTCTTCGCCACCTGACGCGCGCTCAACGGCCGGGCTGTCAGGAATCGAGCGTCGATCAACTCGCAGGAATCACCGACCTCGGTTGAATCCGGCCAACGCGTCGAACTGTGACTCCACCTTTCGACTTGGTGGCGCAGTTCCTGTACCGATCGCTTGCCCGAGTGAGTGGACCCTTGTGCTCATCGGTTGGCGATGCCGCTCTCGATAATCCCCTTACAGAAAACGCGAGACGACCAAGGGGAAGGTGCCGTTGTCCGAGCCTGAGTCATATGGTACGTTCCCAATTGAACCGCTGGTGAACAGATGGTTACAAGAGTGAGGCAGGACGGCGCGGCACCAAACTGATGCGGCGCGGATTTTTGGTGGGGGGAAAATTGAGATCCAATAAATCTTTTGGGAAGCGTATGGCCGCCGCCGCAGCGGCAACAGCCATGATCGCTTCAGTAGCAGCAATTGGCGTGAACAGTGCCGCGAGCGGTTCGGCCAAAATCGGCGGGACCGTATCGGTGTGGAACGAGTTTTCCGGCGCCGAGGCGACGGGTTTTGCCACGGCGCTGAAACCCTTCGAGCAGAGGACAGGGATAAAGGTAACGATCCGCAATGGAGGCTCTAGCCTGCCCACGCTGCTGGAAGCGGCAGTAGCGGGAGGCAAGCCACCGAACATCGCGGCGGTCCCAACTCCCGGGTCGTTTAACTTACTCGCCGCGGGCAAGCGGTTGACGCCGCTGAAGCCGATTTTGGGCAGTGAAGTAAAGAACTTCTCGGCCGGGTGGAGTGCGTCGGCAACCTACAAGGGAACGCTGTATGGGGTCTGGCTCGACTCCTCATCGAAGAACACCGTCTTCTACAACCCAGCGGTGTTCAAGGCCGCGGGCATCACGTCTACGCCGACGACCTTTGAGCAGATGCTCACCGATGCCTCGACGATTGCCCAGGCTGGTTACACGCCGATTTCCTACTGCAGCGGCACGTCCGGTGCAGGCTGGGCGGCGACGGACCTCTTTCAAAACCTGTTCGTGAAGTTGAATGGCGCTACTGCGTACAACGACCTCGTGAGCGGGAAATTGAGTTGGACCAGTCCCGAGGTCACCGCAGCCTTTGCCAACTACTCCTCGTTGCTCGGTGCCAATGGGGCAAACGTGGGTGGCATCAGCAATGCTTTGGGCACTGACCAGCTGTGGCCTACGTGCCTCAACGACGTGTTCCCCACGTCGGGAGCGCCGAAGGCCGCCATGGTCATTGAAGCGTCCTTTGTGGAGCAGTCCATACCAGCGAACTACGTGGCGTCGAACGCCTCGTCGTGCACCCTGACCCAGACCAGCCCGTGCTACGACTACTTCCCGTTCCCGGCGCCTACTGGAAGCAAGTATTCCAACGACGACCAGTCGTCAGGAGACGTGGCGATGTTGCTGACGTCGACGAAGGCATCGCGAGCGTTGATGCAGTATCTAGGTTCAAAGCAGTTCGCGACGCTATGGGAAGAGGCTCCGGGAGGGACGATCACTCCCAACCTGGCCGTGCCGGCGAGTGCCATCAGTAATCCCGTGACGGCGAGCATCGTGAAGAACCTGAATAGTGCGGCCGCGACGGTGTTCAGCATGGACGACGAATACGGTGGCACGCTGGAGCCCCAAATGTGGTCCAACATGCTGGCCTGGGTCGGCGGCACCGACACCACGGCTCAGTTTCAGTCAACAATGCAGAGCGAGACCCAGGCGTTCCTGGCCTCCAACGGATAGTCGTACGTAGCATCATCAGCGTGCGTGCACCTCTTTGAGTTGCGCGCACGCTGATGAGCACTCGGTGGTTGTCGCTGTTGAGCGCAGCCGCATAATCGTGAGTGGTGGGGGGCCGTGAGCGCGAGCACGATCAACGCAACGAGGAGAGCCGGCGCGCATCGCTCGTGGATACGCCAACACGCCGTTTCGCTCGCGTTTTTGGCGCCCGCCGCGATCTGGTTGCTGTTCATCGTCGTCTGGCCGGCGATCGATACGGTGCGCCTCAGCCTCTTTAATGAGTCGGCCACTAAGTTTCTCGGGCTGACCAACTACAAGACCGTCTTCTCAACGGACACAATCCTGACGGCGTTTCGCAACAACGTCATCTGGGTGCTGATCTTCCCCTTCTTCGTCACTACCTTTGGCCTCATCTTTGCGGTGCTCACGGAGCGAATCCGTTGGGCCACGGCGTTCAAGGCGTTGATCGTGATGCCGATCGTCTTCAGTACGACCGCCTCAGCCTTGGTGTGGGCGACCATCTTCGATAACAGTCCTCAGATTGGAGCGGTGAATGCGGCGGCACTCACCATCAGCGATTGGTTCAACCCGCCGGGTGCGTATCCGATCAGCACGACGGCCGGTCAATCGGTCGCCGAGCTCGTGGGGAGCGATTCACGCGCCCAGAAGAACAGCACCATCATCAGCACCTCATCGGCTCGAGCGGGCGGGGGGATCGACATTGGGCTGAGGGACGTGAGCCCTGCAACCTTGACAGTCCTCAAGGCCCAAAAGGCGGTAAAGCCCCAGCCGATATCGGGCGCCATCACGGGTGTCGTCTGGCGCGCGTTTTCACCGAGTGCTCCGACGAATACGAAGGACATCCTGCCCGGGGAGCTCGGCCTTCCCCTGCTTCGCCTGTCGCTGGTGAACTCCCAGGGCGCGACCGTCGCGACGACGACCACGACCGATTCCGGTCAGTACAAATTCTCCAATGTCGGTTCCGGCAAGTATTTCGTCGAGCTCGCCTCATCGAATTTTAGTTCAGGCTTTACGGGCATCTCGTGGCTCGGTGGCAGTTCCATTACCCCGGTCTCGGGATTGAACCAAACTGCCCAGGCGCTGCTCTCGGTTCCCCTCGCCGATATTGCGATGATCATCACCTACTTGTGGATCTGGGCCGGGTTTGCGATGGTGCTGATTGGCGCGGGGTTGGCGTCGCTGAATCGCGAAGTCTTGGAAGCTGCTCGCATCGATGGCGCGAAGGAGTGGCAAGTGTTTCGCAGGGTGACCGTCCCGATGCTCTCTCCTGTCCTCGCCGTCGTCTTTGTCACCATGATCATCAACGTGCTCAAAGTCTTCGACATCGTCTTGAATATGGCGTCGGGCTCCTCGGTCAACGCAACGCCCACCCTGGCGGTGGAGATCTATAACGATGGCTTCACCGGCGGGGTTCACTCGGGTGTATCGAGCGCCATTGCGGTCATCCTGTTCCTACTCGTCACCCCGGCGATGATCTTGAACCTCAAGCGGATCAAGGGCGTGTGATGGCGACCATTGTTCAGTCGACCGATCTCACCAAGCGTCGCCGCGGACTTGCGCGACGGCTCGGGACGCGGGGACCATCAAACATCGTCCTTGGGATCATCGCCATCGTGTGGCTAGTACCCACCGTGTCACTTCTTGTCATCTCACTGCGTCCCGAAGCGGACTTCGGGGTGACTGGATGGTGGAAAGCGCTGCTGCATCCGGCCAGCCTGACCTTTTCGAACTATCGCGTCCTCTTCGGCCAAGGGTTCATCCCGGGTGGACTCCTGGACTCGTTGATGACGTCGATCGAAATTACGGTACCCGCCACGTTGCTGGTGACCTTTTTGTCGTGTTTTGCGGGACACAGCTTGGTCTTTGGCAGATGGCGCGGGCGTGACATCGTGTTCTTGGTCGTCGTGGGGCTGATGGTAGTGCCGCTGCAAGTCGCCCTCA
>CAVRWO010000003.1:0-31189 GCA_963724865.1 uncultured Acidimicrobiaceae bacterium | reverse complement strand
GAGACCCGACATGAACCCTCACGCGAGAGTAAAGACCTCAGGGCCGTTGTCCGTGACGGCGATCGTATGCTCGAAGTGCGCGGAAAGCTCCCCGTCGCGAGTCATAACACTCCAGTCATCGTCCAGCACGTACGTCTCGTACGTGCCGACGTTGAGCATCGGTTCGACCGCGAAGACCATGCCGGCCTTCAGCTTCGGACCAGGTGAGCCTGGCCAGTAGTTCGGCACCTGAGGACTCTCGTGCATCTCGGTGCCGATCGCGTGGCCCACGTATTCGCGCACCACAGAAAAACCCGCCGCCTCAGCGACGTTCTGGACGGCGCGCCCGACCTCGTGCAGACGGTTGCCGACCACGAGCTGATCGATGCCTGCCCAGAGCGAACGCTCGGTCACGTCGATGAGCCGTTTCGCGATCGCGCTCACCTCGCCAACGGGCGCCGTGTACGCAGCGTCGCCGTGGTAGCCCTCGACGATGGCGCCGGCGTCAACCGAGATGATGTCACCCTCTTGCAGGACGTAGTCCCCGGGAATGCCGTGAACGATCATGTCGTTTGGGCTCGTGCAGATGACCGCCGGAAATCCGTGGTAGTTGAGAAAGTTAGAGCGCGCGTTGCGCTTTGCGATCACTTCAGCGGCGAGGACGTCGAGATCCCTCGTCGTGATGCCCGGACGAATTGCGGCGCGCGTGACGTCATGGATCTCGGCGACGACTTTGCCGGCGCGACGCATCTTGTCGAGTTCGTCCTTGGAACGAATCACACCAGACCGCGCCCGTGCAGCAGTTCGTCGATGTCGCCCGCGACCTTTTCTACCTTCTGATCGCCGTTCACCTTGACGAGCAGATTGCGCAACTCGTAGAAGGAGAGGAGCGGGAAGGTGTCGCGCTCGAAGGTAGCGAGGCGCTCGGCGATGACTTCGGACTTGTCGTCGCTGCGCTGGACGACGTCGCCGCCGCACAGCTCGCACGTTCCCGAGATCGCCGAGATGTCGGTGTCCTTATAGATGGTCCCGCACTCTTGGCAGACGCGCCGCGACGAGAGGCGCGCGATGACCAGCTCGTTGGGCACGTCGATGTAGATGCAGAGCTTTATGCCCGTCGGCCCGACGATGCGCTCGAGCGCCTGGGCCTGGTCGATGTTGCGCGGAAAGCCGTCCAGCACCGCACCGCGCTCGGTATCTGGCGCCTGCAACCGGTCTTCGACGAGCTTGTTGACAAGATCGTCGGAGACGAGCTTGCCCGATTCAAGGACCGACTTCACTTCGCGCCCGAGGGGGGTGCCGGCAGCGACTGCGGCGCGCAAGATGTCCCCCGTCGAGATGTGGGCGAGCCCGTAGCGGTCGCAGAGTCCCTGGCTTTGGGTGCCCTTGCCAGCGCCCTGCTTGCCCAGGACGACAAGATTGAGTTGGCCCGTCATCGTTAGCGCTTCAGGAAGCCTTCGTAGTTGCGCATCATGAGCTGGGAGTCGATCTGGCGCATCGTTTCGAGCGAGACGCCCACCGCGATGAGGAGGGTCGTGCCGTAGTACGGGAAGCGGTTGATGCTCCACAGCGCCATCAAGATGCTCGGGGTCACCGCGACCGACGCCAAGAACACCGCACCCACGACGGTGAGACGCGACAGCATGCGCGAGAAGTAGCGCTCGGTCGGCATGCCCGGGCGGATGCCGGGCACGAAGCCACCCTGCTGGCGCAGCATCTCCGCCTGCTGGTGCGGTTCGAAGGCGATGTACACGTAGAAGAACGTGAAGGCGAGGATGAGGATGAAGTCCGAGGAGATGTAAAAGAAGTTCGTCGGCTGCAGCGAGTTCGTCACGAAGTGCTGGAAGCTCGCCCACGGCACGATGTTCGAGAGCAAAATCGGGATGTAGAGCACCGAGCTCGCAAAGATGATCGGGATCACGCCGGACTGGTTGACCTTGAGCGGTATGTAGGTCGAGTTGCCGCCCATCTCGCGTCGTCCGACGACCCGGCGTGCGAAGGTGACCGGGATACGACGCTGGCCGTTGTCCATGAAGACGATGAGCACCAGCAGGGCGAGCGAGACGACGAGGATGACGAAGAACTTGAACTCGCCACCCTCCTGCCAGACGGCCTTGCCGCCCGAGGGCAGTGACGCCACGACGTTCGCGAAGATGAGCAGGCTCATGCCCTGGCCAATGCCGCGCTGGGTGATGAGCTCGGCGAGCCACATCACGAACGCGGTGCCGGCCGTCAAGATCACCACCATGAAGATCGCGAGCGGGAAAGTGAACTTCGGGATCAGGTTGATGTCAAAGCCGAGGAGCGCCTCGTCGTGGCCGTGGAAGGCGTAGATGAGTCCCGTCGACTGCAGCAGCGCCAAGCCGATCGTGAGGTAGCGCGTTGTCTGGGTGATCTTCTTTTGACCGACGGCGCCCTGGTCGCGCCATTCGGTGAGCTTGGGGATCACGGTCGTGAGCAGCTGGATCACGATGGAGCTCGTGATGTAGGGCATGACGCCCAGGCCAAAGACCGCAAGGCGCGTCAGTGCGCCGCCCGAGAAGAGGTTGAGAAATCCCAGCGCGCCGCTCGCGCCGGCCTTGCTCTGGAGCAGCTTGACCTGGCTCCAGCTCACCCCAGGGATCGGGATGTTGGCCCCGGCCTGGTAGAGGCAGATGACGCCGATCGTGAAGAGGACCTTGTTGCGAAGGTCGGGTACACGAAAGATGTTCGCCAGGCGCTGGAGCACGTTTAATCCCTACCGGTTTTGGTGTTGGTTTCCCGACGCAGCCGGTCGGACCGAGAAGGGCAGCTCGAGGAGGGTCGTGGTGCCACCGGCTCCTTCGATCGCCGACTTCGCCGACGCGGAGAACGCGTGCGCCGAGACGTTGAGCGCCACCGTGAGCTCACCGCGGCCGAGGACCTTTACGAGGTCCTTCTTTCGCGCGAGGCCGTGCCCGACGAGCACGTCGAGGTTGATGTCGCTGACGCCAAGGTTGGCGAGCGCGTCCAGGTTGACCGGCGTGTACTCGACGCGGAACGGGTTCGTGAATCCCTTCAGCTTCGGGATGCGCTGGATCAAGGGGAGCTGACCGCCTTCGAAGCCGGCCGGAATCTGACGGCGAGCCTTCTGACCCTTGGTGCCGCGACCGGCGGTCTTGCCGCCCTTGCCCGCGATGCCACGGCCGACGATCTTCTTGCGGTGCGTCGAACCTTCGGGTGACTTGAGATCGTGCAACTTCATCTCTAGACCTCTTCCACTTTGATCAGGTGCTCCACGCGAGCGATCATCCCGTGAATCTCCGGGCGGTCGGGCAGCACGTTGGACTGGCCGATACCGCGCAGGCCCAGCGCGCGCAGTGTCCCGCGGTGCTTGGGTTTGGTGGCGATCGACGAGCGAACTTGCGTGACCTTTAACGACATTACTAAGCCTCCGTAACCTTGAAGAGGTCACCCTCGCGCTGACGCTCGCGGTACGCGCGCAGCGTCCCCGAGGGGATGATCTCGTCGGCGGGCTTGTCGCGCAGGGCAGCGAGCTCTTCGGGGCGGCGCAGCTGCTTGAGCCCCTCGATCGTGGCGTGGGCCACGTTGATGCCGTTGGGCGAGCCGAGCGACTTCGCAATGATGTCCTTCACGCCGGCCATCTCCAAGATGGCGCGCGCGGCGCCACCGGCGATGACCCCGGTGCCCGGGGCGGCCGGCTTCATCAAGACGCGTCCCGCGCCCGCGCTGCCGATGACCGGATAGACGATGGTCGTGCCGGCGAGGGGCACGTCAAAGAGGTTCTTGCGCGCCTCTTCGATGCCCTTTTGCACGGCGAGGCCGGCTTCTTTCGCCTTGCCGTAGCCGAGTCCGACCCGACCTTTGCCATCACCGATCACCATGAGGGCGGTGAAGGAGAACCGACGTCCGCCCTTTACCACCTTCGAGACGCGGTTCACCTTGATGGTGCGCTCTTCGAACTGCTCTACATCTACCATTAAAACTCCAGTCCACCGGCACGGAGCGCGTCGGCGAACGCCGCCACTCGGCCGTGGTAGTCGAAGCCGCCGCGGTCAAAGACCACGGCGGCGATGTTGGCCTCTTTGGCGCGCGTCGCGAGCAGCTCGGCGACGGCCTTCGCACCTTCGATGTTCCCGCCGCTCTTCTCGCGAAGGGCGACCTCGACCGATGAGGCGGCAGCCAGCGTGCGGCCGTTCACGTCGTCGATGATCTGGGCGGAGATGTGCTTGTTCGTGCGACTGACCGCGACGCGAGGACGCTCGGGGGTGCCCGAGAGGTTCTTGCGCAGACGACGGTGACGACGCTGACGGAGTTCGCGGGTGGTGCGTGCCATTACTTTGCGGCCTTTCCTGCCTTGCGCGCCACTCGCTCACCGAGGTAGCGCACGCCCTTGCCCTTGTAGGGCTCCGGCTTACGAAGCTTGCGGATGTTTGCGGCGACCTGACCGACGATCTCCTTGTCGGGGCCCTTGATGATGACCCTCGTCGGCGTCGGCACTTCGAAGGTGACGCCCTCGGGTGCGACGAACTTGACGGGGTGACTGAAGCCAAGGGCGAGGTCGATCGCGCCGGGTCCGGCCGCCGTCGCGCGGTAGCCAACCCCGATGATCTCGAGCTCCTTGGACCAGCCCGTCGTGACGCCGGTCACCATGTTGGCGACGAGCGTGCGCGTGAGCCCGTGCAGTGCCTTGTAGGCCGTCTCGTCACTGCGGCGATCGACGACGAGCGTGTCGCCCTCCTGGGCGAGGGTGATCCCGTCGGGGATGGTGCGGGTCATGGTGGCGTGGGGACCCTTCACGGTCACCTCGTCACTGGCCACACTGACGGTGACGTCAGCGGGCACGACGATTGGATTACGTCCGATTCGCGACATTAGTGAACCTCCACTTCGCGGTTACCACACATAGCAGAGCACCTCACCGCCGAGCTTGGCCTTGCGGGCTTCGCGGTCGGTCATGAGGCCGTGGCTGGTCGACACGACCGCCACGCCCACGCCACCGAGGACCTTGGGCATCTGGTCGCACTTTTTGTAGATGCGAAGTCCGGGCTTGGAGACGCGCTTGATGCCAATGATCGTCTTCTTGCGGTCCTCTGAGTACTTGAGGTTGATCTCGAGGGTCGCGCCGGGCTTGTTGGGCTCTTGGGAGACGGTGTAGCTCGCGATGAAGCCCTCCTTCTGGAGGACCTTCGCGAGGCTTTCCTTCAGCTTCGAGCTGGGCATCTTCACGCTGTCGAACATCGCGGCGTTCGCGTTGCGAATGCGCGTGAGCATGTCGGCAATGGGGTCAGTCATCGTCATCGCTGTCCTCCTACCAACTTGCCTTCGTCACGCCGGGAATCTCACCGGCGTGCACCATCAGTCGCAGACAGATCCGGCACAGGCCGAACTTGCGGTAGACCGAGCGCGGTCGTCCGCAGCGCTCGCAGCGCGTGTACGCGCGCGTCGAGAACTTCGGGGTCTGCTTCTGCTTGATTCGAAGAGCTTTCTTCGCCATGCTTATCGATTCTCCTGCTTGAAGGGGAAGCCGTAGGCGCGCAAGAACGCGCGACCCTGCTCGTCGTTCGCGGCGGTGGTGACAATGGTGATGTCAAAGCCACGCGGCGCGTCGATCTTGTCGTAGTCGATCTCGGGGAAGATCAGCTGGTCGTTCACACCGAACGTGTAGTTGCCGTGTCCGTCAAAAGACTTCGGCGACAGTCCGCGGAAGTCGCGGATGCGCGGGATCGCGAGGCTGAGCAGACGGTCGAAGAACTCCCAGGCGCGGTCCCCACGCAGGGTGACCTTCACGCCGATGGGCTGCTCTTCGCGCAGCTTGAAGCTCGCGATCGACTTCTTTGCGCGCGTGACGACCGGCTTCTGTCCGGTGATCTGCTCGAGATCGCGCTGGGCACCCTCGAGCAGGCTCGCCTGCTGGGTCGCGCGCCCCACGCCCGAGTTGAGGACGATCTTTTCGAGGCGCGGCACCTGCATGATGTTGTCAAGGCCCAGCTCGTCTTTCAGCGCTTGGCGAATCTGCTCGTCGTAGCGAACCTTGAGACGTGGTCGAGTAGCGGTCGTCATAGGACTTCTCCACACTTGCGACAGACCCGGATCTTCTTCTCGTCGACGACCTCGTAGCCGATCTTCGCCGCACCCTTGTGCTTGGGGCACCAGACCGCCACGTTCGAGGCGTTGAGCGGCATGACCTTGTCGATGATGCCGGCCTGCATCGTGCGACCGGACTGCTTGGTGGCGCGCTTGGCGACGTTCAGGTTGTCGAGGATCACCTTGTTCACCTTCGGCAACGCCTCTTCGACGCGTGAGCGCTCGCCACGGAACTTGCCCGTGAGCACGATGACGTCGTCACCTTTGAGAATTTTCATTACAACACCTCCGGGGCGAGCGAGATGATGCGCATGAACTTCTTGTCGCGAAGCTCACGCCCGACGGGCCCGAAGATTCGGGTCCCGCGCGGCTGGAGCTGGTCGTTGATCAGCACCGCGGCGTTCTCGTCAAACTTGATGTAGGAGCCGTCGGGACGACGCTTCTCCTTGGCCGTGCGCACGACGACGCAGCGCACCACGTCGCCCTTCTTCACGGCGGCGCCGGGGATCGCGTCCTTCACGGTGGCGATGAACACGTCACCGATCGAGGCGTACCTGCGACGCGATCCACCGAGCACGCGGATGCAGAGGACTTCCTTCGCACCCGAGTTGTCGGCGACCTTGAGCCGGCTTTCCTGCTGGATCATCGCGCACGCTCCACGACTTCGGTAAGGCGCCAGCGCTTCAGCTTGGACAGCGGGCGGGTCTCTTGGACGCGCACGCGGTCGCCGAGCTTGGCTTCGTTCTTCTCGTCGTGCACGTAGAGCTTCTTCGTGCGCTGGACCGTCTTGCCGTAGCGAGCGTGGCTCACGCGCTCGTTGACGGCGACGACGAGCGTCGAGTCCATCTTGTCCGAGACGACGATGCCCTCACGGACCTTGCGCGGGTTGGGACGGGCCGGGTTGGTTTCGTCACTCATGACTGTCCACCTTCTTCTAGGGCTTCGGCGGCCGCGATCTCGCGTTCGCGCAGGAACGTCGACAGGCGAGCGATGTCCTTCTTCACGACGCCAAGACGCGCCGAGTTGTCGAGCTGGCCGGTCGCCAGCTGGAAGCGCAGGTTGAAGAGCTCGCGACGGGCCTCACCGAGACGCCCGAGCAGTTCGCTGTCGCCGAGGCGGCGCATGTCAGCCCGCTGTTCGCTGGTCTTTGCCATTAGATCGTCACCTCCGGGGTGCCATGCGTACCGGGACGCACGACGAACTTGGCCTTGATGGGCAGCTTTTGGATGGCGCGCTCCATGGCGGCGCGTGCGAGGGTCTCATCGACCCCACCGAGCTCGAACAACATGCGCCCGGGCTTCACGACGGCGACCCAGAACTCCGGGTTGCCCTTGCCCGAGCCCATGCGGGTCTCGGCCGGCTTCTGCGTGACGGGCTTGTCCGGGAAGATGCGAATCCACACCTTGCCACCGCGCTTCACGTGGCGGGTCATCGCAATACGAGCGGCTTCGATCTGGCGAGCAGTGACCCAACCCGATTCGAGCGCCTGGATTCCGAAGTCGCCGAAGTTGAGGTCGACGCCGCCCTTGGCCATGCCGGCCCGACGGCCGCGCATCTGCTTGCGGTGCTTGACCTTGCGAGGCATCAACATGATTACTCCGCGTCCTTTCGAAAGTGCGGCGCGTCGCTGTGCTCTGACGCGGTGCGACGCTCGATCTCTTCTTCGACGCTCAACTGCGCTTCGACTTCGGGGGTGGACGCCAGCAGGTCGGCGACGGGTGTGCCGGTGGCGTCAGCTTCGTCCGCCAGGGCCTCATCATTGGCCTCTTCGATGAGCTGGCTTTCGGGGATACGTGCGTCTTCGGCGGCCTTGTCGGACACGCTGCCGACCATCCCTTGAATCTCGGTGTCGGTGAACTCTTCGTCGGGTTGTACTTCCACGCGACGACGTCCGCCTCCCGCGCGCACGACACCCTTGGGGGTCGAGGGCGTGGCGCCGACGGGCATCGCGTCGCCTGCGGCCATGGCTGCCTCGCGCACGATCTTCTCGTCGTTGGTGAGCTGGTAGGGCAGGATGTCGCCCTTGTAGATCCAGACCTTCACGCCGATGCGGCCCGTCGAAGTTCGCGCCTCGCGAAAGCCGTAGTCGATGTCGGCGCGCAGCGTGTGCAGCGGCACTCGACCCTCGCGGTAGGACTCGCGACGCGACATCTCCGCGCCACCGAGACGACCCGACGCCTGAATGCGCACGCCGAGGGCGCCCGCCTTCTGGACGGTCTGGATGCCGCGCTTCATCGCGCGGCGGAAGGCCACGCGGCGCAGTAGCTGGTCACAGATTCCCTGGGCGATGAGTGCCGCGTCGAGCTCGGGCTGCTTGATCTCTTGGATGTTGAGGGAGATCTTGTTCTTCTGGCCGGTGATCTTCTCGAGGTCCTTCTTCAGACGCTCGGCCTCAGCACCGCGTCGTCCGATCACGATGCCCGGGCGGGCCGTGTGGATGTCAACGCGGATGCGGTCGGAGTTGCGCTCGATCTCGATGCGCGAGACGGCGGCGCTCTCAAGCTGCTTGGTCAGATAGTCGCGAATCTTCCAGTCCTCGATGACGAGGTCCTTGTAGCCGCGCTCCTTGAACCAGCGCGACTTCCAGTCCGTCGTGATCCCGAGACGGAAACCGTAGGGGTTTACCTTCTGACCCATTAGTTGGTCTCCTCAGTCGTGTCGTCCGCGCTGCTCTCAGCGGCGGGCTCGTCGTCTACTTCGGCCTCGGACGCCGCGGCTTCGGTTTCGCTCATCTCGTCAACGGCGGTGTCGTCCAGGCTCGTCAGGTCCGCACCGGTCGTCACGTCGTCGTCGATCGTCTCATCGGTCGCCTCGTTGGCGGCCGCGGCAGCTTCGCTTGCTTCGAGCTCGGCCGCCTCGCGGGCCGCGGCTTCGGCCTTCGCCTCAGCGGCCGCTTCGCGCTTGTTCACGCTCGCGGTCTGGTCGGCGCGGCGGCGCGATGACGCGACGCGGCGCGAACGGGTGGCAGCCGCCTGGGCATTGCGCGCGCTGCGCATGTGCTCGAGGCGCTCTTCGTCCATGCGCGAGACAATGACGGTGATGTGGGTCGAGCGCTTGAAGATCTTGCCGGCGCGTCCGCGCGCACGGGGGGAGAAGCGCTTCATGGTGATGCCCTCGTCCGCGTAGGCGGCCGAGACGTAGAGCTCTTCGGCGAGCATGCCGTCGTTGTTGACGGCGTTCGCGACCGCCGACGCGAGGACCTTGCCGATCACGTCGGCCGCTTCGCGCGTCGTGCCCGAAAGTATGTCGCGCGCGGTCGTGACGTCTTCGCCGCGGATGAGGTTGAGCACGACGCGAGCCTTGCTCGCCGACATCGGAAAGCCGCGCAGGAAGGCGCGGGTCCCGGGACGTTCGTTGGTCTTGGAGGCCGTCATTAGCGCCGACCCGTCTTTTCCTGGCCCGCGTGGAACTTGAAGGTCCTCGTCGGGGCGAACTCACCCAGCTTGTGGCCGACCATCGACTCGTTGACGAAGACCGGCACGTGGCGTCGTCCGTCGTGCACCGCGAAGGTGTGCCCGACCATGTCGGGGATGACCGTCGAGCGACGGCTCCAGGTCTTGATGACCCTCTTCTCGTTCGCCGCGTTCATCGCGTCCACCTTCTTCAAGAGGTGGGCATCGATGAAGGGCCCCTTTTTCAAGCTGCGTGACATTGTCTACCTACCTCCGCGCGCCGCGTCCACGGCGACGACGAATAATGAGCGCGTCCGACTGCTTTGGCAGACGCGTGCGACCTTCGGGCTGACCCCACGGCGAGACGGGGTGGCGTCCACCGGAGGTCTTGCCTTCGCCACCACCGAGCGGGTGGTCGACGGGGTTCATGGCGACACCGCGTGTCTGGGGGCGAATGCCCTTCCAGCGGTTGCGGCCAGCCTTGCCAACCTTGATGAGCTCGTGCTCGGAGTTGCCGACGATGCCGAGCGTCGCGCGACAGTCGATCGGGACGCGGCGCATCTCGGTTGAGGGCAGGCGCAAGGTCGCAAAGCCGCCGTCTTTGGCAACGAGCTGGACGCTCATGCCGGCGCTGCGGGCCATCTTGCCGCCGCCGCCGGGGCGAATCTCCACGTTGTGCACGGTCGAACCGGTCGGGATGAAGCGCATCGGCAGCGAGTTGCCGAGGCGGATGTCAGCCTTCGGGCCGGACTCGACGTAGTCGCCGACCTTCACGCCGTTGGGGGCCAAGATGTAGCGCTTCTCACCGTCGGCGTAGTGCAGCAGGGCGATGCGGCACGAGCGGTTCGGGTCGTACTCGATCGTCGCGATCTTCGCGGGAATGTGGTCCTTATTGCGCTTGAAGTCGATGATGCGATACTGCTGCTTGTGACCGCCGCCGCGGTGGCGCGAGGTCTTGCGACCGTACGAGTTGCGTCCGCCCGTCTTCGCCTTGGGCTCGAGCAGCGACTTCTCAGGGGTAGTGGTCGTGAGCTCGGCAAAGTCCGAGACCGTCTGGAAACGGCGACCGGGGCTCGTGGGTTTGCGATGTCGAAGGGCCATGGCAGTCCTTAGCTTTCGAAGAGGTTGATCGTGTCGCCCTGCTTCAGGGTGACGATGGCGCGCTTGGTGTCAGGCTTCTGCCCCCGCACGCCGGTACGGCGGTTGCGGGTGTGCTTGCCCTTGCGATTGAGCGTGTTGACGTTGGTGACCTTCACGTTGAAGGCCTGCTCGACGGCGTTGCGCACGTCGATCTTGGTCGCCCGCGGGTCGACGACGAACACGTAGGTGCCCACTTCCATCGAGGCGTAGGTCTTTTCGGAGACGACCGGACGAATCAGAACATTCATGGCGTCGCGCATCAGAGGGTCTCTTTCATCGTGGCGGTGGGCAACGTGGCGTCGGTGAAGAGCACCCAGTCGCAGTCGAGCACGTCATAGGCGTTGAGCTCGCCCGCGTCGATCGTCTTCACGTTCATGAGGTTGCGAAACGAACGGGTGGCGGTCTCGTCGCTCGGGCTCAACACGACCAAGATCTTCCCTTCGAGCTCGAGCGCCAAAAGCGCTGTCGTGGCGTCCTTGGTCTTGGGCGACGTCCAGGCGTCAAAGCTGTCGATCAGCGCGACGCGGCCAAGCTCTGCGCGGTCCGACAGCGCGGAGTAGAGCGCGAGACGGACCATCTTCTTGTTGACCTTCTGCTCGTAGCTGCGTGGCTTCGGGCCGAGCGCGATGCCACCGCCCGGGTAGTGCGGCGCGCGAATCGAACCCTGACGGGCGCCGCCGGTGCCCTTCTGGTTGAACGGCTTCCTGCCGCCACCGCGGACTTCCTTGCGCGTCTTGGTCGACTGCGTGCCCGCGCGCTTTGCCGCGAGCTGGGCCTTGATCACCTGGTGCAGCACCGCCATGTTGGGCGTGCGACCGAAGTACTCGGGCGCGAGCGACACCGTGCCGAGCACGGTGCCCGCGACGGACTTGCGCTCGACGGAACGCTCGGCGAGCGCGGGACGGTCCTTTTTCACCGGACCACGAAGCGTAAAGACGTCGCTCATCGGCTACCTCCCGCCTTCATGGGGTTCTTCACGGACGTGCGCAGCACCACGACACCGCCGCGCGGTCCGGGTACGGCGCCCTTGACGAGGACGAGGCTGCGCTCGGCGTCGACGCTGATGACTTCGAGGTTCGTCGTCGTGACCTGGGAACCGCCCATGCGACCGGCCATGCGCGTGCCCTTGAAGACACGGCCCGGGGTCGCGCAGGCGCCGATGGAACCCGGCGCGCGGTGGTGCTTGTGGTTGCCGTGGGCGTGTCCCTGGCCAGAGAAGTTGTGGCGCTTCATGCCACCGGCAAATCCCTTGCCCTTGGAGACCGCGGTCGCGTCGATCATCTCGCCCTTTTCGAACGAGTCGACGAGGATCTCCTGGCCGACCGAGTAGCCGCTCACGTCGTCGAGCCGCAGCTCGACGAGTTTCTTTCCCGGGGCGACGCCGGCCTTTTCGAAGTGGCCGAGCTCCGGCTTGGTGAGGGTCGAGGTGCGCTTGGTGCCCCAGGTCACCTGGACGGCCGAGTAGCCCTCTTTTTCGGGCGTCTTCACTTGGACGACGCGAGCTGGGCTGACGCGCACCACCGTCACCGGGATCGCCCGGTTCTGGCTGTCCCAGACTTGGGTCATGCCCACCTTCTCGCCGACGATCGCTTTGGTCGCCACGTTTTCCTCTTCCTCTTTTTTTCTGTGCGTCGACCAGGGCCGACATACAGACGCTCCGCCGGGCCATGAAAACCCGAACGGAGCGCTCGACTGGGTTGGCTCAGCGTTCCACGAGGGCAACTGAGCACTTCTGTTGTTCGCTCGTTCGCAAAGAACGGGCTATTCACTCTACACCACCGAGCCCCGCACCCGCAAAGGGGATGGGGCCGGCGCTGAGGGCTAGTTCTGGCGGATCTTGATCTCGATGTCCACGCCCGCGGGCAGGTCGAGACGCTGGAGCGAGTCGACCGTCTTGGCGGTGTGATCCACGATGTCGAGCAGGCGCTTGTGCACGCGCATCTCGAAGTGCTCGCGGCTGTCCTTGTGCTTGTGCGGACCGCGAACCACCGTGTAGCGGTGCTTCTCGGTCGGCAGCGGCACGGGGCCCTGCACGCGGGCGTTCGTGCGCTCGACGGTCTGGACGATCTTCGCCGTGGACTGATCCAAGACGCCGTGATCGAAGGCCTTCAATCGAATTCGAATCATCTGTCGGTTGTCGGCCATGACCAACTACTTCAGGATCTTCGTGACGCGACCGGAACCCACGGTGCGGCCACCTTCGCGGATGGAGAAGGTGAGGCCCTCTTCCATGGCGATCGGCTTGCCCAGGGTGACGGTCATGTCGGTGTTGTCACCGGGCATCACCATCTCGGTGCCCGTGGGCAGCTCGATGGTGCCCGTGACGTCGGTCGTGCGGAAGTAGAACTGCGGACGGTAGTTCGCAAAGAACGGCTTGTGGCGCCCGCCCTCTTCCTTGGTGAGCACGTAGACCGCGGCCTCGAAGTTGGTGTGCGGGGTGATGGTGCCGGGCTTGCACAGCACCTGGCCACGCTCGACCTCTTCCTTCTTCGTGCCGCGCAGCAGCGCGCCCAGGTTGTCGCCCGCGCGACCCTCGTCGAGGAGCTTGCGGAACATCTCGATGCCGGTGACGACGGTCTTCTGGGTTGGACGCAGACCGACGATCTCGACTTCGTCGCCGACCTTGATGACGCCCTGCTCAACCTTGCCGGTGACGACCGTGCCACGTCCCGTGATGGACATGACGTCTTCGATCGACATCAAGAACGGCTTCTCGGTGGCGCGCACGGGCTCGGGGATCCACTCGTCGACGGCGGCCATGAGCTCCATAATCTTGTCGCCCGCAGCCTCGTCGCCTTCGAGGGCCTTCAAGGCGGAGACGCGCACGACCGGCGTGTCGTCGCCGGGGAAGTCGTAGCTCGTCAGGAGCTCGCGGACTTCCATCTCGACGAGCTCGAGGAGCTCTTCGTCGTCGACCATGTCGGCCTTGTTGAGGGCAACCACGATGTAGGGGACGCCGACCTGACGGGCGAGCAGCACGTGCTCGCGAGTCTGGGGCATCGGACCGTCGGTCGCCGAGACGACCAGGATGGCGCCGTCGACCTGGGCGGCGCCCGTGATCATGTTCTTCACGTAGTCGGCGTGGCCGGGCATGTCGACGTGGGCGTAGTGACGGTTCGCCGTCTCGTACTCCACGTGGGCGATGGAAATAGTGATGCCGCGCTGGCGCTCTTCAGGAGCCTTGTCGATCTGGTCGAAGGGCGTAAAGGAGGTGCCAGGAATGCGCGTAGACAGGACCTTGGTGATCGCCGCAGTAAGAGTGGTCTTACCGTGGTCGATGTGGCCCATCGTGCCAATGTTGACGTGCGGCTTAGTGCGCTCGAACTTCTGCTTTGCCATTGTCGGGGACTAACTTTCTCTCTCGTGACCGCTTCACTATGAATCGGTCGGTTTCTCGGCCCTCCCCGACCACGGTTTGGACCTTTGGTGCCGGTTGCCCGGCCTCTTACGCGCCGGTGGCCTTGGCGACGATCTCCTTAGCGATCGCCTCAGGTACTTCCGCGTACGAATTGAACTGCATGGTGTACGTCGCTCGCCCCTGAGTGCGAGAACGCAGGTCAGTAGCGTAGCCGAACATGTCGGCAAGCGGCACAAGCGCCCTGATTACTTGGTTGCTGCCCACCGCCTCCATGCCCTCGATGCGACCGCGACGGCTCGACAGGTCGCCGATCACGTCGCCCATGTAGTCCTCGGGGGTGACGACCTCGACGCTCATGATCGGCTCCAAGAGGACGGGGCTCGCGAGGCGAGCCGCCTTCTTGATCGCGATCGAGCCGGCGATCTTGAACGCCATCTCCGAGGAGTCGACGTCGTGGTAGCTACCGAAGGTGAGTCGGACGCGCAGGTCGACCATGGGGTAGCCCGCGAGCACGCCCGAGGTCAACGCCTCGGTGATGCCCTGGTTGACCGGCCCGATGTACTCCTTGGGAATCACGCCGCCAGAGATCTCGTCGACGAACTCGTAGCCGCCGCCGGGTCCCGTCGGCTCGACGGTGATGACGACGTGTCCGTACTGACCCTTACCACCGGTCTGGCGGACGTACTTCTCTTCGACCTTTTCGACCTTCTTGCGGATGGTCTCGCGGTAGGCGACCTGGGGCTTGCCGACGTTCGCGTCCACCGAGAACTCGCGCAGCATGCGGTCGACGAGCACCTCGAGGTGCAGCTCGCCCATACCCGAGATGACGGTCTGGCCGGTCTCTTGGTCGGTGCGGACGCGAAAGGTCGGGTCTTCTTCGGAGAGCGCGTAGAGGGCCTTGCCCAGCTTCTCCTGGTCGGCCTTGGTCTTCGGCTCAACGGCAACGTGGATGACGGGCTCGGGGAATGTGAGTGTCTCCAGCTGAATCGGCTGGCTCGGGTCCGACAGGGTGTCACCCGTCGTCACCTGCTTGAGGCCGACCGCCGCGACGATGTCGCCCGTGCGGATCGTGTCGAGGTCTTCGCGGTTGTTCGCGTGCATGAGCAGCAGTCGTCCCAGGCGCTCGCGCTTGGAACCCTTGGTCGTGTTGATCACGGTGTCACCCTTTTCGAGGGTGCCCGAGTAGACGCGCAAGTACGTGAGCTTGCCGACGTAGGGGTCGGTCATGATCTTGAAGGCCAAGGCGCTGAAGGGCTCTGCGTCGTCGGGCTTGCGCTCGAGCGGCTCGTCCTTGCCGGGCTTGGTGCCCACGGTCGGTGGAAGGTCGACCGGTGAGGGCAGGAAGTCGACGACCGCGTCGAGCATGGGCTGGACGCCCTTGTTCTTGAAGGCCGAGCCGTTCAGGATCGGCACACAGTGGTTCTCCAAGGTGCCCCGGCGCAGCGCGCGACGAATATCGCCGGACGTGATGTCCTCATCGCCGAGCACCTTTTCCATGAGGTCATCGTCAAAGGTGGTGAGCACGTCGAGCAGCTTTCCGTGCCACTCCTCGGCCAACGGCTTCATCTCCTCGGGGATGTCGACCACGTCGTACTTCTCGCCGAGGTCGTCGTGGTAGAGCGTCGCCTTCATCGTTGTCAGGTCGACGATGCCGCGGTAGTTCCCTTCGGCGCCGACCGGCAGCTGGATGACGGCCGGCACGGCGTCGAGGCGGTCTTCGATCATGTCCACGCAGCGAAAGAAGTCCGCACCGAGTCGGTCCATCTTGTTCACGAAGCAGATGCGCGGCACGTGGTACTTGTTGGCCTGGCGCCAGACGGTTTCGGTTTGGGGCTCGACACCGGCGACAGCGTCAAAGACCGCGACGGCGCCGTCCAAGACGCGCAGCGACCGCTCGACCTCGACCGTGAAGTCGACGTGGCCGGGCGTGTCGATGATGTTGATGCGGTTGCCGTTCCAGTAGCAGGTGGTCGCGGCCGACGTGATGGTGATGCCGCGCTCTTGCTCTTGGACCATCCAGTCCATGGTCGCGGCGCCCTCGTGGACCTCGCCCATCTTGTAGTTCTCGCCCGTGTAGAACAAGATGCGCTCGGTCGTCGTTGTCTTGCCCGCGTCGATGTGGGCCATGATGCCAATGTTGCGAACCTTGTCGAGGGGGTACTCGCGTGCCGTCATTTCTTGTGCAAACTCTCTTTATCTACCAGCGATAGTGGGCAAATGCCTTGTTGGACTCGGCCATCTTGGCCATGTCCTCGCGGCGCTTCACGGCCGCGCCCACGCCGTTGCTGGCGTCGATGATCTCGTTGGCCAAGCGGTCGGCCATCGTCTTTTCGCGGCGCTTTTTCGCGAAGTCAGTCAACCATCTTATCGCGAGCGTCGTCGAACGACGCGGGCGAACCTCGACGGGGACCTGGTAGGTGGTGCCACCGACGCGGCGCGAGCGGACTTCAAGCTCGGGCCGGACGTTCTCGAGCGCGCGCTTCAAGGTCGCGATCGGGTCGCTTCCGGTCTTCTGCTCTACCTGCTCGAGCGCGGTATAGACGATGCGCTCGGCGATGGTGCGCTTGCCGCGCTCCAGGATCTTGTTCGTCACCTGGGTGACGAGGACCGACTTGTAGATCGGGTCAACGGGAATCTCACGGCGAACGGCGGGGCCTTTGCGAGGCATTATTTCTCCCTCTTGGCGCCGTAGCGGCTACGGGCCTGCTTGCGGTCGCGGACCCCAGAGGTGTCGAGCGCGCCGCGAATGATCTTGTAGCGAACACCGGGAAGGTCCTTCACACGGCCGCCGCGCACGAGCACGATGGAGTGCTCTTGGAGGTTGTGGCCGACGCCGGGAATGTAGGCAGTGACCTCGACACCCGAGGTGAGGCGCACGCGCGCGACCTTGCGCAGGGCGGAGTTCGGCTTCTTCGGCGTGACGGTGTGCACGCGGGTGCAGACGCCACGACGCTGCGGGGCCCCCTTCAGGGCCGGCGTCTTCGTCTTTGAAACCTTGTCCTGTCGGCCCTTTCGGACCAACTGTGCGATTGTGGGCACGCGGAACCTCTCTTGTTGGTACTGCTCTTTGATGCAACTCGTGGCCCGCCGGAAAATACCGGACGGCGGACTGTCAATCCTACGACACACCGGCCTTCTACGGCAAGCCCGGGCCAGCCACGCGGCTCGCCCGGGCTCAACGTTAGAGAGCCTGGCCCCCCAGTTGATCCTCGGGGTTGATGAGGTCGTCTTCGGGAAGCGCCGACTCGTCGTAGGTCGCCGTCCCGATGTTCTGGAAGGCGCTCAAGTCAGCACTGAAGGAGTCATCGCTCGAGAGCTCGCCGAGCAAGCTCGCAAGGTCCAGGTCGTCATCGCTCACCTGGGCCCATGCCGGCAAGAGCTCAGCGTCAGGCATGTCGAGGCGAAGCTCGCGGCGGTTGTAGTACTCAAGGCCCGAACCGGCCGGGATCAACTTGCCGATGATGATGTTTTCCTTCAGACCAACGAGGTTGTCGCGCTTGCCTTCAATGGCAGCCTCGGTCAACACGCGGGTCGTCTCCTGGAACGACGCGGCCGACAGCCACGAGTCGGTCGCGAGCGACGCCTTCGTGATGCCCATCAGCTGGGCGCGTCCGTCGGCGGCCTCTTGGCCGTTCGCCTCGATCTCGTCGTTGGTGTCGTTGAACAGCTTCACGTCGATCAGCGCACCAGGCAGCCAGTGGGAGTTGCCGGCGTCCACGATCTGGACGCGACGGGTCATCTGGCGCACGATGAGCTCGATGTGCTTGTCGTGGATCGACACACCCTGATCGCGATAGACGTTCTGGACCTCTTCGACGAGGTACTGCTGGGTCTCGCGCGTGCCGCGGAACTTCATCATGAGCTTGGGGTCGAGCGGTCCGTCGTGCAGCGGCGTTCCAACTTCGACTTCCTGGCCGTCCTCGACGAGAAGGTGACGAGCAATCGAGATCGACTCCTCTTGAACCTGACCCTCGTCGCCGACGATGGTGACCTTGCGCTCGCGACCGACGAGCTCGACACGCACGGTGCCCGTGAACTCGGCAACGGCGGCGGCGCCCTTCGGGGTGCGGGCTTCGAAGAGCTCGACCACGCGCGGAAGACCGTGGGTGATGTCGCTCTCGGTGACACCACCGGAGTGGAAGGTGCGCATCGTGAGCTGGGTACCCGGTTCACCAATGGACTGGGCCGCGATGACCCCGACCGCCTCACCGAGCTCGACGAGCTGGTGGGTGGCGAGCGAGAGCCCGTAACACGCGGCGCACACGCCCTGGATGGCGTCACAGGTGAGCGTCGTGCGCACGCGCACGCGGTTCACGGACGGATCGTCGCGCAAGCGCTCGACGTCGTCCATCAGCAACATGGTGCCCGCCTCGATGACCGCGCCGTCACTCAACGTGACGTCTTCGGCAACCACGCGTCCCCAGAGTTTGGTCTCCAGATGCGCACGCTGCGCGCGCGTGTCCGGAGCGACGTGCTCGATCCACATGCCGCGGGCCGTCTGGCAGTCGAACTCCTTGACGATGAGCTCCTGGGCGACGTCGACGAGTCGACGCGTGAGGTAGCCCGAGTCAGCGGTGCGCAGGGCGGTGTCACCAAGTCCCTTGCGGGTGCCGTGGGTCGAGATGAAGTACTCGAGCACCGAGAGGCCCTCGCGGAACGAAGACTTGATCGGGCGAGGAATCATCTCGCCGCGCGGGTTGGACACGAGGCCCTTCATGGCCGCGATCTGGCGGATCTGCTGAGAGTTACCACGAGCACCCGAGTCGACCATCTGGCGAATCGGGTTATCCATGATCGCGTTCATCGCGCGGTCCGTGGCGTCACCGACCTCCTTGTTGGCGTTCGTCCAGATCTCGATCTCCTGCTGGCGCCGCTCGTCGTCGACGATGACGCCTCGGCGGTAGTTCGTCTCCACCTTCGCGGCCTGCTCCTCGTACTTGTTGAGGATGGCGGCCTTCTCCGGTGTGGTGACGATGTCGTCGATGGAGATCGTCAGACCCGACTTGGTCGCGAAACGGAAGCCCAACGTCTTGATGGCGTCCAAGGACTCAGCCACTTCCTGGCGCGAGTAGCTCGCCGAGATCTCCTCGACGATCGTGCCAATCGGGTTCGCGTTCTTGCCGATGAGCTCGTTCACGTAGCGGAACCCGAAGGGCAGCGCCTCGTTGAACAACACCCGCCCGGGCGTCGTGACGAGCGAACGTCCGGCACCTTCGACTTCAATGCCGGCCGACTCCAGGCGCGTGTCGAGGCTCGAGCCCTCGAGGGGCCGAATCTCGATCGGCGTGCGAAGCCCGAGCAGCTTGTCATTGACCGCGTTCTCGATCTCGAAGACGTGGCGATACACCTTCGGGTGCTCGACCGTCTCATCGGAGGGCAGCGTCAGGTAGTAGGCACCAAAGACCATGTCCTGGGCCGGCTCGGTGATCGGGCGTCCGGTAGCGGGCGTGAAGATGTTGTTCGTCGACAGCATCAAGATGCGTGCTTCGGCCTGAGACTCCGCCGACAGCGGCACGTGCACGGCCATCTGGTCACCGTCGAAGTCGGCGTTGAACGCCTTACAGACGAGCGGGTGGATCTGGATGGCCTTACCGTCAACGAGAATCGGCTCGAACGCCTGGATGCCCAGGCGGTGAAGCGTCGGGGCACGGTTGAGCAGCACGGGGTGCTCGCGAATGACCTCTTCGAGCACGTCCCACACGACCGTCTTGCGACGTTCGACCATGCGCTTGGCGCTCTTGATGTTCTGGGCCATCTGCGTCTCGATGAGCCGCTTCATGACGAAGGGCTTGAAGAGCTCGAGGGCCATCATCTTGGGCAGGCCACACTGGTGCAGCTTCAGCTGCGGGCCGACCACGATGACCGAACGGCCCGAGTAGTCAACGCGCTTGCCGAGCAGGTTCTGGCGAAAGCGACCCTGCTTACCCTTCAACATGTCCGAGAGGCTCTTCAGGGGTCGGCCGCTCTGTCCCGCGACCGGACGACCACGTCGACCGTTGTCGAACAGTGCGTCGACCGCCTCTTGGAGCATGCGCTTCTCGTTGTTCACGATGATGTCGGGTGCGCCGAGGTCGAGCAGCCGCTTCAAGCGGTTGTTGCGGTTGATGACACGACGGTAGAGGTCGTTCAAGTCCGAGGTCGCAAAGCGCCCACCGTCCAACTGGACCATCGGACGAAGGTCCGGAGGAATGACCGGGACGGCCTCAAGGATCATGGCGCGCGGGTCGTTCAAACGGTGCCCGTGCTCGTCACGACGGTTGAAGGACTGGACAATCGCAAGACGCTTCAGGAACTTCGCGTGACGCTGCGCGGAGAGAGGCTTGCGCCCATCCTTCGCGTCGATCATCTCGCGCATCACCTTCTCTTCTTCGTCGAGGTCCATGCGGTCGATCAGCTGGAGAATTGCGTCGGCGCCCATGCCGCCTTCGAAGTAGTCGCCGTAGCGGAACTCCATCTCGCGATAGAGCACCTCGTCTTCGATGATCTGGCGACTGTGGAGGCCCTCGAAGGTGTCAAAGGCCTGCTTGGCGAGTTCACGCTCTTCGGCGAATCGTGAGCGCACGCTGTCGAGCTCCTTCTCGGTGCCGCGCTGGAGCGCACGAAGCTCGGACTCCTTCGCGCCGTCGGCCTCGAGCTTTGCCGCCCGGGCTTCGATCTCCTTCAGCTTGTTGTCGAGTGCCTTCACTTCGCGCTCGGAGATCTCAACGAGCTCATCGTTGAGACCCAGGCGAAGCTCCGCCACGTCGTCGTGGCGACGGGCCTCGTCGACGTAGGTGACCATGTGGGCAGCAAAGTAGATGACCTTCTCCAGCTGCTTGGCCTTCAGCTCCTCTTTGGGGGCAGTGCCCATCAAGAGGTAGGCGAGCCACGAGCGAGTACCGCGCAGGTACCAGATGTGCACGACCGGAGCCGAGAGCGCGATGTGACCCATGCGTTCGCGGCGCACCTTGTCACTCGTCACTTCAACGCCACAGCGCTCACAGACGATGCCCTTGAAACGCACGCGCTTGTACTTGCCGCAGGCGCACTCCCAGGCCTTCTGCGGCCCGAAGATCTTCTCGCAGAACAGGCCGTCCTTCTCGGGACGGAGTGTGCGGTAGTTGATGGTCTCGGGCTTCTTCACTTCACCCGAAGACCAGCTGCGAATGTTCTGAGCAGTGGCGAGACCGATGGAGATCTCGTCGAACTGGTTTACGTCGAGTGGGCTCATGACAACTTCCTTTCGGCGGCGCGTCGAGCGTCCTCTTCGTCACTGCCGCGCTCGGGTCGAGAGATGTCGATTCCGAGTTCGCGGGTCACTGAGAAGAAGTCCTCTTCGGTGTCCGCCAGATCAACGTGGGCGCCAACCTTGTCGCGTACTTCCACGTTCAAGCAGAGCGACTGCATTTCCTTAATAAGTACCTTGAACGATTCGGGGATTCCCGGCTCGGGCAGGTTCTGACCCTTAACAATCGCCTCGTAGGCGCGCTCGCGACCCTTCATGTCGTCGGACTTGACGGTCAGCAGCTCCTGCAGTGCGTACGCGGCACCGTAGGCCTCGAGGGCCCACACTTCCATCTCACCGAAGCGCTGACCACCGAACTGGGCCTTGCCACCAAGGGGCTGGGCCGTGATCATCGAGTACGGGCCCGTCGAGCGAGCGTGGATCTTGTCATCGACCATGTGGGCGAGCTTCAAGATGTACGCGTAACCGACCGAGATCGGGCTGTCGTAGGCCTCGCCGGTGCGACCGTTGTACAACGTGACCTTGCCATCGTTGTCGCCCGCGAGCATGCGCTTGCCGTTCTGGCCGTCGACGTTCAACGTCTCGAAGGTCTGCTGGATCGTGGGCTTGTCCTTCGCGCGTTCGGTCTCGTCCCAGTGCGCGCCGTCGAACGACGGGGTCGCGACGTAGACCGCCGGCTCCGTCCGGGGACGGGTCTTGCGATAGGGACGCGTCGCGGGGTCGCGCTGGTCGTCGTGACCAGACGTTCCCACCGAGGGGTTGACCTCGATGCCGGCCCAGCCGTGGCGCGCCGCGTAGCCGAGGTGGCTTTCGAGCACCTGGCCCACGTTCATACGACTCGGCACACCGAGCGGGCTCAAGATGATGTCGATCGCCGTACCATCCTCCAAGAACGGCATGTCCTCTTCGGGCAGGATCTTCGAGATAACGCCCTTGTTGCCGTGGCGTCCCGCGAGCTTGTCGCCTTCAGAGATCTTGCGCTTCTGGGCCACGTAGACCTTCACCAGCTGGTTGACGCCAGGCTGCATCTCGTGGTCCTCGTCGCGCGAGTAGACCTTGACGTCGATGACCTTGCCGGACTCGCCGTGGGGCACCTTCAACGAGGTGTCGCGCACTTCGCGGGCCTTCTCACCGAAGATCGCACGAAGCAGGCGCTCTTCGGGCGACTGCTCGGTCTCACCCTTCGGCGTGACCTTGCCGACGAGGATGTCGCCGGGCTCGACTTCGGCGCCGATGCGCACGATGCCGAGGTCGTCCAAGTCCGCCAAGATGTCATCAGGCAGGTTCGGAATGTCACGGGTGATCTCTTCGGCGCCGAGCTTGGTGTCGCGCGCGTCGATCTCGTACTCCTTCACGTGGATCGAGGTCAGCACGTCGTCTCGCACGAGACGCTCGTTCAAGATGATCGCGTCCTCGTAGTTGTAGCCCTCCCACGGCATGTAGGCGACGAGCAGGTTCTTGCCGAGCGCCAGCTCGCCGTTGCTCGTGCTCGTGCCATCGGCCAGGAGGTCCCCCGCCACGACGGTCTCGCCGCCGACCACAAGGGGCTTCTGGTTGATCGAGGTGTCCTGGTTCGAACGGCGGAACTTGTTGAGGTTGTAGGTCTTGCGACCGAACGCCTTGCCGTAGCGGTCGACGGCGTCCTTCTCGTACTCAACGACGATGCGGTCGCCCGAGACGGACTTGACGACACCGCTGCCTTCAGCGATCAGCACGTCGCCCGAGTCGAGCGCCGCGCGCGCTTCCATGCCGGTGCCGACGAACGGCGCCTCGGGCATGACCAGCGGCACGGCCTGCTTTTGCATGTTGGCACCCATGAGGGCGCGCTGGGCGTCGTCGTGCTCGACGAACGGGATGAGCGACGTCGCGACCGAGATGATCTGCTTGGTCGACACGTCCATGAGCTCGACCTCGTCGGGCTTGACGAAGTCGATCTCCGACGTCGTCGACGACGACTTGTTGGAGGACCCGACGCGCAGGCCCGTACCGACCGGACCGCGACGGACGAGGACTCGCTCGGAGTTGATGTTGCCGTTCTCGTCGAGCTCGGTGTTCGCCTGGGCGATGACGTAGCGCTCTTCTTCGTCAGCGGTGAAGTACTTGATCTCACCGGTGACGCGACCGCTCGTGACGACGCGGTAGGGCGTCTCGATAAAGCCGTACTCGTTGATGCGCGCGTACGTCGCGAGGTAGCCAATGAGTCCGACGTTCGGACCTTCAGGGGTCTCGATGGGACACATGCGCCCGTAGTGCGAGGAGTGGACGTCACGCACCTCGAGGCCGGCACGCTCGCGAGAGAGTCCGCCTGGTCCAAGCGCCGACAGACGCCGCTTGTGGGTGAGGCCCGACAGCGGGTTGTTCTGGTCCATGAACTGGCTCAGCTGGCTCGTCGCGAAGAACTCCTTGATCGCCGACATGACGGGGCGGATGTTGATGAGCGTCTGGGGCGCGATCGCCTCGACGTCTTGGGTGTTCATGCGCTCGCGCACGACGCGCTCCATGCGGGACAGACCGGTGCGCAGGGCGTTTTGGATCAGCTCGCCCACGCTGCGGATGCGGCGGTTCGCGAAGTGGTCCTGGTCGTCGATGTGGTACGTCGTCTCCTTCGCGGTGCGGTCTCGCGCGAGGTTGAGCAAGTAGGTCGCGGTCGCCAAGACTTCGGCCTTGGAAAGCACGTGCAGGTCGGGGTTCGGACGCTCAAGCAGGTCGCCGAAGAGCTCGACGTTCTTTGCCACTTCGTCGCCGAGCTTGCGGTCGAGCTTGTAGCGACCGACGCGGCTCAAGTCGTAGCGCTTCTCCGAGAAGAAGGCGCCCTCGAAGTACTGGCGAGCGGCTTCGACGGTCTGGACCTCGCCCGGGCGGGCGCGTCGGTAGATCTCGAGCCAGGCGGTCTCTTGACTGGCACGGGTGAAGTTCTCGGGGGTGTCCTCGATGTTGAACTTCTCCATGTGCTTGGCGATCTCGAGGTGGGCCTTCTTCCAGTCGAGGTGGAACTGGTCCTCTAAGAAGTCGAAGTGCGCGACGAACTTCTCGAAGAACGCCTCGTCCATCGTGGTGTCAAGCGCACGCAGCAGCGTGAAGATGGAGATGCGACGCTTGCGCGCGATGCGAGCGCCGGCGTTGGCCGACTTGTTCTTCTTCTCTTCGAGGTCGACCTGAAGCCACTCACCGCGGCTCGGGTGGATCGTGCCTTCGAAGGCAACCTTCTCGTCCTTGCCGGGCTGGAACAAGACGCCGGGCGAACGCACGAGCTGGGACACCACGACACGCTCGGTGCCGTTGATGATGAACGTTCCCTGCTCGGTCATGATCGGGAAGTCGCCCATGAACACGGTCTGCTCTTTTATCTCACCCGTTTCGGAGTTGAGAAAGCGCGCGCGCACGAAGATCGGCTGGGAGTACGTGGTGGCGCGCTGACGGCACTCTTCCACGGTGAACTTCGGCGGGCTCTTCAGGTCCGCGTCGTCGGGGTCGAACTCGAGCTCGAGTGACAGGCGCCCCGTAAAGTCGGTAATAGGTGAAATTGCCTCGAAAGCCTCGCGCAGACCCTGCTTCATGAACAGATCGAAGCTGTCGCGCTGGATTTCAAGGAGGTTGGGCAGGGGGTGAGCTTCACCCAGTGCCGAGAAGTTAAAGCGCTCCGGGCTAGTGGACCGAGACGTCAACGGTCATCCTCCGTGTGAGTGGGTGGCTACAGATACGTGCCGGGTCTAAGCGCAAAACGGCGTCAAGAGATGACGAAGTAGAGGGCAGGAACACGGTCTTTCCATTCTAGTGGTTCTGCCGGGAAATGTGCAACTGGCGCTCCCCTAAGGGGCACGCGGCCGCAAAAACGGTTGCGCTTACCCTAGGCAGAATCGCCGCTCAGGTCAAGTATGCCTTCGACCTGGCGGTGGTCCCGGCCGGCAAACCGGCCGGGACCACGCAAAATGCAGTGAAGCTACTTGAGCTCGACGGTGGCGCCGGCGGCCTCGAGGGCCGTCTTTGCCTTGTCCGCGTCGGCCTTGGAGACGTTCTCCAAGACGGGCTTGGGAGCGCTGTCGACGAGGTCCTTCGCCTCTTTGAGACCCAGGCTGGTCAGTGCACGCACTTCCTTGATGACCTGAATCTTCTTGTCGCCGCCGCTCGTCAAGATGACGTCGAAGTTGCTCTTCTCTTCGACTTCCTCAGCGTCCGCGCCGCCGCCACCGGCGGCGGGCGCCGCCGCGACGGCCACGGGAGCCGCAGCAGTCACGCCGAACTTCTCTTCGAACTCCTTTAGAAGTTCGCTGAGCTCGATCACGGACAGCTCCGCGATACCGTCAAGAATCTGCTCCTTGGTCAGGGTTGCAGCCATGGTGGTTCCTTTCTCTTTGTTCGTTTGGGTTATTCGGCCGGTGCGTCCTCAGCGTCGGTTGACGCCTCGGGGGTGTTCGAGTCGGAGTCGGCGGGGGCCTCCTCCGCGACCTCCGCGACGGGCGTCGCGGTGTCGTCGCTCGCTGGCGAACCAGCTTCCTCGACCCCGGCCGGAGTCTCGGCGACCTCGTCGACCTGGGCCGCGGGGGCGGGGGCGCCGCCCTTCGCGTCGATCAGGGCTGCGAGGCCGTAGGCGAAGTTTTGCGGGACAGCCTTTAAGAGGCCGGCCATGGTGGACAGCGGCGAGCCGATGAGCCCGGCGAGGCGCGCGAGCAAGACGTCGCGCGACGGCAGGTCCGCCAGGGCAGTCAGGTCCGAGACGCTGAGCGCCTTGCCGTCAAGGACACCACCTTTGACGATGAGCGTGGGCGTCGCCTTCGCGAAGTCACGCAGGGCCTTCGCGACGGCAGAGACGTCACCGTTGACGAACGCGATCGCGGTGGGGCCCTCAAGGAAGGCGTCGAGCGGCTCGACCGACGTGCCGGCGATGGCCCGGCGCACCAGGGTGTTCTTGAAGACCTTGTAATCAGCGTCGAGCGCGCGCAGCTGACGGCGCAGCGTCTGGATCTGGGCGACGGTCATGCCGCGGTACTCGGTCACGACGGCCGTCGACGTGGCGTCGACCTTCGCTTTGACCTCATCGACGGTGGCGACCTTGGCGGTGCGTACCTTGTTCATCTGACTCCTTCGCCGGGCCGAAGGCACTCAGCGAACGAGTCTCCAGAGAAACTCGAACTCCTCGTCAGGCGGACTCGCGTCCATTACGCACTTTCGTGCACCGGATGTCTTCGGCGTTCTTAACAATCTGTGGCACCGACTTCGTGCGCGTTACATCGTACGTGTACTTCTTTGCCCGCGTCAAAAGCTAGGCAGAGGCGAGCACCTCATCGTGGTCGTGGATACGGGTCGGGTCGATCTTGACCCCGGGCCCCATGGTCGAGCTGACGGTGACGCTCACCAAATAGCGACCCTTCGCGCTCGCGGGCTTCACGCGCACGAGCTCGTCGATCACGGCAACGACGTTGCGCACGAGGTCATCGCGAGAAAAGCTGACCTTGCCGACACGCAGCTGGACGTTGCCGATCTTGTCCGTGCGGTACTCGACGCGCCCGCCCTTGAACTCGCTGACGGCCTTGGCGACATCAGTGGTGACGGTGCCCGTCTTCGGGTTTGGCATGAGGCCGCGTGGACCGAGCACGCGACCAAGCCCGCCGACCTGGCCCATGAGGTCAGGTGTCGCGATCGCCACGTCAAAGTCGAGAAATCCTCCCGCGACCTTGGCCACGAGGTCTTCGGCGCCTACGACGTCGGCGCCCGCGTCGCGAGCGGCCTGGGCCGCCTCGCCCGCCGCGAAGACCGCCACGCGGTTCGTCTTGCCGGTGCCCGCGGGCAGCGAGATGGTGCCGCGCACGATCTGCTCGGCCTTGCGCGGGTCGACGCCCAGGCGCACGGCCAGCTCGACCGTCTCGTCGAACTTCGCGTGCGCGAGGGTCTTTACCTTCTCGATCGCCTCGGGGACCAAAAGGAGCTCCTCGCGGTCCACCTGGGCCAGTGCGTTCTTGTAGTTCTTGCCGTGCTTCATGACTCTCCTAGCCCGCGACCTTGATACCCATCGAACGCGCGGTGCCGGCCACTTGCAGCATGGCCATCGCGACGTCGTCGGTGTTGAGGTCCTTCAGTTTGGTCTTGGCGATCTCTTCGACCTGCTCCATCGTGACCGTTGCCGCCGTCTCGCGCCCGGCCAAGTGAGCACCCTTGGCGATGCCGGCCGCCTGGCGCAGCAGCACCGGCGTCGGCGGCGTCTTCAAGATGAAGGTGAACGTGCGGTCCTCGTAGATCGAGATCTCTACGGGGATGACCGTGCCGCGCATCGACTCGGTCGCTGCGTTGTACTGCTTGCAGAACTCCATCGTCTGCACGCCGTATGGCCCGAGGGCGGTGCCGACGGGCGGCGCGGGCGTGGCCATGCCCGCTTCTAACTGAATCTTGACGACTGCTACGACGTTCTTCGCCATGGGCGTTCTCCTTGAATCCTTCTAGAGCTTGGTGACCTGGGTGAAGTCGAGCTCCACCGGCGTCTCGCGGCCGAAGATGTCCACGAGCACCTTCACCTTGAGCTGGTCTTCGTTGATCTCAGCGACGTGACCCGAGAACGTGGCGAACGGTCCGGTCTTGATCTGCACCGTGTCGTTGACTTCGAACTCGTGGGTCGGCATGCGCCGCTTCGCGACGGGCTGCTCGACACCTTCGACGTGGGGTCGGATGATGTTGTCGACTTCGCGGCGCGTGAGGGCCGTCGGCTTGGTCTTTTCTGCACCCACGAAACCGGTGACCCCCGGCGTCGAGCCGATGACGTAGAAGATCTCGGGGTCCGGCTCGCAACGGATCAGCAGGTAGCTCGGGAACATGCGCTTGGAGACCGTGACCTTCTTGCCGGACTTGAACTCGGTGACGTCCTCTTCGGGCAGGTAGATCTCGTAGATCGAGTCGCTCAGCTCGCGGCTCTTGATGATGTTGTTGAGCGCGCCGATGACCTTCTGTTCGTGACCGGCGAAGGTGTGCACGATGTACCAGCGACCGGGGCGGTCGTAGGCGCTTTCGACGACGGGCTCTTCGTCCTCGTCGATGATCGTGACGTCAAGGATCTCTTCATCGACGTCGTTCGCGTTCTCTATGTGGTTGGTGTCTACGTCACTCATGCTGGCCTACTTGATGAAAAGGAATGAGACGAATTTGGCAAGGCTCCATCCGAGGCCAAAGACGAGCGAGGTCATGAACACGAGGACGAAGAGGACGATCGAGGTGTAGTTCATGACTTCGGGACGAGTCGGCCACGAGACCTGACGCATCTCTTCGCGAACCTGACGGAAGAACTCGCGCGGCGTGGCGCGCTCGCTGCGACGACGCTGCACGTCTTGGGCAGTGCGACGAGTAGCAGGGGCGCCGTCGGCGCCGATCTGTCCCTGTCGCTGCATCAAGCGCTTCTGTTCGCGATTCATCTTCCGTCTTCCATTCGTACTTCACTATCGGCTCGGTCATCTCGAGCAGGGCAGGAGGGACTCGAACCCCCAACCACCGGTTTTGGAGACCGGTGCTCTACCAATTGAGCCACTGCCCTTAGAGGACGCGTCATGAAACACGCCACGCCCTAGGGACGAAAATCTTACCATCTCCGCGTGGACCGTCTTCCGGCGACCCTCGCGACGACCAGTGACCTTCGCCCCTAGCGTATGGCGCGCGCGACGGACTTACATTGTGAGACGTCGACTGCAGTCCCCGTGGAGGTCGCAATGAACCGCTTCTTCGAGTCACTGGGCCGTCACGTCGTGCGGCTGCGGTGGGTGATCGTGGCCCTCTGGTTCGTCGGGGCCGTTGCTGCGATCGCCGCCCTGCCGTCGCTCGCGAGCCAGGTGAATGACAACAACGGGGCCTTCTTGCCCTCGAGCGCCCCGAGCAACGCCGCGGCGGTCCTCGCCGAGCCCCTCATCGGGTCGGTGAACCACCTGACCCTCTCTGTCGTCGTGGTCACCGCACACCAGCACTTTGATGGGGCCGACGAATCGGCGGTGGCAACCCTGCTCGGCAAACTTGTGCACGTGCCGACCGAGCTCAGCGCGCACTTCCTGGCCCTCTCACCCGACGGACGAGCAGCCGAGTTGCTCTTTACCTCTTCGGTGTCACCGTTCAACGCCGGAAAGTCCGAGACCGTTGTCGACGATGTCGACACGCTGCTCGCGAACAGCGCGTTGCCACGCGACTTGCACGCCTACCCCGCGGGACCCTCAGCCACCGAGGCGGCAAGCCAGCAGCAATCCGCGCGCCAGGGCAAGGAGGTCCAGGACGGTTCAGTCGTCTTCATCATCATCTTGCTCCTGATCATCTTTCGCTCGGTCCTCGCCCCCCTCATCACGCTCGTGCCGGCCGCACTCGTCTTGTTGCTCTCGGGTTCGTTCATCGGCGCGCTCGCCAGCGCCGGGGCGCTCCAGGTCTCGTTCTTCACTCAGATCCTGCTGATCGTGCTCATCCTCGGCGCGGGCACCGACTACGGCCTCTTTCTCGTGTTCCGCACCCGCGAACAGCTGCGCGCCGGCGCCGAGCCCCACGACGCGGTGATCTACGCGCTTCGCCGCGTCGGCGAATCGATCACCGCTTCTGCGGCGACCGTGGGCGTGGCGCTGCTCACACTCCTCTTTGCGACCTTTGGCCTCTATCACGACCTCGGCGTGCCGCTCGCCCTCGGTGTCGCGACCATGCTGCTCGCCGGGCTGACGCTGCTGCCCGCACTGATGGCCATCTTCGGGCGGGCTACGTTCTGGCCCACCCACACGACGCCGCGTCCCACGACCGAGAGCAGCTGGGGCCGCTTGACGGCACGGCTTCTTCGTCGACCCTGGTGGACCCTCCTCACGGGAGTGGGCGCGCTCGGCGTGATCGCCCTGTTCGCGCTGGGCTTCGTGCCCTCGGGTTTCGGCGGTGACGTGAACGCGCCGGCGGGCAGCACGGCGGCCGCCGGCAACGCCGCGATCGCGGCGCACTTCCCCCAGGCGAGTGCCAACCCCACCGACGTTGTCATGAGATTCCCGACCTCCGTGTGGACGGACCCTCGAGAGGTGAGCGTCGCGACGGCGCGGCTCGCAGCGAGCGGCTTCTTCAAAACCTTGAGTGGTCCGCTCAACCCGGCCGGGGCGACCATGACGCCCGCCGAGCTCACCAATCTGTACCTGCTGGTCCACCCGTACGGCAGCGCCCAATCCCTGTTGACCGGGCCCCTCACGCCGCCCGCCGGCTCGAAGGTCACGGCCGAGCAGTACGACACCTACCTCGCAACCGCCGCGTTCATCAGTGCGAACGGGCACACCGCGCAGTGGGAGGCGAGCCTTCGCGCGGGCAGTCCCGGTAGCAACACGGCCATCAACGAGGTGCCGGCGCTACGCGCAGCCGTCACTGGCGCCGCTCACGCCGCCGGCGCGTCAGCGAATGGCGTCGCGGGTGAAGCACCCGCGCTCTACGACGTGAGCGCCATCTCCGAGGGAGACGTCGGACGGATCGTGCCGATCGCGATCCTCGCCATCGCCCTCGTGCTCGCGCTGGTGCTGCGCAGCCTCATCGCGCCGTTCTATCTCATCGTGAGCGTGGTGCTGTCGTTTCTTGCGTCCCTCGGCGTTTCGGTGATCGTCTTTATGAAGATCCCCCACGAGACGGGGCTCGTGTTCCTCTTACCGTTCTTGATGTTCATCTTTCTGCTCGCGCTGGGCGAGGACTACAACATCCTCGTGATGACCCGCATCCGCGAAGAGGCGACCCGCAGTGACCTTCGTTCCGCGATCGTTCGCGCGGTCGGCGCGACGGGACCGACCGTGACCTCAGCGGGGCTCGTGCTCGCGGGGACCTTCGTGGTGCTCGCCGTCGTCGGCGGCTCTGGACAGGGAAACGGAGAGATCCGCGTCATCGGCATCGGACTCGCAATTGGCATCCTGCTCGACACCTTCGTTGTGCGCACGGTGCTCGTGCCCGCAACCGTCCAACTGCTCGGCCGCTGGAACTGGTGGCCCTCCGCGATGGGCCGCCAGGACCCTGACGCCGTCGCCGAAGCGCTCCCAGTGACGA
This sequence comes from uncultured Acidimicrobiaceae bacterium, assembly GCA_963724865.1. GTDB lineage: Bacteria > Actinomycetota > Acidimicrobiia > Acidimicrobiales > RAAP-2 > RAAP-2. The sequence continues at coordinate 27 of CAVRWO010000003.1, read as the reverse complement.
CCCACGAGCCCGTCAGTGACTAACGCG
>CAVRWO010000002.1:0-768689 GCA_963724865.1 uncultured Acidimicrobiaceae bacterium | reverse complement strand
GGTGATTCGCCCCGGGAAAGTTGGAGAGTAATTCCTCTGAGAGGATTACTCCATGTCACGAAACACCCGTTACTCACCCGAGCTACGTGAACGAGCGGTGCGGATGGCGATTGAAAAGCGCTCGGACTACCCATCCGAATGGGCCACCTTCAGCGCAGTTGCGAAGCTGCTCGGGATGTCACCGGAAACGCTCAGGACCTGGGTTCGACGAGCGCAAGTCGACACCGGATCTCGTGCCGGTCTCACGACCGATGAGCGCACTCGCCTCAAGGCGCTCGAACGTGAGAACCGCGATCTGCGGCGCGCGAACGAGATCTTGAAGGACGCGTCGATTTTCTTCGCGACCGAGCTCGACGGTCGAACGAAGAGGTAGTTCGCTACATCGACGCACGACGTGGTCGATGGGGAGTCGAGCCGATCTGCAGAGCATTGCAGTTCGCCCCCGCCACCTACTACGCGAGAAGGGCCCGTCCCGAGTCCGCTCGAGCGCAACGTGACGAGGAACTAAAACTCGAGATCCAACGGGTCTACGACGCCAGCCTGGACGGTGTCTACGGCGCGAAGAAGGTCTGGAAGCAGCTGCGTCGCGAGGGCTTTAGCGTCGCACGCTGCACCGTCGAGCGCCTCATGAAAGAGATGAAACTTTCTGGCGTGCAGAAGGGACGCCGCTACAAAGTGACGACCATTGGCGACGACTCGCTGCACCGTCCGAGTGACCTCGTCGATCGTCACTTCGTGGCCGACGCGCCGAACCGTCTCTGGGTGGCGGACCTGACCTACGTCAAGTCCCACTCCGGGTGGGTCTACGTGGCCTTCATCATCGACGTCTTCAGTCGCTTCATCGTCGGCTGGCAGGTGTCGAACTCGCTGCGCAGTGACTTAGCGATCGACGCGTTGGAGATGGCGATCTTCGCGAGAGGCGACGACCTCGTGGGACTGGTTCATCATTCTGACCGCGGAGTGCAATATCTCAGCATTCGCTACTCCGAGCGACTCGACGAAGCCGGCGCCGTCGCCTCAGTTGGCTCTCGCGGCGACTCCTACGACAATGCCCTGGCCGAAGCGTTCAACAGTCTCTACAAGAGCGAGCTCATTCATCGGAAGGGTCCCTGGCGCAACGTCGAGCACGTCGAGTGGGCCACGCTCAACTACGTCGATTGGTTCAACAACCGACGTATTCACGAGTCCCTTGGCTACGTGCCGCCGGTCGAGTTCGAGGCTCACTACGATGGCCCGAACGAGTCAGAGAGCCTGGCCGTTTAGAAACGAATTGCTCTCTACAAAACCCGGGGCGAATCAAGGTTCCGGGTTCAAGTCCCGGCCGGCGCACCAGTATCTGTGTGCTCTCTCGGCTGAACTGTGTCAGTTCCCCAGTATCGCTCACCACTACTTTTCCGCACAATCAATCCGTACGTTCGTCGTGACGCCTTTGGTGACGGTCACCGGTTTTGCGGCGTGGCAGATTGCGTCTCCCCCTTCGTACTGGGGACTCTGCCCCGAGACGGTGTACCTACCTACGGACACGGGTACTGAGAATCGACCGTCCGCGCCAACGGTGATGCCGGTTATGTGTCCACTCGATCCGTGGAGGGTGACCTGTCCGCTCAGGGCTCGCGGGATTACACCAGCTGGACCACCTACGGCCTGGAGCATGCCAGTCAGGGTCCCAGTCGGGCCTTGTGGGCCGTTGGGCGATCCAAAATTGTTGGCTAACCGCACTGAAGCGACGACAACAACGAGCAGCAGAAGCAAGATCGAGATGACGATCAAAGACTTTCGTCGCACAGCACACCCTCCATTGCGTTTACATGCACGCAAGCGACGAGCTAATCCAAAACATCGCTACAAAACTGCCGCCCCCTCCTTTCAATCGCATGTACGGGTCGCCGCTGCACTAGCTTCTGCCACAAGATAATCCCACGAAAAATCCCACACACCAGTCCAACTGAGGCAAACCAGACCGACTATTGACAACTGGATTGCTTCAAGTTTGAAGACAAGCACGACAAAAAAACACAGCAAAACACTGTGAAACTCGCTCATAATTCTCTAGTCGTGGATTCGATACCCAGCGGCCCTACTCAACGGAAGTGAGGACTGGTGTTAGTTACTAGTGAGTGACGTGGGTAGGCAGTAGTAGATGGCCAGCGCAACGGGCGCGTTCGAACCGTTGGGCTGTGGGAGCGCTGCGCAGTGCCGCGCGATCCACTCAAAGCGAGGATCGGTGGCGGTGGGAGACTGCAGAACAAGGTGAAACCTCCCCTCACCGATCCAGTCCTCGAGTGTCGAGAGAGAGGGCTCGGGAAATGTTCCGGTGAAGCCACCTATCGGTAAGACCTCTTGGCCACTCTCAAATATGAACGGTGCCGCCAGCGCCGATGTCTCCGTCGCCATTAGGTACGGCGCCCCATCTCGAAGCTGCTCTAACTCGGGGAGTTGCTCACTCGTGAGCGACGTTGAAAAGAGTGCTCGGACGGCATAGGAAGCCGAGACTGATTCGAATGGCGTGTCAAACGATCCGAGCGAATTCAAGGCGATGGTCGCCGAGGCGATCATGGGAACGAACAAGACGGTGACGAGCGAACCGATTGCCCCAAGCGAAATGGCTCTCATCGACTGGGTCTTCCATGCGGAAACGATGCAGCCAAAGAAGGCGAGTCCACTCACGAGGAACAATCCCGGCTTAAGCCAAGATTCCGTGCCCACTCCGCTCGGTGGCAGGAGCCATACCGCGTAAGCGACGGTCGCGATGACTGTTGCGCCCAGAGTGAATTTGATCCACACTGAATGGCGCGCCCGCCACGCAATGATCGATCCTCCTGCTACGAGACCCGCAAGTGCAGGGGACAATGCCGCCACGTAATAGGAATTTAGGCTGGAGCCGACGCTGAACACGAGGGCGAGCGCGAGGAGCCACGTTCCCCACAGAAGAAGGTTGATTCTTTCCGGATCGTGTCTCGGTCGGCGGCGCGTCGCTATGAGCCCGCCGACGAGCGAAATAAACGCCGCTGGCATCAGCCACCCCTCGTCCAGACCCAGGGACCCCGTGAGCAGCCGATTCCACGCGGGAGGCGGAGGAAGAGGAATCTCCAGACCGATGGATTGGTTGAGCAGCTGATCCGGTGAGGCTTGATCGACGCGGCCGAAGCCGTTGTAGACGAAGACTTGGCTGAAGACCAAGTTGTCGGGACTTCCGTCGGCGTACGGGCGAGATGACGAGGGAGCCAAGGCCACTACAGTCATCCAGCTCAACGACACGATCAAAGCGACGACCGTCAATACTCCGACCCGCAATAGGCGTCGGGTCCATCGTCCCTGCCCGCCAACTGCGAGGATGAGCCAAAGTGCGGGTAATACGAGCCAGGCCTCCAGCATCTTCGCCTGAAAAGCGAGTCCCACCCAGAGTCCCGCTAAGAGCAAACCTGACCACCGATTCGACGAGATGGCGCTGACGAGGGAGTCAGCGGCCAGCAAGAGGAGAAGGATCATCAGTGTGTCGGCGATGTTTCCGCGATCAAGGGCGACGTTCGCGGGCGACACTGCAAGGAGAAACGCGGCCAGCAGTCCCGCCGTCGGGCCGCACAGTCGTCGCACAAATCGAAACAGAACGAGTATGGAAAGGACGCCCTCGATGACTTGGGGCAAGACAATCGACCAGGTGTGAAGTCCGAAGATGCGTACCGAGAGAGCTTGCACCCAGAACGCGCCGGGAAGCTTGTCGAGCGAAATCGTCCCCGCCGGATCAAAGGCGCCGAAGAAGAAGTCACGCCAACTCATCGACATACTGCGCACTGCGGCTGCATAGTACGTCTCGAGATAGGGTCCGGTGCGCCAAGAATACAAGACTCCCGCCACTAGAGCTATAGCCAGAAGGGATGGGCGAGCCCACTTCGGCTGGTCCGGAGGAGAAGTCCAAAAAAGCAGCGGTGATCGAGCTGATAACCCTCCCTCTTCAACGACCCGAGCGGGAGAGACGGCATCAGCGCTCGTCACGAAGCCTCCATCGGTCGTGTGGTGATTAATTTTCGGGAGACACGTGGGAAAGCTTCCGCGAGTTCGCCGAGCGTGACATCAATAAGGGCCAACGTACTGAGAATCCGTTCCGTTGACGAAGTCGAATCCTTGGGTTCGTCATTTACTTCGGGCTCCCCTTTCGCCGGATTCGCCGGGGGCTGATATGGGACCCCCGGTTGTTGGCCGATGGCACGGCGCACGGCGTTTATATTCGCTGTGACTGCCCGCCTTCGCGCTCGAACTGCTCCAGTTGACTGATGACCACCAGTTCGAATGGCAGACTCCAGCTCGCAGACGGCGCCAACGCAGGAGTGGATCGCATCGAGGGCTTCAGCGCCTCGGGACGCGTCTGGCCACCATCGGCTGGGGAGAAGATTTGCGGCTCGATGCGGCCGGGCCACCTCTTCTAGCCGCTCCGTCGATTGAGAGAATGCGAGTCCACGTTGTCCGAGTTCTTCAAGGTCACTCCAGTCGGCGACGAGCAGGTTACCGAGCGCAGACAACGCCTCACCACAGCGACGCCGAAGAACATCCCGCGACCGCACCGGCAGAATCAGCCATGACGACGCAATCCCGATGGCCGCACCAACAGCGATGCCTTCGAGACGAGTTTGCAAAAGTCCGTTAGCGGAGACGCCGAACCATCCATAGAGAAGCGAAATGGATGCAGTCACACATCCAGCCCAATACGCGTAACTCATCTCCCGAAGCCACGTGCCGACGCCAAGAATGATGAAAATGGTCACAATGGCGCCGACTTCATGCGCACCGAACTGTCCCGACAACTCCGCGGCGACCAGGGTGCCGATAGCTGCGCCAGAGGCGCGAAGAACACCTTTGAGAACGACGTCGCCGCGTCCACGCGCGCCACTACACACAATGAAGGCAGTGAGAACCACCCAGTTCCAGTGTTGTGACCAACGACTTCGCCCGACGAAGAAGGCAACGGCGAGAGCGGTGCCCATCTGCAGCGCCATGCGAGTGGGAACATCAAGAAGACGCCTTCGCGTCGGCGACGTCAGTTGCCAATGTTTCCGTACACTGGAGATTCTCCGACGTGTTGGCCGGTCGAAACCGACGCTCGCCGAAAGGAGTTGGAGAGCCGCCACCCAAAAGCAACATATAAAAGCGACGAGCGCAACCCAAAAGGGCGCGGCCTGAAATGAGACGACGGAGCTTGGAGCCTTGAGAATGAGAACCGCGATCAGTGGAGCAGCGACCAGCATGCCTACTCTTGCCACGCCCGGTCCGAAGCGACGAGCCCAGATTGCAGCAACCCCTGCAATTACGAATAGCGCGTCTCCGAGAATGGGATGCGAGGACATCATCCGGTTGGTTTCCCATGCGCCGACGGCGAGTATCGGGAGCACTGAGAACGCAATGAGGCGATCAGACAGTTCGGCCGAACGCTGCGCCCGGGACGCGATGAGAGAGAGGACCACGGCCTCGATCACGATGTCGATGTGGAGATGAGCAACGTGCTCTAGAGCGAGGGCCGAACCATAGCTGGCGAGCACGATGGCCATCGCCACGGCTGCTCCACGAAGAGCGTTGAAGAGACGATGGGAGGGAATTACTCGCCGTGTCATCGTAATACCTGAAGCGATCACGTATATTATGCACCGCCGCGTCATCATAGAAAGTCGTCTAAAACCAGCAGATGGCGCTATCCCGGTCATTCAATTAGAAAGTGTATACGTAGTAACCTTGGATTGTGGAAGTGGAACAACATCAAGAAATCGCCGTTTGCGTTCGGCAGGGAACGCTTCGCCTTGCTCAGCGACTTCGCGCCGAGCGCTCACCAGAAGCCCTGAGCCTAAACAAGCTCGGCGTGCTCAGTGATCTGCATCGACAAGGTCCGACCTCGGCGGGCGCATTAGCTGCCATCGCGCACCAACGGCCGCAATCGCTCACGCGAGTGTTCGCCGAACTTGAAAGTGACGGTCTCGTTTCACGCACCCAAGACGTGTCGGATCGCCGACAACAAGTCCTCGCCATCACTTCCGACGGACGTGCAGCTCTCGCCACAGACATGGCCCAGCGCGACGCTTGGCTCGCTCTCGCTCTCGCCGAGCTCACAGACATAGAGCGGGAGGTTCTCCGATTGGCCGGTCTTCTCATGGACAGAATCGCAGATGCCACCCCGATATCGCACACAAGCAGTGGAGTGCGGTCTTAAGCAAAACGGAGTCTCCTTTCACCGGGCTAGCGAGCGTACCGAAGTGACATGAGTACTTAACTCGATCAGAAGACCGAAGAGCGTGTCGATCCGTCGGCCTGGTTGGCCGTGCCCGCGCGCGTTTCCAACATCGAGCACCAATTCATTGGAACGGCTACAGGCTTGATGCTCACTCTCGCAGCAATCGGAGGCTTTTTGTTCCCATAGCTTTCGGACGTCTCGTATCACATACGAGCTTCGACACTGGATGGGTGTTTCTTGCGATCGTTTCCTTCGCGTTTGCGCTGGTTGGCCTGGCGGGCCGCAACCCAGTCACGGCCAAGTCGCGGCAAGTCGCGGCCACATCTTTGCGGGCCGAAGATTGAAACAGTTTGATTGCTACGCGTTCCTTTTCATCCCATGTGCCGGTCGCGTCGTCGCGCTAACCTCTGCCGCAAGAAAATCCCACACACCAGATCAACTGAGAAAACCAATCAACAGGTTCCGGATTCAAGTCCCGTCGGGCGCACCCAGTAAAAGTCCTAATAAAGACTCGATTTCCGAGACAACATGTTACCCTCACGTGACTAAAACATCCCTTAATAATTCAGGACACTGTGGCGCCCACAGGAAGTCGGTGTCTTTTTAGCGCGCTACCGAGATGTTCACGATCACCCCTAGAAACCGCCCCCGGTTTGCCATACGGCCCTGTATTTCATGGCCAAGGAGATCGGCATCGTCGCGATCCTAAAGCACATCATCCCGAGGGGTGCGAGGATTCCTGTCAGAACGAAAACCGCTGCCAAGGGAAAAAAGACTACCCCCAAAGGAACCTCGAGGCAGAGTAAGCCAGCGATCAAGGCTGTCTTCTTCCAGAGTGGGATCGCCCGGACTGAGTGTGCCTTTGATGAGACCATGTGATTCGTGTTCGTGACCACAGACTATGTCGTTATGGTTCCCAGGTCAACGTCACAATCACGTCTATACGAGACTCTGCGGCCGGACAAATGGCGAAACGCACGGGAACGCAAATACCGCTCGCCGAACTGGAGAACACCCCCGTGTCGGGTCCGAGTTCATACGCCTGCGTTGAGCCCGGTGAGCACGCGTAGCGAGTTCGTCCTCGTCGCGCTCATTTACAGACCTACTTCTTGATCCCCCGTATCGCTCGCCATTACTTTTTCTCACAATCTACCTTCACCTTGGTCGTGACGCCTTTGGTGACAGTGACCGGTTCTGCGGCGCGGCAGACTGCATCTCCACCTTTGTACTGCGGACTCTGCCCTGAGACGGTGTACTGGCCCACGCCCACGGGCACCGAGAATCGACCGTTCGCGCCAACGGTGATGCCAGTCACGTACCCACTCGATCCGTGGAGGGTGACCTGTCCGCTGAGGCCTCGCGGGCCTACACCGGGAGGACCACCTACGGCCTGGAGCATGCCGGTAAGAGTCCCGGTCGGACCTTGAGTGCCGTTGGGCGATCCAAAGTTGGCTAGCCGCACCGAAGCGACAACAACAACGGACAGCAGAAGCAAGATCGAGATCACGATCAAAGACTTTCGGCGCACAGCACACCCTCCTTTCGATCGCATGCATGCAAACAACGCGCTATTCCAGAAGATCGCTTCGCAACGGCCGCGATCTCCCTTTGATCGCTTGTACCCGTCGCCGCTGCACTAACTTCTGCGACAAGATAATCCCACGAAAAATCGCACACACAAGTCCAGGCGAAGCAAACCAGACCGATTTATACCAACAACATTCTTTGACGTTTAAAGACGAGCGCAACCGTGAAACACTTGTGGTTACCGGCGGCCCGGTTCGCGCGGAGCGCCTCGCGTACCGCGTCGTGATGGTGGACCGACAAGGATGGATCCATGAAGTCCTTCGGACCGCACCAGGCACTGATCGAACTCCTTTCTCGTGACGCGATCTTCGTTGATCAGTCGCCGACCATTCCCCGCAGTCATCTCTCGGCCTTCGCCGCCGCCGGGCTCTATGGGGCACTCGCGCCAAAGGACGTCGGAGGATTAGATCTCGATCTCACCGAGATGTGCGATCTCGTCGAGCAACTTGCGGCGGCGTGTTTGACGACAACCTTCGTGTGGCTCCAGCACTTCGGACTTCTGCGCGCGCTCCTTGACCCCGCCACGCCTGAAAACCTGCGCTCGATGCTGCCCTTGGTCATCAGCGGCGAGGTCAAAGGAGGGGTCTCTCTGGGAGGACTGCTGCCCGGACCCGCGAGACTCATCGCCGAAGCGACCGACAACGGGTGGCTGTTGAACGGCGATGCCTCGTGGGTAAGCGGCTGGGGAATCGTGGACAAGCTCATGGTGACCGCGCGAGAGGGCGCGGGGAGCGTCGCGAGCTTTGTGCTCGACGCGAAGCCGTGCGACGGCCTCAGCGTGACGCCTCTACGTCTCTCGGCGATGAACGCCAGTTCAACCGTGACGCTGACGTTCTCCAATGTGAAGGTTCCGAGCGACCGCTACGCGGGGAGCCAGCCTTACGCTCCCGATCTCGAGCGACCGGAGGGACTTCGAGTCAACGGTTCGCTCGCCCTCGGCGTCGCGCGTCGCGCCTGCGAGTTCCTCGGCCCCTCGGTTCTCGATGACGAACTTCGCAGCACGCGCGACGCGCTCGACCGCGCCGGCGCGGGCGCCGAAGAGATACTTGAAGCTCGCGCCCGCGCTTCAGCGCTCGCCGTGCGTTGCGCTCACATGCTCGCCGTCTCCGAGGGAAGTCGCTCGGCAATATCGGGCGACATGGCCGAGCGCTCTACCCGCGAAGCGTCACTGCTCCTCGTTTTCGGCAGTCGACCCTCAATCAAGGCGGCACTCCTCGATCGAACGCTCAGCGGATCGTAGGGCACTCGCCCTCTCGGACAGGCGATGGACGACCCGTCTTCTACGACCGTCGAGAGAGAACCCACGAGGAGCGTTGGAGGCGGAGGGTCGACTCAATCGCTCGCTTCGGGACGGAACTTCATCTCGAGAACTCGGCACACGCTTCGAAGAGTGCGATCGGAAGAAACGCTCGAACAGTCCCACGCTCCAGATCAACTGACATAAGCGAGAACGACGCCGAAAAACGAAAGAACGTGACCAGCCAGATCAACTCACTAAAAACGACATGAAACTCACCGTTAATGAACAGGTTCCGGATTCAAGCCCCGGCCAAAGCGCACGACTATTGGATCGCTCCTGGTGGCAAGTCTCCGGTTGGATCACGACCTCGCCTCCCCCCAAGAGGCGAGGTCGCGAAACTTTTACTTGACGATGCGGATCGCCAGGTGGATGGCGGGGACCTGGTACCCAAGAGCGAGTCCCGGGTAGTTGGTGCTGTAGTCCAGGAATGGCGTCATCCCGTAGGCCGTGGTGGTGAAGCTGGGGTTAAGCGTGTACATCTGGGGGTAGAGGTCGATGATGTGCGTCCCAAGTCCGCCCGTGGCATACATGTGTACGACCATGTAGCCGTTCGAGTTGAAACCGCAGCCGTAGCCCACGAGGCTGTTGTCGTAGTCGACCGCGAGGGTGTTGTCCATCTGCGTCCAGCCGACGCCGTTGATCGCCACGGTGAACTCCTGACCCTCGTGGAAGGTGAGGGTCGGGTTCCCCACGCCAGCGACCTGGGTCAACGTCGGCGACGTCACATCGGGCACGGGAGCGGCCGTGGCCAGACCCTTGGTGAGGACGTTTCCGCTCGCGGACTTGTACACCACGACGCTCTCTTGGACGTAGTAGGGAACCTCGGCCTCAACCTTCGAGCCGTTCATCACTTGGATCACATGCCATCCACCCAGACCGGCACCCGGCGACTTCTGGTTGGTCACAGGGACCGTCACCGTCGAGCTCAGGGCCCCGTTTGAGGTGGTGGCGCTGCCCAGGGGTATGGAGGCGAACTGCCAGCACGAGGAGGAGCCGTTCGGGCAGTTAACGCGACTGCCGACCACCGAGGACCACACGAGCTGATCAGTGCCGTTGGCGCTGAGTCCGGTGACGTTGACTGTCACCTCGGAGCCGACCGTGCCGCGGTTCGCCGACAAAGTAGCAACCGCGCTGCTCGCGGGGTCGAGGTTGGCGGTGGACAACGTCGTGTACTGGCCCGGGGTGGCGTTGTAGTCCTGTGGCAGATCGATGGTGGCGGCCGCGGGCGACGACTCCGCCGTCGTCGTGAAGGTGGCCACGTTCAAACCGGCGTAGGGAACGGGAGACTGATCGGGGTTCATGTAGAGCGTGCTGAGCGACGATCCGACCTCGATGGTGTGCTTGCCCGCGGGACCGGCCGCGCGCAGAGTGAAACTCGCCGTTCCGCGCGTCCACAGGGCAGAGACGAGGCCCGTCATGTGGTTGTCCCAGTCGACGCCGTCGCCGGTGGTGTAGGCGGTCTCACCGAGACCGGTCACCGTGACGTGGATAGTGGTCCCAACGGGCCCACTCGTCGGTGAGATGGTGATGGTGCGCAAGATCGTGAAGCCACCCACGGCATACTCGGTGCCATTGACCACGGCGTAGATGTTGTGCACGCCGCCGAAGTCCACTGGAACGTTGGTCTTGTAGGAGAGGTTCCCCGAACCGTCGGTCGTGGCCGTTCCCAGCGTCACGTTGAAGCTCGTCGCCGTCATGCCGAGGTAGTTAGCCGTCGACGGTTCGACGTCGGCGACCCAGGTGGCGTTGTTCGTCGACCACTCGAGGGTGACCGCGGCGTTCTTGGGAAGGCCCGAGCCCGTAACGGAGAGCGGCTGTCCCTCCGTGCCCGAGCCCGAGACGCCTGTTTGAGGACCTCCGGACGTCGTCGTGAGGACGGCAATCGTGCTCGCGGCCGAGAACGTAGGGCTCATGGCGCCCGGAAGCGGCGCGGACGACACCGACGTGGGGGCCGCTAGGGCCTGAGCGTTCGTCGCCTCGGCGATCTGCGCCGCCGTGGCTGCCGGCAGGAGGGACGGTGCGGCGCCGCTCGGCACGATGAGTAGTGCCGGCAGCAAGGAGATCCCGGCTAGCCCGGTCATCACCCTCACCCATCCCTTGGTTTGCGTCCTGTAGTTCACTTTGACCTCCTCTGCGTCGGGACGTGAGTGTCCCGACTTCGCCATGCGTTGTGGCATTTTGACGGCTGTGCCGAGCCGGTACTTCGTCCTATGGGCTCCGGGCTTCGATCACTCCGGAGCCCATAGGGCTTACTGCACTGCGTACTTCGCTATCGAGCCTCAGACGCTCGCGCTGAGGACAACGTCTTGGGTCTTGGGCGCAACGAAGGTGTAGCTCTCAGCGGGAGTCGACGCCGACACCAACTTCTTGTAGGCGACCCTCCTCACGACCTTCTTGCCCTTGACGGTCTTGGTGACGTTCTTGTAGGCGGTCTTGTAGACCGCATTGACGGGGTTGAGCGTCACGGTGACGGTGTAGGCCACGGTGCCTGTAGGCGTCGCCGTCGACGTCTTCCAGCCGTACGTCCAGTAGCCGTCCGACGTCGAGTAGCTCATGGTCGGGGCGGTTGTCGCGCCGGGCAATCCATTGACCGTCACGCTCGACACGTTGGGGTTCGCGCCGGTTCCGCCGACCAGTGGGCTGCCGTTCTCGAAGTCCGTGCCCCACATGCGAAAGACCACTGTCGCGCCAAGGCCAAAGTCGTTCTCCAGTGTGCAGCTACCCGGGTAGACAGATCCCGCAGGACTGCCTCCGCCGACGACGGTCTCCACGCTGAACGACATGTACTTGTTGCCGCTCCCGTACGGGACCACCGTGGTCGTCGTCGTCGGCGTTGTCGTGGTCGTGGTCGTGGTTTGAGCACCCGCCACTCCCGCGCCGACGATCAACATGCCTACTGCACACGCTCCGGCGATCGTGCTGCAGATAACTCTCTTCATGATGTACCTTTCTGTTGCTCTGGTTGCCATTAGCCCGTCACCGTGAGCCTCCCGGTGAGCGACGCCGTGAAGGTGTCGGACTCACTGGAGCCCGCGGTGGTGGACTGAATAGAAAAAGCGCCCTTGAGGGTGAGGGTCCCCTTGGCCCCCGCGTACACGCCCGTGCCGTTGGTCACGGTGGCTACGCCCTTGACCGCGACTGACGTCGGAGCAGCGTCGCCCGCGGCGCAGGCCTGCTGCTTCGAGCTGGAGACCACCTTGAAGACGAGCTTGCCCTTGGCGCTGGAGATCGTGCCCGAACCGGAGAAGGGGTCGCACGTGCTCGATGGCGAGGACGTGCCGGCGCCCTTCAGGGTCGCCATTCCCAACTTGGAGGAGGTGCCGGTGCCGGTGACCGAAGACACCGTGACCGCGCTGGAACTCCATAGGAGGGCCATCGTGCCCTTGTAACTACCGCTGAAGGACACGGCCATGGTCTTGGCGTGCGCCTGGACGGCTGCGGCGCTGGTCGGGTTGGCGACTTGGACCGCTCCGGCACCGACGGCGCTCGCGAGACCCAGTGTGGAGGCCACGAGTGCGACTCCGACCAACTTTGCATTTCTCGTACTCTTCATGATCTTCCTATCCGTTTTGGTTGATTCTCTTAAGACCTATGCTGCCCAGTCTTCCTGCCGAGTCACGTCGGCCGGTAGGGTCAAAGGTCATGACCGATAGGGACAAAGGTCACAAGTCGACAGACTGAGGTCCCTGCAGAGGGACCGTCAGGACGCACCCAAGCGATGCCGTTCCTGAGCCGTCAGTGCGTGATCGGACGTCCTTGTCGGCTACACGCCCGTTGCACTATTTGAGTAATCGAGACAGACGGCGATCGGCAAGCTGCCGTCCACCCGTCTGGCACGTGGGACAGTAGGTCATCTCGTAGGACTCAAACGACACGCGGCGCAGAGTGTCGCGACACGCGGCGGGGCACAGCTCTTCTGCGCGACCGTGAACTTTGAATCGGCCGCCGAGCTTGGCTTCGGAGAGTCCGCCCTCGCGAGTGCGCTCAAGCTCGAGTGCTTCGGCCAACACACTCGTTGTGGCACTCAGCAAGGACTCGCGCTGCTCGGAACTCAACGAGCTGAACGAACCGAAAGGTGACAGATGCGCGCGGTGCAAGATGTCATCGCCCCACCCGCGGCCGATACCCGACACTACGTGCTGGTCGCGCAGGTCGGTGGTGAGTCGACGCTTCGACTTACTGGTGCGGATAAATTCGGCGAACGCTTCACTTCCGGGCTCGGGTCCGAGCCCTTCCAGCGGCCCCTCCTCTCCCGGAGACAGCACCCACCAGGAAGCCTTTCGCTGCGTGCCATATTCGCGCACGAGTACGCCAACGTCCGACTCCTCGAGTCCTCGGTCACCTCGAACAAAGACGAAGCGCACCGCCGAGCCGCGGGGCCGAGTTTGCTTCGGCGGCTGCTCAACGTCTAAACGTCCCGCTTGAGAAAGGTGCAATACGACGCGGACACCATCATCAAACTCCCACACCAGATATTTGGCCCTCCTCCAGACGGATACCAGTCGGTGACGCAGCACTGAGTCGGGCGTGGGTGCGTACGTCTTGAGCGAAGAGAATCCGAGCACGTCGACTCGAAGCAATGTGGTGCCCGCGAGCAGCTTGCTGAGCCGTTCAGCTAAGGCTTGCATCTCCGGCAATTCGGGCACGTCACAATGTACCCACGAGGAGCGCTCGGTCTACGCGATGTTCAAGCGAAGATGCTATGTCCCATCACCGGTAGTGGTAGTGGTTGCGAGGGTGGTAGTCGTGGTAGTCGTGGTCGTGGTGGTCGTTGACGTTGTTGAGGTTGTGGTTGGGGTCGTGGTTGAGTTCGTCGACGGTCGGGCGCCTGCGGCGACGGCTTGATCCCACGTGTAGTACAGGGCGGGTACGTTGCCCGATACCTGAACAAAGAGCTCGGTGTAAGAGCTGTACCCATCGCCCGATCCGAGATTCACGTAGCCCGCTCCCATCACGAGCGCGCACGCGGACTCGTAGCAGGGCATGCGTGAGGCGTTCTCGAGAATGTTGTCGCGGTGGCCCCAACATCCCGGCGCCCGCGGTCCAGTGCAGTCGTAGTTGAACGTCAACTTGCCATCCCAGCCGTCGGTGTACATCCATTCGTAGTTCGCGTCCAGCGTGTTAACCGCTCCTGCGTAGTTCGAGCTCCAGCCGCCCGTCGAGTCCGCGATGCCACTGGGCGCGGGCAACGACGGGTCGGCGTTGCGTCGTGCGCCGTCCTGCGCGAACACGTTCGCTCTCGCTGACACCCCAAGGACGGGCGATTCGCCGCGGCTGACGCGTTCGATGTCCACGAGTACCAACAACTGCTCGGGGACTGAGAGGTGCGTGAAGTTACGCGGGAGGGCAAACGATCGCAAACCTTCCGTGTGCTGGGCTCGATCTGTAGCCAGCACCGCATTGGTCACGCATGATGGCGCGGCGCCCTGGGCCATGAGGTCGCCCACGGTCCCCCACATCCAACACGCGGGCAGAGCCTGTCCCACGGTGTAGAACTGACCATTGACTAGGGAATAGAGCGGGACGGCCCAGAGGTCGGACGAGGGATTCCTGGGCGGGACGATGTTCGCCGATCCGGCATCAGTCGCTACCACCATTGAAACAATCGCCACCGCGCAGAGTGCAGCGGTGAGAAAACGCCGTGGACGTGCGGGCGCGTTCGCGGTCGTCACACTACTCACCCATTTCGCGGTCGGTGGTAGCGATCTCGTTGGCGGTGCAACAGCGGTGATCGTATTGCCCCATCATCCTGCAGTGGACCATCGCATTCTCCCGGTCTCGGCGCCTACGCATGGCCCACCGTCCCCAGTCGTAGGTTTACGCGGCTTTCGACGCCAGGTCAAGGACTTCAAGTTTGATCAGTGGCGAAACCAACACCCTTCGGACAATGTCGATGCCCAAAGCGAGGCAACCGCCGTGCTTTCGCGATCGAAGCTCAACAGAGTTGGCCTCGGCGCGACTGTTACCCTGTGGCGTGGATCAGACCTTCAACACCATCATCGAGCCGTTCCGCATTCATTCGGTTGAGCCCCTTCGCATGACGAGCACGACAGAGCGCGAGGCGGCCATCGAGAAGGTCGGCTTCAATCTCTTCAACCTGCACTCCCAGGACGTTCTCATCGATTTGCTGACTGATTCGGGCACCGGTGCGATGTCGCGGGATCAGTGGGCAGCGATTCAGCACGGCGATGAGAGCTATGCCGGATCCCCCTCGTGGTTCCGCTTCGAGGCTGCGGTGAAGGAGCTGTTCCCCTTCAAACACATCATCCCCACACACCAGGGTCGTGCGGCGGAGAAGATCATTTTCACGGTGCTCGGAGGACCCGGAAAGGTGATTCCTAACAACACGCACTTCGACACCACTCGTGCAAACGTCGAGGCCTCCGGTGCCGAAGCCCGCGACATGGTTATCCCCGAGGGCCTCGACGCTGCGGTCGTCCATCCCTTCAAGGGGAACATCGATCTGGACGCTCTTGCGTCGTTGCTCGCCCAGCGGACGCCAGACGTATCGGTGGTGTTTCTCACGATCACGAACAACTCCGGAGGTGGCCAGCCGGTCTCGCTCGCCAATATCCGGTCCGCGAGCGAGCTCTGCCACCGCTACGGCGTGCCGCTCTTTCTTGACGCATGCCGCTTTGCCGAGAACGCGTGGTTCATCCACGAGCGCGAGGAGGGTCAGTCCGGGCGCGAGATTGCGGAC
The DNA here is from genome assembly GCA_963724865.1 of uncultured Acidimicrobiaceae bacterium. Classification (GTDB taxonomy): domain Bacteria; phylum Actinomycetota; class Acidimicrobiia; order Acidimicrobiales; family RAAP-2; genus RAAP-2. The sequence continues at coordinate 752,888 of CAVRWO010000002.1, read as the reverse complement.
ATCGTTCGAGAGATCGCCTCGCTTGCCGACGGCATGACCATGAGCGCGAAGAAGGATCCCTTCGGCAATATCGGCGGCTGGTTGGCCCTCAACGACGACGAGGTCGCCGAGCGCTGCCGCAACTTGCTGATCATGACCGAAGGCTTCCCGACCTACGGCGGACTCGCCGGACGAGATCTTGAGGCTCTCGCCCAGGGTCTCAAAGAAGCCGTGCATCCTGACTATCTGCGCTACCGGATCCGATCAACCGCGTATCTGGGTGACGCACTCGATGCGACCGGCATCCCCGTCGTCAAGCCCATCGGCGGTCACGCCGTCTATATAGACGCCAGGAGCCTTCTCTCACACGTGCCGCCACTGCACTACCCGGGTCAGTCGCTCGCGATCGCGCTGTACCAAGCGGGTGGCATCCGCAGCTGTGAGATCGGCTCAGTGATGTTCGGACGCCAGCCCGATGGCACTGAGGTTCCCGCCACGATGGAGTTGGTGCGCCTGGCCATCCCGCGGCGCACCTACACCCAAAGTCACATCGACTATGTCATCGAGGTAGTCACATCGGTCGCGAAGGAGGCGTCGTCACTGCCGGGCTACCAAATGACCTACGAGCCGCCTTCGCTTCGCCACTTCACGGCGCGGTTCGCGCCTCTCGGCTAGCGCCCGTCGAGTTCGACGCGACTGATCGTCTGCAACGAGGGTAGAGACGATCTGGGTATCGGAGATCTCAAGTTCAACTGCGCGAATTCGCCCTCATCCCACGTCGGCACGTTCTAAATGCGCCAGTCCATCCGAATGCGTCACGAGTGCGCACAGACCACTGCGAAAGGATATGGTCAGAAACGACGAACAGAGAAGACGCAAAAACCGCCACAGGGAGAGCGCCACATGGAACTAAGTGCAATCCCGATCGAAACGGCCGAAGGTCTTAACGTCATCATCGGCCAGTCCCACTTTATAAAGACTGTCGAGGACCTTCACGAGGCGTTGGCCGGAGCCAGTCCCTACCTTCGCTTCGGACTTGCGTTCTGCGAGGCGTCGGGTCCATGCCTGATCCGGTGCTCGGGTAACGCGCCAGACCTCGTAGAACTCGCAGCGAGAAACGCCGAGGCGATTGGCGCTGGCCACTCGTTCATCGTGTTCCTGCGTGACGGCTATCCCGTGAATGTCTTGAACGCACTCAAACAAGTCCCCGAGGTGTGCACGGTGTTCTGCGCTACCGCCAACCCGGTCGAGGTCCTCGTCGCACAGACCGATCTGGGCCGAGGAATCGTCGGTGTCGTCGACGGGATGTCGCCTGCGGGATTCGAAACACCGAGCGACGAGGCTGCACGCAAACAACTCTTGCGCGACATCGGTTACAAACTCTGAACCTTTTCCAAAACGAATAACACTCCTTCGATGGTTGCCGTCACAAACCGGCCAACCGCGAAAATGGTCACCAACGTCGACAAGCGGCTCACCGCCCGTCCACGTCTCTACGATCTGCCCGGCACCACAAGCACTGGGCAACTGGCAAACTCGACCACCTGTTCGGTCACACTTCCGATGTAGTTCGAGCGCACGCCCCGCTGGTCGGACGCGGCCATCACGATCATGTCGGCCGGCCAAGTCCGCGCTTCTTCGAGAATCTCGCGGTAGGGCTCGCCCGCGGTCTGGACGACCTCGATCTGGGAGGAGGGAACACCCTCGTCACGCACTTTGCGACGCAAATACTCCAGCAGATTCGTCACCTCCTGGCGGCGGCGACTACTTGAATCAGTCCCGGTGGCCCGTTCGAGTTCTTCGCCGACGCGATCGTCCTCGACGACGACGAAAATTCGAATCTGGGCCTGCAGGGTCACCGCGAGATGGGCTGCGGTCGTCGCCGCTGCGATGCTCTCGCGAGAGTCGTCAGCCGTTACGAGCATTCGAAGTACCATCACGATCCTCGCTGTGCGAGGCGCTCGGCGGCCCAGCGCGTGACGAGGCGCTCTTCGCGCTCCACCTCGTCAAGTCGCAAGGTCAGGGAGCGCAACTCTTCTTCGAGGACGGGGAGCCGACGGCGTTCGATGGCCCGCAGGCGCCGGCGCGTCGACACAAGTTCGGCTTCAACCGCGCGAAGTGCGCTCTCCACGACGGCCTGATGAGCCGCGGCGTCGAGGGCTCGCCCGTGCGCGTCCGTCGATGGTCCGACGGCGGCATTGACGGCTCGGTTCATCACGTCAAGGGCGGGGGCCACGACGCGGACCTCGTCGGGGTGCAGGGCGCCCATCGTGTTGCGCCAGGAGATTGAGACTTCGGCGCGACCCTGCGTGGACGCGCCCACGAGCCGAGCCGTCGCCGTGCCGCTCAGGGCGTCAACCCTGGTGGCCCAGAGATCGGCCTCGGCCGAAGCAGTCGTCCACGCGTGCACCGACGCTTCGCGCAGCTGGATCAATCGGCGGTGTTCGCGCGACAGCAGTTGTTGCTTGCGGCGTAGCAGGTCCAACCCGTGAGCAGCGATGGCGATCCGCTCCAAAAGCCAGGGTCGACCCGCCCGTCCCGGAGGGATCTGCTCAGCCATCGTCGACCTCGGGTGGTGTCGGTGCGGACTCGGAGGCACCATCGTCCGCACGGGGGTCTCCGTTTCCCTCGCGGAGGTTGCCGGTGTAGTAGGCGGCGGTCACCGCTCTTGGCATCATGGTGAGCTCGCGCTCGGGTAGCACCGAGAGAACACGCCAGCACCGCTGCAGGGTGTCCTCCATCGAGCGCGATTCGTCGCTCGACTGGTTGACGAGGTCGCGAAAGAATGCGTCTTCGAAGTCAAGGTAGATGCGGTCAGTCTCGGTGAGAGCCTCCGCGCCGATCAGATCGGCCAGCTCGCGCGCGGAGCGCGCTCGCGCGAAGGCAGCGATGAGCTGGGCGGCCAGCGACAAGTGATCAGCGCGAGTACGTCCTTCGCCCACACCCTTGCGCATGAGACGCGACAGCGTCGAAAGCACGTCGACGGGCGGATAGACGCCGCTGGCGTGAATGTCCGGCGAAAGGACGATCTGACCTTCGGTGATGTAGCCGGTCAGGTCGGGAACGGGGTGGGTGATGTCGCCCCCGGGCATGGTGAGGATCGGAATCAGGGTGATCGAGCCGGTGAGTCCGCGGATTCGACCGCAGCGCTCGTAGAGCGAGGCGAGGTCGCTGTACAGGTAGCCGGGGTACGCGCGTCGTCCCGGCACTTCGCCGCGGGCAGCCGACACCTCGCGCAACGCCTCGCAGTAACTGGTCACGTCGGCGAGAACGACCAGCACGTGCTGGTCGCGCTCGAACGCCAGGTACTCGGCGATCGTAAGGGCGACGCGCGGTGTCAGGACCCGCTGGACCACTGGGTCGTCGGCGGTGTCGAGCACGAGCACCAGGTCGCCCTGCGCCGCGCGAGTTTCGAGAACCTGGCGCATCGCCGCTGCGTCGGCATGGGTCAGCCCCATGCCGGCGACGACGACCTTGAAGTTCTCACCCGCGACGTTGGCTTGTGCTGCGATCTGAGCGGCGAGGTTGAGGTGGGGCAACCCGGCCGAGGAGAACACGGGGAGCTTCTGACCGCGCACCAGCGTCGCCAGCGCGTCGATCACCGAGACACCGGTGAAGACGGGCTCGCTCGGCACGTCGCGCTGACTCGGGTTGAGCGGCGCGCCGTTCACCGCTCGGCGCTCGCTTGCCCAGCATCGGCGGGCCACCGTCCAACGGCTCACCCATTCCGTTCCAGACGCGACCCAGCCAGCCGTCGCCGACCGGGATGTCAAAGGGCCGCCCCTCGAAGGCGACCGCCACGTGGTCTGGATCGATGCCGCCCGTGCCCTGGAGGACCTCGACGATCGCCACGTCGCCGCTCACCTCGAGGACGAGGCCGTACCGCACTTCGCCCGAAGGCAGGCGAACGCGCGCGATCTCGTCCCAGCCCACGCCCTCGACCCCGCGTACCGCGAGCAGGGGGCCGCCGACGCGGCTCGCGCCGGAGTACTCGATGGACGCGAGCGGGCCCTGCGACGCCGCCGACTTGTTCGTCGCGCTCATGACGCCTCCGCATTCGCGCGAGCACCTCGTCGCGCAGACGGTTGACGCCCGCTGCGTCATCGGGTCCGGTCTCGTCGCGGGCGCGGGTCACGGCGGTCAGGTCGATCTCCTCGATCGCCGAGGCCGGTAGCCCGCCCTCGACGAGGGCGAGGCATCGGTCGTGGACGGCGAGCACCATGTTGAGTAACGCCGACTGCTTCGCCGGACCGCAGTAGGCGTCGTTCTCGCTCAGCGCGTTCTGCTGGAGCACGCCTTCGCGCAGCAGGCGCCCGCTCAGCATCACGACGCGCTCGTGCGCGGGCAGCGCCGAGACTCCCACGAGCTCGACGACCGACGCGAGTCGGTCGGCCTCGGCGAGCAGGGCGAGCGCCCGCGCGCGGGCGTCGCCCACCCAACCCGACCCTGGGCCGCGTGCCAGTTCGCAATGGTGTCGCCGTCGAGGCTGAACGAGTGGCGCCACGTCACGGCCGGGTAGTGGCGCGCGTAGGCGAGGTCGCGGTCGAGCGACCAGAGACAACGCACGTAGCGAACGGTCTGGGACGTCACGGGCTCGGTCATGTCGCCGCCGGCGGCGAGACCGCACCGATGAGGGTCACCGAGCCCTCGGCCCCGCCGAGCGTGGTGACGCGCGCGGCGCGTTCGTAGAAGGCGGCGAGCGACGAGGAGAGGCTCGCGGGATAGCCCTCTTCGGCCGGTAGTTCGCCGCTGCGCGAGGAGAACTCGCGCAGCGCCTCGGCCCAGCGCGACGTGGAGTCGGCGAGCATCACCACCCGGTAACCCATGTCGCGGAAGTACTCGGCGACGGTCATGCCCGTATAGACGCTCGCGACCCGAGCCATCACGGGCATGTTCGACGTATTGGCGATGACGACGGTCCGTTCGCGCAGGTCCGTGCCCGTGTTGGGGTCCTCCAGCGCCATGAGGTCCGCCATCGCGTCGGCCAGTTCGTTCCCCCGTTCCCCGCAGCCCACGAAAACCACCACGTCGACGTCGGCCCACTTGACGATCTGCTGGAGGAGCATGGTCTTGCCCGTACCGAAGCCCCCGGGCACGGCGGCGGTGGCGCCCTGGGCGATGGGGAAGAAGAGGTCGACCACGCGCTGTCCGGTGACGAGCGGCTCGTCGGGCTGCAGGCGCGCGCGCGCCGGTCGGGCTCGACGCACTGGCCACTGCTCGTAGAGCGTGACCGTCTCGACCGTCGATGATGGCGACGACGTCGTCCTCACCTCAGAGGCGCTCAGCCGAGGTGAGCCGCGCCGAGACTCCCTGTGCGTCGGGCGGGACGAGCACTCGGTGCTCGAACACTCGCGCCGTCATCACGTGCCGAGGAGCGTCCCGGGTTCGAGGTCGGTGCCGACTTCGAGGGGCGCCGGACGAACGGCCACGACCCGCTGGACGGCCGTTCGCCGAGCGCGCCCGGTGCGAGCCAAGTCGGGCCGTCCTCGAGCGGGCGCAGCAGTCCGTCGAACACGCCGCCCAACAGGCCGGGCCCGAGGCGCGCCGAGAGCGGCCGGCGCTCGGTGGTCGCTTCGTCGCCCACGCGCAGCCCGCCGGTGTACTCGAAGGCCTCGGCGGTGAGGCGTCCCTCTTGTATCGAGACCACCTCCGCGGGGATGTGCAGGGGCCGACCTCGATGACGTCGAGGGCGGCGACGCCGCGCAGTCCCCTCACCTCGACGAGCGGGCCGTTGACCCGTTCCACTCGCCCGATTTCGGCGCGATGCTCATGACCACAGCTCTGCGAGCTCTTCGCCCGCCGACACCAAAGTCCGCTCGACCAGTGCGTCGGTGCTCAGGTCAAGGCGCCGCTCGTCGCCTTCTGCGATGACCCCGACCTCCCCATCGGGCGTCGTCACCGTCGCCTCGTCCCCGAGGCACTGGCGCGCCACGATCGCGAGACGCGCGTTCAGCGCCCCAGCTTCGGGCGAGTTGGCGAAGCCTCGAAGGCGCTCGCGCGCGTGTGTCCTTGTCTGCTCGTAGACGCGACGCTGGGCACCTAGCTCTTGCTCGCGAGCCTCGCGCCGTGCGTTGGCGACGACGCCCGACGCACCTCGGCGCGCCAGGGCAGCGCCACTCTCTCGCGCCGCGGTGAGCAGCACGTCAGCCTGTCGTCGTGCCTCGGCGATTGTCGCTTCGCCCTGCGCGGCGGCGTCAGCAGAGAGCTGCGCGGCGCGGCGTCGCGCACGGTCGCTGAGTAGTGACAACGGGACTCAGGTCGGCGATGAGTCGAGACGTCGCGGTGAGGACACTTCCGACTCCCTCATCGCGATCGTTCACGTCGTCATCTCTACCGTGAGGGGCGCCCGCCGCTGTCGAACCGTCTCGCCGAGCGCCGCGGCGGCGGCCGGAGTGAGCACCACCAGGTCGACGTCGCTGTCGAGTCCGGACCACGCTCGCCAGAGCTCCTCAGGACTCTCAGCCACGAGCGGCTCGGCACCCGCGAGGGCGTAGCCCTGCACGCGCACGGACTCGCCGAGCACCACGATTCGGCCCATGTCCTTAGACCTTGCCGATGAGGATGATGGCCACGACCAGCCCGTAGATGGCGATGCCCTCGGCGAACCCGACGAACACCATGGCTCGCCCAAAGAGCTCCGGTCGCTCGCTGATGGCCGCGAGCGCGGCCGAGCCGGTATAGGCGACCGCGATCGCGGCGCCGATCGACGATCCGGCGACCGCGATCGCCGCGCCCATCAGTGCCTGGCCGGCGTAGGCGGGGGCGTGCGTCGCGATCGTCGCAGCGGTGGCCGGTGACGCGGTCGCCGCCACGATGACCAGCGCGCCGCCGCCCATCAACAAGACAAGGTTCAGCATCTTCATCAGACGAAGACCCCCGCGGGGATGTCTGCGCATCTGAAACGTGATGCCGACCGCGACGAGCGCGATCAGGGGTAGCGCGATGAGCCAAGTAATCATGGGGCCTCCTTCATTGACGTACCTTAACCTGCCAGGGGTGGAACTCACGGCCCTCGGTCGTAAAGACACGAGAGAAGATCTCGTAGTACTCGAGTCGCAGTGCCTGCACACCCGCCACGAGCGCCTCGAGGGCGAAGGTGAGGGTGTTGCCCACCATGAACACGATGATCGCGACGCCCACGCCGAACGCCACCGCCGGTTCGCCAGAGCTCCGCCGTCCCCGTCCACACGAGCGAGCTCAACGCCGCGTGGGTGAGACCGAAGGCGGCCAGACGAGCGAACGAGACCGTGTTGGTGCCGAGGCGCAGGACCCCGTCAAAGAGTTCGACGCCCGCCTCGAGCGCACCCGTCGCCCGACCGCCCGCTTCAGCGAACAGACCAGCGAATCCGAGCCCGAGGGCGAGGGCGGCGAGAATCGCTCCTGCGATGACCAGTGACGAGCGATGCCAGTACCAGCCGGCGCCGGTGACCGCGAGACCGACGTAGAGCGCGGCTCCCGCGAGCCCCGACAGCGCGACCAGGGAGCCAGTGATGCCACCTTCACGGAAGCGATTGACGGTGCCGAGCGTGTAGGAGCACGGCGAGCAGCACAGCGCCGATCGCGACCGACACGGCTAGCAGGGTCATGGCGTAGTCGAGGGGGCGCAGCCACAGCGTCGGCACGAGCCCCGTGGGCCCGAACGCCTCGCCGAAGGCGAAGCCGAAACCGATGCTCGTGAGACCCGCCCCGATCACGAAGGGAGCCGCCCAGCGGTACTTGCGCAACGCTGCGAAGCGACCCCATACCACTGCGATGCCAAGCGCGAGAAGCAAGGCTCCGTGGCCAACGTCGCCGAACATGAGGCCGAACATCACCACATAGGCGACCCCGGCGAGTACCGACGGGTTGAGGTCCGCGTAGGGAACGGTGCCGTAGCTGTTAACGAGAGGCTGGAAGGCGGCGGCCGTTGGTGCGCCTCGCAGTGCGGTTGGTGGTTGACTGCCTCGAGGGGGTGAAAGGCGCAGCGCTGCTGCGCCGAAGGGCGCGAGCGTCACGGCGAGGGCGTCGAGGGACTCCGAGGGCGTCCAGCCAGCGATCGCCGCCACCGGTCCCTCTTCGATCATGCTCGCGGTGACCCGTTCGAGCTGCTCCTCGCCAGCGAGCGCCGCCACGTCGCCGTCGCGCTCGAGGATCGTGAGGTCGGGCGGCTCGACGGAGACCGTCGGCGTCGCAGATGACGTTGGCGACTGCGCACGCACGCGCTGGAAGATCGCCTCGGCGGTGCCACCTGACTGACTCAGGAGCTCCGGCTCGACGTGGCCCTCGGCACCGATCGCTACGAGAACCGCGCGGGTCTGGTCGACGGGCACGACGATCGCGATGCGTTCCATGCGCGTAGGTTCGAGTGCTTCACGCCACGGCATCGAGCAGCTCGATTCCACGACCGGCGCGCGCAGCGATCTCAAGCGCCACGCGCACTCGCCACGCGTCCGCGCACATAGCTGCGACCGCAGAGACGGCTGTTGCCGGGTCCGCGCCCCCACGTCGAACGCCTTCTTCACCGCTACGCCAGAGCTGACTCCACCAGCGCGCCTCACAGCTCCACAGATCCTCAGGTTCCGTGGCACCGTCGAGCACGGGGGCGACCGAGACCGACAGCGCCGCGGCGAGGTCGTGAAGCGTCCGTGCAGCGGGCGCACGATGCCCAAAGACCGCCCGTGCGTTGGCCTCGGGCACCGAGCCGGGCACCAGGGACGTTCCCGCCGCGACGAGGCGAGCCAAGAGAAGTGCCCCGTAGCCTGCCGCCCACGCGCTCGCCTCGGGCACGTTCTCGACCACCCGGCGCACGAAGGAGATCTCCAGTGCGACGAGCATCGCTGGGGCATCGAGCGCTCCGGGGTCGCCCCAGGGCGAACGCTTCAGCGTCTCGCGAAGCTCGAGGGTGCTCGAGGGTTGCGCGTGGCGCGGCAGACTCGCCAGCGAACCCAACTCGTATGGTTCGCCAACACTTCGGCCCTCGATCCGTGCGAGCTCGCCGCGCATATTCGTCAGTTCGAACGCCGCCGCCAGAACACGCAGTCGCGACGCGCCAAGCGAGGGGCTCCATCCAGCGAGCACGCGAATGTTCCAGAGCACCGTCGCGAACACGGCACGCTCGACCTCTTCGAGACTTAGCCCAGACCGGAGCCGTTCGCCATAGTGAGTCGTGGCGAGCATCGCGATCGCCCCGTCAAGAGAACTGGATCGAGCGATCGCTCGCGTTTGGGCAAGCCCAACGGAGCGGCTCGTGAGGCTCCGACTGCGAACCTGGGCCGCGACCCAGGCCGCACTCACTTCGTTACCTCCGCCGAACTCTCGGTCGACATCACGCGTGCGGCAAGTTCGTCCACCATCGCGGGAATCCTCTCATCCGCGAGGCGCGTGATTCGCTCGGCCTCCTCGCTCCCCGCAGCGCGAAGTGCGGTCGCATCGGACTGGGCAGAGGACCTTACGGCTTCAGACGCCGTCACGCGCTCGCTGGGTTCACGGTCGCGTGCGTTCTCGAGGATTCGTTGGGCCTCTTGGGTGGCGCGGGCCCGTTTGGCATCGCCCTCGGCCATCGCTCGTGCGACGACGTTCTCGGCGTCCTGTTCGGCCGCGCGCAGCGCAGCAAAAATCGGCGCCAACTCCTCGCGGAGCACGGCCTCGCGGTCTGCCGGCACTCCGGCGATACCCGCCGCTCCGGGAACGGCGATCAACCGGAAGCGACGAAGAAGGCTCCCGCTCCTCGCCACGGCACCCTACCCGGGACCGACCAGGGCGCACACTAGAGCCCACTCGGATATGTCTCGGGCGGTTCTCCGGCATCCCACAACTCTGTTCGATCCAAAGGACGCACGGCGGACGTGTGGTCGAGATGAACGATGGCGTCGAACTGCGAAGCGAGGTGCGCGTGAAACCAATGGCTCGCTCTCTCTGTGTCCGGTCGATAGATAACCCCGATGGCCCGCTCGAGCAACACTTGCGTCAGGGCGACGGGAGCGTACGTACCGAGGCGAACGACAAAGTCGTCCGCGGGACCGCCATGGAGCAGTTCTTCAAAGCTGCCTGACAGTGCGGGACGCACTCGCTTGTGCTCGACCGGGCCACCCCAGTTCGATGCGGCACTCACCCGACCGTGATGTGTCGTGAATCCAACGAGATAGCAATCGTCGGCCCACGTCGTGCGCGCGAGCTGGCCAACGTTGAACTCGCCAGACTGTCCTAGTTCCGTTGCCCTCGCGTCACCAACGTGCGAGTTGTGCTCCCAGACAACGACCTTCGATCGACCGAGCGCCGAACCGAGATGTGCGACCAGGGACCTGAGGGTTTCGGCCATGTGCTGGTCTCGAAGATTCCACGACGAAACACGGCCCTGATACATCGCGCGGTAGTACTGCTCGGCGTTTCGAACGAGGCGCGCGTTCTGTTCGGCGAAGAAGTACTCATCTGCGGCGACGAGCCCGTCACGCGCGATCAGCTCCATGGCCTGACGACGCAAGTCGACGAGCTCGGCGACGACGTCGTTCTCGCACGACTGGTGCAGTCCCATGTTGACGGCGTGTCCGTAGTCAGTTCCTTCACCGCCGACCAGATCGAAGCAGGCGTAGCGCTCTCGGGCGCGCTCGGCTGCCTCCGGATTCGCCGTCTCAAGATAGCTGACAACGGCGTCCATCGACGCTCGAAGCGAGTACAGATCAAGACCGTAAAACCGAGCCTTCGCGGTAGTGTCTCGACACTCATCGTTGTGCTCTCGCAACCACGTGACGAAGGACGCCACGTCCTCATTGCGCCACATCCACGAAGGGAATCGCTTGAAGTCGCCGAGCGCTTCTACCGCGTTGATGTCGCGCGAACCACCGGTCACGTACCGGTTGATGCGGTACGCGTCGGGCCAGTCGGCTTCGACCGCGACGGCGACGAATCCCTTCTCTTCGATCAGTCGCTTGGTGATTCGACAGCGCTCACGGTAGAACTCGTGAGTGCCGTGACTCGCCTCTCCGAGTAGCACCAGGGGTCGTTCACCAATCCACGACAGGAGATCGTCATAGTCGCGCTCTCCATGCAGCGCGGCGACATCCCTCTCCGAGATCGCGACGCTTGCCTGTGTCGTCACGACATCTCACCTCCTCGCGGTCTCGTCAACGTCGGCGCCGAAGAGGCGAGTTGGGCGCGTCTCGCTTTGGCCAGATCGTCGATGACCTCCTCATCCGACGTCTGCTCGAAATTCTCGTACCACTCCCCCACCGAGAACGAACCTCTCGCGCGCACGAGGGAGACGACGCGGTCGGCGACTCTGTCGATTCGCCTCGCCGCAAGGACGCTGCTGACCGGTACGGCCACGATGACTCGCTCCGCGCCTCGAGCTCGAACCACCTCGCACGCCGCGCGCGCCGTGGCTCCCGTCGCGAGACCGTCGTCAACGATGATGACGACCCTGCCCTTTAGATCTACGGGAGGCTCACCTTGGCGATAGAGACGAAGTCGTCGTTCAAGCTCCGCGCGCTCATTGGCCACCACGCGAGCGAACTGCGTCGACGACACTCCTAACGATTCCACAGTGTCGGGCTCGACGACTACGACGCCGTCTTCTGCGATCGCCCCCATAGCAAACTCGGGATGAGAGGGAACGCCAACCTTTCGCACCACGATCACGTCGAGCAGACAGTGCAGAACACGAGCCACCTCATAAGCCACGGGCACGCCACCGCGCGGAAGCCCAACCACCACCACTCCACCGTCGCTGAACGCCTCTGCCAGTCGCGCACCTAATCGAGACCCCGCGTCCTTTCGATCGATGAACTGCCTCATGTTCCAGGCATACAGGCAGTGATCCGCGAGTCACCAGGGACCATTGTCACTTTTTGGGTCCATTTGCGCCGACATCGTCGAGCCTGGTGTCAAGGAACCGTCTACCCGGAGTCAGCCAAACAGCCTCCGTCCAACAATGTGGGGCTCCCTGTGTCAGCTCGACGGCCCAGTCAGCCCGAGATCACTCCACCTGCGAGTTGCCGACATCAGTAGGTGAAGTGGGATCGCCCACCGAGAAGCGTCGACCGGTGATGACGTCACCTCGAACGAACAAGACCAGTTCACCTGCGTGATGGACGGCGGGAACGGGAAGTTCCTGGGGCCTGAGACTCGAGATCTCGTCAGTTGAGAGCTCGCGAGCGAGTCCCCTCAACAATACGCTCCAGATAGAGCGCCCTCCCTCATCCATCCGATCCACTTCGAATGCGACAAGCGACCCTTTCGCCTTCTCCGCAAGCGTGCCGGGACCTATCCGGCATATGACTCCCGCGTTGTGATAGGCGAAGTTCACCGGAACAATGATCGGCGATGTGGGAGTTGAGACACCGAGCCGACCTATGTGGTGACCCTGGGCGGCAACGGCGAGCAGACGCAAACACTCGCTGTGAGGCAGTATCTCCGAACCTCTCTGGTCGATCCACACGCCGTGATTCTACGCCCATCCCAGGTTGCATCTCTAAGGATCAACTCGGTGGAGCGGCGTTCTCGTCACCGCACTCACTTAAAGCAGGCGGAATGAAAAGTGATCCAACCTCCCCTCGCCGTACAAACGAGGAAGCTCGTTCGGCGGCGGGACGAGCGCACTCTGGCGCCTCGCTCCGCGAATCGGTGCTACCCGAACGATCGAGAGTTCGCGTCACCCCTCGCCACAAGCGACACGCGCTCGATGCACCGGTCGGACGTAATTCCCGGACTAACCTTCGCAACGGTGAGCATCGGATTTGAGCCATATCCCAACCCAGTTGGATAATGCTCGAGTCGTGGCATGAACGGCGGCGGTTAGTGCAATGACAATCGACGCTGTGTCGTCCTACGACGCGACCACCCTTGGCAGTTTTCCGGGAGAATCGGTAACCCTCGTTGAAGGGGTTTCGTTCGTGGTCTCCTCGGCATCCGGCGACATTGATCGCGACGGAGCTCAGGGACTGTTTTTCGACGACACCCGATTCATCTCGCGCTGGAAGTTGACGCTCGACGAGGCGCCTTTGGAGAGTCTCGGCGTCATCTCACAACACCCCTTCGCCGCGACATTCCTCACCAGGGCGCGCCCGGTCGATGGTCGCGCCGACAGCACCATCGTGGTGGTGAGGAATCGTTTTGTCGGCAACGGTATGCGCGAGGAGATCGCCGTCAGAAACCTGTCGCGGGAGAGGTCGGCGTGCACCGTGAGCCTCGAGATCGACGCAGACTTCGCACATATCTTTGACGCCAAAGACGGTCGAACACGCATCGACGGCGAGCGATCGGTCGACGTGCGCGAATCAACGATGGTCTACTCCTACGCCCACCGAGACGTGACTCGCCGTGTCTCAGTCGTCTTCCCCTCCGATGCGCTCCTCACACCGGGCCTTGCCAGGATGGAGATCGTCGTGCCGCCCCACGGAGAATGGCGCGCGTGCATCGAATTCCGTCTCGACGTCGATGATGAGCCGGTCGAGCTGCGCTACCGTTGCGGCGAGCCGGTCGAAGACACCGAACCGCTCGCGCGACTTCGCATCTGGGAGGAGAACGCTCCTCGCGTGCACAGCGAGTTCGAGGGTCTCAACGTAGCAATCGATCAAAGCTCTCGAGATCTCGGCGCACTTCGCATCTTCGACCCGGACCAGCCCGAATGGGTGGTCATCGCTGCGGGGGCTCCCTGGTTCATGACGCTCTTCGGACGTGACTCGCTGATCACGTCGTTGATGACGCTTTTGGTTGACCCGAGCATCGCACTGGGGACGCTTCACACGCTGGCGCGACTTCAGGGGACCAAAGTCGACGCGCGTTCTGAAGAGGAGCCGGGCAAGATTCTTCACGAGTTTCGCCACATGCGAACCGTCTCGGCGACGGCGAAGGGGGGTTCCTACTACGGGTCAGTCGACGCGACGCCGCTCTTCGTCGTTCTGCTCGGGGAGCTGCACAAGTGGGGTTTCACCGAGACCGTTCGCGAGCTGTTGCCTCACGCCGATCGAGCGCTTCGCTGGATAGAGGAGTATGGGGACCGCGACGGCGACGGCTTCGTGGAGTACCTTCGCTCGACCGAACGCGGGCTCTACAACCAGGGCTGGAAGGACTCGTTTGACGGCATTAACTTCGCCAGCGGAAAGCTGGCGGAACCCCCGACGGCGTTATGCGAAGTTCAAGGCTACGTGTACGCGGCCTATGTCGCGCGCGCGCAAATTGCGCGTGGGTTCGGCGACGAGGCGACCGAGCGCTCGTGCACCGCGCGCGCGGAACAGCTCAAAGCGGCGTTCAACGAACGTTTCTGGCTCGAAGATCGTGGCTACTTCGCGCTGGGCCTCGACGGTGAAAAGAAACCGATCGATTCGCTCACCTCAAACATCGGGCACTGTCTTTGGAGCGGAATTGTTGAGCCAGACAAGGCGCGCAAAGTCGCAGACCATCTGATCAGCCCAGAGATGTTCAGCGGGTGGGGCATCCGAACCCTCGCCACCTCGATGGGTGCGTACAACCCTGTTAGCTACCACAACGGTTCAGTGTGGCCTCACGACACCGCACTGTGCGCCGCGGGTCTCATGCGATATGGCTTCGTGCCGGAGGCCCACGCCGTGACCCTCGGTCTCTTGCAGGCGGCGCAGGCCTTCGGCGGGCGGCTACCCGAACTCATCTGTGGCTTTGATCGCGGTGATATTCCATCTCCTATTCGCTATCCCACCTCGTGCGCACCCCAAGCGTGGTCGTCCGCCGCCGTATTCGAACTCTTGCGAGCGACGTTGCTTCGCTTCGACCCGTCAGTTCAAGACGATGAGCTGTGGCTGTCGCCAAGCCTCCCGCCACAGGTCGGAGATCTCACGATTGAGAACCTTCCGTTCGTGGGCGCGCGTCTCACCATAAAGACCGACGGCACGTCCACAGAGGTGCGCGGTGCACCACCAGAGATGCTTATTGTCGATTCGGTGCGATCACCCACGGAACGTTGAATCCAGCGTCTCTCCTCCGGGACGGAACGGCCACTCGTCTAGATGTGACCAACGCCTCTAGTCGGGCGCATCGCCGTCACTCATGATGATCTGATGGACCCGAACCGTGATCCTCGGGCTTCCGGGCGCACTCGTTCGTCGGCGCCCGAGAGAACGAGCCGAACTCGCCATGGCGACTCGACGCTCGAAGAGACGTTCGCCGCGATCATCGTCGATTGGGACGCCCTCGGAATGAATGACCGCGACGATGCAGTTACAAGGATGCGGGATCTCTTTGAAGCGCTCTGCGCGGCTGGAACCCACCTCTTTGTCGTCAGCGCTGCTGACGCGCGAGATCTCGACGCCCAACTCGCTCCCCGAGCGGTCGGGCGTGGACGCCTCTTCATTTGCAGCCTTCGACGTTCAGAGGTCGTTGAGACAACGAGTGACACACGACACCTGAAAACAGGACTAGCCAACAAGTCTGAGGCGGCACTGTTTGCTGCGCGCTGGCTTGCAGCACGCGGCATCACGGGAGCGCTCGTCCTCGTCGCGGGTGACGACTTCGGCCTGGGCATCGGCACTGTCGAGAGCAGTCCACCCTCAGTGGTCGAAGAACTCAGTCGGGCGATCGTCGTCAGTCTCGCTGCGCAGTCGGAGGGCGACGCGGAAGGGAGTCTCCATGCCATCGACGGTCCAGACGGCCTCGCTTCCCTCCTCGAAGCGCAGGTTGCCCGCCACCACGCACGTCGTGTCCCGCCGATCGATGCGGACCCCGCGTGGGTGCTGACGCTGCCCGCAACGAGAGAGGCCGAACGGGTGGCCGAAGCCCTGGGCACGCTCAGCAACGGTTGGTCGGGAACGCGTGCTTCGCTCGAAGAAGACGGTGCCGGCAGCTCTCCACTCTTTGTTGTTGAGGGCCTCTACGACGAACGAGACGAACTCCTCGCGGGACCGGCGTGGACCGACCTCAAACTCGCTGACGCACCGAAGAGCGAAGCGCGCGCGGTAGAGCGCCTGCTCGACCTGCGAACTGGCGTTCTCGCCCGAAGAGGCGCCTCGAGCAGCGCGATTCGCAGCCTTCGCTTCGCGTCGGCCGCAGCGCCCCACGCACTGGCGTGGCGTGCAGAGCTGCCTCGCGCATGGCTGAGCAGCGATGAGCTCGAAGTATCTCGCTC
Organism: uncultured Acidimicrobiaceae bacterium; assembly: GCA_963724865.1. GTDB lineage: Bacteria > Actinomycetota > Acidimicrobiia > Acidimicrobiales > RAAP-2 > RAAP-2. Next base: position 736,840 of record CAVRWO010000002.1, on the reverse strand, counting down.
GACGGTGGAACGGGCCGTCCAGTCACCGTTGCGTGTGCGACAGACGTTGAGCGCCAATGCCACGAAGGTGATCAGCGTCGCAATGTCTCAACATGCGTCGACGTTCGATCGTCGCCTCCTCGTCGAGCGACTCGCGGCGTGGTCGTCCGGTTCGGACCCGTCACGGACCAGGGCGGAGGCAAGTGAACAGGTTCGCGGGTTCGAGAGTACCGGCTTCTACGCACTGCTCGCCGACCATCGCGAGGCGTGGGCGCGAAAGTGGGCCGACGCGCTCGTCACCATCGAGGGCGACGCGACGTCCGAGCTCGCGGCGCGCTTTGCCGTCTTTCATCTGCTCGGCGCAGCGAAGAGCACGGGAGAGGCGGCCGTCGGAGCCCGTGGGCTCACCGGGGATGCGTACGCCGGGCACGTCTTTTGGGACGCCGACGTCTTCGTCCTGCCCGCGCTCTGTGCGATCGCGCCCGAGGCCGCACGTGCCATGCTCGAGTACCGCCTCCGTCGTCTTCCCGCGGCTCGTGCCGCGGCTCGACGGCTGCACCGCGAGGGAGCTCGTTTCCCGTGGGAGTCCGCCGCTTCCGGCGCGGAGGTCTCTCCCGCGAAGGTGAAGGGCGCTCATGGCGAGGTGATTCCGATTCTCACCGGAAGCCACGAAGAGCACATTGTCGCCGACGTTGCCTGGTCGGCGGCGCACTACGCCTCCTGGACCGGGGAAGGCATCTTTGACGGTGAGGGCGCGAGCCTCGTGACCGAAACGGCGCGCTACTGGGCAAGCCGTATTCGCGTGGATCGTCACGGCAACGGGCACATCTACGGTGTGATGGGCCCCGACGAATATCACGAGGTCGTCGATGACAACGCGTTTACCAATGTCATGGCGCGCTGGAATCTTCGAACGGGTGCCTCGCTGCTCGAACGCGCAGGGATCGCCGAAGAGGCAACGAGATGGAGATCACTCAGTGACGCGCTCGTCGACGGGTACCGCAAGGCGACGGGACTCTATGAGCAGTTTGCCGGCTACTTCGCACTCGAGCCACTCCTTGTCGATCAGTTTGCCCAACCCCCGATAGCAATCGATGTCGTGCTCGGGCCGAAGCGGGTCGCCGGGTCTCAACTCATCAAACAAGCGGACGTACTCATGGCGCACCACCTCATCCCCGAAGAGATGCACGCCGGTTCGCTCACGTCGTGTCTGGACTTCTACGAGCCTCGCACCGCGCACGGGAGCTCGTTGTCACCCGCGATATCGGCTGCGCTGTTCGCTCGCGCCGGTAATCCCGAGCGAGCGGTTGGACTGTTCGACCTTGCGGCGCGACTCGACCTCGACGATCTGACGAGGACAACGGCGAGCGGGGTGCACCTCGCGACAATGGGCGGGCTCTGGCAGGCCCTCGCGCACGGGTTTCTCGGACTGGGGGTGGAGGGAGAGGCGCTGCGCATCGATCCCCACCTTCCCGAGCGCTGGTCGTCGCTCTCGTTGCGCATGCGCTTTCGGGGGCGTCGCATCGAAGTGCGCGCAGAACATGACCGAGTCATCGTTTCGTGTGACTCGCCCCTCACCGTCAGAGTGCGCGATCGCACCCAGGCGATCGATCCGCCAGGGACGACACTTGCACTCGCCACACCACCGGAAAGGAGCCCGACGTGACCGTCACCCTCGCGGCGCTCGACACGAACGCCAACGTTCTTCCTGTTCTTGAGACCGCGCTGCTGTTCGCCGACCTCACGACAAGCCACGTTGAAGTGGTCCTCGCGCACCGATCGATGGGCATCGACACGGAAGCCCAAGCGCTCTTGAACGAGGCCGGAGTGCCGGTCCGCCGCCTCGAGGGTCCACATGGTTCAGCACTGGTCAACGCGGTCGCCGATGTCGACGTGATCGCCGCCGTCGTGGCGGCTCGGCGAGAGCGGTCACTGCGCTATCCGGTCGGACCGATCGTCCGCGCGCTACTGGAGCAGACGCTCAAGCCTGTCGTCATCGTTCCCCCCGACCTGGTCGCGCCCTCAGTGTTCCAGCGCCTTCTCGTCCCGCTCGACGGTGCCGAGCCTTCTTCGCGCGCGGTGATTGACCAGCTAGCGCCGCTTTGCGCGAAGCCGGTCGAGCTCTGCGTCCTTCACGTGTTCACCGACTCCACGATGCCCACGATGCTCGACCGTCCCGCACGAGATCTCGAGATTCTCGGCAAGGAGTTCCTCCGCCGCCATCTGCCCCACGTCCACCACATCCAACTCTCCCCGGGTCCGGCCGGCCAGCGGGTCTGCCAAGTTGCCTCTGAACAGAGGAGCGATCTCATTGTGCTCAGCTGGTCGCGTGACACGTCGCCCGGTCGGGCCGTTGTCATCAGGGAGGTGCTCAGCTCAACTTCGCTCCCGGTCCTGCTACTGCCAACCCTTGAGAATTCGACGCGCCCGACCGCGGTGCGGACTCATTGAAAACGCGCCGGCTGTAGGCCGCATCAGGGCCCAGCCGTCACACTCGGAGTCGAGGGGACTTATGGCCCTATCGCGGCTTAGCGATTCGCCCTATCTTACGGGTAGTATCGCGTCTCTTTTCGAAGGGGCGACATTCCGGGGAGGAACAATGGACCGGAATCTAAATTGTGTGCCAGATCGACATCGGCAAGCCGTTTCGCATAGCGATGATCGCGCCGCCGTACCTGGCGGTGCCTCCTACCGGCTACGGCGGCATCGAACAGGTCGTCTCCGCGCTCACCGAGGGTCTCGTCGCGGCCGGCCACGACGTCACCCTCTTTGCAGCGCCGGGGTCAGTGACAAGAGCGCGTCTCGTCAGCCCGCTTACCGCACCAATACCACTTGGCGACCCGGCCGGTCTCTCCGACGAGATCTATCACCTCACTGCCGCGTATCGAGAGGCACAGTCGTTCGACGTCATTCACGACCACACCGGGATAGGCCCAAGCCTCGGCTCCCTGCTGATGCACCCCCCAGTTGTGCACACGCTCCACGGCCCCTGGACTGACAAGGCCCGCCGGATAGCGCGGCTCTTGCAAGACCGCGTGCACCTCGTCGCGATCAGTCAGGCCCAGCGCAACGACAACCCCGCGATCCGATATACCGGCGTCGTCTACAACGGCATCAGTCTCGCCGCCCAATCCTTCCGCGAGAAGAAGGAGGACTACCTCGTCTTCGTCGGACGAATCAATCCAGAAAAGCGACCGGAGGTGGCGATCGAGATCGCGCGAAAGGCGGGTCTACCGCTCGTCATGATCATCAAGCGAAGTGAACCGTTCGAGCGTAACTACTTCGACGAGGTCCTCGCTCCGCTCATGGGAGCCGATATCACCATCCTCGACGAGCCGGCGCAGGGCGTGAAGATCGACGTCGTCGGTCGTGCCCGGGCGCTCCTCTTTCCGATCGATTGGCCCGAGCCATTTGGACTCGTGATGACCGAGGCAATGGCCTGTGGCACCCCGGTCATCGCTCGAGCGCTCGGCTCGGTCCCCGAAGTCGTCCGCGACGGAGTTACGGGGTTTTGTTGCGCGTCGATACAGGAGATGGTCGAAGCCGTGGGGGCCGTCGCGTCACTGCACCCGCAAGATTGTCGCGACGATGTCGAGCGACGCTTCTCTGCCCCGGTGATGGTGGCGGGCTACGAGCGCATCTACCGCTCGGTGATGGCGCCGTCTCCTCGCCTTGAGCTCGTAGCGAATTAGACCGCGTTGATCGTGAGTGCATTAGAACGCATCAGCGCGTCGAAAGGCGATTGACTTACTCGCCTCGAAGCACCTGAGCCGTCGACGTCCGTGCGGCGCTTCGTCCCGGTAGAGCTGACACGATATTTGCAAGCGCCATCGTCACGAGTGCCACGATAACGACGGACAGCACCGGCACGGTGGGCTCTGGCACCGCGTCGATGTAGCGCGCGAACAGTGTCCACAGCCAGCGCCCGAGCAGGATGCCGAACGGCACCCCCACCACCACGCCCACGAGGCCGTTCACCGACGCCTGCCACGCCACGACGGATCGGAGCTGGCGACTCGTAAAACCGAGCGCGCGCAGCATCGCCAGGTCGCGGCGCCTTCGACGCACTGATGCGCTGAGTGTGAGCGCGAGCGCGACCACGGCCCCAGCGGCGAGAGCGAGCGCCAGCGCCGCCGGTGTCGCACCGATGGTGCGGTAGTTCTCGATCTCGGCGGGGTACTGGACGCCGAGGAGCACGATGCTGTCACCTATGGCGAAACCGTTCGGAACGGCCGCGAAGGCCTTGTCGCCGACCTCGGCGATTTTCGCAAGTGAGGCCTTCCCCGCGGCCACCGAGACACCCTGGCGGAGGCGAACGAAGACGACTTTGGGGCCATTTAGCGTGGCGTAGGGCTCCTGACTGAAGAGAAACTTCTTCATCGCCGTCGGCTCGATTCCTTGAGAGACAATGGCGCCCACGCCCATCGACGGATGGAGCGACAGCTCGGGACCAACGGCCGGAAACGTCGCCGTGCCTACAATGACTAGCCGCGTCGGCGGCACGTAGACGGGAGCGTCCTGGGGCGCCCCATAGCCGCCTGTAACCGTGTCGCCCAAGTGCTTGTGCAGTTCCGCCATTGTCTCCGCGCCGAGCACGATCTGATTTGGCGCGTCGACCTCGTGCCCCGAAAGCAGCGGCGGTGCGACGGCGGCATGATCCTTCGTGATCAGAGCCGGCACCGTGAAGCCATCGATCTGAACGTTCGCCCAGCTATCGCCCGACCACGATGCCACCAGCGGATCGCTGCTCAGGAGTTTGGTGGACTGAGGGGGCACGTCCTGGTCTGACGTCAGCGCCAGGTTCCAGTCCCACCCGTAGAGCGACGGACGCGATATGAGCGTCGAGAGGCTGCTGCCGAACGTCAACGTAGCGACGACAATTGTCACCGCCAACGCTGCACCGCAGAGGGCTGAACGTATCGGCACGGCGTCGCGATCTCTCCCGGGCTCAAGGGCGAAGCGCACTCCAACCACCGCGCTCAGCGCCACTCCGGCCCTGGCGAGGACACTTGCCAACCTTGAAGCCACCGGCACCGAAACTAACCTCTTTCGCTCCACGAAACGATGCGACTTACGCTGAGCGAGAAACGCGGCGACCCCACCAAGCGCAAGAACGAAGAAGGCGAACGCGCCACCGAGCACCGTCCAGTCGAAACCAACTCCCCCGTTGGGATAGACCGGCCGGACCGGACCGATCGGACCGATCGGCGAAAGGGCCACGCCAACGATGACCGCGAGGATGCTTCCCGCGACGACTGCGCCCATCGCGCCAAGTAGGGCCGCAGCAGCGACGGTTCGAGGATTCGCTCCGAGCGCTCGCAGCACCGCGAAGTCGTCGACCTCGTTCGACAGCGTCCGCGCCAGAAGGCCCCCAACAATGACGAGCGCCGCGAGCGCGGCAATGAGGCCGAACACCGCCAGCGCAATCGCCTCGGGCTCGATGGAGCGATTCACCTGCTGGGCGACGTCTGAGGTGACGTGAAAGTTGTACGTCGTCCCTTTGGGGAGAGCCTTGATGATCTCGCGCTCGACCGCCGACACCGAGCTGGCCCCATGGTCCAGTTGGAGGTAGTACTCCATGTAGTTGCCGGTTTTGGCCACGAGGGGATCGGTCATGGCGGGCGTGAAGATCATCAGCGCCGGGTACCGATCGACCTCATCGAGCACAACCTGGCTGTTGATCACCACCGTGCCTACCAGATGCTCTGTGATCCGAAGCGTCGGCTTCACCGCGGCGGTGCCGAGCTCGCTCTCGCTAGCTTGCGCAATGTTGTAGAAGTACATCGGCACCGCCTGGCCGACGTGCCAGCCCGTCAGTTTCTCGGCAGCTACTGTGCTGACGAACTCGTCGGCCTTGCGAGGATTGGCCATACGACCTTTAACGACGGCTAGCTTGTCCTGGCTGAAATACTCGGCCCCGAGGCTGCCGACGGTGGCAACGTCCCCAGACGCCCAGGGTCCGGTGATCGATGGGGCGCCATGGGACCCAGCAGGGTATCCAACGAGATAGAACTGGACGGCCGCCACGTGACGGACCAGAGGAAGGCGGGCCAGGTTCGAGGTGAGGTTGGGACCGCCCAAGATAACACTGAGGTCCGACGGGTTGGTACTGGCGAGGAAGGTGTTGAAGGATGACTGGGTCCGCCTGGCCGCGCCGATCGACCCGATCGCGACGCCGCCCACCAGTCCGAGGAGCACAACAATCGTCAAATAGTTGGCCCGCCGCCGACGGATGCTGGTCTGGAACCAGTACCAGGCGACGCGAATGACGCCTCGATTCACGAGAACTCCTATTCCATCTCGTTACCGCTGTTGGCAGTTTGTCTGAATGCTCGGTGCCCGCCAAGGCGGCCACCCCACTGCCCGATCGTCGTGCTAGCACCCCAACGTCTCACGTACGTTGTCTCTTCTGTCTCCTCAGCTCACTGCTCCAGAAGCGACACGAGAGTGTTGACGGTTCTCCAGTTCCGCGCAGTTCCCGCGTGCATCGGCGTGCGATGCGCTCCGCCGCGGTCGAGTTCCGTTCTCAAAATGCTGCGGGCAAACCCGTCGGGCGTCCACAGGTACATCGTGCGACCAATGACGCGAACTTCGTCCCGACTCTCTTTGTTACGGGCGCGTTCGACTGCGGCCCCGACTGACGCCATGACCTTCGGTCCGGGGGCTTCTCTAAGGAAGATGGCGTGGAGGAGTCTGTGATCGTCCTCATTGGGGAACGGATTGTTGAGGACGACGCGAGTGAGTTCGTGGCGGGTAAGGACCACGACGGCAGGCCGGACCGCAAGCCGATCTGCGATCGCGACCTCAAGGTCGTCCGCGAGGGCGGTGCTGTCCCTGTCGGGCGTGGCGCCAGTGAAGACGACATTGCCGCTTTGGATGTAGGTGGCCACATCCCCGTGACCGAGCGACTCCACTACGCGGCGTAGCTCCGCCATCGAGACCTTGTTCCGACCCACGACGTTGATCCCTCGGAGCAGGGCGACATGAGACCTCATCGACTCATCATCGCTCACCCATCGGGTCGATAACCGCACGCCCGGACTCGGGAGCCTCCATTTCCTCAGGTCTCGAGCGAACGTAGTCTGCGAGCGTGGCAACGACTGCGTCGGACGTTGTGTCCTGGAGAGGATGGGATCTGCGTACTGGGGCGCGCGCAATCCCTCATGCGATCGACGCGTTCGAGCGTTCCGCTCCCCCGTTCCCGAGCAGTGAATCTCGATACGAACTGTTGGCCGTTGTCGGCCGTGGATTTCATCCGCCGCAGGCACTGAGCGCGAAGGTCGTGATGGAGGGTAACCAGAAGGATCTTGACGCCGACGAGTTCCCGGGACTTCGAGAAGTATGGAGCGTCTTGTATCGCCAGATTGCCGAGACCGCTCCGGCGACGCAACGGCCGTACGCGATCTACCTACTGGGAGTGAATCCGCCCGACAACGTCAGCGGCATGGACCTCGCGACGTTCAACGATTTCTACACCAACGTCCATCTGGTGGAAGTCGCCGAGCGCCGCCACGCGCTACGCGCGGTGCGATATGAGCTCATCGAAGAAGTCAAGGCTCCCTATCTGGGGGCTCCCCGGTACCTTGCCGCGTATGAGGTCGACGAGTCGTCGGCCGCCCATCGCCGTCACGTCGGCCCTCCCTACTCAGCGGGACCTGAGGTATGGCAGCGCCACACGACACCGTGGCGGCTCTGGTATCGACGCTTAGGTTAAAGCGCACCGGTTAGGTATCTCTCCGCGCCATCAGCCAGCCTCCGACACCTAGGAGAACGAAGGCATACAGACCCAGCAGGAGCAGTCCAATGAGCGGACTGAAGAGAGGCGTACCTTGGAGCTGGCTGGGTGTGGTTGTAGCAAAGACTGTCGAACTGATGTTGGCAGGCAGAAAACGACTCATCGTGTGAACGACGGGTCCCGGCAGCGCGAAGAACACAACCGTCAAGACGAGCATGATGCTCGTGAAGATTGAGAGCGACGCGGCCGACGACCGAACAATCGAGGCGATGCCCAACCCGATGAGACCCACGATCGCGAGATCGACGCCGCTTTCGATGAGTGCACGTAGCACGCCGGGCTGAGCGAAGGAGATCTGGCTCGCTTGGCCCGCGAGTATGAAACGCCCGAGGAAATATGTGGAGAACGAGAGCGCCTCACCGAGCACGAGTCCGACGCCACCAATGATGATGGCTTTAGCCGCGAGGACGATTCGCCGCCGCGGCATCACCGCGATGGTGGAACGGATCTGGCCGGTGCTGTACTCCGAACTGACAAAGAGCACGCCCAACACGCCCATGACAAACTGGCCGAAGTTGAAACCGACGAGGACCCGCATGATCGGGTCTGCGATGTGGGCGTGGCCGCGCAGTGCGCCCGTTGAGAGGTAGCACAGTCCGTACGTGACGAGCGCGAGCGCGAACACACTCCATCCCGCAGAGCGGAGCGACCAGAATTTGGTCCACTCGCCGCGCAAAGCGCACCGAAGTCCCGCTCGAGAACTTGACTCCGTGACCTCGTCACGAATGAGAAGACCGCTCGTCACAGCGTTGCTCGGTACTGGACCGCGCCCTCCGTCAGTTCCATGAACGCGTCTTCGAGCGAGCAGAGATCGGTCAACTCGTACAGTGCGTTCTGTTGTTCGAGCGCCAATTCTCCGATTGTCTCAGCACTGAGGTTCATCACCGTGAGGCACGACTGCGATTCTCGTAGCGTGAGCGCGCCCGCGTCTTCGAGAGCCGGAATCAGCAGATCCAGGTTGGCGGCGCGCACTTTGTACGACTGTTTGGAGCTGCACGCGACGAACTCGTCAACAGGGAGCTGTGCAATAAGGCGGCCTTTGCCGATGACGACCAACTCATCGGCGGTGAGCGCCATTTCGGCCATGAGGTGGCTGGAGATGAGGACGGTGCGTCCCTCGCCGGCGAGATCCCGGCAGAGAGACCGGGTCCAACGAATGCCTTCGGGATCAAGACCGTTTACCGGCTCATCGAGCAGGACAACCGCCGGATCACCAAGCAACGCAGCAGCAATGCCGAGTCGCTGACCCATGCCCAGGGAGAAGTTGCCGACACGTCGTTTCGCAACCGAGGTAAGGCCGACCAGATCGATGACCTCTTCGACACGGGTTCTCGTGATGCCGCCATATTGTGCGAGCGACCAGAGATGCGCGTACGCGGAGCGACCAGGGTGAATAGCTCGGGCTTCGAGCAACCCACCCACTTCACGCATGGGCCAGCGAATATCCTTGTATCTCTTTCCGCAGATCGTCACCGAGCCCGAGTTAGGGTGACTGAGCCCCATAATGATCGACATCGTCGTGGACTTTCCCGATCCGTTCGGGCCAAGGAACCCAGTTACCTTCCCTGGTGCGACGTCAAAAGAGAGGTCGTCAACGGCGACAACGTCACCGAAACGCTTGGTGAGCCCGCGAACCTCAATCACTTGAAAAACCTATGCCGCTCAGATGAGAGGAGCGTGCAGACCACGTAAGAATGGAGTCAGCCTACCAGTCGGTAACGTGACCCGTTTGCGCGCGTCCCACGGCTGTCACCGCTCACCCGCAGATCGAGGCTCGCTGACTGATCCTCAGACAGAAACGCGCCGCAGGGCGTAGTCGACGAGCCGATCCTGGCTGAGTGCTCGTCCGATGCCGAGGCGTCGCTCGTACTCCGCTGTTCCGAGCGCTGCGCGAAGGGCAACGCGGTTGTTCTCGCGCATCTCGATCTCCAGCGATGACCAGAATCCCTGCGCTGACTCGAAGAGGCAGTCCGTCAGGGCGTCGTGCGCGCCGGTCAACTGCGCACCCCGAATCGCGTCACCCTTACTGGTCGCACAGCACGCCAGGGTGAAGATCATCCAAGCAGTAAACGCCGGCACCATCCCGATGCGGCGAGAGGTAAGAAGGGCGCGACGGCTGAACTGCTCCGCTTCGTCGATCTCGCCGAGCAAGAAGAGTGTCACGCCGTGGTTCGACCAGAGCAGACGCGAGTGCCACGACGACCCTAGTTCGTCGGCAATAGCCATAGCCTCCTCCGACAGCGCCCGGGTCAAGGGCAGATCTCCCGTTTCGAGTCCACCGGAGATGGAAAGGAACACCAACGCCGTGCACACCCACTGAAGATCGCCCGTCGAACGAAGTAGACGCAGCGCCTCGGCGTGGTCAGCGGCGTGGCCCGTGGCGTGGTCGACGCCGAATGTTGCCAAGAGCATGGCCCGCCCAAGGTCGCGCGGATCGCCACTCGCTCGAGCGAGCTGCTCCGCCCGTGCCGCGCACTCTCTTCGTTCCTCCTCCATCCCCAGCCCGGCATCGGCGAGGATCATTATGAGGCGGACGTCCAGTTCGAGCGCGAGGGAGCCGAGTTCCTGCGCAATGCCGAGAGCTTTAAGCAAGAGATCTCGGGCGGCAGCATCGGGCCGTTCGCCGGTCGCCGTGAGGAGGATCAAGTGCGCCAGCGCGGTCAGCGCCTTGGCCCGTAGTTCGGCGAGGATGTCCGCCTCTTCGAGCGCTCGAAACGTCAGTGGGATGGTCGTCGTCACGACTCTCGTCGTGAAATAGGGGTGCAACGCGACGCCCAAGCGCAGGATCTTCTCGCCTCCACCATCATCGCCAGAGAAGAGAGTGAGGGCAGCGAGGATGTTGTCCCATTCGACATCGAGCCGGCGCAGCCACGCTGCTTGGCGCGGACCGATGAGCTCGGGCGCCGCGGTCTCACAGAGTTCGAAAAAGTACTCGGCGTGACGACGGCGGGCGAGCAACGCTTCGGATTCGCCGTCGATCTGCAGCAGCTGGTCCGCGGCGTACTGGCGGATCGTCTCGAGCAGTCGGTACCGGAGCGATGTCGAAAGTCGCTCGGCACCCACCAGGCTCTTGTTCACGAGCGAGCTGAGCAGATCAGCGACGTCAAAGACTTCAAGCGTCTCGCTGGCGCACACGGACTCAGCCGCCTGCAGGTCGAATCCGCCGACGAACACCGACAGCCTGCGCAGCGCCTCGCGCTCGGGCTCGCTCAGGAGGTCGTAGGACCACGCGACCATGGCGCCGAGAGTCTGCTGGCGCGGGAGGGCGTTGCGGCTCCCGCCCGTGAGGAGCCGGAAGCGTTGATCCAGTCGGTCGTGCAGATCTACGAGGGACATCGACGAAAGCCGAGACGCCGCGAGTTCGATCGCGAGGGGAATACCGTCGAGGCGGCGACAGATCGAGGCCACGAGTGGCGCGGCGGCATCATCCAGCTCGAAGGTCGAATCGTGCGCGCGGGTCCTCGCGACGAACAACTCGACCGCGTCAGAACCGGCGAGGTCGTCCACACTCTCGACGACGTCCGCGGGCAGGGTGAGCGAACGAACCCGGTAGACACGCTCACCGTCAACACCAAGGGGCTCGCGCGATGTCGCAACAATGGTGACCCGTGGGCACGAGCGCGCGATGACGTCGGCCATCTTCGCAACGGCGCCGATGACGTGCTCACAGTTGTCCAGCGTGATGAGCACGTTCTGGCCCTTGAGCGTCGCTGCGAGCGACTCGAGCGCCGATACGTCAGGTTGTTGACGCAGCTGCAACGTCGAAATCACGATGGCCGGCACTTGGTCGGGGTCGCTGATGGGCGCCAGGTCCACGAACCAAACTCCTTCGCCCGTCCCGTCCAGAAGCTCAGCGGCTACCTGGAGCGCCAGGCGGGTCTTGCCGGAGCCCCCCGCTCCCGTGAGGGTGATGAGGCGCGACGACGTCACGAGGTCGCGAACCTCGTTCAGCTCCGCTAACCGGCCCACGAACGGTGTGAGTGACTCGGGAAGGTTGTTCGCGAGCTCCGGGTTGTCGAGGGAACGCAGCGGCGGGAAGTTCTCATTGAGCCCTTCGACGACGAGTTGGAAGATCATCTCAGGCCGCCCGAGGTCCTTTAGACGATGCAGACCCAGATCCCTGAGCCCCACACCGGGTGCGAGGACGTCTTCTACCAGTCCGGCAGCGGCCGAGGAAAGGAGGATCTGACCGCCATAACCGACTCCAGCGATTCGCGCGGCCCGGTGAACTTCGTAGCCCACCAGCCCTGTCGACGCCTCCGACACCTCACCGGTATGGATTCCCATCCGCACGAGGGGCCGTGCGTCGTCGGGCCATTCGGCGCTCGCGAAGGACCGTTGCATGGCGACCGCGGCAGCCACACCAGCACTGGGCGACGTGAACACGGCGAAGAAGGAGTCGCCCTGGGTTCCCTGCTCGACGCCTCCGAAGTCGTTCAGGCCTGCCCGGATTAGTTCGTGGTGACGGGCCAGGACAGCGGCGTAGGCCTCAGCGCCGAGCCGGCGCAGCAACATCGTGGACTCCTCGATGTCGGTAAAGAGAAACGTCAGCGTCTCCATAGGAGCATGGTACGAGATAGGCCACGAACGCGCTTACTGAAAGTCGCCGAGAACGTCGCTGATCAGCGGCCCGTTTAGGGCGTGACGCCGTCGTTTCAACCGTGACGCCGACGGTGGAGACGGAAAGGTCGACTTTTGTGGAAACTTCCACGCCGCCGAACGCCTCAGTCGGTGTCTCAGTCAGGCCGATATAGCGGTCAAGAAAGGGACCTTCGACCCTACCGTTCACTTTGACGCAACTCGTACCCTTAGGCAGATGGACGTCGAATCCGAGGCCATCGAACCACATAGTGTCATCTTCATCTCGGACTTCGTCGACGTCTCGCTTCCCCTTGAGATGGCTCGGGGACACTTCGTCCGTATCGAAAAGTGGCTGGCGGACTTGGCGAGCGCGGCCGAGCAAGACGGCGAGGCGTTGCGACTGCAGATTGGGCCTTCCTGGATTGGAGGGCTCGTCTCGAGGGAAGTGGAGGTGATTCTCGGGCCGATGCGAGAACGCGGAGAGGCTCGCGTGGTTCCGATTGAGTGGGGAGCGAGCGGTTTTACCGGCATGTTCCCCGTACTTAACGGCGACCTTGAGTTAGCCGCCATTGGCTCGCACGACTGTCGCCTCTCGCTTGACGCCTCCTACCATCCCCCCCTTGGCGATCTTGGTCGCGCCCTGGACCGTGCACTGCTGCATCGAGTGGCACAGTCAACCGTGCGCTCGTTCCTGGCACGGGTAGCGACGGCACTCGAAACGGACAATGGCACTCGACACACGCCTGGTTCCTCGGACCTCACAGGAAACCGGACCCGAACCGAGGGTTGAACGCATTGCGAAGGGCAAGTCGGAATCGACAACAACCTACGCGTCCGCATTGAACGAGTTCAAAGCAGAATCTCTTGATTCATTCCCCTTCGGCGTCCGTGCTCGAAGCAGTGTGGGCAGTCGCCGTTGTCTGGGGAACAAGATCGGGAGCCATGGTCACGCCTCCCCCACTCGTCGGTTCAGCCCGTCCGGCAATCTTGTAGACCATCGACCCGTCAACGGTTTCGTTCTCGACGAGAAGTGCCACGAGCTGGTCGATGGCGTCTCGGTGCTCCGTCAGTATCGCGACCGAACGTTGCTCGGCCTCGCGCAGCATCCTCGCGACTTCATCATCAAGGATCGTCTGCGTCTCTTCGGAGAACGGCCGACTCGACAGGGCACTGCCTCCTTCGCCAAGAAACACTGAACCGCCAGACGGATAGCCCACTGGGCCAAACTTTGCTGACAGGCCGAACTCACGGACCATTTTGGTCGCGAGATCGGTCGCCTTCGCGAGGTCGTTCGACGCGCCGGTTGAGCCTTGGCCCAACACCACCAATTCGCTCGCCCTTCCGCCGAGGAGGACCGCGAGGGTGTCATTGAGGTAGTCCTCGCCGTAGAGATGCCGCTCGACGAGGGGCAGCTGCTCGGTGACCCCGAGCGCCTGCCCGGCGGGAAGGATCGTCACTTTAGCGATGGGGTCCGCCTTGTCGCTGAAAGCGGCCACGAGCGCGTGGCCAGCCTCGTGCACTGCGACGGCGTGCTGCTCATCTGGGATCAGGACGTTCGAACCGTCACGCTGACCGAGGATGACCCGATCACGAGCGGCATCGAAGTCTTTGGCGTTCAACACGTCGCGATTGTCTCGAACCGCGAAGATCGCCGCCTCATTGATGAGGTTCGCGAGATCGGCACCCGAGAAACCGGGCGTCCCTCTCGCGACGATTTGAAGATCGACATCGGGCGCGAGTTGCTTTCCACGTGCGTGGACCTGCAGAATAGCGAGGCGCTCCGGCAATGTCGGCAACGGGATGATCACCTGGCGGTCGAAACGACCCGGGCGCAGCAGCGCCGGATCGAGCACTTCGGGACGGTTGGTCGCAGCGAGTACCACGATGCCCGTTGCAGGGTCGAAGCCATCCATCTCTGCGAGCAGCTGGTTGAGGGTCTGCTCGCGTTCATCGTTCGCGACTACTTGAGCGCCGCCGCGTCGTTGCCCAATGGCGTCGATCTCATCGATGAAGATGATTGCCGGCGCGCGCTTTCGCGCTTCGGCGAAGAGGTCTCGTACTCGAGCGGCGCCGACGCCGACGAACAGTTCAACGAAGCTTGATCCCGTCACGGAGAAGAACGGCACGGCAGCCTCTCCGGCGACGGCGCGCGCGAGGAGGGTCTTTCCGGTTCCCGGTGGGCCAATCATCAAGACGCCCCGGGGTGCCATCGCGCCGGCGCGCGCATAGCGCTCGGGGTGCTGGAGAAAGTCGACGACCTCGCGGATCTCGAGCTTTGCGCCCTCGTAACCCGCCACGTCGGCGAAGGTCGTCTTGGGTCGTTCCTCGTCGAACACCTTCGCCCTGGAGCGACCGACGCCAAGCGCTCCCTGCAGGCTGCGCTTTGACATCCTCCACCAGATGTAGCCAAAAATGATGAACGGAGAGAGCAGGATCAGCCACGACAGCACTTCAGTCCCGAACGACGTGGCGGACGTCTCGGCCGTGATCTGGACACCGTGGCTACGAAGCTCACCGAGAAAGGAGGACCCCGCCTCTGTGGGAATCGCCGTCGTGTAGTCCTTGCCATTGGACAACGTGCCGGATGCTGCGCCGGTCGTCTCGAGCGTCACCGTTTTCACTTTGTGCGCGGCGACATCCGTTAAGAACTTCGAATAGGTGAGCGAGACCTGCGTCGTGCTCCTCGTCGCGGGGACGAGGAAGAACAACACGATGAAGCTCACCAACGCCACGAGCCAGAGGTAGTGGCGCAACGGCGACGGCGGCGGAGGGGCGCTCGGTGCGCCCGAATCCTGCGTCGACGGTGAGTTAGCCGGTTTGGTCATTGCGCGCCTCGCAGTCGGACTCCGCTACGCCCGGCGTCAACCTCTGTGGTCGTTGTTCCCCCACCGAGCGGCGCCGCCATACAACACAGAATGCCAGTTTTTGGTGGTGAGCGAAAACTCCGCTCAGGCCTTGGTCTCGAACTCCTTCTTGAGGTTCTCGATCGCTTCATCGGTCAGTGGCTCACGAATCACCTTCACCGGATGATGCTGGTCGAAGGCCCTCGTCATCTCGTCAACATCACCGGTGGCACCGATCAGCAACAGTGCCGAGGTCCCTGGGGTTAATTCGGACTTCACTTGATTGACGAGTGTCTCATCGACGCCCGATCTCTTCATGGCCTCGCCAATGAGCGCTCCGCCGCCGAGGCCGACGAGCCATCCGCCCAAGAACCACGCAGGCGGAAACCACCAAAAGAGAAGAAGCCCGATGATCCCTCCGTAAAAGGCGCCCTGGGAAACAGAACCGTGGGGACTATGAATCGAAACGAAGCCGTGCTTGTGCTTTTCGACGATCGCCACGTCGTCGATCCACGCGTAGTTCAGCTCCTCCAGCGCTCGCACCGACGCCATCGCGCTCTGCGCCTCGTAGACGCTGTCAAACTTCAGCACTATCAGTTCAGCCATCCGTGGTTCTCCTCTCTCGGCGACGCCACCTCGCACCGACCCAAACGTACCTCGTCGCTTTGATCGGCGTCCAGGACCTTGACTTTTGCTTCAGAGACATTCGCGCGCGGAAGCGCTGAGGCGCTACGGAGGTACCGAGCCGATCCTATGATCGCACGAAGTTAGTGGATGAGAACCTTTAGCGCGTCATACTTGGACGCGTTGGCAAACACCTCATACGCTTCGAGCACCTGGTCGAACGAGAACCGTTGGGTAACGAAGCCCTCAACAGGCAGCTTCTTCTCCGTGACGAGCTTCAGCAACATACCGAGGGTGTTCGTGTTGACGAGGCCCATGGAAATATCGATGTTCTTGATCCATAGTTCGTTGAGTGCCAAGTCGACCGACTTGCCGTGTACGCCAATGTTGGCGACGCTTCCTCCGGGGCGAACGATCTCCGTCGTCATGGTGAAGGTCTGCGGCACGCCAACAGCCTCGATGGCGACGTCAACTCCTTGGCCGTCAGTGAGCGCGAATACCTGTTCCTTCCAGTCCACGTCGCCTGAGTTGACCACGTCGGTCGCTCCAAACTCCAGTGCCCGCTTGAGACGCGCTCCGTCGAGGTCTATTGCGATGACCTTTGACGGCCCATAAAGACGTGCCGTCGTCACAGCAGCCAATCCAACCGGCCCGGCACCGACCACTGCCACCACGTCGCCCGGAGTGGCGTGTCCATACTGGACGCCGATCTCGAATCCCGTGGGCAGAATGTCCGAGAGCAGGATGCCCTCTGCGTCAGTCAAGCTCTTGGGCATGGGGTAGACGGAGTTCTCGGCGAATGGCACGCGCACGTACTCGGCCTGCGTTCCATCGATCATGTAGCCCAAGATCCAACCGATGCCCGAGATACCTTCGGGATCGAGGCAGTGGCTATAGAGACCATGGCGACAGTTTGAACAGCGCCCGCACGAACTGACGCACGACAGGATGACCTTGTCGCCAACGGCAAGTTGAGTAACGCCAGCACCGATCTCCGTAATGACACCTATTCCCTCGTGTCCGAGAATTCGACCAACCTCGACCTCGGGGACGTCACCCTTGAGTATGTGTAGATCAGTTCCGCAAATCGTTGTGGCAACCATCTTCACGATGACATCGGTCGAATGACGAATGACCGGATTGGGCACCTCTTCCCAACTCTTTTGACCTGGGCCCTTATAGACGAGTGCTTCCATGGTTACATCTCCTTATTGGTTCATTCGCTCCGGGGGATCGATCGGACGCGCAGCGCGTGAACAACTCATGGTGGTTCACGACTGCATTCTCTCCACCTTTGACAGTGCGAACCAGAGTCAAACGTCACATACTCTCGATAGTGGAGAGTCATCTACCCCTTGACGGCGCACTCATTCACGCACGAACTGCGTCCGCGTCCGTTGAGCGAAGTGGCGAAGGGGCGGTGCTCAGCGCACTAGCGAGTGGCGCGGGGAGCCACCAGTTCCAGCGACCGAGCAGTCCCATCACGCTCGGAAGTACCAGGGCGCGAACGATGCTCGCGTCGACCAGCACGCCCGCGCCGAGCCCGACGCCGAGCTCTTGAAGGCCGGCGACGTGACCGCTCACGAAGCCACTCATCGCGCCGAGCATGATGAGCGCCGCGGCACTGATCACGCCGCCCACACTTGCGAGTCCCTGCTCGATGGCGTCGTTGTTCGAGAGCCCCCTATCGACGCCCTCACGAATTCTCATGACGAGAAAGACTTCGTAGTCCATGGAGAGCCCGAAGAGCACAGCGAAGATGAGAATGGGGACCCAGCCCTCAATCTGGCTGACGTGATAGGTGCCAAGCCAGGAGGATCCCACACCGAAACGGATCACCGCGACGAGCACCCCGTAGGCGGCAGCGAGACTCAACAGATCCAGCGCGACAGCGACAAGCGGAAGTATCGCTGAGCGAAACGCGCGCGCCAGAACGAGGTAGATGACGATGAAGACGATCACTGCGAGCCATCCCAGGTTCGAGTAGACCGCGTCAAGAAAATCGACACCTTGGCTGGCGGCTCCACCGACGTAGACGTGCGTCGTTGCTGGAAACTTGGCCGCGGGGATGATCACTGCGCGCAGCTGGCGCACCAGCGTCTGATCCTGCGAGGAACCGAACTGATTGCGCGTGATGACGAAGACTCGCTCGTACCGGCCCGAGGCGCTCACGTACGGAGCCTTGGTGCCAATGGCCACGATCTCGACGTCGGGGCGGTGCAGCGTGGCCTCAGCCATGCGCAGCCGGGCGGCGGTAACGGGCGGCGAGTCAGCGCCGTGTGAGCGCCCGGCGTCGATGACGATCTCTATGGGCGTCAAGAATCCAGAACCGACCTGCGCAGTGGCCATACGGATCGCCTTCGCTGAGCTCATCGAAGCCGGTATCGCCGTCAGCGACGCCGGGGTCAGCTGCAGCCACCAGAGCGACCCGCCAAGGACCGCGATGACAAGGAGGGAACCACCAAGCACCGTCTTGGGTCGCCGTAGCGCAACTCGAGCGCTGCGAGCCCACGAACCTCGTGACGATCGGATGAGCCCCGAGAACCGCTTCGCGTGCATGCCGTTGCGGCCCCACAGCGAGAGCAGTGCCGGGAGAAGGGATGTCACGCCGATCATCCCCGCAAGGGGCACGCAGAGTGCAGCGAGCGCCAGGGAACGCACGAACGGCACCGGCACCAAGATCAGTGTGGCGAGAGCGATGGCCACAGCGAGCCCCGAGAACGCGACGGTTCGCCCCGCCGTCGCGAGCGTGGCGACGACGGCGTCTTCGACGCTCACAGTCTGATCATCGAGCTCACGGCGAAAGCGGTGCACCACGAGCAGCGAGTAGTCCAAGGCGAGCCCCAGCCCGAACAGCTCGACAATATTGGGCACGTAGAGCACCATGGTGATCACGTGAGCCAGGGGGTACAGGGCGAGGAGCGCGAGCAGCGTCGTCGCACCTGCCACCAGAAAAGGCAACACGACGGACCAGGTGAGCCCCAGCGCCAGGAGAAGGACGATCAGCGCCACCCCCACCGTCACGATCTCGCCTCGCCGAAGGTCAGAGGAGAGTATGGGCGCGATGTCGTGTTGTAGCGCCGGGGGTCCAGTCACGAGCGCGTTCGTCACGCCGTCTTGGCGCAGTTGAGTGCGCAGTTGCGCAGTCACGTTGGCTGCGCGACTAAGTGACAGCGGCGTATCTACGTCCACGTACCACGTCGAGTCGACCCGACGTTGCTGCGTGACGACCGCTCCGGGGATAAACCGAATCGCCCGCCGCACGTCTGCGGGAACCTCGGGGTCGCCTGATGCGTTCGGCACGACGACGGCGAAGCTACCTTCGATGTTGTCGTGAAACTGATGGGCCAGGATCTCGTTCGCTTGCGCCGAGTTCGAACCCGGCACGTCGAGTGACGAGGTGAGAAGGTGCGGCAGCTCGATCGTTGATACGACGCCACAGACTGCGATGAGCAACCACAGCGCAAGGACCTTCGTGCGGTGCCTAACCACACCGCGGGTCCATCGCTCGAACATTCGTGAAGTGTACCGATGCGACGAACGTCGACCGAATTGCGCAAGGGCTACGGCTCAGTCGATGCGTTAACGAAGCCCGAAGAGGTTAGGACTATTGACCCTAGTTACCCGAGTCTCGAGTGTGCCACAGTCGGTGTTGGACGACGTTGCAGGTTGAGGACCCGCATCTGAAGGTGAATGAAGGTAGTGCCGATGATGACGTCAGCGCCAGCAGAGATTCTCGAAGTTCCTCGTTACACCAAGAGCGACGCGGTCACGCAAGTGTTCGACGCGATCTACCAACGTCGAGCCGTTCGCCGTTACTCCAATGAACCGGTCAGTCGCCTCCAGGTCGAAGGGCTTCTCGAGGCAGCAATCATGGCACCGAGTGCGAACAATGCTCAGCCGTGGGCGTTCGTCGTGCTCCAAGGCCCCGACGAACTCACTCGATATGCGAGGGAAGGACGCGACCTGTTGGTGTGCAAATCGAGTGACGGGGCCGTGATCGAAAGCAACGGACTGTTCC
Organism: uncultured Acidimicrobiaceae bacterium; assembly: GCA_963724865.1. Taxonomy (GTDB): domain Bacteria; phylum Actinomycetota; class Acidimicrobiia; order Acidimicrobiales; family RAAP-2; genus RAAP-2. Next base: position 716,997 of record CAVRWO010000002.1, on the reverse strand, counting down.
AGATGGTATCGGCGCCGGATTTCGAACTGTTCCACGGAGCTCCCGCCGTAGTCGTCATCTACGCCACCAACGCGAGCGCCGTGGCTGAGTGCTTTCTCGCGGCTGAGAACCTGATGCTGGCTGCCTGGGCGATGGGGCTAGGGACCTGTCCGATCGGACTTTCGCGTCCCCTTTTCGAACTGGAGCGCGTGAAGACGGAGCTAAAGATTCCCCCGAGCTGGACTCACGCACTTGCGATCGCGGTGGGCCACCCGCTCGGGGTGGCGCTCTCGACGCCGCGTCGCGCGGCGCTTGTGGTGACCTGGCGATGAACCTCCGGTCGATTGCGCTCACGACGCACGGTCGCACCGTGGATCGGAGTCCTCAGCAGCACAATCACGCTCTGGCGCCACCGCAGACGCACGGAAAAAAGCACCCTGGTGCGCTCATTAGGGACTAAAGCCCATATCGAAACTGGCGTTCGCTGCGGTACGTTCACACCACGACGGCATTTTCGCTGACGAAAGGCAACACGATCATGTTTCAGGTTCGCATTCACGGCAGGGGCGGACAGGGCGTCGTCACCGCGGCCGAGATCCTCTCGGTCGCGGCGTTCGACGAAGGACGTCACGCCCAGGCCTTCCCGAGCTTCGGATCCGAGCGCACCGGAGCCCCGGTGGTCTCGTTCTGTCGCTTCGACGACCGCGAGATTCGCAGCCACGAGCCCGTCATGGAACCCGATGCCGTCATCCTCCAAGACGTCACCCTGATCCACCAGGTGGATCTCTTTTCGGGCATCTCGACAAACTGCTACGTCCTTGTCAATACGTCGCGCGCCTTTTCTGAGCTGGGATTTGGCGAGTACTTCGATGATTTTCAACCCGAGCGCCTCATGACGTGCCCGGCGACCGACATCGCACTTGATAAAATCGGTCGCCCCCTTCCCAATGCCGCGCTGCTGGGTGGGTTCGCGGCGCTCACCGGCGAGATCACGTTGGAGGCCATTGACAAGGCGGTGCGCGAGCACTTTGCGGGGGTTGTCGGCGAGCGCAACGCGGCGGCGGTAAAGGCCGCCTTCGACTACGTCACATCGAAAGTTCAGGAGGTCGCTCATGCTTCGACAGATTGAAGGCTCGAGGGCGATTGCCGAGACGGTAGCCCTCTGTCGACCCGAAGTGGTGTGCGCGTACCCGATCTCACCCCAGACCCACATCATCGAAGCGGTCGGCGCCATGGTGAAGGCGGGCACGCTCGCCCCTTGTGAGTTCATTAACGTCGAGTCCGAGTTCGCAGCCATGTCGGTCGCCATCGGCGCATCAGCGACCGGCGCTCGGGCCTACACCGCCACCGCCAGCCAGGGACTGCTCTTCATGATGGAGGCCGTCTATAACGCGGCCGGGCTCGGCCTCCCGATCGTCATGACCCTTGCCAATCGGGCCATTGGGGCGCCGATCAACATCTGGAACGACCACAGCGACGCGATGGCCGTGCGCGACTCGGGTTGGATTCAACTGTTCGCCGAAAGCAATCAGGAGGCCGCCGACTTGCACGTCCAGGCGTTCCTTCTCGCCGAGGAGCTCTCGGTCCCGGTGATGGTGTGCGTCGATGGCTTCATCTTGACCCACGCCGTTGAAGGTGTCGACCTGCTCGATCAGTCCTTCGTCGATTCCTTCCTCCCGCCCTACGAACCACGTCAGTCACTCGACACGAAGGCGCCGGTGTCCATCGGCGCCATGGTTGGACCCGACGCGTTCGAAGAGGTGCGTTACCTCGCCCACCTGCGTCAACTCGACGCGCTGTCACGGATTCCTGAGATTGCCCAGAGGTTCTTCGAGGCAACGGGACGCGAGAGCGGTGGGCTGGTGCACCCGTATCGAATGGATGACGCGGAGATCATCGTCGTCGCAATGGGCTCGGTCCTCGGCACCTTGAAGGACGCGGTCGATGCGCGCCGCGAACTGGGCGAGCTCGTCGGCGTGCTCGGCGTGACCTCGTTTCGTCCTTTCCCGAGCGAAGCGGTGCGCGACGCGCTGGCCGGCGCTCGCCAGGTGGTCGTCCTGGAAAAGGCGTTCAGCGCCGGCGCCGGGGGCGTGCTCGCGACAGACGTCGCCATTGCGATGCACCGCGATGAGACGGTGCTGCGCACGGTCGTCGCTGGTCTCGGCGGACGACCCATTACCCGTCGCTCATTGGAGAAGGTCCTGGAGGACGCGTCGCAGGATCAGCTCGTTGCCCTCACTTTCCTCGACCTGGATCACGAAGCGGTGAATCGAGAGCGGGCACGAATGCAGGCGACCCGACGCTCCGGTCCCTCGGCAGAGAATCTGTTGCGCGACCGCGGAACGACGTACCAAAAGGCGGGAGCATGACGACCCAGCGTGTCCACTTTTATCAAGTCGGCAGCTTTGCTGTTGGCAATCGGCTCCTTGACCAAGACGAGCGCACCGTGCAAGCCCAGTCTGATCGGACAAACTCCATTGACTCGGGCCATCGAGCCTGCCAGGGCTGCGGTGAGGCGCTCGGCGCACGCTACGCCCTTGACGCAGCGATGCGCGCCACCGGTGGCCAGATCGTCGCGGTGAACGCGACCGGCTGTCTTGAGGTCTTTTCGACGCCCTATCCCGAAACGTCGTGGAGAATCCCCTGGCTGCACTCGCTCTTTGGCAACGCTCCCGCGGTGGCGACCGGTGTCGCCGCGGCGCTTCGCGCCAAAGGCATCAAGGACGTTCGCGTCGTCGCCCAGGCCGGCGACGGTGGCACGGTCGATATCGGCTTTGGATGCCTCTCGGGAATGTTCGAACGCAACGATGACGTACTGTTCATCTGCTACGACAACGAGGGTTACATGAACACGGGCGTGCAGCGCTCGGCGGCGACGCCCCCGGCCGCGCGCACCGCCACGACCGAAGCTGTAGGGCCCGAACCGGGCAACACCTTCGGACAGGGCAAGGACCTCCCGCGCATCGCCATGGCGCACAATATTCCCTACGTCGCCACGGCGACGGTCGCCGATCTGCACGACCTCGAGCGCAAGGTGGAGCGAGCTATGGAGATCCACGGCGCGCGCTATCTGCACGTTCTCGTTCCCTGCCCTCTTGGCTGGGGATCAGCCTCAGATGAGACCATCCACATCGCCCGACTCGCCAAGGAGTCAGGCCTCTTTCCGGTCTTCGAGGCAGAAGACGGCACGGTCAGGTCGGTGTCGCACATCCGCCGACGGGTCCCCGTCGAGGAGTATCTGAAGCTGCAGCGTCGCTTCGCGCATCTGTTTGGTGCCCACCCGCGCCCGGACGTCGTCGCGCACATTCAAGCAATGGCTGATGAGAACATCGCACGCTACGGACTCTTGGCGCCAGTGCCGCTCGAGGAGTCGCTATGAAAATCCCCTTTGCCATCACACTGGACATCGGTTCGAGTCGAGCGAATCACACCGGATCCTGGCGCGTCGAACGCCCCGTGTACGTGGACCGTCTCCCGCCCTGCAACAATGCGTGTCCCGCCGGCGAGAACATCCAGGGCTGGCTGTATGACGCTGAATCTGGAAACTATGAGGCTGCGTGGCGCAAGCTCGTTGAAGAGAATCCCTTTCCCGCCATCATGGGCCGGGTCTGTTTCCACCCCTGCGAGACCGAGTGCAACCGGACCCAGGTTGACGAGGCGGTCGGCATCAATGCCGTGGAGCGATTTCTCGGTGACCTCGCCCTCGAACGAGGGTGGGCCCTCCCCGAAGCCGGCCCGGAGACCGGAAAGCGAGTCCTCGTCGTCGGCGCCGGCCCCGCGGGGCTGAGTGCGACGTACCACCTGCGCCGACTCGGCCATCACGTTCGCCTCGTCGACTCGGCGTCGCGCCTCGGCGGCATGATGCGCTACGGGATTCCCGCCTACCGCCTGCCGCGCGCGGTGCTCGACGCCGAGATCGCTCGCGTCATCGCGATGGACGTCGAGGTCCAACTCAATCACGTCGTCTACGACGTCGAACAAGAACGCCGTGACGGGAAGTTCGACGCGGTGTTTCTCGCGGTGGGGGCCCAGCTCGGCAAGCGCGTCGACATTCCGGCGGGCGACTCGTCCCGCGTGATCGACGCGGTCAGCTTCCTCCACCAAGTCGCCGAGGACGATCCGCCGCTCCTCGGACGGCGTGTGGTCATCTACGGCGGGGGCGACACCGCCTTTGACGCCGCACGCACGGCACGCCGCCTCGGAGCAACTGACGCGGTGATCGTCTATCGCCGCAATCGCGAGCGCATGGGCGCGAGCGGCGACGAGTTCGAGCAGGCACTCGGCGAAGGCGTCACGGTGCGCTGGCTCTCTACGATCAACCGATTCGTCGGCGATCAGGTCGTGCTCGAAAAGATGAAGCTCAACGAAGAGGGCTTCCCCGAGCCAACCGGTGAGTTTGAGGAACTCGACGCAGACTCACTCGTGCTGGCTCTCGGACAGGACACTGATCTCTCACTGCTCGATCACACCGACGACGTCACCGTCAAGGACGGCTCTGTCGAAGTGCTCGACTCGATGATGGCGAGCCCGTCGGGAATCTTCGCGGGGGGTGACGCGGTGCCGGCCCAGCGCACGGCGACCGTGGCGATTGGACACGGCAAGCGCGCCGCGCACAGCATCGACAGTTTCGTGATGGGACGCTCGTCAGCGGCGAAGGTCCGCCACGAGCTCGCTTCGTTCGAGCGTCTCAACACCTGGTACTACGCGGATGCGCCACGCACCGAGCGGCCCGAACTCGAAAGAATACGTCGACAGACGAACTTCGAAGAGGTCGTCGGGGGCCTCAGCGAGGACAACGCGCTCTTTGAAGCTCGTCGCTGCATGTCGTGCGGGAACTGCTTTGAGTGCGACAACTGCCTTGGCGTCTGTCCGGACAACGCAGTCATCAAGCTCGGCGAAAACATGCGCTACCAGTTTGACTACGACTTCTGCAAGGGATGCGGCATCTGCGTGAAGGAGTGTCCGTGTGGCGCCATTGAGATGGTTCCCGAGCGAAACTGAGTTCCAACTAACCGACGGCCTGCTCTTATCCGAAAGACGTCAACGCTACGCTCGCTCGAAGGCGGCGGCGGGAGGACTCACCTCAAGCGAGTTGACGGCCCGTAGGTTGTCGAGCGTCGCCGCTTGCAGACGCTTGAGGGCACGACCGGTCAAGCGTTCGCACACCCAGTCCCAGTGAAGAGCGACATCGTCGCCATCAGCGAGATGGTCAACCACTCCAACGCCTGCGACACCGCGACGAACGACTTCAACACGTTCACCACTGAGAACGAGTTGGCTGGCGACCAATTCGAGTCCGCGACTCGCCACGGTCACGAGGTCGCCGTCCAGCGCCACGACGCGCCCCCAACGAATGCGGCACTGATCGAGGACTTCGAGGGGAACGTTCGAGCGACCGGCGCGCAGGAGTCCGAGCCAGGGATAGACGGCGAAGACGTGAAAGTTGTGCTGGGCCACCCCGCCGTTCCAGGCCGCCGCGATCAGGGGAGGAAAGCGTGTACCGGCCCGTCGAGAAAAGCGTTCGTCGAGTGACGCCGCGAGCGCCGACGGCGTGACCCGACGGGTCATGTCATTGCCGATCCAATACGCCTCGACGACACGTCGATCGAGCGGGTCGGCGACAGCGTTGCAGCCCGCAATCAGCTCGAGGTAGGGCCACGCTCCTTCGAACTGGCGCGCGAGGTGCGTGAGGAGCGACTCCTGACCTCCTTCAGCCGCCGCCTCAAGGAGCGCGGCCGGTTCGCCGGGACCGCAGTACCCACGCTCGTTCGGCGGATAGGCGTATCGGGCGAAGAGCTCGGGGCCTGAAACGCACGTTCGTTCAGCAAAGTCGGGCATGTTCAGACGCTCAGTGGCTCGTGTCGCCAGGACGAGCGACGGTAGGCCTCGACGAGCACGAGTGCCGCGCCCGCGCCAATCAGGACAAGTCCGATCGCGTTGCCACTGACCGTCGTCGTGCCCGCCACGAGCTGAAGCAGCCAGGTAATGAGCGCACTCGACGCGAGGACCGACGTCACGTCAACCGCTCGGGCGCGCGCAAGAGCGCTCATCCACGTCGCGACGTAGACACTCAACAGTGCTCCGGTCCACAGCGCCCAGTGCCACTGGTCGGCGTTCAGCGCGCCGAGTTGACCCAGCGATCCACTCGCCGCGAGATAGACGATCAGCGTGAGGGCACCGAGACCCATTCGCACGACTGCGAGCGTCGCAGGAGCTCGAGTCCTCAATAGCCGTCGCGCGACGATCACCTCGAGCGCCCACAGCACGCTCGAGGCGAGCACGTCGACTTCGCCGCGGTTGGCCACCAGCTGTCCGACGCCCCCGCTGACGACGATCTCGCCACTGAAGAGAAGGACGATCGCCGCGGCGTTCCACCAGCGCAGTCGTTCGCGCACGAAGAGCACCGCGAGCACCGCAACCCAGAGCACCAACGTGTCGCGCCAGAACGCCGCGGGAGCCGGCTCGCTCTGTGCGAGACCGTTGAAGAACAAGACGAAGGCGAGACCTCCGCCGACGACCCCCACATAGAGAAGTCCGATCCACTCGACCCATCGACGAGTCGTTGGCACGTCGTGCGCCTCAGGAGCGGTAGTGACGAAGTTCGCCACCGCTGACGCGACGCCGCGCGAACGCACGCGCCAGCCGATCACGGCCACGAGCGAGAGCACGGCCACCGCGACGAGATTCTTCGCCGTGGTGTAGACGTCGGGCGCTGCACCGGCGCGCACGCCGTAGCTATTGACAAACACCGAGATACCGCTGACCAGGGCCGTCACGCTGGCGAGGGCGACGCCGGAGACACGCCGACGCTCTTTCGAGTCGCGAGGAGCGGAGCTCATGACGAACCTCCGTTGGCCCACGATGCCTGCGCTCGTCGAATCTCGTCTACGGCGCGTGCCGCCTCTATCGGGTCCGCGCGGTCGATCACGTAGCCGCTCAACACGCTCACCCAATCGCCAGCCGACAGTTCGTCGCCGTCGTACGCGAGCAAGGACGCGTGCGAGGTGAGGTGATCGACGTCTTCGACCTCAACCCTCGCGGGCCCGACCCGGCCCAGCACCTTATAGAACCGGCTCACACACACAGTTGCTCCTTCTCGATCAGGGCGACCACCGCGGCGACCGCCGTCGGCACGGCCGCCGCCACGCCTGCACTCATCTCACTGCCCAGGTCGAAGGCCTCGCCTTCGACGGCGACAACGACTAGCCGCCGCGGGGCCTGGCCAACCGCCCGCGCAAGTCGTAACACCCCGACGAGGCCGATGCCGTGGGTGCTCGTCACCGCGGGCTCAGCACCGTCGCCCGCAGTCGATGACGAGAAGTCGACGTCGAGCACCCGCACGCTGCCAATCGGCGCACCGGAGCGCACGGCGTCGATCACGATCGCTAGATCCGCTCCGTCGAAGCGACCGAGCAGGTCCAGCGGTTCTTCAAGGGGTCCGACGTCGCGCACAGCGTCCATCGCACTCGCGCACAGTTGGGCGACGAGCGGGCCGACGGCATCGTCGCCCCGGTAACGACTCCCGAGGCCCGCCACGACGAGGTCGAGCGAACTCACGAGTGCTCGACTTGGAGATCGAGAAAGTGGGCAGCGCACGATATGCACGGGTCGTGGTTGCGAACGGCCTGCTCGCATCGCCACTGCAAGTCGTCGTCGCTCAGGTCGAGGCCGCCTTCGACGACCCGCCGCAGATCCTCTTCGATGGTGAGCTGGTTCTGCGAGGTGGGCGGCATGATCCGCGCGCGCACGATGGTGCCGTCGGCGTCCACCTCGTACTGGTGGAGCAGCAGCCCGCGCGGTGCCTCGGTGACGCCAGTGCCGATCCCCGCACGGGCGACGACCGGTTCGGCGGGCGGTGCGGGCGGTTCGTACTGGGCGATGAGGCGCAGGGCCTCATCGCACGCGAAGACTAACTCGAGCGCCCGCACGACAATGCTTTGAAAGGGATTCAGGCACGTCTCGCCAAGTCCCGCCTCTCGTGCCGCCTCGCGCACGAGCTCAGGCAGGAGGGACGCGTTCAGTGCGTAGCGCGCGAGTGGCCCGGTGAGATAGCTCCGTCCGTCGAGGCGGGCCTGCAGGGCGGTCGAGCGTTCCACGTGCTCTTCGACCGAGAGCATCGCGAACTGGGGCGGGGTGACGTCCAGCCCGTCCGACGACCCCGGGCGCCCCCCGTCGATGGCGTACTGGCCCTGTTGGCGCAGCGCCACGAACCGGTACGCCCCAATGACATCAGGAAAGTCGAAGGTCGCGACCCAACGGACGGTAGCGAGGGCCGCCTCGCGGGCGCGCTGGAGCGGATCTGCGAGTGCCGAGATGGCGGCGGGCTCGGGTGCACTGTAGAAGCCCCCGACGCGAACGTTGACCGGATGCACCGCCCTGCCGCCCACGGTCTCCATGATGAGGTTCCCGGTTCGCTTGAGCGCGAGGCCCCGTTCGATCACGCTCGGATCGCGCCCGGCCAACTCGACTGCGTCCTCGCAACCCAGAAAGTCGGGAGCGTGGAGCAAGTAGACGTGCAGCGCGTGACTCTGGATCCACTCGCCGCAGTAGAGCAACCGGCGCAGCAGTCGCACCCGATCACTGACCACAATCCCCAGCGCATCTTCCATCGCTGCGCACGCCGACATCTGGTAGGCCACGGGACAAATCCCGCAGATCCGCGCGGTGATGTCGGGCGCTTCGCTGAAGTGGCGCCCGACGAGCATGGCTTCGAAGTATCGCGGCGGCTCGAAGATGTCAAGGGACACCTCACTGACGACGCCGTCGTGCACGACCACACGCAGCGACCCCTCCCCTTCCACTCGAGCAACGCCCTCGGCGCTCACCGTGCGATTACGTCTCGTGCCGTGAGTCACGAGGTCTCCTTTCGAGTGCCTGGCTTCTCGCCGAGCATCACTTTCGTCGACACGAGATTCGTCGCGCCATCGCGAAAGGCCGGGGCGGCCGCGTTGAAGGTTTGCAGCAGTCGAGCCAGCGTGACGTCCGAGTGTCCACGTGCTCGCAGCCAGTTCGTCAACGAGTCCACGTTCGCACCTTCGCTCGGGCCGAAGCAGCCAAAGCAACCCCTTCCCACCGACGGACAGAGCGCGTCGCACCCCGCGCGCGTCACCGGCCCGAGACAGACGGTCTCGCCGGATACGGCGAGACAGACGGTACCTCGGGCTTTGCACTCCTGGCACACCGAGTGGGTGGCGACGATGGGTCGACGGTGTGCGAGGAGCGCGAGGATCACCTCGAGCAGCTGGAAACGATCGATCGGACAGCCTCTCAATTCGTAGTCAACGGGGACGTGCGCCGAGATCGGCGTGGAGGTGTCAAGCGAACGAAGGTAGTCAGGATGGGCGTACACCATCGAGGCGTACTCTCCGGGCTCGACAAAGTTACGCAGCGCCTGAATGCCACCCGTCGCCGCGCACGCCCCGATGGTCACGAGGTAGCGCGACTGCTCGCGGACCTCGAGAATGCGGGCAACGTCGTCCTCGGTGGTGATGGAGCCCTCGACCAGTGAGATGTCGTAGGGGCCACTCACGTGGGCGCGCGACATCTCGGTGAAGTGCGCGATGCGTACGGCCCTCGTAAGGGCGAGCAACTCTGGTTCGAGGTCGAGCAGGCTGAGCTGACAGCCGTCGCACGAGGCGAACTTCCACACGGCGAGCGTCGGGCGAACCGCGACCGAGCCAACGCTCATCGCTCACGCCCGTTCATCAGGGGCTGCGCCTCGACGTATCGAACGACGGGGCCGTCACGGCACAGGAGCAGCGGACCGAGCTGGCAGTGTCCACACCATCCGAGCCCGCACTGCATGTTTCGTTCGAGCGACACCCAGATGCGCGCGGGGTCGACGCCGAGATCGTCGAGCGCACGAGCGGTGAATCGCATCATGATCTCTGGTCCGCACATGAACACCCGGCAGTGACGCGCGTCAAAGCCCGCGTTGGCGAGCAACGTCGTCACGAGCCCGACGCGACCGCTCCATCCCGACGCCGGACGGTCAACGGTCGTCAAGACGACCGCGCCGGCGCCTTCCCACGCAGCCAGGTCATCCACAAACACGAGTTGGGCGGGTTCGCGGGCGCCCACCAGTACGAACACTCGCCCACCACTGCTTTCGCGGGCAGCCACCAGCTCCTCGATCGCGCCTCGCAACGGCGCCAGTCCGATTCCTCCAGCGACGACGACTGTGTCCAACGAACTCGGGCTTTCCGTAACGCCCCAGTCGGTGCCAAAGGGCCCGCGCACGCCGACCACGTCGCCGACGTCGCTTGAGCACAGCGCATGGGTGACCGCACCGACGTCGCGCACCGTGTGGCGAAGAGGACCAGCATCACTCGGAGAACCGCTCACCGATATGGCGACCTCGCCCACGCCGAGGGCACTCACCATGTTGAATTGGCCCGATCGATACCTCAATCTCTCGCCGTCGATCGACTCAAGCAAGAGCGTCACGACGTCGTCGGTCTCTCGTCGGCGCCCAACGACGCGATGCAGCGTCGGCGTGAGCGCGGAGGGCGCAACGGCGAGTTGCGTCGCACTAGCCATCTGGTCCTCCGTAGAGATCCAGCAGTCGCACCCGGGTGGCCTGAAGGCGTTCCAAGAGCTCTTGAGCGACGCGAGACAGGAGGGCGAAACCGAGCGCCGGATCCTCGAGCGACTTCTCGCGCAGGCACGCACCGTCAATGGCGAGGGCGCCGACCGGCTCGAGCACGCGGGCGTCAAATGTCCAGTGGTACGGGGGAACGAGCCAGCTCCAACCGACCACGCCGCCCGTCCCGACGGTCTCGATCACGATCGGTCCGCGACCGGCCTGGTGCACCTCGATTGAGACGTGGCCTCGACGCAGGAGATAAAAGGTGTCGGCACTCTCTCCCTCCACACAGAGCATCGCGCCGGTTCGCAGCGAGACGTTGCGCGCACACGTCGACAACAGCGCCAAGTGCTCGTCGCTGAGACCCGCCGCAAAGGGATGGCGGGCAATCAGTTCTCGCATGGTTTTCACGAGTGACCTCGCGTGCTTGGTGGTGCCACAGCGACCGCACCGTCGGACCGAGCGATCGCAGTCGACTCTTCGGTGATGTCGATACCGACCGGACACCACGCGATGCATCGACCGCAGCCCACGCAGCCCGTCGTATCGAACTGATCCCACCACGAGGAAAGCTTGTGGGTCATCCACTGGCGATAGCGCGACTGCGTCGAGGGGCGCACCGCGCCCCCGTGCAGATAGGAGTGATCGACGCTGAAGCACGACGACCACGTCCGCTGACGCACAACGTCACCCTCAAGATCGGTCGCGTCGCGCACGTCGCTGCAAAAGCAGGTAGGACATACGAGTGTGCAGTTGCCGCACGAGAGGCATCGCTCTGCGACGTCAGCCCACCGCGGGTGATCCAAGTTCCTCGCGAGGAGCCCCGCAACACCCTCGGCGTCAAGGTGACGAACCATCCGACGACGCGCGTCATCGAGCAGGGCGCTCCGCTCTGACAGGTCATCTTCTGTCGCCACCGACGGCACCACTCCTTCGAGCGCGTCGAGCGCGCGTTGAGAGCCAACACGCGCCAAGAATCGGTGACCGCCCTCGTCGTCAAGCTCGGTTAGCGCGAGATCAAAACCAGTCTCCACGTGCGGTCCCGTGCCCATGGAGTCGCAAAAGCACGTTGCTGCGGGGCTCGAGCACTCGACGACCGCGACGAACGCGTTCTCACGACGCTCGCCATATCGAGTGTCTCGGTACGTCCCCTCGATGAAGACCCGATCGAGCACCTTGAGGGCGGCGGCCTCGCACGGTCGAGCACCCAGCACGGCGAGGGGACGCCGCGTGTCGCGAATCTCGACTAACTGCGCGTTGCCGTCACCTACCTTCGCACGCCACACGTCTTCGTGCGAGGGGAAGAACTCAGCCTTCCATCCGTTCGGTCCGACGGCCCAATCGAAGAGTCGAGCGTCCTCGCCGTGAAGGAGTCGATACTCCCCGGGCGCCTGTTCGTCGTGCACGCCCTTTGGGAGATCGTCGACGCTACTCAGTGCACCCGGCACAATCGCGCCCGCTCGCACCACGGGGCCCTTTACTTCGTAACCAAGCGTGGACAGTCTTGCGATAAGCGTCTCGAGATCCTCGACGCGCAACGTGACCACCGAACCGATCTCGAGCGTCGTCGCGTCGTCGCCCCCGCTCGCCTCGTTCGCGTCGCGGTTCTCGGACACGCTCGGAGTCTTACGCATCGCGAATGACCTTTGCCAGCAAAGATGAGCCGACAGGGACGCATCGTCGAACCGTTTGATTGCGAAACGCCTCACGTTGGCGGGCGCCAAGCACGATCACCCTCGTGGGCGAAGTGCTCGAAACAGGGGGCCGGGGCCGAGATGGCGTGGCGCGAGGCGCGCCTTGCAGTCGACGATCAGCGCTCCGTCTGGCGTCACGATGACCGGGTTCAGGTCAAGTTCCACGAGCTCAGGCACCTCTTCGGCAATGCGGGCCACCTGCTCTACCACCGCGACCAACGCCTTTCGATCGACCGGTGCGGTGCCGCGAAAACCGTCCAAAAGGGGGGCCGCCCGTAGCGAGCTCACCATCTCCTCGGCCTCGTCGGGGCTGAGCGGGGGCACGGCGAACGCGCGATCACCGAGCACATCGGTCATGACGCCACCAAGCCCTACCATGACGACCGGCCCGAAGACTGGATCGACGGTGAGCCCGACGATCGCCTCGACACCCGCCTGCGCCATCGGCTGGACGATGGCGCCGCCCATCTTTGCTCCAAGCCGTCTTTCCATCTCTTCGTAGGCGCTGCGCACCGCGCTGGCACTGGGGAGCGAGATCACGACGCCGCCAACGTCGGACTTGTGGACGAGATCGCCCGAGCGGGCTTTGAGCACGACGGGAAAACCGAGCGACTCCGCCGTCGTCGCCGCCTTGTCAGCGTTGAACACGGCCTGGGTCGCGAGAACTGGCAACCCGCACGAGCTGAGCAGGCGGGCTGCGACATCGAGTTCGAGCCAGCCACCCGAAGGAGCCTCGGCGAGTTGGTTGCTCACGATCTCTCGAACAACTGACGCCTGTTCGATGACCGTGACCTGATCACTTGAGATTTTCGGGCGGTGGCGCCACTCTGAGTAACGACAGAGGTGAGCGAGCGCTGAGGCCGCGCGCTCGGGCGAGGGGATCTCGGCGACGCCTTGGTCTTCGTGCTCCACGGGCGTGCGACCGAGCACGCACGCAACGACCGGCTTGTCAAAGCGCGCTGCGACCGCTTTGACCGTGGCGCGAGCGTCGTCGCCCGTCAAGGCCAGCACGTCAGTCACCACGACAATCACCGAGTCGATCGCTGCGTCACTGAGGACGATTTCGAGTGCCCGCTCCAAGGTCTCGGAGGTTCCGTCAGCGGTCATGTCCACGGGGTTGGAGGTTGCGCCGGCCGCGACCAGCGTGCCCTCGAGCGCAGACTTCGTGTCCCCATCCAGCTCAGCGACGAGCAGGCCATTGGCTTCGCACGCGTCGGCGGCAAGGATGAGCGGACCACCGGAGTTTCCCACCAACGCCACGCGTCGGCCCGCAGGCAGCGGTGCCGCAAGCAGCAGCGCCGAGACGTCGAGGAGTTCTTCGAGGCGATCAACCTTGATCACGCCCGCGCCTCGCAACAGTGCCTCGACGGTCACCTCGGGGGTGGCGGCGGCCGCGGTGTGAGAGCGAGCCCCTCTCGCGCCGGCCGTACTCCTTCCCGCCTTCAGGGCGACGATTGGCTTGCGCTCGCCAATTCGTCGCGCGATGCGGGCGAACTTGCGCGGATTGCCGAGGGACTCGAGATACAGAGCGATCACCGACGTCCTCTCGTCGCGTTCGAGGAAGCACAAGAGATCGTTCGAACTTACGTCGAGCTTGTTACCCACCGATACGAAGCACGAAAGCCCCACGCCCGCGGCGCTCGCCTGTTCAGCAAGGGCGATGCCCACCGCCCCGGACTGTGAGATCAGCGCGAGGCGACCGGGGAGGGGATCAAGACCCGTGAACGTTGCGTTCAGCCTGACGTCGGGATCGGTGTTCACGAGACCGAGACAGTTCGGTCCGACTATGCGCATGCCGTGCTCGCGGGCCATTGAGAGCAGTTCGGTCTCCACCTTCGCGCCCGCGCGTCCGGTTTCGGCGAATCCGGCGGTGATGACCGTCACGGCGCGCACGCCGCACTGCGCCGCCTCTTCAAGGACTTTCGATACGTTCTCGGCGGGCACCGCGACAATGGCCAGATCGACGCGCTCGGGCACCGAGGAGAGGTTGGCAAAGGCCGGGACACCGCAGATCGAACGGGCCTTCGGGTTCACGGGATAGACCGTGCCCGAAACGTCGCCCGCGAGTAGCGATCGCACGACCTCGTGGCCCGGGCTACCTCGCCGACGACCCGCTCCGACAACGGCGACCACCCGAGGCCGCAAGATTGTAGCCATGCTCGCCGCCTCGGCGATCGCTTCTCTTTCTTCGCACGTGGCGCGATACTCGGCTGTCGGGCGAAGATCGATGTCGAAGGTGACAACGTCGCCTTTGGCGATCGAACGCATCCGCAAGCCCAGCGCGCTAAAGACGCCGACCATCTCGCGATTGTCGTACGTCACTTCGGCGTGAAAGCGCTCTATTCCCTGTGAACGGGCGTACGCGGCAAGGCTCTCGAACAGAAGGGTAGCGACGCCCTCGTGGCGATAGGCCTCTGCCACATCGCAGACAATCTCGGCGAAAGGATCGCTGACGTCTGCGCGATCGTAGGTTGCGATGCCGATGACCTGTTGCGCGGCGATGACGACGAAGGCCATGCGCGAGGAGTAGTCCGGCGCAGAGATCTTCTCAGCCGCTTCTTCGGCCGTGTTGGAGCTGAGGACGAAGTGAGGCGCGAGTATGTCGCCGAACTTGACAATGAGTGGCGCATCACTCGTTCGGATCGGCCGAACGAGCACTGACGCGCCGTTGGTGAGCAGTCCGTCAAACGCCCACTCCAGCGGGTAGTCGTGCTGGTCTGACACCATGTGAACCGCCTCGTCATGCACCATCTCGCCCGCCTATCGCTTCACTTCAATGATGTCTATGAGCGACGAACGACCGCTAGGGACAAAAGGCCTGACTTCTGTGCGACTGAGCGATGCAAGACGGGACCTTTGACACTAGAGAAGCTCTTCCACGCCGAGTCACACTGGGAATGATCGTAAAGGAGGCGCCATGCGTATTGGTTTGCTCACCGGCGGTGGCGACTGCCCGGGTCTGAACGCCGCTATCCGGGCCGTCGTGAGGTGCGCCGAAAACGACGGCGACGAGGTAATCGGCTTTCACCATGGCTGGCGTGGCGTCGCAGAAGGCGACGGCGCGAAACTGACGGTGGCCGATACGAAGGGACTGCTGCAGTCCGGTGGGACGATTCTGCGCACGGCGCTCTACCACCCCGAAGTACACGAAGGGGGCACCGAAGCGGTGCTCGCGACTTTTGCGCGTGAACGACTCGACGCCTTCATCGTAATCGGCGGTGACGGAACGTTGGGCGCGGCCCTCAAGCTCACCGGCCTCGGTGTTCCCCTCGTCGGCATCGCAAAGACGATCGACAACGACGTGTCGGGCACGCAACGCTGCATCGGGTTCGACACGGCGGTGGCAACCGCGGCCGAGGCGATCGATCGCGTCCAGACCACCGGCGAGAGCCACGACCGATTGATGGTCGTCGAAGTCATGGGGCGAACGTCGGGTTGGCTCGCCGTGTGCGCGGGAATCGCGGCGGGCGCTGACGCGCTGTGTCTTCCAGAGGAGCCGGTCGATCTCGACCAGCTCGCCAAGGCAATCGGACGACGCCACGACGCGGGATCAAACTCGTCGGTCGTCGTCGTCGCCGAAGGGGCACTGCGTGATGCGCCCAAGGAAGGATCGGCGGGGACGCGCGTGGCGAACGGTCTTGCCGAACGCACCGGCTTCGAGACTCGACTCACGGTACTCGGACACATCCAGCGCGGTGGGCCTCCCATTGCGTCAGACCGACTCCTCGCATCGAACTGCGGAATCGCAGCGACCAAGGCTGTCCACTCGGGCGCGTTTTCAACGCTTGTGTGCGCGAGCGACGTCTCGACCGAACTCGTGCCACTGAGCGTCGTAGCTCCCGGACCTCGACCGGTTCCCCAATCACTTCTCGCCGTCGCCCGCGAACTCACCGTGCACTGAGAACGCGCGGTCGTTGCGCTTCGGCGAAGAGATCTCGGCGAAGTGACCGGTACTAAAGGTCGTGAGCGATGAACTGCGGTGCAGCGTCGAGTCGAGCGACAAGATCCTTGCGTCGCAGGAGACCGCTTTGTGTCCCGAACTGACGCGACACCGCCGCAGCGTTCACCGGGGGCCAACGGAGCGCCTCTCGTAGCGCCATGCCCTCGATCAGCAGGGTGACCATTGTCGCAGCAAATGCATCGCCCGCGCCCGTCATGTCGACCACGGGATCCGGATCGGGAAACTCTTCGATGGAAAGACGTTCACTCTCGTTTGCCGCGACTGCTCCGCCGACGTCGTTGAACACGACCACGTTTCGAGGTCCCAGTTTCATCAGTGCGTCGAGCGTCTGGGCAGAATCTTCGAGTTTCAGGCCCGCGATCGCGGCAGCGGCCGAACCGCTGCAGAGAAGCACCTCGGCCCGCTGGTACAGACGACAGAGTCGTTCAGCGCCCGCTTCCACCTGAAAGGTGCCAGGCTGAAACGCGAGCCGCACACTCGAGTGGGCGTCTAGCCAGTCGGCGAGTTCGTCTTGATACGCGAGTGCGTCCGGACCAAGAGAGTTGATGTACAGCCACGCCGGAACCTCGTGGTCGCGAAAGCCCTTCCACTGGTAGTTGAACTCGGCGTGTCGTACGAGGATCGTTCGCTCCCTGCCAAAGGAGAGAATGAAGTTCCTCACCGTGTGGTTTGGCGAATCGACGTGGACGAGGTCGGTCCCGACGTTCTCCCCGCGCATCCCCGCCAGGATGTCAAGTCCGATCTGATCGTGCGCGAGGTAGCTCGCGAGGCCTACGCGGAGCCCGAGGCGCGACATTGCGACGGCCGCATTAGCGGCGCTTCCTCCCGCTGTGGAGGCGTCGTCGCCGACGACCACTTTTGTGCCGAGAGGAATCTCGAGCCAGTGGCCGTCGTCGTCGTCACGTACTCGCACGGGCCCATCAGGAAGATGAATGAACTCATCGGTTACGACATCGCCAAGGCTGACCACGTCGAAGTTCTGAGCTCCTGTTACGAACCCCACGGTGAACCTCCACTTCGTAACTGCCTCGCGCGACGATACGTCATCAGTTGGTGTTCCACCGGCTCAACGGTGCCCGAGGAGGGCGCCCGCTCGTAAGGCAACCAAGCCGGGCAGGTCGCCCTTTTCGACGAGTTCGAGCGTCGCGCCTCCCCCGCTTGACACGTGGTCGACGCCGTCTTCGAGATGGAACTTGTCCAGGGCAGCCGCGGTATCTCCCCCACCCACGACGCTGTACGCGGGACTGGAAGCCACCGCTTCAGCGACGGAACGAGTTCCTTTGCCAAATCGCGGATCTTCAAAAACCCCCATCGGACCGTTCCACAGCACGGTTCGTGCGCTGGCAATAGCGTTGACAAACGATTCGCGCGTGTCGGGCCCGATATCTGCTCCTCGCCATCCGGGCGGCAGATCCAACCCGAAGTGGCGTACCGTTCCGCGCAGGGAACCTTCAGTGGCGAGGATCCCATCGGGTGAAAGCGCGGTGACGTCTGTCGGAAGTTGAATGTGCGGGTTGACCCGAAGGAGCGCGCGAGCTTCACCGAGGAGATCAATCTCAACCATGGACTCGCCGACACGGTGACCGAGCGCCGCGAGAAACGTGAAACACATGGCGCCACCAAGCAACAGGCGATCCACCTTTTCGGACAGTGACGCCAACATTCCCAGTTTGTCCGCAACCTTTGCGCCACCGATCACGGCGACATAGGGGCGCTCGGGTTCGATGAGGAGCCTCGAGAGCGCTTCCACTTCGCGCTCGAGCAGCCGCCCCGCGGCGCTCGGGAGGAGATAGGGCGGTCCCACGATGGAGGCGTGACTTCGGTGGCACGCTCCGAAGGCGTCGTTGACGTAGAAGTCATACCCCTCGACGAGTCGCCGAACGAAGCACGGATCGTTCGCCTCCTCACCGGGATCAAACCTCAGGTTCTCCATGACGTCGACACCTGGTACAAGGGTCAACATCCGTTTGCGAACCGGGGCCATTGAATACCTCGGATCGACCTTGCCGTTCGGTCGACCCAGGTGACTACAGACCGTCACGCGTGCTCCTCGCTCCAGCAACCACGAGAGCGTCGGCACCGATGCACGAAGTCGAAAATCGTCTGCTACTTCATAGCCGCCGGTCGCTGTCGATCGAAGAGGGACGTTGAGATCGGCTCGCACGAGGACTCGTCGTCCTACGACGGGCGGAAGGTCTTCCAGACATGGAATGTTGCGCAGGGCCGACTCAACGGAGGAGGACTCACGTTCACCGCCCGCAAGATGTGGTTCACGGTTCGCCATCGTCAACTACTCACTTTCCTTCTCCCACAGCGCTTCGGCTCGAGTCAGGCCCCCTTCGGTTGGAGCTGAGCCAACTTCCCTTCGAGCTCGAGCACCTGTCTCGTGGTCTTTAACACGGTGTCGGGGTTCAGGCTCATCGAGTCGATCCCGAGCTCGACCAGAAAGGCCGCCATGTCGGGATAGTCCGAGGGCGCCTGACCGCACAGACCAGAGTGGATCGCGTTTCGCCGACATCCCTCAACGGCGAGCTTGATCATCTCTTTTACTCCGTCGTCGCGCTCGTCATAGTCGAAAGCGACGATCTCACTGTCGCGATCGACACCCAACGTAAGTTGCGTCAGGTCGTTCGAACCGATCGAGAAGCCATCGAAGTACGACGAGAACTGGTCGATCAGGATGACGTTGTTGGGGATCTCACACATCGCGTAGACCTCAAGGCCGTTCTCCCCGCGCTGAAGCCCGCACTCAGCCATCCGCGCGAGCACTCGTTCGGCTTCGGACACACGGCGTACGAAGGGCAACATCAGCACCACATTCGTGAGGCCCATATCCTCGCGCACGCGCTTCATCGCTTTGCACTCGAGAGCGAACCCTTCCTCGTACGCCGGGTGCGCGTACCGCGAGGCCCCGCGAAAGCCGATCATTGGGTTGCTCTCAGAGGGCTCGAAGTCGGCGCCGCCGACCAAACTGGCGTACTCGTTCGACTTGAAGTCGGACATGCGCACCACGACCGGCTTTGGCCAAAACGCGGCGGCGATGGTGCCAATCCCTTCGGACAGTCGCTCGACGAAGAACTCCTCGCCGCTCGAGTAGTTCTGCACCAGTCGGTCGATCGCTGCGCGCGCCGCGGGATCGCTCACTCTCTCTGGATGGATCAGCGCGAGCGGGTGCGCTTGGATCGACTCGCTGACGATGAACTCCATGCGCGCGAGACCAACGCCGTCGTTCGGCAAGAACGAAGTCTTAAAGGCGAGGTCGGGATTGCCGAGGTTGATCATGATCTTCGTCTTTGGACGCGCGAGATCGCCCACGTCGCTGCGTTCGACGTGGAAGTTCACCGCGCCGGCATATACGCGTCCCGTTTCGCCTTCGGCGCAAGAGACCGTGACCGTCGTTCCGTTCGGCACGACCGACGTCGCGTTGCCCGTGCCCACCACGGCGGGAACGCCGAGCTCACGAGCGATGATGGCTGCGTGACACGTCCTTCCACCGCGGTTGGTCACGATGGCTGAGGCGGTCTTCATCACCGGTTCCCAGTCAGGTGTGGTCGAGTCCGTGATGAGTACTTCGCCGGGTTGGAACTCTGCGAGGTTCGCGACGTTCTCGATGACCCGAGCAGTGCCCGAGGCGATCTTTTCGCCGACCGAGCGGCCCTCCACCATGACGTCGGCCGCGCCATCGAGCGTGTAACTCTCAAAGACCGTGGCTTGGCGCTGTGACGCGACGGTCTCTGGCCGTGCCTGGACGATGTAGATCTTTCCGTCGAGTCCATCCTTCGCCCACTCCATGTCCATGGGACGCCCGTAGTGCGCTTCGATCGCGACTGCGTTCTCGGCCAGCTCGAGCACGTCTTGGTCCGAGAGACAGAATCGCTCCCTGTCTAACTTCGGCGTGGGGATGTTGCGCGTCGTCGCCTTGGTCTCACCTTCGACAAAGATCATCTTCACGGCCTTGTCACCGAGGAGACGGCGAAGGACCGTCCGGCATCCACGTGCGAGCGTCGGCTTGAAGACGTAGAACTCATCCGGGTCGACCGCTCCCTGGACGATGTTCTCGCCGAGCCCGTAGGAGCCGGTGACCAACACGACGTCGCGAAACCCGGACTCGGTGTCGAGCGAGAACATGACCCCCGATGATGCGAGGTCTGATCGAACCATCTTCATCACGCCGATCGAGAGCGCCACGTCAAAGTGATCGAATCCCTCGTCCACGCGATAGTGGATGGAACGGTCCGTGAACAGGCTCGCAAAGCAACGCCGACAGGCGTCGAGCAGACTCTCTTCACCGTGCACGTTTAGGAACGTGTCCTGCTGGCCAGCGAAGCTCGCGGTGGGCAGGTCTTCTGCGGTCGCTGAGGAGCGGACGGCGAGACGGACGTCCTCGCCGTACTCCTCTTGAAGTCGGCGATAGCCAGCAACGATCTCGGCGGCGAGGTCGTCCGGGAGACCGGCTCCGTAGACAATCTCGCGAGCGCGCTTTGCGCGGCGAGCGAGGTCGGCGACGTCACTCGGAACGAGGTCGTCGAGCGTTTCGTGGAGAAGCTTCACTGCTCCGGTCTGCTCGAGGGCGTAGCGATAGGCATCTGCCGTGATCGCAAAACCGTTGGGCACGCGAACGCCTTGATCGGAGAGCTTCTGGTACATTTCGCCGAGCGAGGCGTTCTTTCCTCCGACCGAGGGAACGTCCTCGATGCCGAACTCGTTGAAAAACAACACATATTGGGGACTTTTCACGGTGCCCTCCTCTTTTAGCAACTCACAATGACTTGGCTCGACCGTAGGGAAGCGCGTTGGTCGCTTCGATTTCGATGAGCCGGTTGTATTTGGCGACCCGCTCTCCACGCGCGGGCGCGCCGCTCTTTATCTGACCGCACCCCGAAGAAACCGCCAGATCTGCGATGAAACAGTCGATGGTCTCTCCCGAGCGGTGTGAAACCATCTGCGGCCAGCCGGCGGCTCGACAGATTCGCATCGCCTCGAGCGTCTCAGTGACCGTGCCGATCTGGTTGGGCTTGATCAGCGCCGCGTTCCCCATCTGGAGCTCGATCGCCTCGGCGATGATCGTGGGATTCGTGACGAGCAGATCGTCGCCGACCAGTTGGACGTAGTCGCCCAGTCGCTTGGTCAAGCGCACCCAACCATCACGATCATTCTCTGCGAGTCCGTCTTCGAGACTCCAGATCGGAAAACTTTCGATGAGTTCGGAGTAGCGCTCGATCATCTCGTCAGTGGAGAGCTTTTCTCCGTCCACGTGGTACATGCCGTCGTGGTAGAACCCGTTGGCCGCCGGATCAAGAGCGATCATGACGCCTTCGTGACTCGTCTCGTACCCTGCGGTCTCAATCGCGTCAACCAGCAGCTCAAGGACCGCCTCAGGCGAACCCATCTCGGGGGCGAAGCCGCCTTCGTCACCGAGCCCGACGCCCAGCGAGCGCGATTGGAGTTCTCGACGAAGGACCCTGTAGATCTCTGCGCCCGCCCGCACGGCCTCTGCCACACTGGGCGCGCCCAGCGGTGCGATCATGAACTCCTGGAAGTCGAGCGCGTTCGGCGCGTGTGCGCCGCCGTTGATGACGTTGAAATGAGGCACGGGAAGCCTCGGTTGGACACCCTTTGGCGTCAAGCTTCGCCACAGCGATCGACCGTCTGCGGCAGCGAACGCCTGGGCGGCGGCCATCGACACGCCAATGATCGCGTTCGCCCCAATCCGCTCTTTGTTCGCCGTCCCGTCGAGCTTGAGGAGCGCCTCGTCGAAGTCAGCGAGCGACGCGAAGTCGGTGCCACGCAGATGGTCAGCTACCTTCCCATTGATGTGCTCGACGGCGCGCAACACGCCTCGGCCGCCGTAGCGCCTGAGATCGCCGTCGCGAAGTTCGATTGCTTCTTTTGATCCCGTCGACGCCCCCGAGGGAACACATGACTTTCCGACAACCCCACTGGTCAACTCCAGTACCACTGAGATGGTCGGCTGTCCTCGTGAGTCCAGAATCTCGTACGCCGAAAGAGCCTTCAATTCGAACATTTCGCACCACCTCTCGAAATGTGATCTCAACAGTTACGTCACACTTCCTACACTCCAGATTGTCGCCGAATGCGACGGAATCTGACTAGAGGCAAAGGTCCTAATGAGCCCTAAAACGTCTTCTCCTCGCGAACAGGCGGGTCGCTCTATCGGTTCGAACGGGTCGCGGAGTGCTCGCGGATCACCACAACGGGACAAGCGGCGTTGGCGACACAGTGCTCGCTGGTCGAGCCTATTAACATGCCGACGAACTCTCCGTGCCCGCGACTTCCGACGACGAGCAGATCCGCTCCTCGGGATTCGTGAACGAGCACCGGCGCAGGATGGCCCTGCACAACCTTCCCAGAGACTGTCAAACGTGGATGGGCAGCGCCCAGTGAGGCGATGAGAGACTCCAGTAGTTTTTGGGCGTCTTCTTCCGGGTTGTAGTTGTTGGGAATCGCCACCCAGCCGAAGCTCTCTGGCCAATCCCACGCGGCCACGACCTCGAGTGTTGCATCGGTGAGTTCGGCTTGCCGGGCGGCCCACTCCATGGCTTCTAATGAGGAAGCAGATCCATCGACGCCCGCAACGATGCGGTGATCTTTTCCGACTTCGCTTGCTCGATCTTTCGAACTCATTGCGTTTTTCCCTACCTAACTGCGATCTGCATTCTCGTTTTCACGATAGTGTCCGCTGGCTCGTGATCGTTGCGTCGAGTAGTTGTCGCTTCAAAGGCCATCTCCCGGCTCACCGCGGCGACATCGTTTCTCTTGACGACCAATGTCTTCAACGCCAGACTCAGGCGCTGGGAACGCCGACCTATCAAGCCGAACGTCCGCGCTTATGCTCGCGACCCGCACGCGACGATCGCACATTGCGGTCTTGCGGGACGTGTGACCCTATTCGGTCACCCAAGAGCACCATAAGTTGAAGCGAGAAGCGATTTTCTTCGGCCACACGGCGTACGAAGGAAGGACAAGACAGAATGTCATCGTTTCATGGAGGTGGCCCAATAAGTCCAACAGAGATCTTCCGCATCGATGGCCGCGTAACCGGAGCACGACGGACACCATGACCACGCCCGCGATCGAAACCTTCGAGCTCACCAAACGTTTTGGCACGACTCGCGCACTCACCGATCTGAATATGCGCGTGGGCGCGGGCGAGATCGTGGGGTGCCTCGGACCGAACGGCGCAGGCAAAACGACGCTCATCCGACTGCTGTTGGGTCTGCTCGTTCCTTCGAGCGGTCGAGCTGCGATCTTCGGTTTGGACACACGCCACGACACCGTCGCGGCACATCGCCGCCTCGCGTACGTTCCGGGCGAGGCCAACCTTTGGCCGACACTCAGTGTTGACGAGACGCTGCGGCTCCTCGGACGTGTTCATGGAAGCGTCGATCTCTCGTATCGAATGGAACTCGTCGACCGCTTTGAATTGGACGTGACCAAGCGAGTGCGCGCGTTGTCGAAGGGGAATCGCCAAAAGGTCCTGCTCGTCGCCGCGCTGATGACGCGCGCCGACGTGCTGATCCTCGACGAACCGACGAGCGGACTCGATCCGCTCATGGAACAGGCGTTTCGACTCTGCATCCACGAAGCTCGGGACCGCGGTCAAAGCGTGCTGCTCTCATCGCACATCCTGAGCGAAGTGGAGGCCCTGTGCGACCGCATCGGGATCCTTCGGACGGGCGTGCTGGTCGAGATGGGCACCATGGCGGAGATGCGTCACCTTTCCGCGTTAACCGTCGAGGCAACCTTTGATTCAGCAGTGCCCGACGTTACTCATGTTCCCGGTGTCTCAATGGTCGACGTCCAAGGCTTGACGCTTCGATGTCAGGTCAGCGGCTCCATCGATCCGCTGCTCAAGACGCTCGCTGACACGGGGGTCCGCGAGCTCCTCAGCCGTGAGCCTTCGCTCGAAGAACTGTTCTTGTCCCACTACGGGTCGACGACCGCCGCGACAGCGAATGACGACGACGCTCACTAGCGCTTCGAGCACGACATCGACGCGAGAACGCTCCGCGCGATCGGCGATTGTGCACGTGATCGCGCAAAAGGCTGTGCGCTCAGGCGCCGGTTGGGGCCTTGTCTTCGGGCTTTACGTCGCCACCCAAGCGCTCGCCTACGCCACGAGTTACAAGACGGTCGCCTCTCGCAAGATCCTGGTTCAAGAGTTCGGCAACAACGTCGGTATCAGTGCGCTCGTGGGTCCCGCCAGGCAGATCGACACCGTGCCGGGATACACGGCGTGGAAGTGCTTGGCCGTCCTCGCGATCATTGGGGCCGTCTGGGGCATCTTGACGAGCACCAAGCTGACACGGGGTGAAGAAGACGCCGGACGATGGGAGCTTCTCCTCGCTGGTCAGACGACGCGCCGCGACGGAGCGCTCCAGGCCTTGGCTGGTCTTGGCGCGGGGCTGTTCGCGCTGTTCTGCGCTACGGCGGTGATCACCGTCGCGGTTGGACGATCTTCCAAAGTCGGCATTCACGCAGGGGCCGCCGTGTACTTCTCGATCGCAGTGGTCAGCGGCGCGCTCATGTTCCTCGCCGTCGGGGCCTTGTGCGCGCAACTGGCTACGTCACGACGCCAAGGCGCAGGGTACGCCTCGGGCCTACTCGCGGTGAGTTACGCCATACGAATGGTCGCCGACTCGGGCGCGGGCCCCGGGTGGTTGCGATGGGCCACGCCGCTCGGCTGGATCGAAGAGCTCCAACCGCTGACGTCGCCGCGACCGGTGGCGCTCATACCCGTAGTGGCGTTCACTGCCGTGGTCGCCGCGAGCGCGGTGTACGTCGCGGGGCGTCGTGACCTGGCCGCCGGTGTCTTGGCGGACCACTCGAGTGTTCCCAGTGTGCACGCGCTCACAACTACGCCCTTCGGCCTCGCTGTGTTCTTGTCAAGATCGACGCTGCTCGCCTGGTCGGCGTCGATCATCGCGTACGGACTCCTCCTCGGCAGCATCGCCAAGTCTGGCGGCAAGATCATCACCAGCTCGCCGACCCTCGCACGAGTGTTCGCTCGCCTTGGGGTCACCGGCGCCCAGGCGTATCTCGGTGTCGCGCTGTTGATCATGGCGGTCGCATTGGCCTTTGTCGCCGTTGGCCAGGTCAGCGCCGCACGCAAGGAAGAGTCGAGTGGGCAGCTTGACAACCTCCTCGTCGGCCCCGTCTCGAGGAGCGCATGGTTCGCACAGCGAGTTGCCCTGGGCATCGTGGTGCTCGTGCTCGGCGGGTTCCTTGCGGGGTTCGCCACATGGTTGGGCACGGCCCTCGACCACGCCAGCGTGGGTCTCACCTCGATGCTCGACGCGGGCCTTAATGTCGCCGTGCCCGCGTTGTTGCTCTTTGGCGTGGGCATGCTCGTGCTGGCACTGGCGCCGCGAACCGTGAGCTTCGCAACCTATGGGCTCTTGGTCTGGTTCTTTCTCATCGAGATCGTCGGCGGCGTCGTGAGAGTCAATCACTGGGTCCTTGATCTGTCCGCGTTTCACCAGATGGCCGCGGCCCCCGCGACCCCCGTCGACTGGACCGCGAACGCGGTCATGAGTGCGCTCGCCGTCGCGGCGGCGGTTCTC
Source organism: uncultured Acidimicrobiaceae bacterium (assembly GCA_963724865.1). Classification (GTDB taxonomy): domain Bacteria; phylum Actinomycetota; class Acidimicrobiia; order Acidimicrobiales; family RAAP-2; genus RAAP-2. The sequence goes on along the minus strand of CAVRWO010000002.1, from coordinate 691,194 downwards.
GGTGCGACGACATTCTCACGTCGCGACCTCAAAGGGGAGTGAGCCGTTGTCGAGCAATCGGCGCCGCTCGCTCTTCGAGCAGGCACTGTCGACGCCCGTTAGCGCGTGATTAGGACTTTCGGCCCTAGACGCGAACAGGATTCGGAACGAGAATGGGGAAGCGCGTGATTAGGACTTTCGGCCCTAGACGCGAACAGGATTCGGAACGAGAATGGGGAGATGGCGAGCACCCGATCCGGTCGACCCGGCGCTGGCGGTCCCAGCCGCGTCGCCGGCTCGCTGAACTCGAAAGCACTGTTAAAGGTGGTGGCGTGAGCGACGACGCTCCTTCGATGCGCGTTGACGTCGAGTCATCGCTGGCGCCAAGGACGGCGTTCGTCCCTTGGCGCTACCCCGACGATCTTGAATCCGACTTCGTCATCCGAACGGGGCGTGCGCTTCGTCTGCGACCGATTCGGGCCGACGACGCGACAAAACTCGAGGAGTTTCACCATCATCTGTCATCGGATTCGATTTATCTCCGGTACTTTTCGCTACATCCCGAACTGTCGCTCGAGGAGGTCTGTCATCTCACACAGGTGGACTACGTCGACCGTTTAGCGCTCGTCGTCGAAGACGGCGACGAGCTCGTTGCCGTAGCGCGCTACGAAAGGTATCCAGGGACAACGAGTGCCGAAGTCGCTTTCCTCGTGCGAGACGACTACCAGCACCTCGGACTTGGTCACCGGCTACTCGATGGCCTCGCAGACGCGGCGTGGGCCCGCGGCATCACATCGTTCAGTGCCGAGACTCTGATCGGTAACAGCGACATGATGTCGGTATTTCGACACTCAGGTTTCCGCCTGACGTCGTCCGTGGCCGACGGAGAAATCTCCGTGAAATTCTCGATCGAACCATCGCGAGACAGCAAGACGTCGCGCCTCGAGCACCGCTCCGGGACGATTTAGTCCATGACCCACGCCCTCAACGCCCCCGACCCATTGCGATGACGACCGTGGCGAACGCCAACCGCGATCCACACAGGGATGTCGCTCTCGCGTCGACGTGCGTCGTCGCACGAGAATGCCGATGAGCACGCCAAAGACCATCGTCGTGGGCTACGACGGATCTCCTAACGCCGAAGCGGCCGTGCGCTGGGCCCTCGCACTGGCCGACGCAACAGACGCCGTCGTCCACGTGGTACACGCTGTCGGTTTGATCGAACACCTCCACACGACGGTCTCGCGTGACGTCGCGCCACCCCCCATCGTCGCGATCGCAAAGAGCGTGGGCTTCAACGAGCAGCGACTCCTCTGGCACGTCGAAGACGGGGACGGCTGTTCGGTTCTCCTGCGCGCAAGTTCGGCGCCGCTCGACGCGGACCTCATCGTGGTGGGCTCGAGAGGGCGAGGGCAACGAACCGGGATGTTGCTCGGCAGCACGAGTCTCGAGGTCGCCGAACACGCTTCGATTCCAGTGGTCATCGTGCCGTCAGACTGAGACACAATTCCTTGCGCTAGACAAGCGGCACTAACAGCACAGCTGATGGCTTTGGCTTAGAAGAACCCGAGTGGCTTGGTGCTGTAACTCACAAGAAGGTTCTTCGTCTGTGAGTAGTGCTCCAACATCATCTGGTGATTCTCCCGTCCGATACCCGAGATCTTGTAGCCACCGAACGCAGCTCCCGCCGGGTAGAGGTGGTAGCAGTTGGTCCACACCCGCCCTGCTTCAATGCCGCGGCCCATGCGGTAGGCCAAGTTCCCGTCGCGCGTCCACACGCCGGCGCCAAGTCCGTACGCCGTGTCATTGGCGATCTTGAGCGCCTCGGCTTCGTCCTTAAAGGTCGTCACCGCCAGCACCGGCCCGAAGATCTCTTCTTGGAACACGCGCATGTCGTTGTGACCCTCTAGGACCGTCGGCTGGAAGTAGTAGCCGCCCGCGAGGTCGCCCGCCATCTCGGAGCGTTCGCCACCGATCAGGACCTTGGCGCCCTCCTGCTTTCCGATCTCAACGTAGGATTCGATCTTCTCCAGCTGCTGCGCAGAGACTTGTGGTCCGATCATGGTCGTCGTGTCCAAGGGGTTGCCCTGGGTGATACGCGCGATCCGACCGAGGCAGCGCTCGATGAAGGCGTCGTAGATCGACTCTTGGATCAGCGCCCGAGAGGGGCAGGTGCAGACTTCGCCCTTGTTGAAGGCATAGAGCACCAGTCCTTCGATTGCTTTGTCCAAGAACTCGTCATCGGAGTTCATCACGTCGGCGAAGAAGATGTTGGGCGACTTGCCGCCAAGCTCCACCGTCGACGGGATGAGATTCTCTGCGGCGTACTGCATGATGAGCCGACCCGTCGTCGTCTCGCCGGTGAAGCCGATCTTGGCAATGCGCGGGCTCGTCGCGAGCGCCTTGCCGATCTCAGCACCCGGGCCGGTGACGATGTTGATGACCCCGGGAGGGACGATGCCCTCCAGCAGTTCGGCAAACTTCAAGATCGACCACGGCGTCGGGGATGCCGGCTTGACGACCGTGCAGTTACCTGCAGCCAGAGCCGGCGCAATCTTCCAGGCCGCCATCAGCAAGGGAAAGTTGAAGGGGATGATCTGGCCTACGACACCGAGCGGTTCATGAAAGTGAAAGGCGACGGTGTCCTTGTCGATTTCCGTCGTACGCCCTTCCAAGGAACGCGTCGCGCCCGCGAAATACCTGAAGTGGTCAATAGCGAGGGGCAGGTCCGCGGCAAGCGTCTCTCGCACCGGCTTGCCATTTTCCCAACTCTCGGCAACTGCCAACATCGTGAGATTGGCCTCGAGCACGTCAGCGATCGCGTTCAACACGCTGGCGCGATCAGCAAGGGAGCTCTCACCCCAGGCAGAACGGGCGCGGTGCGCGGCGTCAAGCGCCAACTCGACGTCCTCTTTGCTCGACTTCGCCACTTCGCAGAACGTCTTGCCGTTTACCGGCGACACGTCGGCCATGTAGACACCTTTGACGGGAGCAACCCACTGTCCACCTATGAAGTTGTCGTAGCGTCGCTTCAACGTGACGAGACTTCCCTCGTGTCCGGGAGCTGCGAACACCGACAGGTTGTCTAGCGTGGTCGCACTTTCCGATACTTCATTTTCAAGAAGGTCTGTCATTTCATTCTCCAATCGCATGTGAGCTAAATGCTCGCTCGCGCGAATCTTGACGCGTATCGCGTCTCGCCGACTAGGGTCGAACGTCACATTCCGCCGCGAGATTTACGACCGGCGTTGCCTCGTACCCGATCGCGTCCTTGCGCCCGGATTTTGTCCGTCCGATGGCGCGAGAAGAAGAGCCATAAGTCCCTATCGAAGATCGATCTCGCCGGGTTAGAACGTTAGGACGAAATACGTTGTGCTGCCAGTGGGGGATTCAAGATGCAACGAACGTCAGTTCCACCTCAAATTGGCGAAGGATCGGCGCCCCTAGGGCGAATCGTTCACCGCACCGCGACACATGAATCGAGATCTCGAACGATGACCAACACGCCGTACTCCGACAGCGCACCGACCGATAAGTTAACCAAGGGCCGCACCCGCCGGCAGTTGGAGTTGATGGCTGCGATAATGGCTCACCCATCATTTGCGGCGGGCGGCCGTGGAAGGACCAATCGTGTTGAACGTTTACCTGGTTGATGATCACGAGGTCGTGCGGCGCGGCGTGCGAGAGCTTCTGGAAAGCGAAGACGACATCGCAGTGGTCGGAGAGGCGGGCACCCAGGAGGAGGCGCTCGCAGGTATCCCCGCTGCGCACCCCGACGTTGTTCTCTTGGACGTTCGCCTCCCCGATGGTGACGGCATCGAGATCTGTCGTGAGATTCGTTCGGCGTCTCCGGAGATCGCGTGCTTGATGTTGACGTCCTTCGCGGACGATGAGGCGTTCCTCGGTGCAGTCATTGCCGGTGCCTCGGGCTACGTGCTCAAGCAAATCCGCGGCAATGACCTGGTTACCTCGGTGCGCCGGGCGGCGCGCGGCGAATCGCTCCTGGACCCAGCGATGGTCGCACGGGCGCGAGCGCGACTGGGCCGGGATCTCGAAGACGAGCGGCTCCGACCCCTTTCTCCTCAAGAACGTCGCATACTCGAGTTGATCTCCGAAGGAATGACCAATCGAGAGATCGCCGAAACGATGTTCCTTGCAGAAAAGACGGTACGGAACTACGTCTCGAACCTCCTCTTGAAGATGGGCGTGAAGCACCGTACTGAAGCGGCGGTCTTTGCCGTGCGCGTCGCCGAACGACAGAAGAAGTCGTTCTCCGGACCCGAGTAAGCGTCCTGGGGGCTGCGACCGAGCATCGATTTCAGTGTGCCGTTGCCACTGCATGTGACGACGCTGAAGTCGAAGCGTTTTGCTACAGCGGCGAGACAGCGTGAATCAAAATCTGGCGAACCTCGGTGCACGTCGCGCGCAGGAGTCGGTCGCGTCGCGCCGCATTTGTGCGACTTCATTCGGTGACATGTGTCCCTAACGGCTTCCGACATATGACCCTATCGACAGACGAGGGACACGCTCAAAGATGAATGGTGAGGTCCACTCAGGACCAGAAAGGGGTGAGTGTCATGGAATACATTCGTGAGCTCCTCGGAGAACCATCCGCAGTCAAGACACCCAAGCTTCTGACGTCGGTGCAGCGTTCAAAGGTTCTAGCTCTCGGTTGGACGGCCATGAGGGTGTGGCTTGGCATCATGTGGCTCCAAGCCGGTGTTGCAAAGTTATGGGGAGCGGAGAATCCCGCCTTCCTCCACAACAACGGAGCCGGGGTCGCCGGTTTCGCTTCGCACGGTGTTCCCGCCTACAGCTGGTGGGGTTCATTCATGCACTCTTTCGTCGTGCCAAACGCTGGATGGATTGCCATTCTCGTCGCAGTCTGCGAATTCGCCATCGGCGTCGCTCTCTCACTCGGGCTCTTCACCCGGATCGCCGCCATCGCAAGTTTGGGCCTTCTGTTCACCTACGTGATGTCGGGCACGGCGAGTGTGTGTGCGTTCTATGCCCTCTTTGCCATCGTGATACTCGCCACGTGGAGGACTTCAAGCTGGATTGGCGTCGACGGGCTGGTCCGTGGATTCCGCCAGCGCCGCGAGGCACAAATGGACACAGTGAAGCCTGGCGTTGCCGGATTGACCGTTGAAGACGCGCTCGGAACAGCAGTGGCAACCAGCGGCGTCGACGCATCTTCGCCGAAGGACGAGCACCTCACAGCGCGCTAAAAGTCTCTAGATCTCCAATGCACCCGCGGTCCGCAAGGACCGCGGGTGCATTTTTGCGACCAATGATCGCCGGACCGGCTCAGTCAGTTAAACCAGCAGCGAGAGGGGGACCCGCCACTCGACGACAGTGCCCTGCGGGTCCCTTCGACTGATGGTGCACGAACCCCCGAGGTTCTCCGCCCTCGTTGACATGTTGCGAATCCCATTTCCCGCTGACGGCCCGTCGGCGATCCCCACGCCGTCGTCGATGAGCAAGAACGAGAGCCACTCCCCCTCAATGGAGACGACTGCTTCAATCTTCGACGCGTGCGCGTGCCGCTTGATATTGGAGAGGCCCTCTCCGAACACGTGCAGCAGGTGTTCGCTCACGATCTCGGGCACGGCCACGTCAACGGGACCACGGAACGCGATCCGAGGTAGCACGCCCAGCTCCTGTTGGTATCTATCGGCAAGTCTGAGCATTTCCTCTCGGAGTCCCGTCGCTGCGTCGTTGCGGCCCGGTAGTCGAAATATCGTGTTGCGAATCTGGCGAATGACGCCGTCGAGGCTCTCCACGGCTGAGGAGATGCGCTCTCCGACCGCGCCGGAGGTCGAGCCCCCCAGGGCCTGCAGCGACATGCCCAGTGCGAACAGCTCCTGGATCACCGTGTCGTGCAGGTCTCGAGCAATGCGCTCATCCTCGGCGACGATCTTGAGGCGGTCGATCTCGGCCCGCACTGATCCCATCTCAATGGCCGTCGCGGCGGCGCCGGCGAACACCTCGGCGAAGGCAACATCGATTGGTTGAAAGGGAGGCTGACCGTGCACCCGCCCGAGCACCAGGGTGCCAAGTCGCCGCTGATCAGCGATGAACGGTACGTACAGACCAGGCCCCAAGTCCAGGTCGACCACACCGGCAGGAACGTTGTCAGCGACCGAGAGGTTCTCGATCACGTCGGGTTTGCCAGATCGCATCACTTCCGCTGATCGACTGGTCTCGGCCGAAAGGTGGACGCCGAGCAAGAGCTCCGTGCCTTTTCCGTCGACTGAGGCAATATTGAACTGCGCGGCGCTCGCCGGCATGACAATCCACGCGGCGTCAGAGTTACAGAGAAGTCGGGCGCTTTGGGCGACCAGGGTGAGAATCTCCTGCTCCTGGGCGCCAGCGAGGAGCTGCTTCGTGATTTCGTTGATGGCGTTCAGCCGGTTGAGCCCTCGTCGCCGTTCGGTCGCGTCGCGTACGAAGGCGGCCACGTACGTAGCGCCCGCCATCTTGACAGGAGTGAGACTGACGTCGATGGGGAGATCCGCCCCGTCCTTGCGTCGCCCTGCGAGATCGAGGCCCACGCCCATTTCTCGAGGATGCGGAGCCTCATAGAAGCGCCGAAGGTGACCGGCGTGCGCGACTTTTCGACTGTCGGGCACCAGGACGTCGATCGACTGGCCGAGAAGTTCCTCTGTTTGGTAGCCGAAGAGCGCCGTCACGGCGGGACTGGCGAGCACGATCCGGTAGCTGGCGTCAATGACAATGACTGCATCAGGGCTGGCCGAGAAGATTTCGCCGAGAAGGACGTCGCGCTCAAGATTCGCTTCCGATGTCTCGATCTCACTCACTACGACTCGCTTTCGTGCGCCACGCACGTGTTTCCTCGGCCACGCGAACCCCGCAGCGGACCGACCTTCCGGCCTCGATAGCAACTCCAGTGTCGCACAACCAACGTGTCATAGTCGATTCTGTCAATCGTAACGACCGTCCCCCGGGGATACGGCGGTGACCCTCGGATCGCCGCGCCCGGGAGTCCCCGGGCCCCAATCTCTTTTCTCGCAATGGAATTTCATCTGGCGCGACAAGTCTGAGGGGCCGGCGAAGCACCAAATGCCCGCCTCGCATGAGCTGGACGTCGCGCAACCCGTGACCGAAGAATGGGACCTTTGTCCCTGTGCGCGCCAGCAGCAACTATGAAAGGCTGTGCCAGGGCCAAAGGGGGGTATCCATGTTTCTGCGTATCGCTGCACTCTTGCCCCTCAACACGCTTGGCCACTACATCCACTGGCACTGGTTCGACATCAGCGTTGCCAACTTCATCGTCATCGTGCTCATGATCGTGACATTCGTGGTAGCGCTGCTCGCGCCCTTTCCAGGCCGTCGACGTCGCAAGGAGCACCAGTGAGCACCGAAATCGACCGCCAGTGGACGACTCGCCTGCGTCGTCGCGCACTCAAGTTGCTGCCGCCAGAAAAGGTGATGCCTGACACGCAGCCAACGTACGTCTCGTCGTGGATCTACGTCTTCGGCGTCACCACGATGGCGGCCCTCTTCGTCGTCATCGTCTCGGGCTGCGTACTCGCCTTGCGGGGTCCGCAGTGGTGGCACACCTCGTCGATCGGCCACTTTGTCAACTCGGTGCACCTTTGGAGCGTCGAGATCTTCTTCTTCGCCATGGTCATCCACCTCTGGGGCAAGTACTTCATGGCCGCCTGGCGCGGCGGGCGGGCGCTCACCTGGATCACGGGGGTCGTCACCTTCGTCACGTCGATCGCGACGGCCTTTACTGGCTACCTCGTTCAGACCAATTTTGACTCGCAATGGATCGCGACCCAAGCGAAGGACGGCATCAACGCCACCGGCGCCGGCGCCTACTGGAACGTGTTGAACATGGGCCAGATGCTGATGTGGCACATCGTCTTGCTGCCCATCGCCGTCGTCGTCCTCGTCGGCCTGCATGTGCTCCTTGTACGCATCAAGGGGGTCGTGCCGCCCTTTGAGGAACCGACCAAGGTAACGGTCGAGCGGTGACGAAGCGCTTTCGTCCCGACGTTGACGCCCCCGAATGGAAGGGCGGACACTCTCCCTACGACATCGTGAAGGAAGGCGCGATCGCGCTCCTCGTGGTTGCGATTCTGACACTCGTGCTTGCGATCGTCTTCGGCTCGCCCGACGTGCCCGCCATCACGATCAAGTCGTGGTCGACCGCCGCGCCCGTCGACTTCGCTCAAGATGCGCTTAGTCAGCTGAACCAAACGTCAGAGACGGCGACCTACGGCCCGCCCTACAACAGCGCGGCGATCGGCCAAGAGCTCGGGCCGCTCTCCCTCGCAAAGTGGGTTGGCGTAACGATGCAAATCAACACGGCGAAGGTCTTTGTTCTCGATCCTTTGAAGACCCAGCCCTACCAGCCCAAACTCTCGAGTGCCCTGAAGGAGTGGTCGAGCGCCTCGTCAACCGCGCGCAACACATGGGTCGCCAACTACACGAAGGGCGCGACCAACATGAAGTGGTTGGACGGCGTGATCGTCGTGAACGCTCCGAACTCGGGACCCGTGCCGGAGTTCATCAACGAGCTCACGGACATGGCGCGCACCGGTGCCCTCGACGCCGTCCTCACCCATCAGGGCGATTTCTATACGACCAACTACACGCTCCCACTGCTCTTCCTCGAAGACGGCACCTATCTCGCCAATCAGGCCGCCCATCAACACCTCGCGGGCGATCAGTGGGGCATGATGAACGAGACGGGCAACTATCCGGGCCAAGCCTGGTTGTGGCTGTACACGTTCTGGTACCAGATCCCGCCGTTCAACTCCAGCGGCAACGCCGACATCCTCGTGTGGGGTCTGATGATGCTGCTCACCCTGCTGCTCGCCCTCGTGCCCTTCATCCCAGGTCTTCGGACCATTCCGCGTAAGGTGAAGATCTATCGACTCGTCTGGAAAGAGCACTACCGAAGCCTTGAACGTCCCGAGGGCCCGGCGACGACGTAATCAACATAAAAGTTGCGCAGCCATGCCCTTCCTCGCGGCGTCGAGTCACGGTCAAGTTCGCTCCTCGTCGCAACGCGCTAGCAGCGTCGCCGTCAACGCGCACGACGGGTAACTCGCCTCGAGAGTGCTTAGGCTTACTCGTGTGCGTTGCGGGCATGGAGTTTGTGGTCGATGGTGGCGAGCGGCGAGCCCGGTAAACATCGAAGAGGTCACACTCGACACGGTCTCGATCGCAAGGCCAGGGCGCACCTTGCTGAACTAGGGCGCCAACTTCCTCCGCTGTCAAAAGAAGATGCAAGGGTCGTGGCGGCGAACAACGCGGCACGGGTGATGCGGCGACTAGCCGGCGGCCTTGCGATCGTCCTCGTTGTGGCGTTCGTTGTTGGAGGAACGGTGCAGTGGTTCCGACGGTTGCCCGAGCCAACGCTGCACGTGTCGAGGATCCGCGTCCCTGGGACCCCACCCAAACTGTCCTGGCCCGCCGCGGGTGAAGCCGCGTTGAGCGTGCCGGGTCTCGGCAGCTTGCAGCGGGGTCCCGACAGCCGACCGGTACCGGTCGGGGTCCTCTCTGGAGTGCTGACGGCTTACGTGATCTTGAAAGACCACCCACTGTCAGTCGGCGGTGACCCCGGACCCACCATCAAGGTGACCCCCGAGACGCTTGCGGCGTACAGATCGGGCAGTGATGCCGGCGAACCAGAGATCCCTGTCTCTTTGGGCGAATCACTCACCGAGCTTGACGCGCTTGAGGGTCTCCTCATCGATTCAGGCAGCGACCTCGCCACCCTCCTCGCCGACTGGGACGCCGGGAGCGCGTCAGCCTTCATTGAGAAGATTCACCACTACCTCGTGTCCCTCGATCTTCGGCACACCCGCGTCACAGAGCTGAGCGGTCCAGATGACGCCATGACGAGCACTCCAGACGACCTCATTCGTCTCGCCGAAGCCGCCATGCAGATCCCGGTCTTTCGACAGATCGTGTCGCTGGGTGAGGTCACCCTCCCAGAGACCGGCCCCCAGTACAACCCGAACTATGCCCTTGGTGAGGACGGAGTCGTCGGCGTTGAGGTCGGATCAGACACCAGCGCCGACGGTTGCTACCTCTTTGCGGCACAAAAGGTCGTGAACGGAGAGACGGTCACCTTGTACGGCTCGGTGCTCGGCCAGTCCGGCCCGATCGGCCCCGATGCCGCGGCGATCGACGCCGGGAGCGCGCTGATGAAAGTTGCGCTCTCGGACCTCACTGCTGTCTCGATCCCCGTCGGGAGCGTGGTGGGGCACCTCGCCACGCCGTGGGGTGCGTCAACGCCCGTCGAGGTGTCCCAAGCAGCGAGCGTTCCCGCATGGCCCGGCTTCAGCATCCCCGTCGCCGTCCAGCTCGAGAAGATCACCGTGCCGCTGGCCGCCGGGACGCGCGTGGGGTGGCTCCTAATCCGCGAGGGATCCCGACTCGTGAAGGTCCCCGTGCGCAGCGAACTGCCGCTTCCGGGGGCGGGTGGGTACTGGCGTCTCACGCGCTGACGTGACGGTTCCAACGCGCCGACGGTTCGTCGCGAGGAAGGCGGTGTCACGTTCAGGCTCGACACGTTGTTCGGCGCTGTCGCGCCGCCACATCAACGATCTGACTTTGGAGAGGACCGCACTACTCGAACGGTCGGAGCGTGTGCCGCGTAGTCGCGGCACCACCGACGTGATCTCAGATCACGCGGACGTTTTGTGCTTCCTCGCCCTTCTTACCGGGCACCGCGTCGAACTCAACGAGCTGGCCCTCTTCGAGGCTCTTGTAACCGTCGCCTTGGATGTTGGAGAAATGTACGAAGACGTCGTCACCTTGCTCGCGCGAGATGAAGCCGAATCCCTTTTCTGCATTGAAAAACTTCACTGTACCTTGTGCCACGATCACTCAATTCTCAACACGGCAAACCGATTAGTTCGGATTGCTCGCTGGTACCAACCCTACTCGGCCTGTCGAGAGTCCTCCTAAGTCACGTTCTCGTGGCTAGCCCAACGGGGGTTCATTGCCTCATATGCCCAGTTGCGGAGCCTCTTACGGTGAAGCCTGGTGGCTTGCGGGCGCCACGACGGGACTACGGCTGAGAATCACGGCGCCAACAATGATGAGCGCGAACGACACGAACTCGCCTGTCCCGATTAGCACGTACGGGGACCAGCTCGTAAAGACGCCTCCAAATCCCTGTCCGAGGTGCAAGCTCAGCTCTCTGATGACGGCGGCAACGAAACCCCACGAGGCCCGGTCGGGACGATCAATCCCCTCGTTGGGAGTCGCGCGAGATCAGCTTCTCGGTCGGCGAACCGATCCCTCTGCACGTCGACTCACTCATCTACTACTGGGTTGGGGTGAACGCGCAGTTGAGGTGCTTGATACCGTTGATGAATGTCGAGCGCAGCCGATCTGGCTCGCCGACGCTCTCGATGTCCGGCAGTCGTTCGAAGAGTTGGCGAAACATCGCACTGACTTGAATGCGAGCGAGAGGTGCGCCAAGACAGAAGTGCGGTCCAATTGCGCCAAAGCCGACGTGGGGATTCGGGTTGCGCCGCGCGTCGAACTCGTACGCATGTTCAAAGACGTCCTCGTCGCGGTTGGCGGAGTTGTAGTACAGGAGCAACTTGTCGCCCGGCTCGAACTTTTGTCCAGCGAGGACGGTAGGCACTCTCACCGTGCGACGCATCCACACGATCGGCGAGCACCAACGCACCATCTCTTCTACGCCAGTGCTGGCAACGCCAACCGGATCGGCCCTCCAGAGGTCGCGCTGTTCTGGATGCTCCGTGAGGGCGAGCAGGCCGTTGCTCATGGTGTTGCGGGCAGTGTCGTTGCCCGCAACGACCAACAAGATGAAGAAGGAGGCGACCTCTGCTGGCGTGAGCGACTCCCCGTCGATGTTGGCATTCACGAGCGAGGACGTCACATCATCCGCCGGCGTCTTTCGTCGATACTCCGCGAGCTCGGTCATGAGTGACGTGAGCGCTTGAGCGGACTCGAGGAGCGACGTCAGCACGTCGGGTCCGTCGGGCGTGTACTCCAGGTCGCCGGCGCCGATCGCAGCATTCGTCGTATTGATAATGACGTTGGAGGCCTGTAAGACCGTCTGATAGTCGCTTGGCGAGATGCCCACGAGATCGCAAATGACTTCGATCGGAAGTCGCGCCGCGATATCGATGACGAAGTCGCACTCCCCGCGCCAGGCCACCTCATCGATGATCTTCGCTGCCAGGAGTTCAATTCGCTCTGCCATTCTCTTGATCGTGCGCGGGCTGAATGCCGCGGAGACGATCCGGCGCAGCTGAGCGTGACGCGGGTCGTCGGTATTGACCAGCGATCCGAAATACTCGAGGAGCTCTTCGGGCATGTCCTGGATGCTCGTCGCTCCCTTCCCCGAGCCGTAGATCTCCGGGTGGCGACTGACTTCGCTGACGTCCGCATGTCGAGTCACGGCCCAATAGCCGGGACCTCTCGGAATGAAGAGGGCGACCGAGGGGTCGAGCTCTGGATCCTCGAAAAATGCGAGGGGCCGTTCTCGGCGCAAGAGACGAAAGGCTCCGTCTCGTTCCTCGTACGGTCGATCCCAAAAGGCGACGTCGGACAAGTTGATCTCGTCGATCGACAACACTTCACGTGGTTCCATGGCGTGCATAGTACTTAGGTCACAAACTGTGAACCGTCGCTACAACTCGCCGAGACCGGCTGTTCCCGTCCCCGGAGCCTCCGCGAGGAGCATGCGCTCGTCGTCGTAGGAAGGCAGCGGGCCAATCAAGTGTCAGCGATGACAACGCGCCCGCATGGCATTACGTCAGTTCGGTGACGTTGATTCTCAAGGTTGGGGTGGAGACGACTCGGCATCAGGGCGTCCGATCGTCTTGGGCTTCGCCATCGCGACGTTGATGACGAAGTCGCGCATGCTCTGTGGCGTGAAGTGAACCTTGGATGACTTGACGAAGATCGCCTGGCCAACGGCAGCAGCGCTACTCGAACTCACGAGCGTCCGCGTGTCGATGCCGGCGTCGATCCAACCGAGAGACTTCCCGCCTTCAACGACATCGATCCAACGTTCGAGCTGCGCGTCTAATGCTTCCCAGAATTCGCGCTGCGCGGTGAGATCTTCAGAGATATCGATGAGCAGCTTTATGACTCGCCAGCGATCCTCGCCGTGCTCGTGGGACCACGCGCGCATCACGTTGTCACCGAAGGCGGTCCAAAACAGCTCCTGGTCCTCGTCCTGGATCGCCTTTTCTGCATTCGTGACGTACTCGTGAAACGGTTCCATCAGGCGGTAGTACGTGAGAGCCTGCGCTTCGGCAATCAGCTGCGTTCGAGAGTCGAAGTGGTAGTAGATGGTCTGCACTCCGACATGGGCCCGCTCTGCGACCTCTGCCAGGTGGATGTCGCAGCTGGGGCCTTGCGCGAGCATCTTCACCACTGCTTCGAGAATGTGTCGTCGCGTGCTGATGCCACCACTTGTCATGAGTTCACCCGGCACGGTTCGTTTGAATGGCCGACAACGCGTCGCGGCGGAATCATTAACACCCTCTAATCAGTTCTTTCACTAGCCGACTAGGTCTAATGCACGTGCTAGGAAAACTAGACCGAAATTGGTATGTAATGAGATTCCAAACCTGGATTGGTGTATTTTCTCGGTCGGCCTGACGCAACACGATTCACGACCGGACCAGGGAAGAAGAGACGGGGCGCCGATCGCTGTGATCAACCAATTGACCATGAGACGATCGCTCGACGCGGCGAAGCCGAAAGGATTGGTCTCCTCGCTCCGCTGATATCACAAGTCTCCTAGCGCTTCACTGCGCCGATGCTGACGAAGAAGTCTCGGATGCTTTCAGGCGTGTAGTAGATCTTCGACGAATTGGCAAAGAGCGCCTGTCCCACCGATCCGGCCCAGCACGACGTGAGGACCGCGTAGGTGTCGATGTCAGCATCGACCCAACCAAGCTCTTTGGCTCCTTCGAGGACATTGATCCAACGTTCGAGCTGGACTTCGAGCTTTTCGCTGAAATCACGCTGCGTCTTCGGGTCCGATGAGATATCGATGAGCAACTTTGGAATCTTCCACCGATCGCCACCGTGACCGTAAGCCCAGGCCAACGTGATGTTGTCGCCCAACGCAGACCAGAAGGCCGCCTCGTCCCCAGTGACGAGGGCCGCCTCCGAAGTGAGCAGGTACTCGTGAAGCGGCTCGGTGAGCTTTTGATAGGTCGCCGCCTGGGCTTCTGCAATGAGTTGGTTGCGAGAGTCGAAGTGATAGTAGATCGTCTGCACCCCGACGTGGGCTTGCTCAGCGATGTCGGCGAGATGTATCTCGCCGCTTGGCCGTTCAGCCAGCATCGCTTCGGCGACCTCGATGATGTGGCCCCTCGTCCCCAAGCCGCCCTTACTCATGCGCACCTTTCCGGCGAACCACTGTTTCGTGCACGCGCCATCGCTCGGATCCCCTTTTGTCACTGCAGATGAGTTGTTACGGCGCCAAACCATCCTTCGCCGTCCGCATAGAACCTAGATTGAACTTCGCTTGTAATCTCGTTCCAAAACGGCATTACAGGATCACGGTCGATGACACACAGTTGTTCGCCATGAGCCTAGGGGCGCTACGCACCGAATATAACGGAGTGCGCCGCGTCGCGCTCGGGCGGCAGAAGAGCTGCGCCGGGCTGCGAATGTGCCGCAGCGGTGCGGCGCGTGCCGTCAATAGATAGTGAGAGGTCGAGCGCCCGCCCTCCGATGCGAATGAGAATCAGTCCTCGTCGAGCGAAACGAACCAGTGCTCGTCAACCTCGAGGGTGCAGTCTGGATCGTCTGAGCAGACGTGCGTAGCGTCGTCCAACACCATCGCCGTCCCGTGACAGTGCCGGAGTTGCGCGTCGCACCATGCGCAACTGATGCTCGTTACTCGCTGGATTGACATGAGTCCAAGGTAGAACGGATCTGTGACGTCGCCTGGGATCGACCGCAACGGAGCCTTATGGAACCGCGTCCCCAATGCGGCGCGACCAGATCGGAGAATGAGGCGGCATTTGCCCTTTCGAAGGAAAACCGACCCATGGTAAATTGCATTCGGTTGGTCTCTCGCGTTTAGGACGAGGAGAAATAGCATGGCTCGAGCCACGTGGTCGGGATTTCTCAGTTTCGGACTCGTTAGCGTCCCCGTTGGCCTCTTTACTGCTACGTCCGACCAGACGATTCACTTCAATCAACTCCACAAGGGCACCTCTCATCGCGTCCGGTACAAGAAGGTGGACGAAGAGACCGGTCAGGAGCTCTCCAACGAGGACATCGTGAACGGCTATCCGCTCGGCGGTGGCGAGTACGTCGTCGTGACGCGCGAGGAGATGGCCGAAGCCGCGCCCGGCAAGTCCGAGCTGATCGAGATCCAAGACTTCGTCGATTTAGAAGAGATCGACCCGATCTTCTTTCGCCAGTCCTACTACCTCGCTCCAAAAGGAAAGGGGGCCGATCGCGCATACGCGCTGTTGCTCGAAGCGATGCGCGAGACGAAAAAGGTCGGTATCGCAACGCTCGTCTTGCGCGATAAGGAACACCTCGTCGCAATTCGCCCCGCCGAAAAAGTGCTCATGCTCGAGACCATGTACTTCGAAGATGAGATCCGCGATCCCGAAGAAGAGCTCGACACGCTCCCGCCGCTCACTGAGGCAAACCCGCGAGAGCTTTCCGTCGCAAAAAAGCTCGTTGAGTCGCTCACCGACGAGTGGGACCCCGCTCGCTACAAGAACACCTACCGCGAACGAATCGAAGAGCTGATCGAACAGAAGCGTGCGGGCCACGCCGTCGTCTTCGGGTCAGAAGAGCGTCCCAAGTCCAACGTCATCGACCTCATGTCGGCTCTGAAGGCGTCCATCGAGCGATCCTCGTCACAGCGTCCGCGTCGCACGGCGGCGAAGGCAACGACCGCGAAGAAGAGTTCCAGCATGAAGGTGTCCGCGCATCGTGAGCGACAAGGGCTCGACGCGATGACCAAGGCCGATCTCCTCGAACGCGCAGCGCGCCTCAGGATCAATGTGAGTTCGAAGATGACCAAGGCGGAGCTCGTGCGCGCGGTCGGCGACGCGAAGCCCGCCACGAAGAAATCTGGCCGACGGGTCTCATGACTCGTCCCGTTGGCTCTCGGTCGGCCCGTTCTTCCGCGCCGGCGAGGCTCACGGCGTATCGAGCAAAGCGCGACCCTAAGAAGACGCCCGAGCCAATGGGCAAGGCTTCGAAGTCGAACGGCGCGAAGAAGTCCTCGCTGCCGACGTTCGTCATCCAAGAGCATCACGCACGTGCCCTGCACTGGGACTTTCGCCTCGAACGCGACGGCGTGCTTGTCTCGTGGGCGCTTCCGAAAGGCCTTCCTGTCGACCCGAAGACCAACCACCTCGCCGTCCATGTAGAGGATCATCCCCTCGACTACGGCACCTTCCAGGGCGATATCCCCAAAGGTGAGTACGGCGCGGGAGAGGTCACCATCTGGGATCACGGCACCTACGACACAGTGAAGTGGCGCACGAACGAGATCATGGTGGTCCTGCACGGACAGCGCGTCTCCGGGCGTTACGTGCTCTTTTCGACCGGCGACGACAAGTGGATGATCCACCGCATGGACCCGGCCCCCGAGAACTTCGTGGCCATGCCCGATCACGTCAAACCGATGCTCGCCCTCGCGGGAGCGCTGCCGACGAACGACAAGGGATGGGCCTACGAGTTCAAATGGGACGGCGTGCGCGCGATGGTCTACGTGGACGGCGGGCGCGTGCGAGCGCTCACGCGCAACGACAAGACCCTGACGAGCACCTTCCCAGAACTTCGCGACATCGGTCTCCACCTGGGCTCGCGCTCGGCGATTCTCGACGGCGAGATCGTGGCGCTGGACAAGGATGGTCGTCCGAGCTTCGCGACGCTGACCCACCGGCTGCACGTGACCTCAAAGACGCAGATCGAAAAGCTCACGCGCACCACCCCCATCAGCTTCTTCGCCTTCGACCTCGTCTACCTGGAGGGTCGTCTGCTCATCGACAGCCCCTACGACGAACGACGCATTCTCCTCGAGTCGCTGAAGCTTGACGGCGAGACGTTTGCGACACCGCCGTCGATCACGAACGTGAAGGGTGCCGACGTGCTCAAGATCGCCGCGGAGCGCCACCTCGAAGGCGTCGTGATCAAGCGATGCAGCGCCCCCTACTCGCCGGGGCTGCGCAACGGTGACTGGATAAAGGTGAAGAACGTCCACGACCAAGAGGTCGTCGTTGGCGGATGGACGTCGGGCAAGGGCGAGCGAGAGGGCAGCCTCGGTGCGCTTCTCCTCGGCATTCCAAGCGGCGGCGGCTTGACCTACGTCGGAAAGGTGGGGACAGGATTTTCTGCGGACGACCGCAAGGAGTTACTCGCTCTACTCGCCCCGCTCGCGCGCAAAACGTCACCTTTTGCGACGCCGCTCAGCCACGCTGAGACCGCGCTCGCCCACTTCGTTCGTCCCGTGCTCGTCGGTGAGGTTCGCTACGCCGAGTGGACGAGTGACGGAATGCTGCGCCAACCGTCGTGGCGGGGACTGCGCGTCGACAAGAGCGCGAACGAAGTCGTCCGTGAGCCCTGAGCGCGTCCAGACCGACGTCGACGGACGCGAACTCTCCCTCTCCAACCTCGACAAGGTGCTCTACCCCAAGACGGGGTTCACAAAGAGTCAGGTGCTCGACTACTACGCGCGCATCGCCGACGTCATGTTGCCACATATCAACAACCGGCCGACCACGCTGCGCAGATACCCGAACGGGGTCGACGGCATGTCGTTCTACGAGAAGCACGCGCCCGCCCACCAGCCCGACTGGATCACCACCGTTGATGTGCCGTCGAAGAACGACGCGCACGAGCCCATTCAGTACACCGTGGTGGCCGATCGTCCGACGCTGCTGTGGGCGGCCAACTTGGCGGCACTCGAGTTCCACGTCCCGCTCTGGCACGTCGCGAAGGGCAAGCCCATTCCGGCTCCCCCGGACTACATGGTCTTCGACCTCGACCCGGGTCCGGGAACCTCGATCGTCGAGTGCTGTCGCGTCGCTCGTTGGGTCGGTGAACGGCTCGGCCGCGATTCGCTGTTTCCAAAGACGAGCGGCTCGAAGGGATTGCAGCTCTACACGCGAGTCCAGCGCCTGACCTGGGAGCGCCTCAGCAACCGGGCCCACGAGATCGCCGTATCGATGGAGCGAGACCACGCCGACAACGTGGTCTCGTCCATGCGAAAGAGCATTCGCGACGGCAAGGTTCTGATCGACTGGAGTCAGAACAGCTCATCAAAGACAACGGTCGCCGTCTACTCGCTGCGCGCTCGCGCCGAGCCCACCGTGTCGACGCCCGTCACATGGCAAGAGGTCGACAAGTGTGCGAAGAGCGGTGATCCGAACGTGCTGCGCTTCGAGGCCGACGACGTGCTGCGCCGAGTGGACAAGTACGGCGACCTCATGGCGCCACTCGTGCCAGCGCGCACGCGCGCCAACGACAAGACGTAAGTGCGGCCTAGCTGTCCGGCCTACTCGTCGTCATCTTCTGGGTCTTCGGCGCCAACGGCTTCCTCGTCGCTTTCGTCACTGTCGCCGCCCACGGCTTCCTCGTCGCCCTCGTCCTCGCCACCGACGGCGTCGGGACCGCGGTCTTGGATGTCGGTGTCTACCGCATCGCCCATGAACACGTCACCGCCGTCGATCGACTCGGCGTTGAGTATCCCCGCACCTTCGACGACGACATCCTCGCGCACCTCTGTCTCTTGCATGATGCCCCTTTCATTGGCAGTGACAGGTCGCGGGTCGACCAAACGAATCACTCGGCTCAGTATCCGTTGCCCGAGTCGTCCTGTCAAGACTCTTTTGTTATCGGATCGTCAAACTCAGGTGAACGCAAAACAAAGGTTCGTTAAACGGCCGATTTGAACCGGCCTGGGTATTCCGGAGACTCCCGAATACCCAGGCCGGTTCAATTCTTCGCAGAGTTTCGTATTTGGAATTCGCGCGTTGCGCACGTAACGTTTTTTCAGGTGCGCGGTAAGTTCCGTCGCGCGACGCGGTGTAGCGACGGAGGGGTCATGATTACTCCCGGCGTACTGTTTTCCATCTTCCGCTTTTTTATCGGGACTTCTGCCCTGTGGACGCTCGGTCTGTTCCTGCTCGTCATCGGAGCGGTGCTGTGGCTCCTGGGCGCCAATGGTCTCGAGATCGGCGGACGACGTCATTACTACTAAGCGAATGGCGTACAGAACGAAGGAACTCGACGACGAGTAAAGATCGACACTCGATGCCTGGATTAAATGTATGGGATCTGGTAGACAGACGGAGTTGGCACCAAGGGAGGTCCAATAGTCGGTGTCCCGCTGATCATCGCGCGGTCCTCCGTCTAGGAAGGAGTCACATGTTTCATGGTTCCAGGCGTTTCGCCAAGACGACGCGGGGTCTTCTCGCGGGTGCCACGATGTTGACGGCGCTCACCGTCTCGCTCGGTGTTGCCGAGTCGAGCAGCTCCGCCGGCAGCGCGTTCTGCAACACGATCATCACCTTCTATGAACACGACTCCAAAGAGATAACGCCACCCACTTCGATGTCGACGTACCGCGCGTGGGCAGCCGCGCTGGTGCCGTTCTATCAGAAGCTCGCCAGCGAGGCGCCGAACGCCGCGTCCAAGACCACGCTGGGCGACGTCGCAGCCATTCTGCAGTGGGAGTCGAAGAAGCAGTCGATCTCGAAACTCGAGGTCTACATCGCCAAGAACCACGCCAAGTTTGAAGCCGGCACGAAGGCCGTCGCCAACGCGATCAGATCCTGCGCGTAACGAGGTCTCGCTTCAACCATCAAGCGCTGAAAGGCGCCCCGCCTAATCGCCGATGAGCACCGAGTTGTCGAGCGCCTCGCCGGTCGCCAGCTTCGGCGCGCGAATCACGAACACGGAAACAATGAGGGCGATGAAAGTGATACCTGCGGATACGAAAAACGCTGTCGTGTAGCCATGGGTGGTCGCGATGGCGACTGCCTTCGTCGTGGCGTGATGCACCCCGCTCAGCCGAGCGTTCGTCGCGTCGATGGCGACGGTTGCGAGCACCGCCAGACCGATCGCGCCGCCGATCTGCTGCATGGTGTTGAGCAGCGCCGAAGCGAGACCCGCTTCGTCGGCCTGAACGCCCGAGACGGCGGCGAGCGTCAGCGGGACGAATGCAAAGCCGAGGCCCAGTGCGATCAAGACGAGTGGGCCGAGGATGTCGAGGTACGTGCTCGACACCGTGAGGCGCGTGATCCAGAGCATTCCCACGGCAGCCAGCGCCGGCCCAACGATGAGGGGAAGACGGATGCCGACCCGTCCGACGAGCCGCGAGGTCAGTCCGGCCGCGATGATGATGCCGATCGTCATTGGCAGGAAGCCGACACCCGTGCGGATCGCGCTCCAACCAAGGATGTTCTGCAGGTACAGCGTCAAGAAGTAGAACAGGGCGAAGAGCGCAATGCCAATGCACAGCATCATGGCGAAGCTCGCCGTGCGGTTGCGGTTACTGAAGATGCTGAAGGGCATCAGCGGTTCCTTGCTGCGACGCTCAATCAGACCAAAGGCAACGAGCAGGACGGCAGAGCCAGCGAGCGAGATGATCGTCGAAAGGCTCGACCAGCTGTGGCTCGAGGCATTCGACAACCCGTAGACGAGCGAGAGCATCGCGCCCGTCGCGGTCACGGCGCCTGGCACGTCGAGGTGACCCGAGGTCGTGTCGGACTCGTTCAGCGCACGAGGTGCGAGGAACAGCACGACCGCGGCGATCGGCACGTTCACGAAGAAGATCCATCGCCACGACACGTAGGTCGTGAGCAGCCCCCCGAGGAGGAGCCCGATGGCGCCACCCCCGCCGGACATCGCGGCGTAGACGCCCATCGCGCGGTTGCGCTCTCGTCCCTCGGGGAAGTTGGTCGCGATCAGCGCGAGCGCGGTCGGGGCGGCGATAGCTGCGCCGATTCCCTGAGCGCCGCGAGTGAGGATGAGCCACAGATCGTTGGTCGCCAATCCACCGAGCAGCGACGCCGCGGCGAAGACCGCGATACCGAGCATGAACATTCGACGCTTGCCGAACAGGTCGCCCGTGCGTCCACCGAAGAGGAGCAGCCCACCGAAGGTGAGCGAGTAGGCGGTGATCAGCCACTCGAGGTTCGTCAGCGAGAAGTGGAGCGCGTGATGAATCGTGGGAATAGCCACGTTCACGACCGTCGCGTCGAGGACGATCATCAGCTGCGCGCACGAGATCACCGCGAGGGCGAGCCCCAGGTGGCGACCTTCGAGATTGCCGCGAGCGAGTTCCGGTTGTTCCGTCATAGTCATGGGGGGACTTTCTACTGGAAGGGTTCTGGCACGACGTCAGCCCGTTCCGCCTGCACGAGCGGAAGGATCACGTCGTCGATGATGGATAAGAAGAACTGCTCGTCTGGGGCGGTGCCCAGCACGATGAAGCGGTGCATCACGAGCGCGGGCAGGATGGAGACCACCGTGTCGAGGTTCTGCACGGGGGCGATCTCTCCGCGAGCGACGGCGCGCCGAAAGATCATTTTGAGCGTGTCGAGGTGGGGATTGATCAGTCGCTCTTGGAAGACGTCTCGCAGCTCGGGGTCGTGGGGCAACGCCGTCACGAGCCCGATCATCACCTCGGTGTCTAGCGGCTGGTCCTTGTGCGCGCCCGCCTGGCGCGCGAGAACGGTGAGGTCGCTGCGCAGGTTTCCGGT
The DNA here is from genome assembly GCA_963724865.1 of uncultured Acidimicrobiaceae bacterium. Taxonomy (GTDB): domain Bacteria; phylum Actinomycetota; class Acidimicrobiia; order Acidimicrobiales; family RAAP-2; genus RAAP-2. Next base: position 669,487 of record CAVRWO010000002.1, on the reverse strand, counting down.
GTCGGGGTCCTTGAACTCGTCCTTCTGACACATCAGGGCGTCGACCACGAGTTCGGCCTTTCCAGACCATCGTCGGTAGATCGTCGCCTTCCCGGCACCCGCGCTCGCGGCGATCTTGTCGACCGTCAGCCGGTCGTAGCCGATCTCGGCGAGGAGCGCGAGTGCTGCATCACGGAGTGCGTCGTCGCGCGACGCGTCGAGGGGCCGTCCACCAGCGTTCCGTTCCGTCGAGCTTGCGCCCATGGATACTGCTACGTCCGGTGTCATGACAGATACGATACCACATCGTTTCGGAACTGAACCGTTTCGTCTCGAAATACCTCCCGGCCAGGTGCAGATACCGGCTCGACCAGCCGGGCGCGATGGGTGTTACGAGGACGTGGTCGGCCGGCTTGGGTCGTTCGAGGCAGGGGCCCCGCTCAGCTAGAAGACTTTTGAGTAAGCGATCGTCGACGTCGGAATCTTCACAGTGAACGTCTGGTCCCACTTCGTAAAGGTGGTGTGACTATCACCCGAGGACGTCGACACTGTTTCTTTGAGGGGAACGGTCGCTGATCCCGAGGAGATCACCAGCAAACTCGTCGTCTTCGGCGAAGAGCTCGTCGCAGCCGTCACCCACGTGAGCTGATAGCCGTTCGTCGCCTTGTCGCGCGCGCCGAGCAGCGTCGTGCCCTTCACCGCGGGCAGCAGCTGGGAGAAGGCCGCGGACGTGAGGTTCGTCTTGAACGTTGAGTACTGGTCCGAGCCCTTCTTCATTTCGATCGACTTCGATCCGACCTTCTTCGCCTCGGCACTCGTCAGACCCATCAGGCTGGTGAGGCCGGACTGGCTGCCGCTCAAAAAGGCATACTTCGGCGTCACACTGATCGTGAAGGTCTCCTTACCCTTTTTGTACGTTTCGAAGCCACTACTTGCGCCGATGTCCGCCACCACGGTGCTGAGGACCTTGTCATCTTCGGTCGACACCGAGATGTGCACGCCGCTTTCTTTGGCGAGCGACGCTTTGGCGGCCGCGATAATCGAGGTCACGGTCGGCTTCGAGACCGCCTGCGCCGCGAGCGAGAATCCGCCCGCGAGCGACGTCGCGATGATGGCGAACGCCGAGAGTTGCAGGGACCTACGTCGAAGAATTGTCATGCCACCAGCCTAGAGCGCCTCGGATACCCCGAATCGCGCGACGTCGCGGCGGGACGCCACCCACCAGGCTCAACGCTAAAAGCAGGTTGAGAGATCGAAGAGAAAATGCTGCATCGTTCGAATGTCGTCAAGAAGTTCTGGCGAGCACGACTCGAGCTTCTCGTCACTCAGGATTCCGTTGATGACAGCCGTCGAGCGCAGGGCGACCTGCAAGGTGCTGAGCCACGCCCACGCTTCGGTGTCAGTCAGAAACTGCTCTCGCAGGGTCATCACCGCAAGCTCCGCATTGGAGGCGATGTCGATTTCGCGCGCGAGCGTCGCCGCAGGATCGTCGTCGTCGCGGCTCGGAGTGATCGGTGCGTGGAGCGAGAGATGCCACTCGTGCTCGGGGTCGCGTTCGGCGGCGAGCACGTGCGCGAAGACCTCTCGAATGATCGCGCGACCGGCGTCGTTGAGACGAACTTCGATGCGCCCGTCCCGGCGACGCACGAAGAGCTTCCCGGGCACTAGGAGTCCTGCTCCACCGTTGCCTGAAGGCCCGCGACTTGGAGCTTCACGCAGTAGGTCTCTGCGCGCTCGCGCCGGCCCGACCAGACAACGGCGCGTCCCTCGTGGTGCACGGTCAGCATCAAATGCGTGCACTTGTTGTTCGAATAGCCAAATATTCGCTTGAACACCGCGACCACAACGGGCATCGGCGTCACGGGATCGTTCCAGACAATGACGTTCCAGGGGCGTTCGGTGACCGCTTCAAGTGAGCTGTCGAGCTCGCTGTCGAGCTCGCTCTTGGTCGCGGCGTCACGAACGGGCAAGAGCGCGGGCATGGCTCCAGCATCGCAGACGCCTGAACCGATTGGAAGAGAAGCGTCGTAGAGTGAACGTCGACGTGTCGCGGAACCCACTCTCTACCGCCCAGTGCCGCGACGCCCTCATGCGTCGTCGCCTCGCTGCGGGCGTCGCTATCCGACGTTCGGTCGGGCTCAACGTCACGCCGCCTCCACGATGCGATGATCCAGCGCTCTCCTACTGCGCGGTCAACGGCGTCGCTCGTGTTGTCCACCGCGAGCTCCCCTCGATGTTGGTGGGCGGACTCGGATCGCTCTTCTTTCAGATGCTGCACCCCCTCGCCATGGCGGGCGTCGCCGACCACTCGCACTATCAAGAAGACCCGCTCGGGCGACTCCTCTCGACGGCAAACTTCATCAGCGCCACGACGTTCGGATCTCGCGACGCTGCCGAGGCCGCCATCGACCGAGTCCTTAACGTCCACCAGTTCGTCAATGGCGTCGGCGACGACGGACGCCCCTACGACGCCAACGATCCCCACCTCTTGCTCTGGGTCCACTGCGCGGAGATCTACATGTTCCTCGAAGCCTTTCGCCGGTTTGGCTCTCGCCGTCTGAGCGACAACGAATGCGACCGCTACGTCAGTGAGATGGCGCCCCTTGCTGAAGCGCTCGGTGTCGAGCGAGCCCCAAGGACCGTCAACGAACTCAATGCCGCGCTGCTCTCGTTTCGCGGCGAGCTGCGCCTGAGCCCTGACGGCGAGGTGGCCCGCGACTTCATCGCCTACGGCTTGATGGAGAGCCGCACCCAGCGGACGGTCTACCGGCTGATGGTGCTGAGCGCCTGGTCGCTGCTGCCCCGACACGCCCAAGAGCAGCTCGGCGTACGGCGCAGCGCACTGCTTGATCGCGCGTTCGTTCGCCCCGTCACGTCACTGCTGTGTACCGCAATGCGCTTTGCGATGCCCGCACCGCGTCAGGTAAGCGAGAGCCCCCCGTCGACCCCGACCACCTGACCGGTCATGTACGCGGACGTCGCCACCGCGATGATCACGTCGGCGACGTCGTCAGGGGTGCCGCTGCGTCGCAGCGGTGCCGTCCCTTCGACGTAGCTGCGAACGGCGCTCCAGTCCTCGGTCCAGGGTGTGTCGATCAAACCGGGCGCGACCGCGTTCACGCGCACTTCGGGACCGACGACCTTGGCGAGCAGCGCGGTCATGTGATTGAGCGCTGCCTTGGACGCCGCGTAGGGAATCGACGAGCCGGTGGGCCGTGACCCCGTGATCGATGAGACGTTCACCACCGACCCTTTGCTCGCTCGCAGCGACGGCATCGCCGCAACCGTCAGCTGCCAGGTGCCAAAGACGTTGACCTCAAAGATCTCTCGCCACACGTCGACGCTCGCTGCTTCAAGGTCGTAGTGGGGAATCACCTTGGTCGTGCCCGCGTTGTTGACGAGTATGTCCAGACGTCCGTAGTGTTCGATCACCGTCGACACGAGTCGCTCGCAGTCGTCCGCCTGGGAGATGTCGCCTTGCACGTACGTCGACTCGTAGGTGATCGACGCCAGGTGCTCGCCCGCCTCGAAGCTGTGGACCGAGTTGAAGACAACGACATCCCCGCGCTCGGTGAACTTGCGAGCCGTCGCAAGACCGATGCCGCTCGTCGAGCCGGTGACGAGCACGATGTTGCTCATGGTTCGCTCCGTCGCAGGCGCCACGACCCGGCCCAGTGCTGGCCTGGTTCGAGGACGACCACGTCCTTCGCACTGCGCAGCGCGTCCGGCGGGCACGTCATTGGCTCGATCGCGACCGATGTTCGCCGTCGGCCCTTCTCGTTGTCATCGCCGGTGTACACCTGCAGGTATGGAAAGTTTCGATCGGCGCTCAGCTGAATCTCGCCGCCGTTCGCGTCTTCGAGCGTCGCCACGGCGAGCCCCGAGTCGTCGCGCACCAGCTCGGTGTAGGTCACGTCGAGCTCATGGCCGCTGAGCGATTTGCGCTTGGAGAAGTCGAGCGGACTGCCGACGAGCGGGAGGATCTCTCCGGTCGGGAGCTGTCGGTCATTCACTGCAACGTACGCCTTCGCGGGCACCTCGAGCATGGCACCCTCGATCGTCGGCGTCGTCACCGAGAGGTACGGGTGAAAGCCAACGCCGAAGGGAATCGGCACCCCATCACAGTTGGTGACCGTCGTTGTCACCGTCAGTCCGAGCGATCCGAGGTGGTAGGCGAGGCTGATCTCGCTCAAGAATGGGTATTCGGGCGAGGGATGGAGCAGGAGCGACAGCACGCAGCGGTTCTGGTTGACGGCCTCGATGCGAAAGGGCCGCCAGCGCACAAGCCCGTGGATAGCCGTCTTGTGAATGACGTCATCGATCCGCGGACGCGCCGTGCGACCCGAGAACGACCACTCCCCCTCGCCCAAGCGGTTCGGCCAGGGAAAGAGCACCTGGCCCCTTGCGTTCGACGGCATCTCTTCACCGGCAAAGCCCTCGATGACACTGACGCCGCCCTTGACGTACGTGCGCAGCGTGGCGCCGACCTCCGTGACCACCGCGCGCTGATCGCCGTGGGCGATTGCAATCTGTTCTCCAGAGGGCAGCATCAGTCGAGGGCTTTCACGGTTTTCACTGGTACGTAACTTACGACAGTTAGGGTCTAGCCATGCGACTGTTGCTCACGAACGACGACGGCGTGCTGGCACCGGGCATGGCGGTGCTCGCCCGCGGCGTCGCAGAATGGATCGAAAAGGCTCCGACCGACGAGGTGCGTGAAGCTATCATCGTCGCACCGAATCGCAACCATTCGGGCATGTCCTCAGCCGTCGGCGACGTCTTTGAGCGCCCGACAGTGCCCTATCGCCGCCACCGCCTCGCCGGTGCGGAGTCGATTCCCACCTACGGCCTCGACGCACCGCCGGCGCTCTGCGCCATTCTCGGCGCGCTCGGCAGCTTCGATTTTCAGCCCGACGTCATCGTGTCGGGCATCAACGCAGGCGCAAACGTCGGACGCAGCGTCCTGCACTCGGGCACCATCGGTGCGGTGTTGAGCGGCGCCCAGCTCGGACTCTCGGGTCTCGCGGTGTCGGTGCAGTGGGGCGAGAACGTGCACTACGACACCGCGGCCGTCGTTGCCTTGGAAGTCCTCGACGAGCTGCTGCGCGCGCCCTCGCGGACGTTGCTCAACCTCAACGTCCCCAACCTCGCGATCAACGAGTTGAAGGGCGTGCGCCGAGGGCGCATCTCGACGGCCGGTCTCATCAAAGCGGCAGGACCTCACGCCGGCGGCGAAGCGCTGAGCGACGAGGGCGAGCTCCCCTTGCGCCTCGGCGCGGCGAGCCCCGCGATCGGTGACGTCAGTGACGAGGACGCCGACGAAGACGGCGCGCTCCTCATCGCGGGATACGCGTCGCTCACACCGATACGAGGACCACATGAAGATGAGGATCCCGCGCTCGATGGCGTCATGCACAAAGCGCTCGAAGCGATGAAACGTCAGCTCGAACGTTAGAGCGAACGACTTAGTCCTCCACGGGGCGCCGCCGCTGTTCTTTCAAGCGGCCCCGCAACTTCTTTTCCTCGACGCGTCGCTCGACGGCGCCGCGCGTCGGCATGGTTGGCCGACGCGGCGTGCGGGGCGCAAGTGCCGTCCCAAGCTTCTGTGCCAACTGATCGAGCGCGGCTCGGCGATTTTGCGACTGGGAACGAAAGCGACTCGCGCCCGACCGCACGACCGAACCGAGGGACTCGCCGAGACGCAGCTTGTCGGACTCACTCAACACGCTCGAGTCGTCGACGCGAAAGGTCGCAACGACTCTCGTCAGCGAGCGATTGGCGTGTTGGCCGCCCGGACCACCCGAGGTAGTCACGCGTAGCTCGATTTCGTCGGCGGGGATCGTCAGGCGAGGGCGAACCGTGAGGGAACCGTCGTCGTTGGTCCTAGGACCGAACGACACGCGTCAGTTGCCTCCGGGCAAGCGCACCATGGCGAGCTGCGTCGATGAGGCGACAAGGTTGCCCGATTCGTCAAAGAGCTCGCTGCGCTCGTCGACCAGTCCCTCAGCGATGACGATCGCCTTTTGTCGCGCGCGAAGCCATTCGCTCGTGGGCGGGCGGCGAACGTAGCTCGTGAGCTGCAGCGTCGGCACCCAACCCGAGGAGCCGAGCGGCAACGTCGCCGGTGGCAGGCCGTCACACGCGAACAGGACGTTCCATACGTCCCACGAGGCTTCTCCGTCGTTCAAACGGAGCCACGCTCGGATCTCCGCCTGGGCTGAGCGTTGGCCCTCCCACCACCCTGACGTCGAGGGATCGATGCGGATGTCGAGCACGTTGGTGATCGCGATGTCGTCGATCCCTCCCCACGTGGGACACAGCTCGAGTGGGGCGAGCTCGACAGGACGCGCGTCTTGGTAGCGAAGCGGCGAACCGTCGCGCAGTGTGCCGAGGGTGACGAGCGATTCGAGGGTGAGGACGTTGCGCTGATAGAGCGTGGCGTGAACAAACGACACGCCCCTGCCGACCCGGCGAACCTCCACGCGTAGCTCGCCCGGTCCGATGACCGGTGGATTCACGAAGTTCGTCGTCACTGCCGTGGCGTTCAGGTGCGTCGCCCCGTCCGCGCTGGCCGCCGCCAAGGCGCCGTTTACGACGAGGCACTGCAGATATCCCTCGTGGGGATGGTCCATCACGGTATAGAGCGGCGACAGATCAACGGCGAATCTCCCCGGACCGATCGGCTCTACGGCTGCCGCACCGCGAAGGGCGCGTCCTTCGTCGGTGGGACACATGAGAGCAACTCTAACGGTCGAAGACGAAGCGCCTATTAGATTGTCGTGTCAAAAGAGGGACGCCATGAGCAAGTCGCGCGGACGAATGCTTCGATGATCGCGAGCGTGGGCGCGGCGGCGCACTGGGTGGGCGTCGGACTTCGCGAAAGCCTCGCCATGGTGTGGATGACGTGGTGGCCGCTCGTCCTGGGCTTTTCGCTCGCCGGAGTGGTCCAGAGCACGGCCGCGCGCGACTCCCTGCGCCGTGGGCTGGGTCGAGACAACACGTCATCACTGGCGAGAGCGTCGATGCTCGGCGCGCTGTCGTCGTCGTGCAGCTACGCGGCGAGCGCCATGGCGCGAGCACTGTTCGCGCGCGGAGCGTCGTGGACCAATTCGATGGTCTTCATGGTCGCCTCCACGAATCTCGTGATCGAACTTGGCATCGTGCTCTATCTGATCTTGGGCTGGCGATTTCTCATCGCCCAGCTCGCCGGTGGCGTCGTCATGATCGCTCTGCTCGGTCTGCTCACCCGCGTTCTCTTTCGCCCCGCGCGTGTCGCCCACCTACGCCAGCGGGTGATCGCCGAAGACCCTTTCGTCGCCAACGACGCCGGCACCTGGTCCGCGCGCCTTCGCCGCCGCGAGACGCTGGTCGCGGCCGCGCGCTACGCGACGGGCGACCTCACGATGATCCGCACGGAGCTCGCGGCCGGCTTTCTCGTGGCGGGCTTTCTCAGCGCGCATGTGCCGACGTCTGTGTGGCATCACCTCTTCGTGAGTGGTCACGGAGCATGGACAGTGCTCGAAAACGTCCTGCTCGCGCCGCTCGTGGCCGTGCTCGCGTGCGTCTGCTCGGTCGGCAACATTCCGCTCGCCGCGACACTCTGGGGGCACGGGGTCGCCTTTGGCGGGGTGATCGCCTTCATCTTCGCCGACCTCATCACCCTCCCGCTCCTCGCGATCTATCGGCGCTTCTACGGTCCGGGCGCAACCGCGCGAATCCTCGTGATGCTCTGGGGTACGGCGAGCCTCGCCGGGCTCGCCGTCGACGGGCTCTTTCGACTCACGAGCGCGGCGCCTCGTAACCATCACGTCGCCGTCCTGTCGGGTCACTTTCCCCTCGGTGCAACGCTGGTGCTCAACGTCCTCGCGACACTCGTCCTGGTTCTGAGCTGGCGACTCGCGAGATCGGCGTCGAGCGGGCGCCTCGCGACCGACCCCGTGTGTGGCATGAGCGTTGAGACGTCCTCTGCCGCCGCGACGATCGAACGAGGGACATCGACCTTCTACTTCTGCTCTCCGCGCTGCCGCGAGCACTTTCTCGCCGAGCTTCCCGCCGAGTCGACGTCGTCGTTCATCGATCCCGTCTGTGGGATGAGCGTGACGCCCGACGGCAATAACACCCCGGTCGAGCGCGAGGGCGTGGCCTACTATTTCTGCAGCGAAGGATGCCGCAAGATCTTCATCGAAGCAGCGTCGCCCAGCCAGCCGTTCGAGTGAGGACTACGACGAGTCGATGAGCAGACAACACACCAGTGTGAGGGCGTACGGCGTCTTGGTCCGAGAAGAGAGCGTCCTGCTCGTACGTTCGAGCAGCCCTCAGATCGTGCCGCCGCTCTGGTGGCTGCCCGGAGGGGGCATCGACTTCGGCGAGTCGCCAGAAGAGACGCTGCTGCGCGAGTTTCACGAAGAGACCGGCCTCGCGATCAAAGACCCCGTGTTGCTCGACGTGGCCAGCGACATTCGCCGGCGTCCGAACGGTGACCGGATCCACACGGTGCGCGTGCTGTACACCGTTTCGTTGAACGGCGGCGAGTTGCGCGACGAGGCTCTCGGTACGACCGACCAGGTGCACTGGTTCAAACTCGAAGAGCTCAGTGACCTGAACGTCGCCGAGTACGCGGCGCGCGCGATTCAGCTCGCGCTGGAGAAGTAGATCGCGGGCATCTCGCGCTTCATCAACTTGCCCGCCGGATTTCTCGGCAGCGCCTCTCGCGTGAAGGCGACGCGCGAGGGGATCATGTACGCAGCGATGCGCGCTGCGAGGAAACTTCGCAGTTCATCGAGCGTGAGGTCCATGCCATCGCGAACCAGGACGACGGCCGCTACCTCCTCGCCAAGACGATCGTTCGGCAGTCCGAAGACCGCCGCCTCGTAGACGGCCGGGTGCTCGTAGATGGCCGCTTCGACCTGTGCCGAGTAGACGTTCTCTCCCCCGCGCAGAATCATGTCTTTCGCCCGGTCTTCGATGTAGAGGTAACCCTCCTCACTGATGCGCCCAAGGTCGCCAGTTCGCAGCCACCCCTCCACGAGAGTGTTGGCCGTGGCCTCGGGGTTCTGCCAGTACCCGCGAAAGAGCGTCGGCGACTTCAGCCAAATCTCGCCGCGTTCACCGCGCGCAAGGGAGTGGAGTTCGTCGTCGCGAATGTCAACGTCCATGACGATCGTCGGCACGTGCCCAGTCGAGTCGGGGTGCTCCAAATAGTCGTCGCCGAAGTTTCCTGGTCCGTACGCGTTGGACTCAGTCATGCCGTAGCCGAGCGTCGGCCGGCCGCGCTTGAAGCTGTGTTCGACGCGCGCCACGAGCGTCGGCGGCGCCGGCGCGCCGCCGCCGCCGACGGCCGACAGCGACGAGGTATCGTAGTTGGCAAAGTTCGACGTCTCCATAAGGTCCCACGCCTGCGTGGGGACACCCACGAAGCTGGTGACGCGATGGCGCTCGATGAGCTCGAGCGCGCGTTCGGGATCCCATCGGTACATCATGACGAGCTTGAAGTGCCACGAGAAGCACGACATCATGACCGGAATACAACCGGTGACGTGGAACAGCGGCACGATCAAGATGAAGCACGGCGGAAGACCGCTCCCCTCTTCAGGCTCCTCTCGTCGAGCGAGCTGAACCTGCGATATCGAGGCAAAGGCCATGATCGTCTGGCAGATGACGCCGTGGGACGATATCGCGCCCTTGGGAAAGCCGGTCGTGCCCGACGTGTAGAGGATCGTGGCGTCGGTATCGGCATCGAGATCGACTCTGGGCATCTCGGCGCCGGGTATGACGACGTCCTCCCATCGTTCGACCTCTGGCGAGCGGACGTCCCCGGGCGAGAGACGTACCCCGAGCAGTCGCGCGCCACGAGCGGCGCAGGCATCATACGATCGATCGACGCGCTCACGGTCGGCGATCAGGAGCGAGAGTCCCGAATCGTCGATGGCGAAGGCGAGCTCCTCTTCAGTCCACCACGCATTGAGCGAGACCGAGATCGCCCCGACCGAGAGGATCGCGGCAAAGGAGATGACCCATTCGGGGTAGTTGCGCATCGCAATGCCGACGCGGTCGCCTCGTCTAATGCCGAAGTGATGGACGAGGGCGTGGGCGAGCCCGTCGACCTCCTTCATGACCCGGTCGAACGTCCACTCCTCATCCTCGTAGACGAGGAACGTCGACTCGACGCCTCGCGCGAGGTCAAAGAAGTCCCGCACCGTCGCAGGGGCGTTCTTGAAGACTCGGTTCGCGACGCCGTGCTCTTCGACCGTGACGACCTCAAAGGGTTGTCCGGGCGCGGAGACTGTCGCTATCGCTTCTTCGTAACTGCGCACCACTACCCCCGTGTTGTCGACCCGACTGCTACTCTCTCCAGCCTGCCAGATCGTTGACGACGCGCGTGACGGAGACGGGGGTCCGCAAGGAGCATTCGCCGCGAGAACGTACACTTCGCCCTAGCGATCCTGAAAGGACTCTCATGGCTGCCACTGGCTATCCACTGATGGATGTATTCATTTCCACGCTGTACTTGGTGCTGTTCTTCTTCTGGCTGATCCTCGCCTACCACGTGTTCTTCGATCTGTTTCGCAGTCGCGACTTGAGCGGCGCCGCAAAGACGCTGTGGGTGCTCGGGATCTTGATCTTCCCGCTTCTTGGGTGTCTGCTCTATGTCCTCATCCGGGGCGGCAAGATGCACCAACACGATGTCCAGGCGGCCGCCGATTCCCAAAGGGCTGTTGAGGACTACATCCGACGGGTGGCCAACACCAAAGAGTGAGCTAGCGGCCGGCGGCGATCGGCGTCTTCAACAGTGACGCCTTCTGCGCCATGCGCTCAACCGATTCGGCGAGCTTGGCGCGTACGTTCACGAGATCGATGCGCGCAACCTCAGCTTCTTTGTTGAGGCCCTTCAAGTGATCGACGTCCCAAATGGCGAGCACCGGGGTCAGCACATCGCTCAAGTACTGCGTCAGCCCGTAGATTCCCTCTTTGGCGATGCGCACCGCGTGGCGCGTGAAGCTCGGGATGCCCGTGCCGGGCATCGCGAACGTGCTCACCTGCTTGGAGACGGCGATCATCATCGCTGAAGGGTCGATGGCGAACGCGGCGAGCGTGAGGTCGCGATAAAAGAGGTAGTGCTTGGTTTCGTCGCCCGCAATCAGCCCGAGCACGTTGCGGCCGATCTTGTCGTCCTTTGGGAGCTTGGAGCCCGTGTTGCGGTGCGCGATCTGGGTGGCGCGTTCTTGGAACGAGACGTAGGAGATGAGTTCGGCGAAGTTCGCCGGGTGGGGCACCTCGCCCCGTTGCATCTGCACTCGTCGGCCGTCTTCGAGCGCCGTCGGATTGATGCAGCGGCTGACGTGCACCCAGTCCCGCATCACCATCGAGTGGCGGTTCTCCTCCATGGTCCACTGGCAGGTCCACTCTCGGATCGGGTGCCCCTTGGGCGCGTGATCGAGGATGGAGTCGGTGTAGTACGGCAGGTTGTCCTCGGTGAGCAGGTTCACGTAGATCGAGCTGCGAACGCCCTCGGGAATCGGGTAGTGCTCGGGTGCCCATGGTCGCTCCCCGAAGTCCTCGCCCTCGCCCCAGTTGATCTGCTCGTGGGGATACCACAGGCGTGGGGCCTGCATGTGTCGGTTGAACAGTCGCTCGACGTCGGGGGTGATCTCTTCTAGAAGATCAACGCGGCTCTTCGGCAATCGAGCGCTCAAGTCGTGCCACCTCTCTCACAGCGCAGTGCACTGTTCCCACAACCCTAACGCCCGGTGTCACACAGAATTTTCCATTCATGTGAGCCGCCGCACAAGAGTTGTAACAGTGCTCAAGTAGCCTGGTAACCCTGTGAAACTTCTCGACGCACTCGTTCCGACCGATTTTCGTTCCTCGATACGCGGTCCTTTGCGCCGTTTTTACCTGTGCACGTTCATGGCGTGCATCGGATTCGGACTGACCTTGTCGCTGTTCGTCATCTACCTGCACAACGTGCGCCACTTCTCGACGAGCTTTGCAACGTTGCTCCTCGCGCTCTCGGCCGTCGTCGGTCTTGCGAGCGCACCGGTCTGGGGCACGTTGACCGACCGCATCGGGCCCCTGCCCGTGATCCTCCTTTCCTACGCCGGCGACGCCGCAGCCCTCGTCTACTGGGCCTTCGCCCACACCCACACGCAGGCGATCGTCGCGGCACTAGTCATCGCCGTCTTTGGCGGCGCGGGCTGGGGACCGACGTCAACGATGCTCAGCCGACTCGTCGCCCCCGAGCATCGTCAGCGCGCCTTCGGCGTGAACTTCATGCTCCTCAACCTGGGCATCGGCTTTGGCGCGCTCATCTCGGCGAGCGTCGTCGATCTCAAGCGACCGGAGACGTTCTCGGTGCTCTACCTCTTCAACGCCGGCGTCATGCTGCTCACGGCACTCACGTACTTGACCATCCGCGGTCACGGCGGTCCCGTCAAAGAGCATCACGATGACCCCGAAAAGAGCGCCGAAGGCTGGGGCGTCGTTGCCCGCGACAGCCGGATGGTTCGCTACGTCGTCGCGTCGGTCTTTCTCATGATCGGCGGGTACGGGTCGCTCGACGCGGGTCTCAGCCTCTTTGTCGTGAACAACTTGAAGATCAGCGTGCACGCGATCGGCGTCATCTTCTTCTTCAACACGACCACGATCGTGCTCGCGCAGCTGTGGGTGCTCAACCGCATCGACGGTCGCTCGCGCACCCGGGTGATGGGAGTCGTCGCCGCGTTCTGGTTCATCTTCTGGATCATCCTCGAGTCGACGCTGGCCCTACCGGCGGCGGCATCGATCCCCATGCTGTGCCTCGCGATGGTCGTCTTCGCGATCGGCGAGACGATGCTGCAGCCCGTTGGCACGGCGATCGTGAACGACATCGCCCCCGAGCACCTTCGCGGTCGCTACAACGCGGCGGCCGGTCTCTCCTGGAGTGTTTCGGCCACCCTGGCACCCGCGATCACGGCGCTCTACTTCTCGGTCCATCTCGGCAACTGGTGGCCGCTCGGGACCGGGCTCACCGCACTCCTCGGCGGCGCGATGATAATGGACCTTCGCCGACACATCAGCTCGAGCGCCGACGGCCGACGCGAGGTCGCGCCCAGCTAAGACGCGCTAGCCAATCGGCAGGTGCTTGCCGAGCGAGGCGAACTCCTCACAGGGCACGTGTATCCAGCCCTCGCGCCGCGCCGCCTCCGCCGAGTCGCGCGGCACCGGGTACGTCGCGTTTGCGCGCACCGCGAGCGCGACGAGCGCACTCACGAAGGCGTCGAGCACGTGGTCAGAGTCGATCGCCGCGTTGCGAAGGTCCCCCGACACGTGAAGCCACGCGTCGCTCTGCTGCTCGACCCCGACCACGATCCGCTCGCGCTCGGTGCGCTGGCTCTCGCGCGCACCCTCTGCTCCCCCGCCCTTGTACCGCACGCCGCGCCGAGGAAGAAAGCCCCACGCGCGCAGCGCCGCGGCGGGATAGGTCTCGACGAGTCGACCACTGCCATCGCGCGGCTCGAGTCGGCCCCAGCGCTGCGCCCACGCTGACTGCAGCCACGCTCCCCGCATGGCGACAACGCCGATGAGGTCGGACGAGACGGACAGCGGCGTCGAGCCAAGGTCGAGGGATCGAACGAAGAGGTCGGTCGTGCGGTGACGCAAGCTCTCGCGCATCTTGTCGGTGCTGCGGTGTTCGAAGCTCGGCCACCTCGCGCTCACTCGATGGGCGGTGACGGCCGACACGAAGTCGTCCGGCCAGCCGAGCGGCGAGTCGAGCCCGACGATCGTCCCGCGGTCGACGAGGTCGACCAACCCGCGATCGTCCGCGACAAAACCAGTCGCGGGCAAGCTCGCCGTTGCGTGCGTGTCCTTGGGCGTGACGACGACGACGCCCGTGCGCTTCGCTTCGGTGGCGAGATCGATGCCGACGAAGCGAAGCGTCGTCGATACGTCGCCCTCTGCGTCCGCGTCGCTTGGTCGATCGGTTGAGCGGCGGGCGGTGGGTGGTGTGGAGCGATCGTCGATTATTTGGCCCAGGGTAGTGCCTCGCCGGTGCTGCGAAAGAGCCGCAACGCAAAGAAGGCCTGAACGACGCCAGCGATCAACGTGAGGTAGATCCCGATGCGCGGACCGTAGTTGTAGTTTCCGACGATCGACGCCGCGCTCACGCGCGGCAGCGTTACCCAGCGAAGGATCACGAGCACCGCTCCGATCACCGAGAGCCCAAGCACGATGACACCCGGACCGTAGGGCGTCTTCGGCATGGACGAACCCGAACGGTGCGCGACGACGTACACGCCAGCCGCCACGATGAGCAGCGCGCCGAGCCATCCGTATCCCGTGCTGAAGCCACCGACCGAGTAGCTGACGCCGAACCCGCTGTACCCCTCCCACGGTAAGAACAGTGAGATGAGCGCTACGAGCGACGTGATCGAAATGACCCGATCTGTGGTGGACAGTTTTTTCCAATCAAACGATGCTGCCATGGTCCCCTCCATCCCTTGCTGGCAGTAAGAAAAGAGAACTGCGTCGACTGTCGAGCGACACGCCTTCGCCAAGAGACTCTCTCCTCAGCAAGGTTGCGTCGGTGATAGCAGACGGAGAATATATATCACAATCATTGGAAGAATGCTCGAGAGAGATGCCGAGGCGGCAGGAGCGACCAAAACGGTTGAAAGCGTGCCGGCTTCGGACGAGACTCGAGGCTTACCTCATGGACTGGAGGTCGCAGTGCCTCGTGACCATCCGAGTCGGCTGGAACTGGCGGACGCCCTCTGGAAGGGCCTCGTCGACGACCCGCGCCAGGGCTCGTTGCCCGGCATCTTGACGATGCTGACGCTCGTAGCCGGTATCGCCGATGGGACGACGATTCTTCGCGTCGATCACGTCTTCGTCGCGAACATCACGGGGAACATCATCTTCATCGGGCTCGCGATCGTGGGTGCGCGGGGATTTTCGATCACGGCGTCGGCCATTGTCCTTGCGAGCTTCATCATCGGCGCTTCCGCTGCGGGCACGTTCACCCCTCGACCACTCACCCACCGGGGTCGCGCGGCGCACGCGGCCGTTCTGTTGCAGCTCGCCGACCTCGCGCTCGCGACGGCAGTTGCCGCATCGTTTCCTCACCCGACGACGGCGGTGCGCGACGTGCTGCTCATCGTCCTTCCCCTCGGCATGGGGGCGAAGTCGGCGATCGCGCGCGCCATCAACGTGCCAGGTCTCACGACGTCGGTCTTTACGAGCACGTTGACCGGTCTCGCCGCTGGCGGAGTGAAGGGCGACTGGCGACAGCCGAGCTTCGCCGTACGGATGGTGGCGGCGTTCGCGCTGCTCGGGGGCGCCATGTTGGGAGCGGTCTTGGCACTCGATACGCATATATGGTGTTCGTTCGCCCTCGCGACGGCGCTGCTCGCTCTGACTTCGCTGTGGTCGTTGCGCGCGTCGCGCTCGAGGGCTCCCTGGACCGCGCCGTCGTCGTGAGGCTCTAGAAGCGGGCCTCGTCGGACTGGAGTGCCTCACGTCCGTAGAGGCGAAAGAGGATCACGAACGCGGGGCCAACGAGCACGATCGCGAGCGCGAAGACGACGGCGATGGCCACGAGCGTCGCGTGCGGCGCGGCGCTGTTGTCGATCGTGAGGGCGGTCTTTGGCAAGAGCACCGGGTACTGCGCGATCCCCCAGCCCCACACGACACAGAGCACACCGACGCCTGAGATGACGCGCAGTCCGCGAACGCGATTGCTCAAGAGCATCGCGAGCGCGACCAACCCGCACAGCCCCGCGACGATCACGAGCGGGAGCGCCCGATGCGTGAGGCCATGGTAAAACGACGAGTTGGCAACACGCACCTCGAGCAGCGTCGCGAGCGACAACAGGCCCGAGACGCCTGCCGCCACGACGGCGCGCCGTGCGAAGTAGCGCCGCAAGTCGTCGTTGGCGCGACGGATCGCCTCGTGGTTGAGCAACACCGCCGCCATGTAGGCACACACCGCCACGAAGAGAAAACCCATGTCGAGCGACGTGGCGCTCGTCCAGGTCGCAAGGTGGGTCTCTCGTGCGCCCGAAGGGATCCGGCCAGCGACCACGGCCCCCACGACCGTGCCCATGAAGAAGGGCGTCACGAGTGAGGAGAACGCGAAGGTCGCCCCGAGGAGTCGCTGGTGCCGAAGGGTCTCGACCTCCTTGCGAAAGGCGAAGCCGAACCCGCGCAGCACGATGCCAAAGACCGCGAGCCAGATCGGCAGCGCGGCTGCGGTCATCACGTCGGCGAAGCCTTTGGGAAAGACGGTCCAAAAGAGCACGAGGGAGAAGATGAGCCACATGTGATTCGCTTCCCACACCGGGGTGATCGATTGGTCGATGAGCTTGCGCGGCGCCATGCCGCGCCGGTCGCCCCCGGCGAGGAGATCCCAGAACCCGCCGCCAAAGTCCGCCCCGCCAAAGAGCGCGTAGAAGCTGACGCCCAGGAGCAAGATCCCCGTGACGAAGATGATCACCGCCGTACCTCACGCTCAGAACCCGCGTACGGCACTAGCTCTTCGGTCGGTGCGTTCTGGTGCCAACGGTGCGACAAGACGCGTAGCAGCACGATGGTCGTCACCCCGAGGACGCCGTAGAGCACGATCACGAAGGTCAAGCTCGCGATGACGCCCGGATTCGTCGTCGCGGCTTTGGAGGTCGTGAGGAGGTGATAGACGACCCACGGCTGGCGACCGACTTCGGTGACGATCCACCCGCACTCCATGGCAATCAGTGCGGCGGGGCCACAGAGCACGCCGAGCCACCAGAACGACCACTGCTCGGGGAGGGCGCGTCGCTTGCGCCAGACAACAAGAGCCCAGAACGCGGCGAGCAGGAGCAAGAAGGCGAAGCCGACCATCGCGTCAAAGGACAGGTGGATCAACGTGAGGGCGGGCGGACGATCCGTGGGTGCGACCGAGTCGAGCCCGATAATGCGCGAGTGGATGCTGAATCCGACGAGCAACGAGTCGACGTCCGGCAGTCGCAGCCCGAAGTAGACGTGGCCGTTGACGAAAAAGCCCCCGAGATACTCGGGCACGCCGCGCGCCGTGTGGACCACGTACTCCATGGCGGCGAACTTGATGGGCTGATTGTGCTCGACCGTGCGAGCGGCCGTGTCGCCGACGAGGATCTGCACCGGGGTGAGGATGCCCGCCACCGTGAAGGGAATCACGAAGCCCATTCGGTTGTAGCGGTCACGCTGACCCCGCAGGTACCCCACCGCGTAGATCGACGCCACGCCAAAGCCCACCACCATGTACGCGGCGATGATCATGTGGGGCGTCTCGTAAGCGGCCGCCCGGTTGAGGAAGACCTTCCAGACGTCAACGGCGACGACGCGACCGCGCGAGAGCGTGAATCCGCCGGGCTGGTTCATCCAGGCGTTGGCGGCGATGACGGAGGCGGCGCCAAGGATGCCGCTCACGGCGATGGGGATTCCTGACCAGAAGTGGGCCCACGGCGTGAGTCGTCGCCAGCCGTAGAGGTAGATGGCGGTGAAGATCGCTTCGAGGAAGAAGAAGATCGCCTCGAACCCGAAGGGCAGCCCGAGCACCGAACCGTAGCGGCTCATGAGTCCCGGCCACAGGAGTCCCATCTCGAACGACAAAACCGTCCCCGTCACGGTGCCGACGGCGACGAGGACGCCCATCGCCTGGGACCAGCGATGCGCGAGCGTCATGAGCGTCTCGTCGCGCCGACGAATCGCCAGGTACTCGGTAATGAGGACGATCGTGGGAAAGGCGATCCCGTAGCAGGCGAGAATGATGTGAAAGCCGAGCGTGAAGGCCATCTGCGCTCGCGCGGGGATCACCTCTTTGGTCGTCGCTGCGGCGAGCAGCTTGGGCGCAGCGAGCAGAAGTCCGCTCGAGATCACTCTCGCCAGCTCACGGGCGAAGTACCGCCTTGATCACGCCATCAGCGCGCTGATCGAACTCCGAAAAGAACCGTGGCGCGTCCTCGAGCCCTCCGTGGTGCGTGACGACGAAGCTTGGCCTGGCTCGCCCAGAGGTCACCATGTCGCGCAAGAGCACCGTGTAACGCCGGTCGTGCGTGCGCCCGAAGCCGACCGACACACCCTTTGAAAACAGCGTCGCCCAGGGCACTTCGAGATGCCCGTCACCCGTGCCTTCGGGAGCGGGATGCAGATCCTTCTCTGCGTAGACGCCCGCGATGCCAAGGTGGCCGGTCGGATTCACGAGTCGGGCAAGGTCGCTGATGACCTGGGTCGGATTCTCGACGTCGGGGTTCGACCGGTCGCGGGCCTGGAACCCCACGGCGTCGATGCCGACCTCGACGCCGTCCATCGGCTCCTCGCCAAGAGGGAGCCCGCGCTGGTGACGCAGCTCCTTGATCTGGGCGACGGGGTCGCCCTTTGTGAAGTCGATCGGCGTCGCGCCGATCTCGGCCGCCTTGCCGAGGCGCTCGGGCACGCGGTCAACGACATAGATCTCGCTGGCGCCCTTTAGGAACGCGCTGTACGCGGCGAGCAGCCCGATCGCGCCGGCCCCAAAGACGGCGACGGTCGAGCCCGCCGTGACCTGGCCAAGCTCGGTCGCGTGCCAGCCGGTGACGAAGGCGTCGGCGAGCAAGACGAGGTCGTCTTCAAGCTCATCGCCAGCTTCACCAGGGACGGGAATGCAGTTGGCGTCGGCGAAGGGCACCCGCAGCAGCTCTGCCTGGGCCCCTCGGTACGGCCCCATTCCTGCGTAGCCGTAGGCGGCGCCGAAGCTGCCCGGGCGCACTCGCAGGCACGCTGCAGACAGCTCCCTCGCGCAGTTGACGCACACGCCACAGTAGAGGTGGGTGGGTATGACGACCCGGTCGCCGGGCTGGACCATGGTGACGTCATCCCCGGCGCGCTCGACCACCCCGAGAGGCTCGTGGCCCAAGACGAGCCCGCGCGTCGCGCCCGTTCGCCCGTCGTACATGTGGAGGTCAGTGCCACAGATCGCACTTGACGTCACGCGGATGACGACGTCGCTTCGCTCCTCGAGCTCCGCGTCAGGCACGTCGTCGACCTTCACCGATCGAGTGTCTTCGAACACGACGGCCTTCACGAATGCACCATTTCAGGCTTCCGTTCACGCGACGATGCGGCCAGCATATACATCGCCCTCATTGGTCTTCAACGGGTTTCTTTCGGCCGTTTCGGCCAGGAAAATGGACACGATGTCACGAATTCGATACTTTGTACACAGCCTTTGACCAGGGGGAACAAATCCTCTCTGTCAAAAATCAGACTCTATCTCGTCACAGATTCGTCACCCCCCAGTTAGGCTTCCGGAGGCAGCAACGACTGCTCCCACGTCGCCCCACAGAGCTGTGGAACCGGTGACCGATCGAACTGCGCCCCTTGGTGGGGGGACGACATACAGCCCGCCAAGTGTCGGGCCGAAGCCTGCGAAGCAACTACGCGGAGCGAGTTACGGCCCCGGTGCCATTCAAGGAGATAGAAAGCCGTGCGAAGAGTTCTATTCGCCATGCTGGTTTCACTGGCCGTGCCGGTGGTCCTACTCACCCAGCCGACCCTCACTCCGCCCGCCGGGGCAGTCACAAAGGCCAAGCCCGCGAGTCCCGCGGCTCACCACGCAGAGGTTGTCGCCCACATCGAAGCCCGGGCCATCGGCGCTGACGCTCGGGCTCGCCAGGTCTCGGTCGCTGGACTGCGCAGTGAATGGCAACACGTCGCGATCTGCGAGGTCGGCGGAAACTGGCGGATGGTTGGCCCGGTCTACTCAGGCATTGGCTTTCGCAACGCGACCTGGGACGAGTATGGGGGTGTCGAGTTCGCTCCTCTCGCCGGCCGGGCTAGTGAGGACGCCCAGATCATCGTCGGCATGCGCGTCACCCGGAACTGGGTACCCGATCAATATGGGTGCGATCCCGGCGGGTGGTAGTTCAGTTAGGGAGCGCAAGACCCGTTTCGTAGGCGATCACAACGAGCTGGGCGCGATCGCGAGCGCCGAGCTTTGCAAGGAGTCGGCTCACGTGGGTCTTCGCTGTTGCGGCACTCATGTGCAAATCCTCGGCGATCTCCGCGTTCGAGCGGCCGCGCGCGACGGCGAGCAGGACCTCACGTTCTCGCGGCGTCAGCACTTCGAGCACCTTTTCGTTCATGGCGTTGGGCACAGCCCGGTGGGCAAACTCCTCGATGAGCGTTCGCGTGACGCTCGGTGCGAGCAGTGCGTCGCCCGCGGCGATCACTCGGATCGCTTCGAGCAGATCCTCCGGTGGCGCGTCTTTGAGCAAGAAGCCGCTTGCTCCCGCTCGTAGCGCTCCGTAGACATAGTCGTCGAGACTGAACGTCGTGAGGATCAACACCCTCGTCTCGCCCGCCTCCGGATCGTCCAGAATCTGACGCGTCGCTTCAATCCCGTCGAGGTGAGGCATCCGTATGTCCATCATCACGATGTCGGGGTGTGTGACGCGCGCCAGGGCAACCGCTTCACGTCCGTCCGCGGCTTCGCCAACCACTTCGAGGTCGTTCGACGCGTCGACGAGAAAGCAGAAGCCAGCGCGCACGAGTGCTTGATCATCAGCGACGAGTACCCGAATCATGTCGACTCGATTCTCGCAAACGGCAGTCTCGCCAACACTCTGAATCCACCCTCCGGCCGCGGACGCGCCTCAAAGACACCGCCATAGAGCGCCACACGTTCTCGCATGCCGATAATGCCGTGATGCTCCTGCGGTGCGTCAGTCGACTGAGGATACGGCACGACGGCGCCGCCACCGTCGTCGACAATCTCGAGCACAAGGACGCCGGATTCGTCGCGCAGTTCCACACTTACTTTCGCGTTCGCCGCGTGCTTTACGACGTTCGTGAGTGCCTCTTGCACGATTCGATAGACCGCGAGGTCGGCCGTCGCTGAGAGCTCTTTCGCTTTGGCGCTGTGCATGTTCAAGTGCACTTCGACGCCGGTCGTGTTCACTTGCTCTACGAGCTGGGGCAGTTGCGACACGCCCGGATCGGGAATCAATACGGCCGGACGATCGTCGTCGTGTCGCAACACACCGAGCATGCGACGAAGTTCGTTGAGCGCGTCGCGACTCGTTGATTCGATCGCCGCGAGCGCCTTCTTCGCCTGGGTCGGATGTTCGTCGATGACGTGACGTCCAACCCCCGACTGAACCGCGATCACGCTGAGGCTGTGCGCAACAACGTCGTGGAGCTCGCGCGCTATCTGCAACCGTTCTTCGGCCACCGAACGTTGCGATCGCTCGAGCACCTCCCGCTGACGCTGGGCGGTCTGCTCAGCGAGACCCGCGACGTACGTGCGCCGCACCCGCACGCTGTCCCCGACGAACCACGCCGCGACCAAGGCGACGATCGCGGTTGCGGCAATGCTGCCGTGCGTGTGAACATTGATCTGTACGAGTACGGCGACGAGCACGAGGACGCTGACCGTGACGATGGCGAGCAGCGACCGACGTCGGTCGTACGTTGAGGCGACCTGATAGGCCGGAATGGCGATCAACGGTTCGACGAAGTTGACCTGGACTGCCGCCGTCGCGATGCACGTCGAAACCGTGAAGAGTCCCAGCGCGAGCATGGGATAACGACGTCGAAGCGCAATCGACGCGGCGGCGATGATACCGACGACGAAAACGACACCCGTACCGCGCGAGCTCAACGTTCCCGGGCGATTCGCGTGGAGGACGGTGAAGAACACCAGTGCCAAGGCGATGATGTAGTCAACCGACTGGAGCTCGTGGGGCTTAACCCTGTGCAGCAGCGGCGGGTGAAGGTCTTTCTGCGGCGTGCCGTTCGGGATCACGCATCTGACGCTACTCATCGAAGCGCATAAAGACGTCAGCCCTCAGGCGTCGTTGTACTACATCACAGGTTGTACGTCGAAGCACGAATGCGGATCCATGTACGCCCTCACGCGTACAAAAAGAAACCTCTCTCGACGGACGTTTTCGAGAGCCGTCGCTGTGAAGATGTCGCAGTCGCCGACGAACCATCGGCGACTCACGAGAGGAAGTCGCTGTGATCAAAGCTAACGGTCTCACCAAGCACTACGGCGAGAAGATCGCCGTAGATCATCTGAGTTTCAACGTGCGCCCAGGAGTCGTCACCGGGTTTCTCGGGCCAAATGGGTCGGGCAAGTCGACCACCATGCGGATGATCATGGGCCTCGACGCGCCAAACGCGGGTGACGTCACCGTCAACGGGCATCACTACCAAGACCTCGCGTGGCCACTGCACGAAGTGGGAGCGCTGCTTGAGGCGAAGGCGATCCACCCCGGCAGAAGCGCTGAGAATCACCTCTTGATGCTCGCCCAGGCGAATCGCATACCTCGACGACGCGTTGATGAGGTCCTCCAGATTGTCGGTCTGAGCGATGTCGCGCACCAGCGCGCGGGGAAGTTCTCACTCGGCATGGGGCAGCGACTCGGTATCGCTGCGGCACTGCTCGGGGACCCCGGGGTGCTCCTCTTCGACGAGCCCGTCAACGGCCTCGACCCGGACGGGATTCGCTGGGTGCGCACCTTCCTGCGCAGGCTCGCCAAAGAAGGACGGACCGTGTTCGTCTCGAGTCACCTCATGAGCGAGATGGCGCTTACCGCCGACGACGTCATCATCATTGGCAAGGGAAAGCTCATTCTTCAGACGTCAGTCGAAGACCTCCTCGCCCAGAGCTCACGTCGCTTTGTACGCGTGGTTTCGCCCGACTTCACACCACTTCGCGTTGCCCTCGATGCAGACGGCGCGACGACGAGCGTCGAAGACGATGGTTCGCTGAACGTTCGGGGCAAGGACCACAAGGAGGTCGGCGAACTCGCCGCGCGACTGTCCGTCGTCCTGTACGAGCTCACCCCACAGACGGAGTCACTCGAAGAGGCCTTCATGGATCTCACCGAGAGCAGCATCGAGTATCGCGGCGCGGGCTCGGCAAGCGCTGCGTCGGCCACGGCAACAGCTACCACGAAAGAGGCACTGCAATGACGACTATCAGTCCCACACCGGCTCTCAACAAACCACTGCCCGCGGGCCGCTACTCACTTGGCGACCTGATGCACTCGGAGTTAACCAAGCTCAAGAGCGTTCGCTCGACCATCTGGACACTCGCGCTGACGGTCGTGATCGGCCTCGGAGTGAGTGCGATCGCGGCCATCGAAACAACTTCGCACTGGAACGATCCGGGATCCGTCCACAACGGTTTTGATCCGACCTCATTGAGCCTGACCGGGGTGTTTGTTGCACAGCTGATCATCGGCGTCCTTGGGGTCATGGTCATGAGCGCGGAGTACACGACGGGCACCATCCGCGCGACGTTCTCGGCTGCGCCGCGACGCCTCGAAGTGCTCGTCGCCAAGACGCTGGTCTTCGGTGCCGTCGCGCTTGTCGCCGCCATGGTGACGTCGTTCCTGTCCTTCTTCCTCGGACAAGCACTACTCACCTCGCCGGCGGTGCACGCCACGCTCAGCACACCGGGCGCCCTTCGCGAAGTCCTCGGCACCGGACTCTTCCTCTGCGTGACGGGACTCTTCGCCCTGGCACTCGCGACGATCATCCGCCACACCGCAGGGGCAATCAGCGCGTACGTCGGCGTACTGCTCGTCGCGCCAACCGTGTTGCGCGCCTTGCCCAACTCGCTCTTCAACGCGATCATCAAGTTCATGCCGTCTCACATCGGGGCCGCTATCTTGTCGAACGGACCAGGCCAGCAAGACTCATTCTCGCCGTGGGTTGGACTGCTCATCATGTTCGCCTACACGGTGGGACTGCTGGTGATCGGTGGCGTACTGATCCAACGACGAGACGCGTAGCACTTCACGGATGTCGAGCGTGGCGTCATTGCCACGGTCCACAGTGAATACTTTGTACATCGTCGCGTTGAGCACAGTATTTGGTGATCGGTAGATGAAACATTGCGCTGAACGCAATGTGTTGCACACTGGTGCGTGGTAATCACACGAGATTGTAAAGAGATTTTTCAAACTCGAGTGATGAGCAAACCTAGGCTCGTCGTAAGTGCATGTTCCCCTCTCGAAGTCGGTTGTTGTGGTCGTCCTGGCTGTTGTGGTGTCGCTTGCCACGTCGATGGTCGCTGACGCGAGCGGCACGCCCGCGTCGGGGCTGACCGGTTTTGATATCAGCTTTCCTCAGTGCGCGAGTCCTATGCCGAGTGCACCGGGCTTCGGGATCGTGGGCGTCAACGGTGGCGCAGTCTTTACGACCAACAAGTGTCTTGCGAAGGAACTCGCGTGGGCGAACGGCGCCTCCGGCGGCGCCGCGGGCTTCTACGCCAACACCGGGAACGGCGGTCCCAGCTACGGCGTAGGTTGGCCGTCCAGTCAACAGACCCCCGACGTCTGCTCTGGTGCGAACACCGTCGCGTGTTCCTACGACTACGGATGGAACGCAGCACGTCAGTCCTTCGCGAACGCCGTTGCCGCAGAGACCAGCGACGGCTCAACCAACGCCACGCTCGCCGCACGGTCGGCGCCGTGGTGGTTGGATGTCGAGACCGGCAACGCGTGGGAGACCATTGAATACGGTCGCAACGCCTCGACGCAAGCGTATGACACGGCGACGCTCCAGGGCGAAGTCGCGTCGTTCACCAACATGGGCGTGACGTCGCTCGGCATCTACTCCACGTCCTCCATGTGGCAGGTCATCACGGGCGCGAGCACCGCTTTCTCGTCGATCCCCGTGTGGGTGCCGGGATTGGCGGCGACGCTGCCGGCAGCGCAAGCGGCTTGTGCGACGACATCGTTCACCGGAGATCGCGTCGCGATGATCCAGTACCCCTCGCAGGGCTATGACGGCGACTACGTGTGTGGACTCGTGAGCGCCCACGTCTCGACCTCAGTCGCGGTCACGAACTCTGCGACGTTTAGCGATCAGCTCGTCACCACGAACGCCGCCGGTGCCGTGACCTACGTGCAGGTAGGGGGGGCGCCGAGTCTCGTCGTGAGCTCGTCTGGACTCGTGACGACAAGTGGACAGCTCGCTCCTGGCAGCTACACCGCCACCGGCACTACGAGTGATGCTCAAGGGGACACCGGGACCTTCAGCTTCACCGTCGACGTCGGGGAGCTGCTGCAGAGCTCTGCAGCGACAGCGAACGTAAAGGCGAGCGGCAGCCAGACCTACTCGATGCAGCTCGCCTTCACCGGCGCGACCGGTGCGGTCACCTACACCCAGACCACCGGCGCACCGAGCTTGGTCGTCGGCTCCTCGGGGCTCATCACGACCAGTGGCTCGCTGAGCGCTGGCACCTACGCCGCGACGGGCACCGTCACCGACTCGCTTGGCGACAAGGGAACCTTCACGTTCGCGTTGAAAGTCGGTGCGCTCGTCCAGCGAGCGCCGACGACGGCATCAATCACAACGGCGAACTCACCAACCTTCAGCCAGCAGCTGAGCGTCGGGGCGAACCTCGGCGCAGAGACTTTCGTTCAAACGACTGGATCGCCGAGTCTCGTCGTCAGTCCCTCGGGCCTGGTCACGACGAGCGGCACGCTCGCCACGGGTGCCTACAAGGCAAGTGGGACCGTGAGCGACTCGACGGGCGACGTCGGCACGTACTCGTTCACACTGACCGTTGCGAAGCCGCCGCCGCCTCCGCCTCCCAATCCCACGGCGACCGCCGTGCGCGGCGACGTTGTCGCGGGACGGACCGTGACCATCGCGATCGATGGCACGGGTTTCGTTGGCCAGCCGCGCGTCTCGAGTCATCCCGGCACCCGCGCCGTCGTGGTGCGCGACACCGGAACGGTGTTGATCGTGCGCGTCACGAGTGCCGCACGTTCTCGAAATGGCACGTACACCTTCACCATCACGCTCATCGACGGGGACTCTTGCCACGTCCATTACATTCAGCGGTGAGCTCGCCCGCTGTCGTCTGACTTCTCGCATCTCTGTCACCCCACTACAACTCGTCGGCCCATCCGATCTCGCTATCGTCGTGTGTAACCGAGAGAAGGTGCCATGTTGGGTGCAGCCGCGTCAGCCGTCGGGGCCGTCCTCATACTGATCTACGTCGCCTTCATCGTCTTCATGACCGCGGCGGGATGGAAGGTCTTCACGAAGGCGGGAAGACCTGGCTGGGGCGTCCTGATCCCGATCTACAACATCTATCTCTGGTGCAAGATTGCAGGTCGCCCTGGATGGTGGACGTTGTTGTACTTCATTCCCGTCGTGAACATCGTCATTTCGTTGATCGTCACGCTGTACGTCGCCGCCGCATTCTCAAAGTCGCCCGCCTTCGGCGTAGGTCTATGGATTCTTGGCGTCGTCCTCTTGCCGATCCTGGGATACGGCTCTGCCACGTACAGCGGGAATGCCACCTTCACCGTCCGCTGACGCGCATTCTTCGACTTGATATCAAGTTGTGACGGCGTTCGCACGTTGATGTTCGCGCGACGACACGACCGTCATATGTGACACATAACCTGGAGGGGTCATGTTTCTTTCGGCTTCCCGAGTTCACGTCTTCGCGCACTTCGCGGGAGTAGGCAATAAAACAGTGGCTGACCAGTGAAATCGCGTCGTGACCTGCGGTCCAATAGTGCGAGCGAGGACGGCCTCGATATCACGACGCGCCCCAACCTCGCGCTTCTCGTCGTGGTCACCGGCGTGCTCATCACGGCCGTCGACACGACGATCGTGGTGCTTGCGCTGCCGGAGATTCAACGCACCTTTCACATCGGACTCGCCTCGGTCATCTGGGTGATCATCGGCTATCTCTTCGTCATCACCCTCGTCTCGACGCAAGTAGGTCGCCTCGGTGACATGTTCGGGCGTGTGTCGATGTACGAAATGGGATTCGTCATCTTCGTCGTCGCGTCGGCGCTCTGCGCGCTCTCGTGGAACGAACTGTCCCTTATCGTCTTTCGACTGGTTCAGGGAATCGGCGGAGCCTTTATCGCGGCCAACTCGGGCGCCGTGATCGCCGACACTTTCCCAAAGGACAAACGGGGTCGAGCGTACGGATTCAACGCGATCGGTTATAACACCGGTGCGGTGCTGGGTGTCGTGCTCGGTGGCACGATTGTCACGTACATCTCGTGGCGATGGATCTTCTGGATCAACCTGCCCATCGGCATCGCCGCCGTGGTCGTCGCGCGAAAGGTCTTGCACGACACCGCCCCGCGCGTTAGTCGGCACATCGACTGGTGGGGTGCCCTCGCGGTTGGTCTCGGTCTCTTCGGTCTGCTCTGGGCCATGGTGGACCTCATCAGCGAGTCGCTCGATCCCACGATCATCGGGTTCTTCATCGGCGGCGTCGTGTGCCTTCTCGCCTTCTGGCAGATCGAACGCCGCACCGAAGAGCCGCTCCTCGACTTCAAGCTCTTCAAGATCCCTACGATTACCCCCTCATTCCTCGCCGCGATGATCCAGAGCCTCGCGAGCTTTGCGGTCTTGTTCCTGCTCTTGATGTACCTCCAAGGAGTCCAGCACCTCGATCCGATTCGAGCGGCGCTCCTCCTCGTGCCCGGCTACGTCATCGGTGGCGCCTTCGCACCGTTCGCTGGCCGCTTCGCCGACCGACACGGTGCCGTGTTGCCCGCCACCTTCGGTCTCGTCCTGCAGATATTCGCCCTCCTCGCCTATGCCCAACTTGGCGTGCACACCTCGCTCTGGTTCGTTGTCGTCGCCTACACCGTCAGCGCCATCGGCATGGGTTGCTTCTTCCCCTCGAACAACTCGGCGGTCATGAAAGTGGCTCCGAGCAACGCCTTCGGGGTCACGTCGGGTCTGTTGCGCACGTTTGCGAACGTCGGCATGGTGTTCTCGTTCGCCGTCGCCTTTCTCATCGCTTCCGCATCGATCTCACGCCACGTGGCGTTTGCCATCTTCGTCGGTTCGAGCTCGATCAGCCCGCACGTCATCGGCGCCTTCGTGACCGGACTGCACGCGACCTTCTACTCGTCGACGTCGCTCATGGTCATAGCCGCGATTCTCTCCGCCTCGCGCAGGCGCGTTGCGCACGTCAGCGCTGCGCCGAAGATCGGCGAAGCCACTTAGACGAAGGGCTGCCCCGAGCGAAGTCGGCGGCGCGTGTCCCACCACACGATGTTGAGCGGAAATTCCCGTACGACCCGGGGCAGTCGCCGATGAACCTCAACCGCGACTCCCATCAACGCGACGAATCGCCGCTCGCGATGGCGGTCCCACGAGAGTCCCAACTCACTGCGAAACGGTTCCGTCAAGAAACCAGCCGTCACGAACTCGTGCAAGGAACCGATACCGACGCGAAGTGGCCGCGGCAGGAACGTCAGCGCGACGATCCCGCGTAGATACGAGCGTGTCACCTCGTCCATCTCGACCTCCGCCAGCGCGCTTTCCCAGTACCGTTCGAAGTCGCTCCGTGTCGCGGGCCACTGCTCAGTAGTGACTTGAAGCGTCGTGGCGAATCGCGAGCAGTGCCCGTAGAGCTCGTCCATCAGCTCGTCCGAGAGGGGGCCGCTGGTGATGCGCACGGCGTCAAGCGCGCCGCGATACATGCAGGCGGCCACCCACAGCTGCAAGTTCGGATCGAATGCGTCATACGTGACGACATCGTCGGGCCGAGAATGAACCTCTCGATGCTGACGATTCACTTCGCGACGCAATGCAGTGCGGTCGTCCTCGCTCCCGAGCAGCGCTGCGGTGATGTAACCGAGTGTCGTCCTCGTGCGCTTGATGGGTCGACGCGTCAACGCCCCACTCGTGACCCGACTCTCTGCGACGCCTCTCCCCACCGGCAGACGGGACAACTGCATAACGACGTTGGCGCCAGCGGGAGCGAGAGCCAACCCATTCATCAACATGGTCCGCAACTCCGGCGAGACATCTGCGGGCGAGTCGGTCATGCTCTCAACTCCCCGACCCGTGCACGAACGCCAGATTACGGGGCGAGAACCTTCACGCTGCGAACGACCTGTTGACCGGGCTACACCGCCAACAGGAGATCGTCCATCTGGCCAATGGCTAGCGTCATGCCCTCTTGCATCCCCATGCCGAGCATCATCTCCATCTGCTTGGCGTCGACGAAGTGCGTGACAGCCGTCATTCTCGTCCCACCCCCACGTGACTCGAAGGTCACGTAACCGGACATGGGCTTAACGCCGGGCACCGGCTCGCCGTCTTCACCGGCCAGGCCGTTGGCAAATTCCAGTCGGCGGGGCTCCTTAATCTCGTCCATTCGCCACCATCCGTGCGACCTCTCACCATCGGGGCCGGTCATGAAATAGCGAGATTCGCCACCAACGACGAAATCGTGGCGAGTAAACGTTGCGGGCCACGTAGGCGGTCCCCACCAGCGCTCGAGCAGGCGCGGGTCCTCCCAGAGACTCCACACCTCGTCAGGAGTCGCCTCAAAGTCGGCGACCATGATGAGCGTCAGGTTCTCTTCGTCCTTCGTGGTGCTGATAACCGTCATGGTGTTTGTCCTCTCTTGTCGGCCAGCGCGCTGGCCATTCGGTGTGCTCGCTGAATCCAGAGCTCTTCGTAGCGATCGAGAAGACGGGAGGCCGTCTGCAGCGTGGGCTCGTGGCCCCGAACCATCTGCTCGCGACCCCGCCGTTCCTTCGTGACGAGCGCGGCGCGCTCGAGCACGGCCACGTGCTTTTGCACGGCGGCAAAACTCATGTCGTAGCGAGCGGCGAGGGTTGACACCGACTGCTCGTGCTGCATCGTCCTCGCGAGAATGTCGCGACGCGTGGCGTCGGCGAGCGCCTGAAACAGGCGATCAACGTCATCCTCAGTCAGTTGATCTACAACCATTTGGTTGTATGTTATCTGAGCGGCGCCGAGCGCGCAAGGTCGCAATGAAGAGCTTGCCGAGCGAGTGGGATCGCACGACAAGGGAGCGCCCGGACCTGGCCGAGAGAAGCGACGGATTGCTCACGGAGTTATCGTGACGCATGGCCACAGAGCGTTCATCCTTCGGATCGTGGGCCTCGCCGATCACCAGTCAACTCTTGGTCGACGTGGTCGGTTTGAGCTTTCCATCGGTGCTCGACGGCGCGTACTACTGGATCGAGGCTCGCCCCACCGAGGCGGGACGCCAGGTCCTCGTTCGCCGAAGCGCCGACGGCGAGACGGCCGATGTCTTCGGTCCAGAGTTTGCGGCAAGAACGCTCGTGCACGAATACGGCGGACGTTGCTATGCCGTGCGAGGATCGACCGTCTACTTCTCGAACTTCGCCGACCAGCGTCTCTACCGCCTCGAGATTGGCGAAGAACCCGTCGCCCTCACTCCTGAGCCGCCCGCGCCGCGTTCGTGGCGCTACGCCGATCCCGCGGTGAGCCCTGACGGAGCCTTCCTCGTGTGCGTGCGTGAGCGCCACGATGGCGAGGTCGTGAACGATCTTGTCGCCCTCGCGACCGACGGGACCGCCGAGCCGATGGCGGTGGCAGGGGGTCACGACTTCTTCAGTTCGCCCACGTTTTCTCCCGACGGACGACGGCTGGCCTACGTCGCCTGGGACCACCCGAACATGCCCTGGGACACCACCGTGTTGTACGAGATCGAGCTCGACGACAACGCGGGGGTCACCTCGCGCCGGGCCGTGGTCGCCAACCCCGACGAGTCAGTGATTCAACCTCGCTACGACGCAGAGGGCACGCTGATCTTCCTGTCTGACCGCACCGGCTGGTGGAATCTCTATCGCGACTCGCGTGCTGGACCGGTCGCCCTCTATCCCCTGGAGGCTGAGTTTGGTCGTCCCGCTTGGCAATTCGGGTTCTCTGACTACGCACCGCTCCTCAACGGATCACTGGTCGCCGCCTGGCAGGCACCCGACGGTAGTCACCTCGGGGTTCTCGACTCGTCGGGTATGCACGAGGTGCCCCTCGACTGGTCGATCGTCAGTGCGGTTGCCACCGACGGCGTCGACTTCGTCGGTCTGGTCGCTTCGCCCGTCAGGCCCGCGGCGGTGGTGCGCGTCGACCTCAGCAGTGGCGTGGAGTCGGTACTCGCGACGAGTTTCGTCAACGCGGTCGACCCGGCGTATCTCTCGGTTCCTCAGCCCATTGAATTCCCAACCGAGGACGGACTCACGGCACACGCCCTCTACTACACGCCGTCGAATCGCGACTTCGAAGGGCCCGAGGGCGAGGCGCCTCCATTGATCGTGTCGATCCACGGCGGACCGACCTCAAGTTGCAGCGCAGCCTTGAGCTACTCGACCCAGTACTGGACGAGTCGAGGTTTTGCCGTTGTCGACGTCAACTACGGCGGTAGCACTGGCTACGGTCGGCCTTACCGTGAGCGACTGAAAGGCGCCTGGGGCGTCGTCGACCTGGACGATGGTGTCAACGCTGCGCGATTTCTGGCCGAGAGCAATCGAGCAAACCCCCAGGCCCTCTTGATTCACGGTGGCAGTGCGGGCGGGTACACCACGCTGTGCGCCCTCACGTTCCGCGACGTGTTCGCCGCCGGGGCGAGCTACTTCGGCATCGGAGATCTCGCTACGTTCGTGAAGGGCACCCACAAGTTCGAGTCCCGATACCTTGACGGTCTGGTCGGCCCCTGGCCCGAAGCTCGGGCGATCTACGAGGAGCGATCATCCCTCTTCCACACCGACCTTTTGCGCACGCCGATGATCTTGTTCCAAGGTCTTGAAGACGCCGTCGTTCCTCCCGACCAGGCTGAGTCGATGGCGGAGGCGCTGCGAGCAAAGCGTGTGCCGTTCGCCTACGTCGCCTACGAAGGCGAACAGCACGGCTTTCGTCAAGCGAAGAGCATCGTACGCACCGCCGAAGGCGAGCTGTCCTTCTACGCCCAGGTGCTGGGCTTCACTCCGGCAGACGACATCGAGCCGATAGCGATCGAGAATGTCGACGCGCTGTAAGGACTGGCTTGCACTTGGCCCACCTCGAACGCGTCACTGCGGCAAGCGCCTCACAGCATTGGCCACGGACCAAAGAACCTCCGGAGCCGCCGTCGGAACAACTGGTAGCGATCGACCGACGAGGCGTCTCTGGTCCGTCAGTCATCGGTCTCTACTGTTCAGGCAGAACCGCTCACCAAATCCTTCGCTTCGATTCGTGACCCGGACCAAATGCCCGATACAGGACTGCGAGACCCACTGCCACAACGCAGACAACGAGGATCACCAGAGCGAGCGCGGCGAAGGGTCCAACGTTTTGTGAGAAAAAAGTAGGACCCGAAGCAAACGTACGGACGTGCACCGCGGGCCCGAACCATCGAGGCGATCGGGGCAGCGCGACACTGCGGCCGATCGTGGCGGCGACCGCAACGCCGCGACGACCGATGAGCACGGCGGCCGCGGCGAGAGCCGTGAGAAATGCAATCAGTGACAGCGCAACGACCAGTGCCATTCGGTACCAAGGGTGACGGTTGCCAACGAGCGAAGCAACTGGGTCGACTGGCGCTGGCGGTGAGATAACACCTCGAGCGCTCGCCCAAGCTGCTGCGAAGCGCCGCGGATCGAAAAGACTGTTGCCAAGCACGTCTTCGGCGGAACCACCGTCGGCTTCGGCCTCCTCGATGTCTGTCGTCAGGTCGAGGGCCATTTCGTTGGCAATGGGATCAGGAACGCCGAGCCGTTTCCACTCTCGACGACACTCCTCGACGAACTCAATCATGGCTTACCTCCACTTTCAAAAGACCGAGGGCGCGATCGATGGCGTCGCGCGCCGTCATCCACTCGGCCACGCCGGTCTCCAGAGACTGCTTGCCATCCGACGAGAGGCTGTAGTACTTGCGCGGCGGGCCCCCGTTGCTGGCTTCTCGTCGCGTCGCGACCAGGCCGTCACGCTCCAACCTGCCAAGGAGTGGATAGATAGAACCCTCCCCAACGATCGGCATTCCGCGAGCCCGTAATCGCTTTGTCATCTCGTAGCCGTAGGCGGGTCCCTCGCCGATCACGGCGAGTAGACAGAGGTCGAGGACACCTCGAAGCAGTTGACTGCGCCGACCATCTGCCTGTGTCATGCACCACAAGATAGCAGCCGGTACCTTGCGCCGCAAGTCAATAGGTCCTCGATCGTGCGGCTCCAGCCCGACGCGGCCGGGATGCGCTGTTTGGTACCAGGTTTGGAGGTTTGTTCTATCGAACCTCGACAACACTCCTAAGACCTGCGGGCAACTCCGTTGACGTTCCCTTGGCGTTCCCGCTCAAGTCCGAGTGCTGCTCACATCACGTGTAAAGTTGCATCCGAGATTCAGTCCAAGTTGCGTCCGATATGCAGTGAGGCCTTTTCCAATCTGCACCGAATCCAAGTGATCGTACGAGATTCCTCCGGTGGCCCTTATTTCAATCGGGTTGATTATGCGCTCGTTTTGAGCACCGTTATTTTAGTTTTTAGCCTTATACTAAAATACTGTGCGAATTGGAGGCATTAATGTCGGGAGTGGATCGAGCAGGATACAACGTTAAGCAGCCAGGTGGCTTTTCCGCGTACATCCCCCGTCCGCTGCCCCCAGCACCAGAGTTGGATCTTGGGCAGCTCATCGGTGCTCTTTCGACGGCCGATCAGGCGCTCGGTCGCCTAGACGGGGCAACGCGTCTTCTCCCCGACGCCGATCTGTTCTTGGCGATGTACGTTCGTCGTGAAGCACTTCTCAGTTCTCAGATCGAGGGAACGGACTGCACCCTCGACGATGTGCTCGCTTTCGAGCTCGACAAGGCGAGCGCAGACGTACCGGAAGTCGACGTCCTAGAGGTCGTCAACTACGTCGCCGCACTCAACTACGGAATTGCACAACTTTCATCTCTTCCGATCAGTGGCCGGCTACTCCGCGGCGTTCACCAGCACCTACTACGAGAAGGACGGGGTTCAGAAAAGTCCCCCGGTGAGTTTCGTCGGACACAGAACTGGATAGGACCCGCGGGATGCTCTCTGGAGAAGGCAACGTTCGTCCCACCGCCAGTAGAGCAGATGCTCTTGGCAATAAGCGATCTCGAAAAGTTCATAGACGCCTCGAAAGAGCGTCCTGATGGCTTGCCACTGTTGATTGTTTGCGGTCTGGTACACGCGCAGTTCGAGACAATCCATCCTTTCCTTGACGGCAACGGACGAATCGGTCGTTTGCTCATTACCCTTCTCCTTTGCGAACGAGGTGCGCTCGAAGCGCCAGTGCTGTATCTGAGCACGTACCTTCGCCGCCACCGGTCGCGCTACTTCGATCAACTTACCGACGTTCGTTTCGACGGTGATTGGGAATCTTGGTTGGAGTTCTTCCTCCTCGGGGTGGCAGAGATAGCAAATGACGCGGCCGAAACCGCGCAACAGCTTCACTCGATGCGTGAGGACCATCGACACCGACTAGAGAAAGTCGGTGGACGCGCGAATGATTTTGCCCTCCTCGACTGTCTCTACACGCAACCGCTCGTCAATGCGAAGTGGGTCGGTCGCGCCATAAACGTCTCTCCCGCAACAGCCAACAACGTCCTAACCCGATTTGAGCAATCGCAAATCCTGCGCGAGATCACCGGCCAGGCTCGAAATCGGGTATTTCGCTACGACGAGTATCTCTCCCTCTTCGATCAGCGTGGTGGGGATGATCTGAGCGATGAGACCGTGGCGTAACACTTCCGAGAGACGTTCAATCTCGTCAGTCGTTCAGTGCAACTCCATTGAATTTCGGATGCAACCGTATTGAAGTTCGATGAAATTCGACTGAGGTTCGAATGCAACTGCACTGAAGTTCGCGTGCAATTTCCGCTGAAGTTCGAGTGCAACTTGACATCACGAGCAACCACTCGTCGAACCACAGCTCGTGCAGACGTAGCACGAGCCCGCTCGCTGCATCGCGTTGCCACACTGGTAGCACATCGGCGCGTCGCGCTGTTCGGAACGGCTGAGCAAGGGCTGGTTCGATGCGGGCTTGTCACCGAGATCGAGCAGCGAGGGCTGGACCGGCAGGTTGTGCGTCGGTGTCGCCTGCTCGGCGATCTCGGGGAACGTGGGCTGGAGCCGCTCGCTCGTCGAGAGCACGCCGAGCTCCTCGCGCTCGCTCGGGCTTAAGTAGTCGAGCGCGAGGCGACGGAAGATGTAGTCGACGAGTGACGTCGCGATGCGCAGGTCCGGGTCATCGGTCATGCCCGACGGCTCGAACTTCATGTTCGCGTACTTCTTCACGTAGGTCGCAAGCGGCACGCCGTGCTGGAGCCCCAAGCTGATCGAGATCGAGAACGCGTCCATGATGCCCGCGAGCGTCGAACCCTGCTTGGCGACCTTGATGAAGACCTCACCGGGACGACCGTCCTCGTACTCACCGACCGTCACGTACCCCTCGCAGTCCGCGACGCGGAAGGCGAAGGTGGAGGACACGCGGCGTCGAGCGAGGCGTTCGCGCACCGCACCGACGACGACGTGCGCACCTTCATCACGAGCGTGCTCGAGCGCAGTCTCCAATCGGGCGATACGGGCGTAGAGGTCGACGACCTCGGCCGCGTCGACGTCGGTGATCGAGACGGATAGGAACTGGTCCTCTCCGTCCTTCTTCGCCGTCGAGAGCGGCTGGCCCACCTTGCAGTTATCGCGGTAGATGGCAACGGCCTTGATGCCCAGCCGCCACGCGTCGAGGTGGAGGTTCTCCACGTCTTCGACCGTCGCGTCTTCGGGCATGTTTACGGTCTTAGAGATCGCCCCCGAGATGAAGGGCTGGACGGCACCCATCATGCGCACGTGGCCCGAGTAGTGGATCGTGTTATCGCCCATCGAGCAGGCAAAGACCGGCAGGTGCTCAGCCCTTAAGGCAGGCGCGCCAACAATCGTCTTGTTCTCGTCAATGTAGGCGATGATGACGGCGATCTCTTCGTCGTTGTAGCCGAGCTTCGTGAGCGCCCGGGGCACTGTCTGGTTGACGATCGACATGTTGCCGCCACCAACGAGCTTCTTGAACTTCACGAGACCGAGGTCAGGCTCGATGCCCGTCGTGTCGCAGTCCATCAACAGGCCGATGGTCCCCGTGGGAGCGAGCACCGACGCCTGGGCGTTGCGCACGCCGTGGCGAAGTCCTAGCTCGACCGCTTCTTCCCAGTCGTGCTGGGCGGCTTCGAGGATGTGGGCAGGCGCCAACGTCGCGTCGATCTGATACGACGCGTCGCGGTGCATACGCAGCACGTTGATCATCGGTTCGGCGTTCTCGGCAAAGCCCTCGTGGGGGCCCATCCGGCCAGCCGTACGCGCGCTCGTCAGGTACGAGTGACCGGTGAGCAGCGCCGTGATCGACGCTGCCCACGCCCGACCCGCGTCGGAGTCGTAGGCGAGACCTGAGGCCATGAGCAGGGCCCCCAAGTTCGCGTAGCCAATACCGAGCTGGCGGAACTTGCGCGAGTTCTCGCCGATCTTCTCGGTTGGGTAGTCGGCCGCCCCCACGATGATCTCCTGGGCGGTGAAGAGAACTTCGACGGCTGCTCGGAAGGCGTCGACGTCGAACTCACCGTCGGTGCCGAGGAACTTCATCAGGTTGATGCTCGCCAAGTTGCAGGCCGAGTTGTCGATGTGCATGTACTCCGAGCACGGGTTCGAGCCGTTGATGCGGTCAGTGTTAGACGACGTGTGCCACTTGTTGATGGTCGTGTCGAACTGCAGACCGGGGTCCGCGCACTCCCACGCGGCGAGGGCGATCTGACGCCACAGCTCGCGGGCCTTCACGGTGCGAACGACCGTGTTGCCATGACGTGCCGTCAAGTTCCAGTCGCCGTCAGCGACCACGGCCTCCATGAACTCATCAGACACGCGCACCGAGTTGTTCGCGTTCTGATACTGGATCGAGTTGATGTCGCGTCCGTCGAGGTCCATGTCAAAGCCCGCGTCGCGCAGCACGCGGGCCTTCTCTTCTTCGCGGGCCTTGCACCAGATGAACTCTTCGATGTCCGGGTGATCGGCGTCGAGGATCACCATCTTCGCCGCGCGCCGCGTCTTGCCACCGGACTTGATCGTGCCGGCAGAGGCGTCGGCCCCGCGCATGAATGAGACCGGACCGCTCGCCGTGCCGCCGCCTTCTAAGGGCTCGGCGCTGGAGCGAATCCTTGAGAGGTTGACGCCGGCACCCGAACCACCCTTGAAGATGATTCCCTCTTCGGTGTACCAGTTGAGAATCGAGCGCATCGAGTCTTCGACGGCGAGGATGAAGCAGGCGCTGCCCTGCTGGGGGACATCCTTCACGCCGATGTTGAACCACACCGGTGAGTTGAAGGCAGCCTTTTGCGTGATGAGCAGATGCTTCAGCTCGGCGCGAAAGGTCTCCGCTTCCTCGTCGTCGACGAAGTAGTCGCGCTCAATACCCCACGACGTCACGGTGTCGACGATGCGGTCGACCACCTGCTTGAGCGAGGTCTCGCGCTCAGGTGTGCCGAGCGTGCCGCGGAAGTACTTCTGGGCGAGTATGTTCGTCGCGTTGAACGACCACGTCGAGGGCACTTCGACGTCGAGCTGCTCGAAGGCGACCGAGCCATCTCGGAAGTTGGTGATGCGAGCCTCGCGAAGATCCCAGGTCACTTCGTCATAGGGGTGGCGGTCCTCGGTGGTGAAGTACCGACGAATTCCAATTCCGAGCCGCTGAGGTGCGATAGCCATATCTCTCTTCTCTCTTTTCAACCGACATAAGGACAAACCGGCTTCGAGGAGTCGGAGAGACAAGGATTTGTGACCCTTGGCCCCCTAGCCACAATATGTAGTGGTTAGCCCACTCCGCGTCGCAAGATGCTGTGTCATTACAGCACTGTAATTACACGGTGTCAACTACTTTTTCGAAGACTTTTGGACAATTCCTCTATCTCCAGTCTAGGGGCGGAAATCGTGGTCTCGGCCTCGGTAGCGTTGCCCGGATGGACCTCGTACTCGCCCTCGATGCCGGTACGACGGGCGTCCGGGCGGTCGCCTTTGACCCTCGCCTCGAGGTGGTCTTCGAGTCCTACCGGGAGCTCACCCAGTTCTTCCCCTCCCCCGGCGAGGTCGAGCACGACCCCGCCGAGATCGCCGATCTGGCCATTGCAACCCTGCGAGACGTCGCGACCATGGCCCACGCTGGCGGACACGTGATCGCCGCGATCGGCGTCACCAACCAGCGAGAAACAACGGTCGGCTTCGACCGCGATACGGGGACGACCTTTCAGCGCGCCATCGTCTGGCAGGACCGCCGTACCGCCGGGTTGTGCCAGGCGCTTGAGGATGAGGGTCACGGTCCCCGAGTGCGCGCGACGACGGGGCTCGTCCTCGATGCATATTTCTCTGCGACCAAGATGCACTGGATGCTCGATCACGGCCGTGCCGGTGCAGCGCGCCAACCGTCCTTTGCGACCGTTGACACGTGGCTGCTCTGGACGCTCACCGGTGGCGTAGATGGTGGCGTCTTTGCGACCGAGCCGTCGAACGCTTCTCGCACAATGCTGATGGACCTCGTGACCCTCGACTGGTCGCCGGCCATGATGGCGCTCTTCGGCATCGAACCGTCGATGCTCGCTGAGGTGTTGCCTTCGACGTCGCGCTTTGGCGCCGTCTCGCGCGACGTCCTCCCCGAGCTCGCCGGCGTGCCGATCTCGGGAGTCCTCGGGGACCAGCAATCGGCCCTGTTCGGTCAGGCCTGCTTCAGCCCGGGCCTCGTGAAGGCAACCTACGGGACCGGGGCCTTCGTCCTCGCAAACGCTGGCGTGCACGTGCCACTCGTCGTCGATGGGCTCGTCACGACCGTCGCCTGGGACCTCGGAGCCTTCGGGCCTGCCACCTACGCGCTCGAGGGATCGGCCTTCGTCGCCGGAGCGGCGGTGCAGTGGATGCGCGACCTGGGCATCATCGCCGCGTCGAGTGAACTCGAATCGCTCGCCCTGTCCGTGCCCGACGCAGCCGGCGCGCAGTTCGTCCCCGCGTTCACCGGACTCGGCTCACCCTTTTGGCGCGCCGACGCGCGCGGGGCCATCACGGGGCTCAGTCGTGGCGTTGGCAAAGGTCAGCTCGCACGCGCTCTCGTAGAAGCACTGGCCTACCAGGTACGCGCGATGACCGACGCGTTTCGCCGGGGTGGCGTCGAGTTGCGCGAGCTGCGCTGTGACGGCGGTGCGGCGGCGATGCACCTCCTTCTCGCGCTGCAGGCAACGAACTCGAAGGTTACGACGCTGCGCAGCTCGACGCTCGAAGCGACGGCACGGGGTGCAGCGAGTGTCGCGGGCCTCGCGATTGGACTGTGGAGTTCACTCGAGGACCTCGAAGGACTGTGGCACAGCACGTCGCGCTTTGAACCCGAAGCGTCGCTCGTCGTCGACGCCGGTTACGAGGCTTGGTATCGCGCCGTCGAACGCGCGTGAGACTAGGTTCGCTCTCACACACCGAGGGGACGCATGAAGAACTATGAGGCGCGCGTGCTGCGCGAGGGACTGACCTTTGGCGAAGGACCGCGCTGGCACGACGGGCGACTGTGGTACTCGGACTTCTATCGACACGCCATCTTCTCTACCGATGAAGAGGGCGCCAATGAGCGCCTCGAGGTGTCCGTGCCCAACCAGCCGTCGGGGCTCGGGTGGCTGCCCGACGGTGACCTCCTCTATGTCTCGATGACCGACCAAGTCGTCATGCGACGCCACGACGGAACGAGCTCGCTCTTCTGCGACATCTCTCCCTACTGCGGGTTCTGGGCGAACGAGATGATTGTCTCGGCGTCGGGCTTCGCCTACGTCGGCAGCTTCGGCTTCGACCTCGACATCATGCTGCGCGAGATCGGACCCGCGGGCATGATGGCTGCTCCTCCGCCGACGACGAACCTCGTCGTGCTCGATCCAACGGGTGGCGTTGCCCAAGTCATCCCCGACATGGCCTTTCCGAACGGCACCGTGATCACGCCCGACGGCGCGACGCTCATCGTCGGCGAAACCATCAAGTTTCGCCTCAGCGCCTTTGACGTCGCCTCCGACGGGACGCTGTCCAATCGGCGCGTCTGGGCGCAGCTGGACTTCGTTGCGACCGACGGCTTGTGCCTTGACAGCGACGGTCAAATCTGGGTCGCCAACGCGCTCGCCCGTCAGTGCCTGCGCGTCAAAGAGGGCGGCGAGATCACGGGTGTCGTCGAGACGAGCGACTACGCGTTCGCCTGCATGCTCGGCGGAACGGATCGCACGCGTCTCTTCGTGATGACCGCTCCGACCAGTGACCGCTTCAAGATCGCCGACGCCTTCATCGGCAAGATCGAAGCCGCCGACGTCGAGGTGCCCGGCGCCGGACTGCCGTAGTCAGCCGAGCTTGGCCAGCGCGCGACGAAGGTTGCGAATCGCCTGGCCGGTGCGAAGCTCGTTCTCAATGAGGGCAAAGCGCACGTGGCCGTCACCGCCGTCGCCGAAGCCCACGCCCGGACTGGTGGCGACATCCGCCTCTTCGATGAGGAACTTCGAGAATTCGAGCGACCTCATCTCGGAGTAGGGCTCGGGGATCGGTGCCCACACGAACATCGAACCGCGCGGTGCGACGACGTCCCACCCGACGCGGTGGAGCCCATCGATGAGCGTGTCGCGGCGCGACTGGTAGATCGCACGCAGCTGGTCGGGGTAGTCAACGGCCTCGTTCATCGCGACGATCGCCGCGATCTGCACGGGCTGAAAGGTGCCGTAGTCGAGGTAGCTCTTCAGCTTCGTGAGCGCGGCGACGATCTCCGCGTTGCCGACGAGGAACCCCACGCGCCAGCCCGCCATCGAAAAGGACTTGGTCAAGGTGTAGAGCTCGACGCAGCACTCCTTGGCCCGCGGAACCTGGAGGATCGACGGCGGGCGGTAACCGTCAAAGCCGAGGTCGGCGTAGGCGAAGTCGTGACAGATAACGACGTCGCGCTCGAGCGCAAAGGCGACGAGCCGCTCCATGAAGGCAAGGTCAACGCACGCGCTCGTTGGGTTGTGCGGGAACGAGACGACGATGACTCGGGGCTTGACGGCTGCGCGGTCCCAGGCGTTGAGCAGCCCCGAAAAGAAGTCGTCGCCCGGGTCGTTCTCGCTCATCCCCGGATCGAGCATCGGCACGGTGATGACCGTCGCGCCGGCAAATCCGGGCCCGGCCAAGTGGATGGGGTAGCTCGGCGACGGCACGATCGCAGCGTCGCCGGGCCCGAGCATGACCCACATGAGGTGGGTGAAGCCCTCCTTCGCCCCGATGGTCGTGACGACCTCGCTCTCTGGGTCGAGGTCGACGTCAAAGAGCAGCTTGTAGCGGTTCGCGATCGCAAGACGCAGATTCGGAATACCCCGGCTCGCGCTGTAGCGATGGTTCTTTGGATTGTGGGCGGCTTCGGCGAGCTTCTCTACCGCGACGTCAGGGCTCGGCAGGTCAGGGTTTCCGAAACCGAAGTCGATGACGTCACGTCCGTGAGCGCGCGCGTCGGCCTTGAGGCCATTGATCTGGGCGAAGACGTACGGCGGCAGGCCGGTGATGCGACGGAACTCCATCTACAAACCGTAGTTAGTCAGGCCGCGCGCCGCCACTTTTCGAGGTCCGCGAGCGGCGTCGCCGACGACGCGACGGCCCACGTCGCGCCGGCGTCACGTAGCTGATCGAGTGTCGTCGAAACGCTGCCTTCGATCGGACCCGCCCAGTTGACGAGGCCGCGCGCCGCGACGGTGCGCACGCGCGCTGGTGTCGCGCCCCAGAGATTGAGGGTGGCGCCGTGGGCGCGCGCGACCTCTTCGGTTTCCCGCAGCCCCGCGCCGCACCATATCTCGACGTGACCTCGCAGCGCTTCCATCGCGTCGGCGAGCAGTTCCCAGCGCTCTTCGGCAGTCGGATAGCCGGTGTCATACGCGATCTGTTCAGCTTTCGACAGCTCGTCGCCGGTGCCGAGACCCGCGATCACTCGTCCCGGCGCGAGCGAGTTGAGCGTGAGGAATCGCTCGACCAGCGTGGGCGTGCCAACGAGCGCCATTCGTGCGACGAGCGTGCCGACGCTCAGGTGCTCGGTGCGCGCGGCGACGGCCGAGAGGATGGGCATCGGCGCGAACGACGGTCGCGTGGGCGAGCCAATCGGCCACAAGTGGTCGAACGCGAAGATGCCATCGAGCCCCGCCCGCTCGGCGCTGTCGGCAACGGCGAGCGCCTCAGCCGTGTTGCTTCGAAAGGTCGGAAGAAGTATGCCGAGCTTCACGCGCCGGCAGAGGCGACAAGCGACGCGCCCATGGCCCCCGAGCGCGCGCCGAACATCGAAGAGGTGACGGTGATGGTGGGGCGCGCTTCATAGCCTTCGACGAGTTCGGCGAGGTAGTCGCGCGCGGCGGGCAGCACGAGGTCCGATGCCTCCGAGAGTCCGCCGCCGATCACAAAGTGCCCGCAGTCAAGGATCGCGACAAGGTTGGCGAGGCCGAGGGCGAGCCACCAGCCGACTTCACGCATGAGCGCCACGGCCTCATCCAGCCCCTCGGCGGCAGCGGCCGAGACGTCTTCGGCGCGCACGGCTCGTGGATCATCGTCGCAGCGCTTGACGAGCGTCGGAAGACGGCCCTCGAGGGCAGCTTGGCTCGTCAGTCGGTGCAGTCCGCTGCCCGAGGCGTACCGCTCCCAGCAGCCCTTGCCCCCGCAGGGGCACGGCGCGCCACGGGCTTCGACGACCATGTGGCCGATCTCACCGGCGAAGCCACTTCGTCCACGCACGAGTTGACCGTCGGCGACGACGCCCCCACCGATGCCCGTGCCGAGAGTCACCATGACGAAGTCGCGAATGCCGCGACCCGCGCCCCACTCGTGCTCGGCGAGGGCCGCGCAGTTGGCGT
Source organism: uncultured Acidimicrobiaceae bacterium (assembly GCA_963724865.1). GTDB lineage: Bacteria > Actinomycetota > Acidimicrobiia > Acidimicrobiales > RAAP-2 > RAAP-2. The sequence goes on along the minus strand of CAVRWO010000002.1, from coordinate 626,858 downwards.
CGTTCTCGCAGAACACGCTCGAGTTGCCGAGCGCCGAACTGAGCAGGGCGCCGACGTCGGCGCCCGACGCCGTCTGCAGGTTCGGGGCGAAGGCGAGGTGACCGTCGCGGCGCATCATGCCTGGCAGACCGATGCCGATCGGCACGTGCGCGGCATCGAGCCCCTGTCGTTCGCAGAGCTCAAAGACTTGCTCGGTGACGACCTTGGCCGTCGCCTCACCGGCCCCGAATCCTTCGTCGTGAGGCGTCTGGGACTTGATCTCGCCGACGACGCGACCGTCGCGGGCCACCATGAGGGCAAGGGCCTTCGTGCCACCGACGTCAACGCCGATCGCGACGTCACTCATGAAGCTGACGTTCTGCTTGACGCTTGAGCTCGCGCAGCGCTTGATCCTGGATGCGATGTGCGGCGCGCGACTTGATGAACGAGGGAATCGGCACTGACATCTCGACTTCGAGGTCGTAGCTGAGAAGGGTCCCGCCCGGCGCCGGTTCGAAGCGATACTGGCCGATGAGCGTCGAGGTCAGGTCACCTCGGGTCTGATGCCACATGAGCACGTCGGGCGCGCGGCTGTAGTCGTAGTGGAGCGTGTAGGTGGTCGAGCGACCAAACGCCGCCGCGCGGAACTCGACCTCGAGTGGTCGGCCCTGCGCGTCGCGCTCGAGCACGTCGATTCTCTTCAGATCGCCGACCCAGTCCATGTAGCGCTCGAAGTCGGTCACGACTCGGTAGACAACGTCGGGCGGAGCGTTGACCAGAGTCGACGCTGTCGCCCGCTGTGTCACCTGACCTCCATCGCTTCCTACCTTAGGTCGGCGCGTGTGCCGCCTTGACGCTGTCATACGGCTCAAGACCGTTGCCCAGCACGTCAGCAAGGCGGTCCCACGAGAACTTCCGCACGGCGACGTCGCGCGCGAGCAGGCCGAAACGGTCGCGACGATCCGCGTCGCTCAAGAGCGAGGACATCGCGGTTGCGAGGTCGCCAACGCTGCGCGAATGATCGAGGACGACGCCCGTCTCGCCGTCGCTGACGGCGTCGCCGCTCCCGCCGGACCGACCGGCGATCTGAGCGACGCCACAGGCCGCCGCTTCGACGAAGACGATGCCGAAGCCTTCTTGTTCGAGCCCGAACCATCGATTGCGGCAATCCATGACCATGAGATCGCTCGCGGCGATCCACGACGGCAAGAGATGGTCGTCGACGCGACCGAGGAACGTGACCGGCGCCTTTAGCTTCTTCGCGAGTCGCTCCAGCCGCGCCCGGTCGCGACCCGCTCCCCCAATTGCGACGCGCAAGGCGGGGTACTCGGCCTGCAGCTTCGCGCTCGCGCGTATGAGCGTGTCCATTCCCTTGCGCGGCACCAGGCGCGAATAGGAGGCGACGAGCAGCTCGTCATCGGCAAATCCCATCTGCCCGCGGACGGCTCTTCGCCGGACGTCATCGACGGGAAAAAATCGAGCGGTGTCGACGCCCGGAGGGACCTGCACCACGGGGCAGAGAGCGTCGGCCGCACAGCGACGAGCTTCCTCTTCAGGAAACGAGCCCGCACAGATCGCGACCTGCGCGCGAGCGAGCACGTAGCGCAGCGACGAGGCAACGAGCGGGATGCGGCTCGGTATCGTCACCTCGGCGCCGTGGAGGATGACCCCGTAGGGCCGCGAGAGACGCGGACCGAGCAGTCCGAGCGGCCACACCGGGTCGAGTAGGACGAGCTCGGGCTGGTGACGCTCGATGGCCTCTTCGATCGCTCGATACGCGTGCCAGGTCGGAAGAAAAAGCGTCGAGGTGGCGACCCGTTCGACGACGATATTGCTCGCGGCGTCAAAGTCAGCAGCGTCCTCGTGCGATGCGGCGGTGAGCACCACGGCGCGCCCGCTCTCCAATCGACGCCAGAGTTCGTGAAGGTAGACCTGAATACCGCCCGTCTTAGGTGGATAGTCGTTGGTCACCAGAAGGTGGCGGGCCATACGGCCACGCTAGCCAACGGTTTTCGTTAGCGGCGAACGCGATCGAACTTGAGCGTCGGCACGAGACCCTCGGACGTGAAGAGCTCGACGACCTGAGCTTCGGCTTCGGTGAGGACTAACGCTTCGGGCTCTTCGCCGAGTACGAAACTGACGAGGCAGTCGGAGCAGTCGGGAGTACCGCGTCGCACGCAGTCGTGGCAGCTGATGGAAATTTCAATGTCCTGGCGCATGGTGTCCCTCTCACTTGGAGGTTTCCACCTTCGCATCACTGTGTGACACCCTCAGCGTCCGAGGGCGCTCGCAATCTCCGCGGCGACTTGGGAGGGACCGAACACGACGCCCTCGGTCACTACCCGATGGGTCGTCGGATCGATGAGGACGTAGAAGGGCGCCGAACGAATATCAAGCTCGCGCATCAACGCCGGACTGATCAGCACTTCGTGTGTCGCCTTCGCCCATTCGCTGCTCGAAGAAGCGCTCACGATCACGACGTCAAGGCCGGACAGGTCGCCGAGGTCGCCGTGGACGAACTCGTGGCAACCGTCGCAGTCGGGTTTCACCGCGACGACAAGGGTCGTGTGGCGGATCTCGATGCGACGCTCGTCGCCCGCGGGAGTGGTGCCAACGTATTCGAGCGGCACCGCTCGCTCACGGGGCGGGTCAAAAGAGCGAGCGCGAAAGTCGCTCACTCGGTCTCGGTGTAGGCCTCGACACCACGGCCGTGACCGCACCAGCGACACGTCACTGATTCGACGTTGTGAGCAATGATCTCGGGCTCTTCGACGGTGAGGTCGCCGCCGACGCTGTAATGATGAAACGAGCGCACCGAGGTGGTCTCCACCACATCAAAGCGCGTCAGGTTGCCGCACGCGGTGCAACGGTATCGGTTTGCCACGGAGTCACCGTACTGGAAATCCCCCGCTCCTCATTCGTAGCGGCGCCGTTGCCACTCGTCAGGACGCATCTCGAGTTGATAGTGGTCCGGATCGTCGTAGGTGAACACGGTGTCGAATGGAAAGGTCGCGTCGTCGCTCGCTGTGCGTTCGGCGTCGATGAGACGACAGAGCGCACCCGGGTGGCGCATGAGTCCCACCGGTATCGACGAGCCGATCGTGTCGAGGTACACGAAGCCGCGCCGGGTCAGCCGTTCGCTCACCCGCTGGTCAATGCGGGTGGCGAGAACGTCACGAAGCTCGATCACCGTGCGATGGCGACGCATGACGCCCCCTTCGATGATGACTCGCTCGCTCGTCACGTGCACCTTGTGCGAGCGCCATCGCCAGGTTCTCGTGAGCGTCACGGCCAAAAACGGCAGGACCAACACGATGATGAACCACTCTTCGTAACGATGCACCCAGGAGTAGCGTGATGCGCCCTCGACGATGAGCGCGAGGGTGGTCAGAGTGAGCAAAAAGGGGCGAACGACACCCCTCGATACCGGGGTTACCGAGATCACCCGCACCTCGCCCTCGCGCCAAAGGTCGCGCCTGCTCACGTCTATAGCGTAAAGACTCTCAGTGACATTTTCGGGGACGTCGTACAGGGGCCGCGTAGCCTGCGAGGATGTCAGCGACGACGAGATCGTGGTTACCCGCCTACCTGGGAACAGGGCTCGTCTGGGGCTGCTCATTCCTCTTTATCAAGCTCGCGCTCGGATTCTTGACGCCGCTCGGCGTCGCCTTCGTGCGCTGCGCGCTGGGCGCGCTCACCCTCGTTCTCATCGCTCGGATCACCGGCGTCCGCCTACCGCGAGAGCGAGTCGTGTGGCTGCATCTGTGGGTGGTCGCGCTCTGTCTCAACATCATCCCGGGGATACTCTTTCCTCTCGCCGAAACGCGCACCACCTCGATCGTGGCGGGCATCATCAACGCGCTGACGCCACTCACGACACTGTTCTTCATGCTCGCCGTCTTTCGCGACGAGCCGATGAAGCGCTATCAGTTGGTCGGACTCGGCGTCGGCCTCTGCGGCGTACTGGTCGTCCTCGGCGTCTGGCAAGGCTTGGGCAGGAGTCCGTGGTGGGCGATCGCGGCGCTTCTTGGCGCCGTCACCCTGTATGGCGTCTCGTACCCCTACAGCCGGCGATACCTCATCCCGCGCGGGCTCGCACCAGTCTCTTTAGCGAGCGCTCAACTCATTCTCGCCGCGGCAACGCTCCTGCCCGCATTCCTCATCGACGGAACGAATGGACACGGCGTGACGGCGAAGGCAGCTTGTTCCGCGGTAGCGCTCGGCGTCTTTGGCAGCGGGTTCGCGTTCATGTGGAACTTTCGCGTCATCTCAGCTGCCGGAAGTTCCATCGCGAGCACCGTCACCTATCTGTCGCCCGTGGTGGCGGTCATCGCGGGCGTGATCTTCTTGAACGAGTCCGTCACGTGGTACGAGCCACTCGGCGGCGCGGTCGTCGTCCTCGGTGCCGCCATCGGTCAGGGACGACTGCGGTTACCGCTACGTGTTTCGTAGCTGCGTCGCGGCCATCTGAAAATACGACGTCAGTGACTCGAGTTGCTCGCTGGTCAGTTGGTCGCTCACCGAGTCGAGCGCAGCGTTCATCGCCGCAATCCACGCGTCTCGGGCGCTCTTGGTGATCTCAAAGGGCGCGTGGCGCATCCGCAGACGCGGGTGCCCGCGTTCTTCCTGATACGTGCGGGGACCGCCCCAGTACTGAATGAGAAACATGGTGAAGTGCGCCTTGGATGCGGTCAAATCCTCGGGATACATGGGACGAAGAACCGGGTCGCGCTCGACCGCCCCGTAAAAGGTGTTCACGAGTTGAACAAAGAAAGCCTCCCCGCCGACTTGATCGAAGAGCGTTTCTTCCACCCCGACACGGTAATGGCATCACCTACAATGGATTGCTCAGTGTTACTGAGATGCGGGTGTAGCTCAATGGTAGAGCTCCAGCCTTCCAAGCTGGCCATGCGGGTTCGATCCCCGTCACCCGCTCCAACAATTTTTTCGAAAGTGCAAGAGCGACAAGCACTTTCGTTTGTCCGCTGTTGTCCCGTGATGACCACGAATGTCCGCTGTGAGGTGCCCATAGGTGCCCAAGTCGAATCATGAGGTGCCCATAGGTGCCCAAAATCGATCCAACCGAACTGACTCCGAGCACTCGAGTTGAACGTGCGCGGGCCGTGCTCTAGTCGTCACACGTTCCATGGAGTCGACTGCAATACTCGGTTCATGGGCTTCTTTTCGGAACTGGAACCACCGGAGCTTTGATCGCGAGCCGGAGCCACGCGACATCGCTCGAAACTGGATTGTCAAGGCACCGAAAGTGGTCGCCGACTCGGAACTGTGCCTCGGCAAAAGCCTCTTGATTTCAATTCTGCGCCCGACTGTCGCATCCGAAAGCCGAATGCTTTGGGACTCCCCGCGGCGACAGCGGACAGAACTGCCCGAATGCAACAAGAATCAGAACGTGATTCTCTCCGATGTCCCGAGTTGGGTGCCCAATGCCTACTCATAAGGTGTTGAAGAGCGTCGTCCGAAGTCTCGCCGATTCTTTTACCAGTCTCATGAACTACGCCGACGACGACTACGTCATGGGCCACTTGTTAACTGCCGCGCGGACAACCGGCGTGAACCGACTCGACGTCGACCTGCTGACGGGCAAAGCAGGGCCCGCGGAACTGCTGACCGATCCCGTGGTGCGGGCCATCACTTGGTACTGCCACTATTTTCCGCAACTGGTCGAACGAAGCGGCGCCGAAATGTCGTTCGTCACGGCGGCGAACCTAGCCCTCGAGTACGACACGTCGATATTGCGCCCGGTGGCGCGTTTTCCCCAGTTCTCGGAGTCGCCCTACAGCTGCCGAGTCGAGGTTGTCGACGATAAGGGTCGCATTTACAAGGTCACATTGACGGGCTGGTGGTTCCCCTAACCTCGGACGTACCGGGCGATCCGGTACGCAAAGCACCCGTCGAGCCCTACGATCGACCGTGAGATGGACTCCTTGCATTGGAATACGACTCGGTTTCCCGTGTACGAGTCATGGCGCGGAGGCTGCGTGAGTCGTTGGATATGTATGCCAAATCGCTCGAGCCTTTCGAAGCGAACGCCAACTAGCTTGGTATAACTTCGATCCCGGGTGCCTTCCAGCGGTCGGGCCCTCACTCTTCAGCCCGCAGTGGGGAGTTTGATTTCGCCAAATCTCCAAGTGCCGTGGCAATAACTCGATCCCGCTCCTCGGTTGCGTGTTGGTACCGCATGGCTGCGACAGACGATGAGTGGCCGGCCCTGTGCATCAGTTCTACAGTGGTTGCTCCAGTTGCCGCAGCCAAAGTCAGGCTCGTGTGCCGGAGGTCGTGCAGGCGCAGGTCTGTGCGCCCCACCGTCGCTCTCGCGCGCTGCCAGGACGCTTGTAAGACGTTTGGGGTGAGAGGTATGCCCGTGGCTCCCCTGAAGACGAGATCATCGGGGCCCCGAGGCGTAAAGAGCCTCAGGTGATCTTCGATCCTCGAGATGAGGAACGGCGGGATGGCAACTGTGCGGCGTCCAGCCGCTGACTTCGGCTCCTTCGTGAGCGATTTACCCTTCATTGTCACGGTGCGACTTTGCTCGATCCGTAGCGTGCCGCCCTTGAGATCGAGGTCCTTTCGCCTCAATCCAAGAAGCTCGGCCCGCCGGAGTTGACACCACGTCGCCAGAAGGACGATCAATCGAAGATGCTGTGGCATCGCGGCCTCAAGACGCTCAACCTCAGCGATCGTGGCGATGGGTCGCTCCATCGGACGCTCGACGCCTCCCCCACTTATCTTGCAGGGGGAGGAAACGATAAACCCGTCGGTTACCGCGGTCCTCATAAGGGCCGACACCAATCGATACGCCTTCGCCGCCGTTGAGGGATGTTCTTTCGAGAGACTCGCATTCCAACTGCGAATCTTCGACGTCGACAGTGAGGCGAGCATCGCATTCCCCAGGGTTGGAAGAATGTGCTGCTCGAGCAGGTAGAAGTAAAGCTCCTCTGTTCGAACGGCGAGGTCGTTGCGTTGTGCGAGCCACTCCTCGGCGTACGCACGGAGGGTCATCCTGCCGTGGCGCGGATCTATCCAGGCGCCGCGTCGAAGGTCTGCCTCAATCGTTGACAGGTGAGCGAGGGCCTCAGTTTTGGATGAATGTACGCCTGCCGAATACATCCGTCCCTCGACGCGATACACCGCTTGCCAACGACCAGAAGACCTCCGTCGAACCGATCCGAAGTGTCGCCTACTCAACTCGAACTCGCTACCGACTTGCTCACGAACTACAACGGTCGTGCGCTCGCTGACCCCAAAACGCTTAGAAGTGAAAACCGACAATCGTGGTCACTGCCGGTCAAGGATGGTCACTTGTAGACATAAACGGCTGGCGGCCATCGGGCGCTTCGCACCCGCCGTCCAATCAAGAAGTTGCCCTTGAAGGATGTTTCGTGGTCGAAATCTTCTTTACATGGAGCAAGAGCGATATTACATCCACTCGGCTAGATTCTCGTTCGTTTGAAAATCAACGCCCGTTGCACCGATAGACGGCAGGAACAAGCCTGGCCTGGCGTTATATCTACCAGGGCATCCCGGGAGGCCAGTCGTAGATAAGGAACTCTTCAAGCGCATCGGGGTCGTATGGCATATCAAGAAATTCCTGCCTATCTGCTTCCGTGAACCAGCGGTCAACCGGGCGCCTTAGGCCTGGTAGTGAGGGGTGGATCCTTGGTCTCGATCTGAAATGTGCGAGTTCACCGTCGGTCGGCTCAGACAGAGGTAGCCGAGTGAGCATAAGTTTCTCTGGGCTATGCGGCGGAATCCAAAGGTTCTGAAGCCGACGAGACTCTGCGCGCTCGAATATCCATCGGCTCGCGTTCCAAGCAAGAACAGTGTTGATCTCTTCTGCTTCGCTCGGCAGCAATTCCGCCTTCAGACCCAGCATGCCGATGGGCATATCCGGATGAAACATCACCAACAGATGGTGCGGGTCGAGGGGAAATATTATTGCGCTCGACAAACCAAGTCCTCGAGGCGCCCCATCTTGGCGAACGGAAGCGCTCACGAAAGCCACGGGTTCATGACATGTGACTATCTCCGTGCCAGAGTGACAGACCATCCAGCGTCGAGTTGCAAGAAACTTCCATGACTTCTCACCAGCATCGGCGGCGAGCCAAATCAACATAGCCTTAGGAGCTCGAACTTCGACTGTTCCCTCGTTTAAGGTATCCAGCGCTCTTCTCACTTCCGCGATCTCATCTTCGTCGGCCGACTCCCTCCTCTTCCGCAGCATCCTTCCGATCGATTCGTCGGACATTGAAGTAAGAAGGAGTTTTGCTGATTGGCTTGATAGTTCAGTTAGCAACTGCCTCCCGTGTCGGCCCCTCTGTATTTGAAAACCGACAAATCTGCAAATTGCATGAGCATCTTCCATGCTGAGTCCAGAGGGACCGACTTCGATCAACCTGTCAATGGGGGCGACGGCATTTCCCTCGATCTTCGAAAGCATCGTCTCCATGAGCATGGGAGGAAGTTCGTCCTCATCGATCTGTTCACTGCGAATCGCGTAAAAGTCAGTGATTCGTGCTGCCGTTTCAGCGGAAGACGAGTAGGACTTTTTCGACTCAGAAAGATCCGTAACGTTGAGTTGGCCATCTCTTGTCCAGCGCCGCAAGTGCGAAGCGGGCACCAAGTGATGCTTACGTGTTTGGGCGTTGCTACGACTCTCCCTGAAGAGCGCATCCAGCTCCTCTTCCATCTTGCGTCGGACCATGACTGACTAGCTGCCAGCTTCAAGAGCGTCTGAACCCGTTGGCTCCGCTGTCATGAGTGAGGAATCAACGGACGAATAATGGTCTCAGAACTGATACCAATATTCATCGGCGAACTGTTTCGCGTCAGTAATGCACAGGGGACTGATTGTCCGCCCAATACTGCATACGAAGGTGTACGCACCTTGGCCCACCTTCGACGTCGCGAGAACCGTAACTGTGGGCTCTTCCGCAGTGAGACCTATCCACGGCGTCTTAACACCGGCGGGAACTGCCACAAGTACGACGAAGGACTTCGTGTGGGAACTGCCATAGATGTACTTGACTTCTTCGTCGGCAGGACGAGTTCGCTTACCATCACAACTTTGGGAGGTCCAGGAAGGCAGAGCTTCGCTGGTATAGGGACAGAAGTTTCCACCATTGTCGACGACGTTCGCGCTGGAGATCAAAAGGATGCTGTTCTTTGTTGGATTCGAAACAGATGAGGCGGTGAATGAGATTCCGGCTCCCGATCCGTCGCCGTCTTCAATTCCACAGGACCACATGACAGGGCCAATCAAGTTCACTCGAAAACCGCGAACGTTTGCCTCGAAAACGCTTGGCAACTTCGAATTGTTGTATTGGTTCATGGAGCACGAGTCCTGATCCTGAAGTCCGGCCGACGGAAACGCTGCACCGTGAATCGAATTGAGCGGTGGAAGCCGCGATCCTGCGGACGCTGGTGCAGTCCCTAGCAAAACCAGAGCTAGAGAAACGATGGCCGAGGCGATTAATCGAGTCGTGACGCTTCCATGGATGTTTGGCATTGGGCGGTCCCCTTCTGTGCTCGCGTCCATACCTCATCGCGCACGATGACGATGGTACCTAGCCGCCCTCATGGAATAGAGTTCCAGACCTCTCGAGGCATCAAACCTCGACGAAGAGGCCTACACATGGTCCTGACATATCGACGTCGACTTAGGGCTAGGACTCAGGCGAATCTCGCGGCCACGCCGGCGATTACTTGGGACGCCGGCGCGTCCGCTTCCTTGTGAACAAAGGCGGCGAGACTCCCCACGGCTAGTGAAATAAGAGGATGCGTCTTAAACTTTGCCTGAACTGCCACTGCAAACGTCACACCGACGACAGCGTGGCCCGCACGCCTCTGAAATGCGGTTGGAGACACGTTTGGTAAACCGATCGGTTCTAGGTTCAAACTCATTTGTAACCCCTACCTCCCTTTGCCAGTCTTTGAACGAAACATCTCATCCAAGTGACTCAGGATTTTTTCAGTGTCCCCCACGGACGCTTTCATGCGCGATATTTGAGTCATCGAGTTGTTCTGAATCTTCTGCACGACCATTTGGATTTTCTCACGTTGTGTTCCCATATCGATCTCCTTCAACCTCTTGAAATCGACACTTAAGTCACGAAGCGCACCGGAAAAGTGATTCAACAATTGCGAATATTCGTTCATCACCGAGAAAAGACCGTGGTCAATCTCAGATGTGAGCCATCGGTCAAGTGCCTTAAGACGTTCTGTGACGAGAGCACCATCAATATTCTCGCGAACATGGAGCCCATCGAGATGCTGCAGGAAGTCGTAGTTGCCTTTCGTTGTCTTGAGATACTCTCGAAGCGATCGCCTCAACAGTTCAGAGACGCTGACTCCCTCTTGGCGTGCCCGCAACTCTGCCTCTTCGCGAAGAGCCGGATCGAGGCGTAAAGACCCGACAACCTTGGCTGCGTCGCCAAGCGGCGGTCGACCGCGTCCGCGTCGACTTTCTTTTAATTGATCTACCTCGTATCCCTGTTCAGCCTCGTCAACGAACTGTTCGATCATGTCTTCGTCGATGGGCTTACCTGAACTCGTATATCCGTACACCTTCTTCTTCATTCGCGTGGACCTCCAAATAGTGCTTCCTCTGTACTGCGGCGAATTGGCATTGCGTGAATGAGGAGTTCAACATCCTCGGCAACAACGATGACGAGTTCAATGACATTCCCCGACAGATCTGGGCCCGCAGTCAAATAGCGGAAAGGGTCTTCGCCGATCTCCACCCACTCAAGACAATTCTCAAACGCGTGGACCATGTCGTCGTCACCCACATTGTGCTTGCGGGCACTCGGCAATATCTCCACTCGAATAAGTGTACTACGAATAATAGTTTGAGCGGCCACTCTTGAGATGGTGCCCGTAGAGTGCCCAAATCGTTCGTGGCCTTCAGAAAGGAGTCCGGAAAGGTGTCTCTATCAGCGAAGACATCGTTACAGCAAAACCTGCTAGTTCAGCCTTCCAAGCTGGCCATGCGGGTTCGATTCCCGTCACCCGCTCCACATGAATCATCGCAAACGCCAGTGCCAATATGACTTTTCGATTAATCGTCGTTGATCATCTACTCCTCTTGCGAACGCAGGACCAACGAAAGCTCGAGGTTCAGTTGCTTGTCGCCAAGTGACGCAGATTCAGGTCTGATTACTTAAGATCTCACCCGGCAGAGGTCCTGTGTTAATCGCTTGACCACTCTTTAGTGTGGGTTGAGCGACGGCCACGCAAGAACTCGGTGCGTTACATACCACTTGAAAGATGATCCCCAGGCCCTGCGGCAATGGGACCGATGTCCATCTCTTTCCAAAATCGCTCGTAGCCCACATCGCCGCGTGCCACGTTGTCGTACCGACGAGCCTCTCCTCCCCCGCGACCCAACACGTTGACGTCCTCGCGCAGCTAACCGACTGCAACTCAAGATCGAAACTCGTGGGTCCCACTATGGAAGGACTCTCGAATCTCCACGTTGCCCCTCCGTCACTCGTCGTCATGACTTCGGGCTTGCCTCCAATGGCCTCGCCTGTCACAACAGCCGCATAGCAATGAAGGGTCGAGGGACAAGCAAATCCGGACGTCGGAGACGACGCGGCCGCAGGCGCGGGTGCCCACGAACTTTGCCACGTCAGGCCTCCATCGCTGCTTCGCCACACCTTCACGCTGGACGTCTGAGTGTTATTGACGACTGAGTGGAGAACGGTCGATAGTCCAAGGCACTTCGATTCTGAAGCGCAGGAGAGCACCATGATCTGAGCATTCGACCATCCTGGAGAACCGTCCTTCGCGCGAGACCAGGGCAACACAGTCGACGCCCATCTGGCACCACCGTCATTGGTTCGCATAATCACATTCCTCAAGACTCCCAAAGCGCTCCCTCCGCCAAAAGGTTCCTGAGGCTGGTCCGAGGGAACTTCCGCGACAGCGATGCAGGACAGGGCGCTGAAGCACTGCAACTGCGACCACTGCCCTTGGACATTTGTAAGAGAAGCGTTTAGCGCGGGGTCGTCGCCGAGCACCGGAGGAATCCTGACGACGTGACGCTTCCACGTGGCACCGCCATCGGTCGTGGTCAGCATAGATTGCAGTGTTCCCTGTGCAAATTGTCCTGCGGGGGATGTCTGCGGAACCCTGAAGAAGCCAACTGAGCACACCGAGATGCTCGAGCACGACAATGCGGTATCTGCGCTGCCCACCCATGGGATGGCTAAATCGATCCAGTGGGCGCCGCCATTGGTCGTCTTGTATATCTTGGTCACGGCGCTGTCGCCACCGCCCACAACAAAGTTGGTTGACTCGAGGTAGCAGACTTCGCTCGTAGGACACGTCAATCGATTGGATCCTTGCGGAGTCGATGGCACCGTGGAGAAGCCACCGGACGTCACAGCGTTCGCATTGACCACCCCAAACGCCCGAGCGATGGCACCCGTCAGTGATGGCGAGTTGCTGGGACCTTGGACACTCGCGAAAGCGGACACGCCAGCGATGAGAAGGACGACGGCGACGACGGCGAGGAGCCGGCGTCTCGTCTTCAGCACAGTCATGCGACGTCGCGGCGACGTTACCGTCGAACCGGCACGATCGTGGGCCGCAACAATTTCATTCCACGCAGCATCAGCCGAACGAGACGGCTCACGACTGACGGGATTGGCGGCGCGGATCAGTTCAGCGAGTTGGTCATTTGTCATTGGTTGCGTCCTTTATGGGATAGAGGCGAGGGGAAACGGTGATCGAGCGCTCAAACTTCTGCAAAGCCCGGTGATAGCGAACATTGACGGCGTTGACCGAAAGATCAAGTATCTGAGCAATGTCTTGTCTTGATAGTTCGTCCCAAAGAACTAAGCGGAGGATCTCTTGTTGTGAGGGTCTTAAAGTCGCCATGATCGACCGAATGCGTGATCCGTCAAAGACGTCTCGAATTGGCTCCGCCATCTCCACTTGGATAATGGAAATGGCATTACGTTTTTCGCGAGCCTGCTTGCGACGGACATTCGCTATCTCGTAACTGGCAATGCGTATCAGCCACGGCAGTGACGGAGCATCGATGGTCGAGTACTTTTCCCAGGCCACGATGAAGCTCGCTGAAACGACGTCATCAGCTTTGGACGTAGGCACCCGGCGAGCAACAAATCGCCAAAGATTTGAATAGTTGTCACGAAAGAAAGTCTCGAAGTCGTTCCGGGACGGCTCTCTGGGTGAGGCGGGAATGAGTGCCATCACCTTCCTTACGTCACCCAACCACTCCAGAATTACTCAAATCTCCATTTGCGCCCTTTTGGATCCGATACGACGTCAGATACGGCCTAGGACTGACTTGAAATCTGCGCCAGTGCGGAACGGATGCGTCAAGTTGAGCTGAGACGAGTGCGCGGCGATGACCAGCCTCGGCGCCGGACCGGGCACTCCGATAGTTCTCTGTCGTAAAAGTCCGCTCTTCACGGGTTTACTTAGGTAGGGATCGTCAGGAGCTGCGTGAGAGAAACAGAACGCAAGGAGTTTGAAACCTTCGTCCTTGACGTCGAGCCTCGTCTACGCCGCGCACTCGTCGCATCTCTCGGATTCGAGAGAGGTCGTGATGCGACTGGGGAGGCCCTTGCGTGGGCGTGGCAGAACTTCAGCCGCGCGAAAGAGCTCGACAACAAAGTCGCCTATCTGTTCCGAGTGGGCCAAAGCAAGAGTCGCAGTCGAAAAACGCCCTTCGTATTTGAACGATCTGCGTCGCACGATCCTCTCTATGACCCGGGTCTCGCGCCCGCGCTCGAGTCTCTGACAGAACATCAGAGGATTGTGGTCGTACTAGTCAACGGATTTGATTGGAAACTTCGCGAGGTTGCTGAGCTGCTGAACGTGAGCGTTTCGACGGTACAGACCCACTTAGAGCGAGCGATGCAGGCTCTTCGCAGCAAATTGGAGGTGGTTGAGAATGACTGAATTGGATGAGCGAATTCGCAGCTTTATTGACTTCAACGTCGCGCCAGTCAGTGTGGAAGAGATCTTCGAAATCGACGATGGCGTCGCGAGTCACGTGGCTACGCGACGTCGACTTCATCGGCGCAGGGCGCTTCTCTTGTGCGGAGCGATCGCCGTCGTGGTTGCGATCGTGAGCGTGAGCTTGATCACCATTCCCGGTCCAAAGAGTGTGAATGTTCCAAAAGCCGCAGCAGCAACCGCGAAAGCATTCTTGGACTCCGTTGCTTTGCGTGCCGACGATCAGAAGGCTCTGGTTCCCGGTCCGGGTGAGTACCTGTACGTTGCCGCCATCTCTTCCCAGACAAACGGGGAATCTCTTCCTCCGTCGTCCAAGATGTTTTGGTACGACTCCAACGAGTTAACTGAGACATGGACGTCGCCCCAAGCGGCGAGTCACCAGTCGTATCGGATCGTGGGTAGGCCCATTTTTCTTTCAGCCCGTGACAGAGCTGCCTGGGTGAGCGATGGATCTCCACCCCTTGGAAGCGGAAACGGGTCCGGGCCTCCGCCTCCGTACTACGACGTAACTTCATTGCCTACCAAGCCTTCGGCCATGATTGAGTACTTCAGAAGTCAGAAGGACATCCCGCAAAGGGAGACATACGAGAGTGAATCGTCGTGGGAGTTCTCTACCGTACTCAACTTCCTTCAAAGCGGGGCATCCTCTGCCCAACGCGCCGCTCTTTTGCGATTTGCCGCTTCAATTCCGGGAATTCGACTCCACGGTCAGGCGAAATCAATCGTTACAAACGAAACCGGGTCAGTCATTACCCTTCCGATCGGAGACGGTACGGGTCGTTCCGAAGAAGCAATATTTGACCCAAACAGTTCGACCTTGCTGGAGACGCGGATCGTTCAAACTTCACTGCCCGCAAAAACGTTGCCGAAACTGCTGGCGATGCCGACTCCGTTTGTCGGCGAAATTCTGTTTTATACGGATTTCATCTTCGCCGGCGTCACTACAGCGAACTCGGGGTTTTCTATTCCCGCCCAGACTCCGACATTTCCCGCAGCTTGGCCATTCACCTCAACGAGGGAGCCTCTCCTAGGGTCTCTCCAACCACTCTCGTAATGGTTCTTCGAGTATCGGTTCACGTCGGAGACCCGAATTGAACCCCAATAAGGCGCGGAGATTCCGGAAAGCCTCTTCAACTTCCTTTAAATCACGTTGAGAATTTTGAGTATGACGACAACGATGAGACAGAGAATCGCCAGCCGGATGAGCGTCACTAGGTTGGGGTGACCGGTCCTCCGGAGATCTCTGTCATCTCAACATCGTCCCAGACGACGTGAGCACCATCGAGAATCAAGGTGCCGAGCGACCAAGTAACTACACAGTGGCGGTCTGTCGAGTCGGATGATCACGACGCCACATAAGAACATCGTCAGGGCCGATCGATATCGGCTCGAATCTACGAGGTGACGGCGGCGATCTGGCCGGACTTAACCGCGTCCACGAGCCCATGATGGTCGACACTGTTTTGATCGCCATAGCTCTTTGCGAACGCCGCGACGGCCTCGTCAAACTGTTCCCCGCTGCCGAGATACTCCGAAATCTCCTGTGCGCCACCAGACTGCGCGTGCGCCCGGGCCAACGTGCATGCGCACAGCTCGAGATACTCGCGGAGTGCGGGCGCACTCAGGTCCGACACGTCTATCGAGCCCTTCATGTCCTTGAACTGCCGAACATAGAAGTCGCGCCCCTCCTCATCGCGCGCCCACCCCAGAAACACGTCACTTGCCGCCTGCATGATCCGCTGGCCGTCAACGACCCTCTTTCCCTGAGGTTCGACCTTGGTTCTCTTCCAATGCGGTTCCAAGACCGAGCGATCGGCCTCTTTGATCTGGAGGAACAACGGGGAGTCGTTGGGGTCGAGCAGCAAAGCGATAAAGCTGCGAGTTCCGACGCTGCCAACGCCGACGACCTTGCGTGCAACGTCGACGAGACGAAACCTCTCCAACAAGAGCTGGACATCAATTCGGACCGTTTTGCGGTAGGTCTCGAAGAACCTCCTTATCGTCTCGTCGCTCTGCAACTCCTGTGTGTGGCCGAGAATGGGGGGCTGGTCTTTGATTCGCGTGACCCCATCGGCGCTCGTCACCGTCAGCTTGCTGATCACCCTGGCCGAAGTGTTCGTTTTGACCTTGTCCAGTCGCCTTTTGACGTCAGGGCCAGCCGTCTTCGAGAGCGACAAAGCCTGTTCGGCGTCGACGTGGAAGTAGAAGACATCAAGGGCGGTCATCCCCGCGAAGTTCGCCATCCATTCGCGGTAGGAACGCACACCGGCGCGCGTTATCTCCTCAGTGGTTGTATCGTCGAATCCGCTCTGTCGCGCCGCCACCGTCGCGCTCGCCGCAAGCCTCTTGACGTCCCACTCCCACGGAGCGAGCAAGGTCTCATCAAAGTCGTTGACGTCAAACAGCAACGTGCGCTCGGGTGACGCGAAGAGCCCGAAATTCAGGAGATGAGCGTCGCCGCAGGCATGAACCTCAATGCCCGTCACGGGCGTCGACGCGAGATCTGCCGCCATTACCGCGGCGGCACCACGGTAAAAAGCGAACGGCGATTCGATCATTCGACCGATTCGCACCGGTGCAAGATCAGAGACGCGCCGGGCGCTCTGCTCCTGCAAGATGGAGATCACGTCGCGATCCGGACGAGGTGCCCACGACGCATGGTCGCGACGCGCCACCGTTCGGCGGAGGTCTTTGCCGCTCACTCTCTTCTCCTGGCCGATTCACTCATCGCTGCTTCGCTGACCTCGGTGTGGCCGATTGTACAGTTCGACGCGAGCTCTGACTAGGTCCGAACTCCAGATGATCGCGTTGGACGCGTCGACGACCGCGCTATTCGACCAGTTGGCGCGAGACCCCCGACGGCTCTGGCCACGCGGCGAGCCAGCCGACGACGGCGGCGACAACCGGCATGCCGATGAGCACCAACAACAGGTTCGTCACCGGCACAGCCGTCAACGACGACAGACCGTCCAATGCGTTTGATCGGCTGAATCCAACAACTGCGACGTACGCCGTCGCAGTCCCCATCACCGCTCCGATGAGCGCGAGTGCGCCCGCGGTCGACGCCGTGAGATTGCGGCGAGTCCTGCTGCTCGCGCCCGTTGCGACGATGATCCGTAGGTCCCCTGAGGTCTCGCTACGGATCATGCCAATCGACATGGCGAGTATGCCAAGGGCCAGCACAATGCCCACAATGGTGGCCCAGTCGGTGATCGTGGCCGACGTCGGAATGCTGGACTTGGTCTCGATGCTCATTCCCGCTGCGCCGGCAGTGCTGCGTGCGTCGGAGAGCTGCGCCGCGCTGAGTGGCTGCGCGGTCTGGATCAACCAGCCCGCCGTGATGGGCGTGAGACCCAACTTATGCACGGCGTACTCCGTGATCACGGTGTTCGGAGCTGAGGTTCCCGCGGGGAGCGACGTCTCCTCCTGTATCAACGGGTTCGCCAGGCAGTCGCTCTTAGGGCACGGCCACCCTTGTGGTGGTCCCTTGCCGGCGAAGTAGTTGCCGTAGATGATCTGCATCTTCGTGAGCGAGGAAAAACCGGGACGCATCGAGAGAATCTCCGCCGTCGGATCGACGGCGGACTTTTTGATGCCGAAGTCCTTCAGCAGCTGCGGCGTGGCGACGTAGAGAGGGCCCGAGTAGCTACGCCCCGGCGCCGCGTGTTGAATGGTCGCGCTTGTGGTCTCAAGGGTGACGACCTTGTCGGCGCCGAGGGCCCTCGCGATCCCGTGCGCGCTCGTTGACATGGAGGCGATCGACGTCGTCGGCGCACCCTCGTCTCCGGCATTCCCCGGACCACCTGGTCCATAGGGACCGTTCGACGTGTAGACGATGAGTTGGGTCGATGAAACATTCGGACCTGCGTAGTCAAGGACGTTGCTGAAGCGCGACGCCGAGGCGATGATGACGACCATCGCGATGAGTACCGCGACGCTGATCGCTCCGAGCGCCGCACCCGAACGCGCGCGGTATCGGGCAAGGTCGCGCATGGCCATCCGGATCGAGAACGGCGCGTCGCGCGAGAAGCGAGCGAGGACGGTCAGCAGAAAAGGTGCCAAAAGGACCACGGCGATGGTGAGCAGCACGAAACCTATGACGAGCTCTCCCGCGCCGCCCCCATTGCCGCCACTGGCACCCGCCACGCCGAGAACGAAGAAAGCGGCAACGAGCAAGACGATGCCGGGCAGTGCAGAACGACGCAGTTTCCTGGGCGCTTGAGGACGGCCCGCAAGCGCCGCCACTACAGAGATTCGAGTCATCGCGCGAGCGGGTCGAGTAGACGCAAAGTACGAAGCCACTACGGACAGCACAACGGCAACGATGATGACGACCCACGGCAGCTGAAAGACCCCCACGACGTGGTGCGCGCTCGACTCCAAGGTGGGTCGATACGCCAACCAGGCGGCGAGTCCCACGACCAGTCCGGTCATAGCGCCGATGATGCCGACGAACACGCCATTCGCGCGCACTACCAGCTTGATGTCCTTATCGGTCGCGCCGAGCGCGCCGAGCATCCCAATAGAGCGCAAACGACGCTGTGCCAGCACGGTGAAACCCGCGATGGAGACGAGTGCGATGAGCAGCATGACCATCGTGACGAGCACAATGGAAATGGTCTCGGGGTTGAGCGGGTTGCTCTTCGCCACCGACTGCGGTGTCTGGACATTTGTGCCGAGCTCCTTGAGCGGCGTCCCGGGCGCGTCAAAGAGCACCGTGACCTGCGACGGCGCAGTGACCTGACCGGGCGTCACCAGGGCGAACGCGTCGAGAAGGTTCTCGGGGTTCTCGACGATGCCAACGACCGTTCGTGTCACCCCCGCTTCGTGCCAGCTGCTTCCAACTTTCAGGCGAAGCTCGGACGCGACGCCCGAGGTCAGCGCCACTTGGTGAGCACCGTCCGGAAGATGACCCGACACCAGTGACAGCAACGGTTGTGCGTACGAGCTGTGCGAACTCAGGGAACGCAGATCGAAGGTGTCAATCGATCCGGGCACCGTGACGGTCTCGTTCTCGATGACGTCGACCGGGCCAAATTTGGCGCGCCAGGAAGCGATCTTGGCTTTCGTCGCCGCGCCGTCGTTCTGAAAAGTGGCGAGATCCTTGGCGTTTCCGAATCCGACGTACGGCGAGAGTGGCGTGTTCGCCGAGACGCCGACGCCCACCGTCGTGGCGGCAACCGCGATCGCGATGAGCGCAAGGATCAGTATCTGCTGACGCCATTCACGACGCAGCAGTCTCCACGCCCACCGGATGACCGCGCGTCGAGCAACCATGCCGCCGTCGCTGCGCTCTCGCGCAGTTCGATCGAGCACTATCACGTCGGTCACGACGTCGGCCCCAACGATGACTGACGGAGCAGTTCTTCTGGACTCGGCGGCGGCAGCGTCTCGTCGACCGCCCGCCCGTCGCGCAGAAAGACCACGCGATCGGCCCACGACGCGAGTGTCGCATCGTGGGTGACAACGACGGCGGCAACGCCGCGATGGCACGCGGCGAGGATCATCCTCATGACAGATTCGCCGTTCAGGGAGTCCAATGCGCCCGAGGGCTCGTCGGCAAGCAGCAGGCTTCGCTCACCCACGACGGCACGAGCAATCGCCACCCGTTGGCGCTCTCCGCCAGAAAGTTGGTCGGGGAAGCGATCGGCTCGATCTGCGAGGCCGAGTTGCTCCAACGCTTCGGTCGCAGCCACTCGCGCTTTCTTCATCGCAACGCCGTCGAGCTCAAGGGGCATCGAGACGTTCTCAATTGCGGTCAGCCCGGCAAGGAGATTGAAGTCCTGAAAGACGTATCCCACCGTGCGCCGCCTCAAGCGCGCCTTGTCATTTCGCGACATGCCGCTCAGACTCTTCCCCTGAATCACGACTTCACCGCGAGTCGGCTCCTCGAGGCTCCCGGCAATCGTCAACAAGGTGGACTTCCCAGATCCGCTTGGCCCCATTACCGCAACAAGCGATCCGCGCTCGACCGTGAGATCGATGTCGGTGAGGGCGTCGACTTCGGCGTTGCCTTCGCCGTACACCTTTGACACTTTTCGGAGTTCGAGAATGCTCATTGAACCGCTCCAGTCCTTCTTCGAGCGCTCGGGAGTCGAGCGGGCTCGTTTAGTTCCTCATCAACGCTCGCGCGACGCAGCCGACCGTCTGCGGTGTCGAGCCAACGCACGACAGAGTCCAGTCGGAACAGCTCCGCGTCAACCGCCAGCGCAAAGGCGAGGTCGAGTTGCGCTTCATCCTCTTTGAGGCGCGTCCACTGCTGCATGACCTGTACGACATAACGCCGGTGCACCTGGATAACGTCGTGGACGTTTACGTCAGAGAGACGAGAAGCTACGAGGATCTTGATGACCAGCTCGTCGCGAGGGGGCTCAGAGAGGTCCGGCGGCGTACGAAGCCAATGCGAGAGCTCCTGGTCACCCTTTTCTGTGATTCGGTAGTTCCGCTGACGCTCATCGTCGTCGGTGTCGTCAGACGCCGCATATCCGTCGCGCTCTAACCGCTGGAGGGTGGTGTACACCTGACCAACGTTGAGAGGCCACACGTCGCCAGTGCTCGCCTCGAACTCTTGACGAAGCTGGAAACCATACTTTGGACCCTCGCTGAGAAGAGCTAGCAAGGAGTGGCGAACGCTCACAGTAACCTGACGCATTGCATACGCAGTATGCTACTTGATATGCAACCGCACGTCAAGTGGTTGGCGACCTATTTCAGGGTCACAAACCCCGAGCCGGTGATGAACGCTGTTTGAGAGAGGTAGGGCGACGTATCGGTCTTCGGACAAACTGGCCACGACTCGACTTCATTGATGGAAATGGTCAAATGGAAGGTGCCCTGGATTCCCTTGTACGCGCCGGTTCCCGAGCCAAACACGATCGGGGCGGCGTCCGTCACGTCAAGCAATCCCGAACACGTCGCCTGATTCGTCGGGAAGTCGCTGCCGGCAGATTTTACGAGCTCACCTTCAATGCCATCGATGTCTAGGCGAAATGAACCTCTGGTCATCTCTAGTTTGAGCACGTTGTCTCGGAGCGAACCGCTCGTCGACATTCGCACGGCGTGACCGTAGTCACCAATAGATCCCGTGAGCACCACTGTCGATGTCGGTCCGTCGTTGTTGCTGTACGAAGTGAGATTGACCGTTCCTCCACTACTAGGGACGTGGGGCCCTGCAGCGAGCACGGGCTTCTCCTCTTTCGACGCCGCCGAAACGCTCCCGAATCCTACGAAAGCGACGACGAGCCCGATCGCAACGGGAACGAGAGTGATGCGGCGCATTAAAAGCTCCTGTGGAAACGTCGTTATCGAACGTGCTCTAGAGCGTACGGAGGAGAACGCCCCCGAGCCATCGGGGATAACCCCCACATTCCAGATCTTCGAATCCCCCGACTCGGGGTTTTCCCCCATGTGGCGCGTTAGTTCGCTGGTGTGGCGGTGACAGCTATTCGGCTGGGCTCCGGCGACCGTCGAGCCACCACTCCCACGAGCGAACGTCCTTGATTCGAAACACGCCGTTGAGCATCCAGGGGTCGTGGCTGAAGATCGCGCGCAACTCATCTTCGTTTGAGGCACTGACGGCGAGCAGGGCGATGTCGTTGCCGCCCCCGCCGACCGGGCCACCCAGGATGATGACGCCGCGCTCGACCAGCTCGTCCGCGAACGCCGCGTGATCGTCCCACGCGTCTTGCTCGCGTATCGAGCGACGGTGATCCCAGTGCGGACCCTTTTCGGTGGTCGCCGCGAAAGTCGCCATCACCACTCCCCCGTTTGCGAGTCGTCAAGCCTCATCGTACTGTCGACATGTCACGCCTTTTTCGAGCACACCGTGATGACGCCGCCTCGGGTTGCGGCGCGTCAACCAGCGACTCGCGAGTACTGACCAATGCCGTGGGCGTCGCATTCGAACACTGCGACATACGGCTGGCTCGCACCGTCATCGAGCACGCGTACGAAACGCCATCCCGTGCCTCGAAGAATCGAGCGCATCTCACTTTGTGACACGAAGAGCCACGTGAACCACTCACCCCTAAGTCCCTCATACCGATAACGCAATCGAGCGCTGCCCGGCGGTCGACCCAGCTCTCGGTTGCGTCGGTAGTACGACCGGTCAAATCCCGGAGCACCCCCGAAGTACGCGCTGGTGCTCTCGAGGAAGAGCCGCGTTCCGGGCTTCGCGTGGTCCGCCCAGTCCCTGACGAGTTTGCGCGCGTGATCGGGCGTCTCGAAGAGTCCGAAGTTGTTACCGAACAGCACGAGCGAGTCAAACTGCGCGACGTGCCGACCAAGATCGTTGATGGAACCTCGCTTGACGTCCTTTACGCCACGCAGTCGCGCCGCTTCCACCGCGCGCCGCGACCAATCGAGACCAACCACGTCGACCCCTCGTCGTTGGAGGACGAGGGCGACGCGGCCTGCGCCGCACCCAACATCGAGCACCCTCCCGCGTAAGTGACGAAGTGCCTGGCGTTCTGCAGTGGGCCAGTCGCGTGGGGAAGAGAGATAGACCTCGGGACCTGCGCCGCTTTGAGTGAAGCCATCCTCTCGCTCGACGATCTCAGGAATCGTGCCGCCGCGCGCCCAGTCGAGGAGTGCGCGCCCAAAGACGTCGCTCACGTCGCAGTGAGCTCGTGGTAGCGAAAGCAGCCGGTGAGGTGATCGTTCACCATGCCTGACGCCTGCATGAACGCGTAGCAGATGGTCGGTCCGACGAATTTGAAGCCGCGGGCCTTCAACGCCTTGCTCATGGCGTCGGCTTCTTTGCTCGTCGCGGGGATCTGGCCGGATCTCTTCCATCGGTGGACAACCGGCTTGTCGTTGACGAACTGCCACAGGTACGCATCGAGGGATCCGAACCCGTCCTGCACGTCGAGCACGCCTCGCGCGTTCACAATCGTTCCTTCAATTTTCTGGCGGTTGCGGATGATGCCCGCATTCCCCATCAGACGTTCGACGTCCTTCGCGCGGTACTTCGAGATCCTTTCGACGTCAAAGCCGTGCATCGCACGCTCGAACGCGGCGCGCTTGTACAGGACGGTGCGCCAGCTGAGTCCCGCCTGCATTGCATCGAGCACCATGAACTCGAAGAGCTTCTGGTCGTCGTGAAGTGGCACGCCCCACTCGATATCGTGATACGCCACCATTAACTCATCCGTTCCGGGCCACTCGCAGCGTTCGATGCTCACGGACTTAGTCTTACCGCGCGATGCGACGCCCGCTTCAATATCCCGAAGACTCGCCCTCTTCGGTAAGGGGAATCCGCAACCACGAGATCATCGCGCGCAGCTGCTCGAATGCAGCGAGCCGCGCTTCGTCAGTGTCCGTGCGCTCAGCCTCTTCAATCGGCGCCCAGAGCCGGTGGACCATGGTGGGCCCCAGCTCCAACAGGCCACCGCTGCCGCCAGACGCCCACTTGGCAAGTACGTAGTGAACGAGTGCTCCCTCGGGGACGTTGATCGATTCACCGAGGCGTCTGATCGTCGCCATCGGATCGACGTTTGCGTAGAGGGCGATGTCGGCCTTGAAGTTCGCGTCGGGATCGTCCTCGGTCCATGGCCCGCGCCACGCGACAAGCGCGACCGTCTGAGCGCCGTCGCCCACCGCTACCTCAGTTCGCCGAGGGCAGCCACGGTGGCTGCCAGGGCACGTGACCGCGTAGGAGTTCGTCGGCGGCGCTCGGACCCCACGTGCCCTCTGCGTAGGGCAGCGTTGCGGGAGGATGCTCAATGATCGGCTGCAGGATTCGCCACGTCTCTTCGACCGCGTCTTCGCGGGTAAACAGTGTCCGGTCGCCGTTCAGCGCGTCGTGAAAGAGTCGTTCGTACGGTCCCGGCGGTCTGCCCAACTCCTCGGCAAAGGGTAGGTCGAGATGAACGTTGCGAGTCCCTGCGCCGTTCGCGTCCTTCGAAAGGATGGCCATGCGAACTCCCGCGTCCGGGTCGACGCGCAGGATGATCTGATTGGGGTTGGTGTGCTCAGGCGCATTCAAGAAGGCGAGGCGCGGCGGACGCTTGAGCACCACTCGAACTTCGGTCACCCTCACGGGCATCTCCTTGCCCGCGCGCACGAAAAACGGCACGCCCGACCAACGCCAGTTGTCAATGGCCAGCCGCAAGGCGACAAAGGTCTCGGTATCGGAACCTTCCTTCACTCCCTGGACCCGCTGGTAGCCGTCGTACTGACCTCGCACGCACTGGCTCGTCTCGACGCTCGCGATCGCACGAAACACGTCGACCTTCTTGTCCCACAGCGCGCTCGGTCCCGCTCTCACCGGAGCGTCCATGGCGATGAGGGCGATGAGCTGGAAGAGGTGGTTTTGGACCACGTCACGCAGGGCTCCGACCGGATCGTAGAACGCCCCGCGGTCGTCGACGCCGAAGTTCTCGGCCATCGTCACGTAGACGCCGGACACGTGGTCACGATTCCACACTGGCTCGAGCAGCGTGTTGGCAAAGCGCAGGTAGGAGATGTCCGCGACCGGTTGCTTGCCCAGAAAGTGATCGACGCGCAGGATCTGATGCTCAGTGAGCACCTCGTGGAGCTGTTCGTTGAGCAGCCGTGCGGACGCCAGGTCATGGCCGTAGGGCTTTTCGATCATGACCGTCGCCCCGCTCACGAGTTTCGCTGATCCAAGCGCGGTAACAACCGGCGCGAACAGCGAGGGCGGAATCTCGAGGTAGTAGAGCGGATGCTTCGCCCCGTTGAGCGCTGCAGCGAGTTCTTGGTAGGTGGCGGCGTCCTTGAAGTCGCCGTGGACGTAGCTCACGCGTCGTGCGAGGCGGTCGAACACATCGTTCTTCACCTCTTCGCCGCACGTCAGGAGTGCTGCGCGCATGGCGTCGCGCAGCTGATCGACTGACCATGCCTCGACGGCCACCCCAATGATCGGGCAGTGCAGCTGACCCGACGCCTCCATGCGATAGAGCGCCTGATACGTCATCTTCTTGGCGAGGTCTCCGGTCATTCCGAAGATCACGAGCACGTCGGCCGCGCTCGACTCAAATTCGCTCATCGTCACCCCTCGCGTCGTCACCGATCCTCCCAGGCGCAGAGTACCCGGGCGATGGCAGCCGCGACAGCGAAGTGTGATTTTTGAACGGCAGGGAACTCACCGAACCGTTGAAGCGGCCACCCTCGCAGCCGTCATTCGAACGGCAACTGCGGAGCGCTCGCGAGCGAGAGCCCGACCACGCGTGCGCCTCTGCGCGAACCGGAAGGAAAGATCATGTCGGGGTGAAAAGCCCGGCCCTTCGACTCACCGAGGCGCCCGCCGCGAACCTCAACCCACTCGTCGCCGGTCGCCTCGTTGCGCACGTGGGCGACAAATGTCCACTGCTGGCGTCGCTCCTTGAGGCCGTTGACGACAACGGCGTCGCCATTGCTCACGCCATGCCATCTGCTCGAACGCAGAAGCGCTCCGCGGCGCGTCTCAATGGGCTTCTTTCGCACCTCTCCATTGTTACCCCGCGTCACAGCCTCCGCATAGCGTTAACGCATGGCATTCGAGCAACCTCTCCCCGCAGCGCTCTCGCCATCACGCCTTGCCGACTTTCAGGCCTGTCCTCGTCGCTACCAGCACGCGTCGATCGAGCGAATCCCACAACCGGCGACGTACGCGACCGCAAAGGGTCGGTTCATCCATTACGTCCTCGAGCACCTCTTCAACCTTCCGGCGCAAGAACGCACCCTCGACGCCGCACGCGGATTCGTTGCGCCGGCGAAAGAAGAGATCCTCACCGATGACGTGCGTCGCCAGATCGACCTCGACGACACAATGCTCGAGCGGCTTCTCCAAGAGACCGAGGCGATCATCACGCGCTATTTCGAGATGGAAGACCCGTCGAAGGTCGCGAGTGAGGGCGTGGAGCTGCGCATCGGCGTCGACGTGGCGGGCGCGCCACTCTTCGGCATCCTCGACCGTCTCGACCGCGACGATGACGGAACGCTCACCATCGTCGACTACAAGACGGGTGGCCTCCCCAACCGCAACTACGACACCCAGACCTTTGCCAACACCGAGCTCTACGCGGCGCTCTGTGAAGCCGAGCTCGGCGAGCGGCCGACATCGATCCGTCTTATGTACATCGCCCACGGCCAGTCGATTGAGCGGCCGGTCTCCATCGTGAACGTGAACGCGCGAGCGCGTACCGCCGTGAGCGCCTGGACGAAGATCAATCGCTACTACGCCGACGGAGAGTTCCCGGCAACGCCGTCAAAGCACGCCTGCCGCCTCTGTGCCTTCAAAGACCTCTGCCGTTCGAACGGAGTGGCCGTCGTCGGCGCCTAAATCCATAGGCTGGAGAGGTGCTGACCTTCCAACTCTCCTACGACTACCGCTGCCCCTTCGCGAAGAACATCCACCTCCACGTGATTGCCGCCCTTCGTGCCGGCGCTGATTTTGACGTCACCTTCGTGCCCTGGACCATGAGCCAGGGATACCGTGCGAGTGGCGCGCCTGACGTGTGGGACGACCCTGCTCGCGACCCCGAGCACCTCGCCCTCGCCGTCAGCACGTCAGTGCGAGACCTCCAGCCCGAGCGCTTCCTTGACGTGCACGAAGCGCTCCTTCGCGCCCGTCACGAACGAGCGATCCGCCTGGTCAACGAGGACGAGATCAAAGACGCGCTGCGTGGGATCGACGTCGACTTGGGGCTCGTCTTTGACGACATCGCCACGCGTCGCCCGTACAAGGTGATCGGGGAGTGCTTCGGCGAATTCGAGCGCTACGAGGCCTTCGGCGTACCCACGTTCGTCGTTGGCAGTGACGCCACCTTCGTTCGCTACATGAACGAGCCGACTGACGGCGTCGCATCCATCGCGCTGATCGAATCACTCGTGTCCCTCATGAGCAACGAGAGCGCGCTCAATGAGTTCAAACACACGAAAGTGCCGATGTAGTACGCCGGTAGGCGACGCTAAGCGAGGCGAACGATGAGCTCGACGAGCGCGAGCACCCCGAGAATGAGGGCGGGCGCAAAGAGCGTGGCGCGGTCAGCGCGACGAATGTGGACACGGACCGCGAGGATCATCATCACCAAAAGACCGCCGGCGGCGAGCTCATTCACGAGCCCCAGCAGGGACGAGCCGCTCGCGACAACGCCGGCGAGCATCCCAAGCGCACCAGCGATCTCGAGCGCGCCGATGCGCCGGTAACCGCGCTTGGTAAAACCGAGGTGCTCGGCGGCCTTGGACATGACGGGGTTAAAGACGACTTTCTGGGACCCGGCCATCGCAAAGGCGATAAACAACACGATCGACAGCAGGGCAGCAACGACTGACATAGATTCACCTCGGTAGGCAGACGAGCCTACTTGGGACGCGCAACCATTCCCGGAATATCGGCGCGAAACTGACTACGACCCTCGTTGGTATTCGATCAGCGTCTCGAGCGCCGCCTCGCGCTCTTCTTTCGTGCCCGACGGCGCACCCGAGAATTCGGTGACCCCAGCGTTCGCGAGCTCATGTAACTGCTCGAGCACCTGTTCTTTCGATCCGATGAGGCTCACGCCGGCGGGTTCGCTCTCGCCTTCTTTCTCGAGCATGGCGGCGTAGCTGGGCAGCGTTGCGTAGAGCGCGTAGTCGGTGTTGATGCGCTCTTTCGCTCCTTCGGGATCACTCGTGACGGCAATGGGCAGAGAACACACAATGCGCGGTTCCCCACGATTCGCCGCGCTCGCCGCGCTGCGAATCGTGGGGGCAACGTGGGTCGCAATGGTCTGTCGCCCGGTCATCCAGAGCAGCGTGCCGTCGGTGAGGGTGCCCGCGATCTCAAGCATGCGCGATCCGAGGGCAGCAACGAGCAGGCTCGGGGTGTCGACATCCTTTGGCCCGAGCGGGCCGATCGTGACGACCTTTACACGTTCGCCCTGAATGTTCACCGCCTCCCCGCGCAGCAAGGGCGCCAGCGCGTTCAGGTACTCGTGCATGTAGCTCGCCGGGCGCTCAAAGGAGAGTCCCCACATTCCCTCAACGACCATCTGATGAGAAAGGCCCACGCCGAGGGAGAGACGAGCGCCGATGGCGTCTTGGACCGTGCGAGCCTGGGCCGCGAGCATCGTGGGATGGCGCGTCTGGATCGGGACGACGGCGGTGCCGAGGTTCAGCTCGCGAAGCTCGTGGCCAACGAGTGCGAGCACCGTCAAGGTGTCGGGACCAAAGATCTGAGAGGACCAGAAGTTGGTGAAGCCGCGCTCGGAGAGGCGCGAGGCGCGCTCAATCGTGGCTTCAACAGGTCCGTTGGTATCGAGACTCACCGCAATGCGCATATCGACTCCTCATAAGACCGCTAGCGTTTTTCCGTGCCGGACCCCAAACCTACCGTCTTGCGTCAAGTGGGCGTGGTGGGCGGCGGCCAGTTGGCCCGCATGATGGGCGAAGCCGGGAATGCCCTCGACCTCGAGCTCACCGTGCTCGCAACGTCGCCAGACGACTCGGCCACTGCCACGTGCGATCACGTGCTCCTCGGCGCTGCCACAGACGTCGACGCCCTGACACGCCTCGCCGAAGCAGTCGACGTGGTCACCTTCGACCACGAGCTGGTCAACCTCGAGGCGCTCGAGGCGCTCGAGGCCGAAGGCGTGGTGCTGCGACCGAGCCCGCGTTCGCTGCGCTTCTCGGTCGACAAGGCCTATCAGCGTCGCTCTTTCAGTGAACACGGACTCAACGTTCCGCGTTTTCTCGTGGTCGATCGTGCAGACGACGACCGAATCACACCGTTCCTCGATTCCTTGTCGGCACCACCCGTTGTCAAGTCGAGTCGTGGCGGATACGACGGGCGAGGCGTGGTTGCGGCCACATCCCGCGAAGAGGCACTCTCGGCAATCGCGGAGATGGCGAACCACGGCGAGGTCGTTATCGAAGAGCAGTTGGCGCTACGCGGTGAGGTCGCCCAGCTCGTCGCGCGGGCGAGCGATGGCACGCTCGTCTTCTATCCCGTCGTGACGACGGTTCAGCGCGACCACATGTGCGCCGAGGTCCGCTTTCCGAGCGAGCTCGACGAGTTGACGCTCGCAGACGCCCACCGACTGAGTGGCGCCATCGCCGATCTCGTTCAAGGCGTGGGGATCATGGCGGTCGAGTACTTCGTGACCGACGACGGACTCTTCATCAATGAGATCGCGCTTCGTCCGCACAACAGTGGTCACTGGACGATCGAAGGGGCGTCGACCAGTCAGTTCGCCCAGCACCTTCTCGCGGTGAGTGGCGCACCACTCGGCGACGTCAATGTCCTCGCGCCATGTGCCGTCATGGTCAACGTGGTCGGTGCCAATCAACCGGGATCGGTTGAGGCGGCTCGTCGCGTGAGCGGCACGTTCGTCCATGACTATGGAAAGTCGTGGCGTCCGGGCCGCAAGCTCGGTCACGTGACGGCGCTCGGTGACGAACCGGTGAGTCCGCGCGTGAGAGCATGGGACAGTGCCCGAGCGTACGGCACCGTGACCCAGGAGGCGTAGTGCAACCAGTGGTGGGCATCGTCATGGGATCCTCTTCGGACCTCGAAGTGCTGAATCAGGCCGCCACCATGCTCGAGCGCTTCAGCGTCGAGTACGAGATCCGAGTCGTCTCGGCGCACCGTACACCTGACGCCATGCTCGAATACGGCTCAAGTGCGAAGCGCCGGGGGTTGAAGGTACTCATCGCGGGGGCCGGCGGTGCAGCGCACCTGCCCGGCATGCTCGCCGCCACAACGACGCTTCCCGTGATCGGCGTGCCGGTCGCGCTCGCTCGCCTCGACGGCCTCGATTCACTGCTCTCGATCGTCCAGATGCCTCGTGGCGTGCCCGTCGCTACCGTCGCCATCAACGGTGGCGCGAACGCTGGCCTGTTGGCGCTGCGAATCCTCGCCACCGAGCGCGACTCGTTGAGCGACCAGCTTGAGACGTATCGCCAGGAACTCTCGGCCGAGGCGCTCGCCCAGGACACAGATTTACCGAGAAATTAAGATGTGACTTGCGCGGGGCCTATCAACATTGAATCCTGCGCGCTACTTGGCTCTATTCTGGACTGGTAGCAAAAGGAGGCCCTTGTGGGCATATTGAAGCGCGCGCAGACGATCTTTCAGGCGAAGGCGAACGACGCTCTGAACAAGGCGGAAGACCCCCGTCAGACGCTCGACCTTTCGTACGAGCAGCAGCTCGAGAACTTGACCAAGGTGAAGCGGGCCGTCGCCGACGTCGCCACCGCGAAGAAGCGCATAGAGATCCAGGCGGAGCAGCTGAAGAGCCAGGGCGACAAGTTGGCCGAACAGGCCAAGGCGGCGCTCGGCCAGGGCAACGAGGACCTCGCGCGCGAGGCCCTCACTCGACGTGAAGCGATCGCGGCTCAGCTGAAGGACCTCGAGGTCCAGCACGCCCAGGTTGACGATCAGCTGCAGAAGTTGGAAGCAACGGCGACAAAACTGCAGAGCCAGATCGAAGCCTTCCGCACGCGCAAAGAGACGATCAAGGCGTCCTACACCGCTGCCGAAGCCTCCGCGCACGTGAACGAAGCCGTGAGTGGGATCTCCTCGTCCATGGGCGACGCGGGCGCCGCGATGCAGCGCGCCCAGGACAAGGTTGCCGAAATGCAAGCGCGCAGCGGCGCGCTCGATGAGCTGCTCAGTTCAGGAGCGTTGACCGACCTTACGAGCACGAACGACGACATTCAGGCCCAGCTCGACAAGGCGTCGGCATCCGCCGACATTGACGCCCAGCTCGCCGCCCTGAAGGCGTCGGGCACGACCACCGAACTGCCGGCGGGCACGAGCGCCCCCGCGGAAGAGCCCACGACCGAAGGAAACTAGCCGTGGCGAAAACCAAGATTGAAACAGACCACAAGCTGAACGTGCGCATGTTCATCACGGGACTCGCGCTCGTGGCGCTCTACGCCATCATCATCTCGGTGATGCTCAGCTTCGGTGTGTCCGTCGTGCTCGTGATCATCATCGCCGGTGCGTTGATCTTCTCCCAGTACTACTTCTCGGACAAGATCGCGATGTTCTCGATGCAAGCGCACGAGGTCACCCCGCAGCAAGAGCCGAAGCTCCACGAGATCGTCGACCGCCTGTGCCTGCTCGCGAACATGCAGAAGCCCCGCGTCGGAGTCTCCGAGATGGATATTCCGAATGCCTTTGCGACGGGGCGCAGCCCCGACCACGCGGTGATCTGCGCGACGCGCGGGATTATGCGCCGCCTCAACGACGAGGAGCTCGAGGCCGTCCTCGCCCACGAGCTCAGCCACGTCGCTCACCGCGACGTGGCAATCATGACCATCGCTTCGGGTGTGGGCATCCTCGCCGGACTGGTGGGTCGCATCGCCCTCTTTGGAACGATGTTCGGAGGTGGCGGCCGCGGCCGCGGCGGACAGAACATCGTCCTGCTGGAGTTGGCCACGGTGGTGCTGTCGGTGTTGATCTACATGGTTGCCTTCTTGCTCACGATGGCGCTCTCTCGGTACCGCGAACTGGCGGCTGACCGCTCGGGGGCGATACTCATCGGAAAGCCGAGTGTGCTCGCGAGTGCACTCGTCCACGTCACCGGTGACATGGGCCGGATCCCGCGGACCGACCTGCGCAAGGTCGAAGGAATGAACGCCTTCTTCTTCGCACCCGCGCTCGCGGGCGGCTCGGCCGCCACGCTCTTCTCGTCACACCCGTCGCTCGAGAAGCGCCTCGATCAGCTGAACAAGCTCGAAAAAGAACTCAACGGCTAGTGGGTCTTCGCGACGCGTTGTTCGGTCGTACCAAGCAGGCGCCCCCCAACCTCGACAACCTGTTCGCACTCTCAACAGCGGCGTTGACGCTGCAGAGTGAACTCGATCTCGTGAGTTCGGGCGAGGCCGGTCTCTGCTTTAAGACTGGCAGTGGTGAGAGCTCGCTGCTGACCGACGACGACATCAAGCAGCTGCTCGACTTCGATGAGACGAACAACAAGGTCTCCCTGACCAAGGACGACCTCGGCTTCGAATGGCTCGTCGTCCACGATCCCGACTTCGAAGCCCTCGTCACGCGGATCCACTCGGCCGATACCTCGATGGTCGAGCACGGACTCGGGCCCCGACTCCTCTGCGCCGTCTTTGGCTTCGTCCCCCAGACACCTCCCGGCGAAGGATCAGTGCGACTCGTCTACCTGTTGAAGCAGGGCACCTTCTATCCGTTCGCACCGACGGGACCATCCCAGCGCAACAACGAACTCGAACTCAGGGTGCGTTCATTCCTCAGCACGGACCTGCCGATCGAAAAGGACCTCTCGCGCTGGATGGCGCTCTGGAACGTCCCGGTCAACTAAGCGACGTTCCGATTCTGTCGGCCGGCGGTAGCGTCGGAGTTGAAGATCAGTCGTTTGCAGAAAGGAATGCCGTGGACGAATTGACCGGACCGGTATCCATCAGTGACGAGGAGCTCGCGTCACTGGCCCTCGCCGCCGATCCGAACGCTCCCCTCGAGCCTGACGCCGTGCCGTGGAACTTTGGACTTGGGTTGAACGCGCTGCCCGAGTGGTACATGCCGCGCCCGATGGCGCGCGGACGGGGCCGTGGAACCAGGATCGTGATCGGGTCACTTGTCGTTGGCTTCTTGGTCATCGGGGCCTTCGGCCTCTGCATCACTTCGGGCTTCCTGCAGTTCGCCTAACAGCTAGGGATGGGTCATCTCTTCGGGGACGACGGCCGCGTCAAACTCCTCGCCGGTGAGAAAACCCAGTGCGATCGCCGCTTCTCGCAACGTGGTTCGTTCCTTGTGCGCGGTCTTTGCCACCATTGCGGCCTTGTCATAGCCAATGATGGGGTTGAGAGCAGTGACGAGCATCAGCGAGCTGTTGAGGTGGATCTGAATCTGCTCGTAGTTCGGCTCGAGTCCCTCCACGCAGAACTCGCGGAATCGGTCACAGGCGTCAGTCAGTAGATCGACCGAGTTGCAGAAGTTGTAGATGAGCACCGGTTTGCAGACGTTGAGCTCGAAATTGCCTCGCGAACCAGCAATCCCGACGGCGACGTCGTTGCCGAAGACCTGGACGCAGACCATGATCATGGCTTCGCTTTGCGTCGGGTTGACCTTGCCAGGCATGATCGAGCTGCCGGGCTCGTTCTCGGGGAGTTGCAGTTCGCCAAGGCCCGCACGCGGACCGGAACCGAGCCAGCGCAGATCCTCGGCGATCTTCGTCAGGCTCGTCGCGAGCGTCCTGATGGCGCCGTGAGCGAAGACGAGCGCGTCGTGCGCGGCGAGCGCAGCAAATTTGTTGGGCGCACTAACGAACGGCTTATCCGTCAAGGCGGCGATAGCCGCGGCCACTCGCTCGCCAAATTCGGGGTGCGTGTTCAGCCCCGTACCGACAGCCGTGCCGCCCGCCGCCAGCTCGTAGAGGCCGGGCAACACGACCCCAAGCCGAGCGAGGTCAGCGTCAAGTTGCGACACGTACCCGGAGAACTCCTGACCGAGCGTGAGTGGCACCGCGTCCATCAGGTGGGTCCGGCCGATCTTCGTGATGCCAGCGAAGGTCACCGCCTTGTCGTTGAGAGCGTCACGTAGACGCTGCACCGCGGGGATCAGACGATCAGTGATCTCCATCACGGCGGCGATGTGCATCGCCGTGGGGAATGTGTCGTTCGATGACTGCGACATGTTGACGTCATCATTGGGATGAATAGGCGTCTTCGAACCCAACACGCCACCAGCAAGCTCAATGGCGCGATTCGAGATCACTTCGTTCACGTTCATGTTCGTCTGCGTGCCCGAACCGGTCTGCCATATGCGAAGAGGAAACTCGTCAGCTAACGCGCCATCGATGACCTCGCTCGCAGCGCGCTCAATCAGCGTCGCCTTGTCCGGGTCCAGCTTTCCGATGGCTTCGTTCACCTGCGCCGACGCCAGCTTGAGTACGCCGAACGCGGTGATCACCGCCGTTGGCATGGTCTCGTCGCTGATCGCGAAGTGGTGCAGGCTCCGTTCGGTTTGAGCTCCCCAGTAGTGATCGGCGGGCACTTCAATCGGGCCCATCGTGTCCGTCTCGACGCGCACGTTCGTCATGTCCTACCTCTTGGTTGATCTTTTCGCGGTCTTCTTGAGGGCCTTCTTCGTCGACTTCTTGGCCGACTTCGCCGTATTCCTGGCCGACTTCGCCACTTTTTTGGCCAACCTCAACTCGCGCTTCTTAGGCGCAGTCTTTTTGCTGCCAGCCTTCTTCTTGGACGCAATCTTTGGCGATTTCTTCACCGACGTTTTTGACGCCACTTTCTTGGCAGTCTTCTTGGCTGACTTCTTTACGGAGGCCTTCTTCGCAGGGCTTTTCTTTGTCGTCGCCTTCTTCTTCGACGCTGCCTTCTTCGCCGACGCAGACTTCTTCGTCGTCTTTTTTGCGACCGCCTTCTTCGCCGTCTTCTTCGCGGTCTTTTTCGCGGCAACCTTCTTCGCAGGGCCCTTCTTCTCAGGGCCCTTCTTTGCCGGTGCCTTCTTTGCCGCTGCCTTCGTTGCCGAAGCTGTCGTCGCCTCGGGCGCTGTTGCCTCCGCCACGGATGTCTTCTTCGCGACGACCTTCTTCATCGTGACGGGCGCCGGCACGATCACCGGCAGCAAGGCTTCCCAGTCTGCGTCGCCGGCGTAGAGCTCGATGCCCGCAACAACGACCTGTTTTGCCACCTCGACGTCATAGGCGCGCGGACCGTCCCCGGTGCCCGGCACTTCGAGCAGGAGCGGAAGGTCACGGATTCGCGGGTGTCCAACGAGTGGCGCAAGCCCCTTAGTTCCAATGGTGCCCTCACCGATGTTCGCGTGGCGGTCGCGGTTGCCGCCCAGCTCGATCTTCGAGTCGTTGAGGTGAAAGGCGCGCAGACGGTTCATGCCAACGCTGAATTCGATCTCTTCAATGAGGCGCTCGGTACCAGCGACCGTCGAGAAGTCAAAACCACTCGCCCACAGGTGCTGGGTGTCAATGCACAGTCCGAGACGATCGTCGCCGTTGCAGGCATCGATGAGAAAACGAATCTCCTCGAAGGAGCGTCCCACTGTGCCGCCAGAGCCCGCCGCGTTCTCGATGAGGATCGGACAGTCGGCTACCCCGTCGGGTACTGGATCAGCTTCGGCGAGTGCGCGTTCGAAGGCGTCAGCGATCTGGCGCACGACGTTGTCGAATCCCGCACCGTGGTGCGAGCCGACGTGCAAGATGAGACCCGACGATCCCATGCCGCGAGCGACCGACAGGTTGTGGGTGAGCGTCTCGATCGATTTCTCGTAGAGTTCGGCGTCGGCAGTCGCCAAGTTGATCAGATACGTTGCGTGACAGAACGTATTTCGGATCGAGGGAGTCTCGGCTTGTGCTTCGCGATACGCAGCCAACACTTCTGGTGCGTACAGCGACGGCTTCCACATTCGTGGACTCTGGGTGAATATCTGAATTGACGTCGCACCCATCTCCACGCCCAGTTCGAGCGAGGGAATGAGCGTGCCGCCACCGCGTACATGTGCACCTATGTTCATTACAGTAAAACTAGTAGCCCACAGCGACCACGTCACAGGAGAATCGTGCCCGACACCTTCACCCCCGCCTCACGCGCCATATTTGAAAAGAAGGTGCTCGCGCACGTCGCGAGCCTCGACACCGACGGTGCACCCAACGTCTCGCCCGTGTGGGTGGGACTAGATGGTGACGACATCGTGATCAACACTGCACTGGGTCGCGCGAAGGCTCGCAACCTGGCAAACGACTCCCGCGTCGCCGTGTCACTCACCGACCCTGACGACCCCGAGGTTTCGATCACCGTGCGCGGCAACGTGGTCGCTTTTACGACCGACGGCGCCGACGACGTCATCGACGCGTTCGCGAAGAAGTACACCGGCGCGGACCACTTTGAAAAGAACTACCCGGGCGAGATCCGTGTCACGGTGAAGATCCGCCCGGAGCGAATCTCCCGACAGCCCGAGTAGCTCAGGCGAAGTAGGTCAGCGCCAGCGCGTCGCGCGATTCGACGCGCTGGAGACGCAACACCCCTGCTTCGCTCGTGAGCGTCTCTTCTTGCGCGCTCCAGACCGTCACGGGCGTCGGCGGGGCTGGCCGGTTGTAGGCACCGCGAATGGTGGCGAGATCGTTTTCGAAGTTGACCTCGTCGTTGGTCAGCAGGGCGCGCACGATGTCGGCGTGCTCGGCCGAGCCGGACGCTGCCTCGATGACGACGTGATCGAGCGCGACGAGGTGCGAGAGCGTCTTGACGTCGCGCGCGCACAGCTGGGCCGAATAGCTGGCCGAGGCGCAGAGCCATACGCCGACGCCAACCCGCAACCGGCCAGCGAGGGATGCGACTACAATCACCGTGTCGCCGTCACGACAGGAAAAGAGCGTCGTTGACTCTAGAGAGACTGTGATGAGCGCGTCGCGGTCCGAGAGCGGTGCGTCGAGCCGAACGAGCTCCATCTCAGGGTTGAAGATCTTCTTTGGGTAGACGCTCGATGTTGACGTCGCGAAACGTCAAGATGCGGACCGAGGGAACGAAGCGCGCTGCTCGATACATGTCCCAGACCCAGGCGTCGTGCAGCGTCACCTCGAGCAGTGTGGGCGTTCCCTCTGAGCGGACCTCAATGGCGACGTCGTTAGCGAGATAGAAGCGGCGGTCGGTCTCCACCGCAAAGTCGAACATCCCGACGACGGCCTTGTACTCCTGGACTAACGCGAGTTCGAGGGTCGACTCGTAGTCGTCGAGCTCTTCTTCGCCCACCAGCGACTACGCGCGCTCGGTGACGCGGAGTTCCTTGATCTTGGCGGCCTTACCGCGCAGGTCGCGCAGGTAGTACAGCTTCGCGCGACGAACGTCGCCGTAGGAGTCGACTTCGATCTTGGCGATCGTGGGGGTGTGCACGGGAAACGTGCGCTCCACGCCCACTCCGAAACTGATCTTTCGTACGGTAAAGGTCTCCTGGAGACCCGATCCCTGGCGGCGGATGACGACGCCCTGGAACACCTGAACGCGCTGACGAGTACCCTCAACCACACGCACGTGGACCTTCACGGTGTCGCCGGGGCGAAATGCGGGAATATCGTCGCGAAGCGAGTCGCGGTCAACGAGGTCGGTGGGGTTCATGAGAGCGGTCCCTTTCGGATCACAGGCTTTAGAAGTTTAGCCGTTTCCCTGCGAGTCATCCATTTTTGGAAATTCGACGAGAATCGCCTCATCCAAGGCGCTGAGTCCCCCGCGGCGCTCGATGAGGTCAGGTCGTCGCGCGATCGTCCGATGAAGCGCCTGGGCTCGGCGCCACCGGGCGATGCGAGCGTGGTCGCCCGAGAGCAGGATCTCAGGAACCGCCACCCCACGAACCTCGGCGGGCTTGGTGTACTGGGGGTACTCGAGCAGGCCCT
Source organism: uncultured Acidimicrobiaceae bacterium (assembly GCA_963724865.1). Taxonomy (GTDB): domain Bacteria; phylum Actinomycetota; class Acidimicrobiia; order Acidimicrobiales; family RAAP-2; genus RAAP-2. The sequence continues at coordinate 589,557 of CAVRWO010000002.1, read as the reverse complement.
CGCTGAAGGACTCCTCCACGCTCGAGTTGTCGTTACCGAGTCCGCCCGGCAAGAGGCGCGCGACCGATTCGATCACACAGAGCGCCGCCAGCTCTCCTCCGGCGAGCACGAAATCACCGAGCGAGAGCTCATCGTCGACCACGAGTTCGAGGGCCCGCTGGTCGAACCCCTCGTAACGACCGCAGAGAAGCGTGAATCCCCCGAGGGCAGCGAGCTCGGCCGCAAACTCGTGGGTGAAGACCCGGCCCGAAGGAGTGAGGGCGATGATCGGTCGCGCGAGGGCGGGAGTCGACTCGACAGTCGCGATGATCGGTTCAGCGCGCAGCACCATGCCGGCACCACCGCCGTAGGGGGTGTCGTCGACGCTGCGGTGGACGTCGGTTGCGGCGTCGCGAAAGTCGTGCACGAACAGCTCGACGACGCCGCGCTCTTGGGCGCGTCCGAGCACTGACGTCGACGCGTACCCGCTTATCGCGTCAGGAAACAGTGTCAGCACGTCGATGCGCAGGCTCATTCGAAGAGCCCCTCGGGGGCGTCGACGACGACCCGGTGGTTCGCGTCGACCGAGACGACAAACGTCAAAGGAACGAGGGAGCCGGTGTCGAGCACCATGAGATCGCTCGCCGGATTCGCCTCGACGTCGACCACGACGCCGTGGCGCACCCCAGCCGCGTCCACGACCTCGGCCCCAAACAGCTGGTCGATCCAGATGACCGTATCGTCCTCGATGCGCGGCGCCGAGAGCACGACGCCGTGCAGGCGCTCGGCTGCTTCGCGCGTAGAGATGCCGTCGAAGGAGACGATGAACCTCGCCTGATGCGGCGCGGAGGCGGTCACGACGAGCGGTCCGCGCTCGCTCAGCAGCGTCTCACCGGCAGCGAGGCGCTCGACGCGATCGCTCCACAGGTCGACGAGGACTTGGCCCTTCAGCCCGTGAGCCTTGATGATCCGCCCGACTTCGAGCGTGGCACGCTCGTCGGACACGGTTAGTCGACGATGTCGACGGAGGTCGTGACGCCGTCACGCGCTCCCGCCGCGCCCACCAGCGCGCGAATGGCTTGTGCGGTGCGTCCACGACGTCCGATGATGCGGCCCATGTCGTCGGGTCCGACGCTGAGGGAGAGTACGACCTTGCCCTGACGCTCGCTGACCTCAACCGAGACCGAGCTCGGGTCGTCGGCGAGGGACTTCGCGATGAACTCGAGGGCGGCGGTCGCGGTCACGGCCATCGGCGCCGCGTGCACGTTGACGTCGCGCTCGTCGAACTCGGCGTCACCATCAGTGTCGCTGTCGATCGTGTTGATGTCGCCGGCGACGTAGTCGTCCTGCGGGTCGCTCACTGGGCCGCCTTTGCCGCTTCGAACTCTTCGAGGGCGCCGCTCACCTTCAGGAGCTTCGCGACACGCTCGGTCGGTTGGGCCCCGTGGCGCAGCCAGTGGACAACCTTTTCGTTGTCGATCTTCAACACCATGTCGGGTTCAGCCGTCGAGATGCCTCGGGGCTGGTAGGTCCCGACGATCTCAAGGAAGGCACCCGACCGGGCACGACGACTCTCAGCGGCCACGACGCGATAGGTGGGCTGCTTCTTCTTGCCCATTCGCACCAAACGTAGTTTCACAGCCACAGCGAAAATCCCTTCGAACCTGTTCGTTCCGTCATCGGAACTGGGCGCTATACCCGAGCGTCAAAGTTTAGCGTTGTTTAGGAGGGGTAACCCTCCCACCCTTCTTCTTCTTATTTTTTCCGCCACGACTGGCGGCAGCGCTCGCCATCCCCGCGCCCAGCGCCTCGAATCCCGCAGGAAGTTGCTGGTCGCTCTTGGCAGCTTGGCGCGCGGCGAGCCCCGCCAAGCGACCGAGTCCTCCCGGCATCTGCGGCGTGCCCCCGTTGCCCATCTGGCGCATCATCTTTCTCATCTCGCCGAACTGCTTCAGCAGCTGGTTGACGGCGCTCACACTCGTCGCCGAACCCCTGGCGATGCGCGTGCGTCTCGAGCCGTCAATGATGGAAGGGTCGCGGCGCTCCTTCGGGGTCATCGAGCGCACGATCGCTTCCACGCGTCCAAGCTCGCCCTCGTCGACGTTGCTCGCCGCCGTGCGCATCTCTTTGGTGACACCCGGCATGAGCTTCATCAGCCCGCCGAGCGAGCCCATCTTTCGTACCTGACCCAGCTGCGCGAGAAAGTCGTCGAGCGTGAAAGTGCCGCTCATCATGCGCCCGGCCGACTCGGCGACGACGTTCGGGTCCATGGTGCGCTCGGCCTGCTCGATCAGCGTGAGGACGTCGCCCATGCCAAGGATTCGAGAGGCCATGCGTTCTGGGTAGAAGAGATCGAAGTCAGAGATCTTCTCGCCCGTCGAGGCGAAGACAACCGGGCGCCCAACGACGCCCCGCGCCGACAGCACGGCCCCGCCGCGCGCGTCGTAGTCGAGCTTCGTGACGATGAGGCCCGTCAGTTCGAGCGCGTCGTGGAAGCTCCGCGCGGTGTGGACAGCGTCTTGACCAGTGACCGCATCGATCACCAAGAAGGTGTAGTGCGGCGAGGTCGCTTCAGATATCGAACGAACCTCATCCATGAGTGCTTGGTCAATGGCGAGTCGGCCCGCCGTGTCGATAATGACCACATCGCGCCCAAGCCGCGACGCCTCTGCGACACCCTGACGGGCCACCTCGAGCGGCGTCGTGGGTGCCGAGTAGACGTCGACGCCAACCTGGGCGCCGAGTACGCGCAGCTGCTCGACGGCGGCGGGACGCTGAAGGTCCGCCGCCACCAGGTACGGCTGGCGACCCTGTTGCTTGAACCACGCGGCGAGCTTCGCCGCAGCCGTGGTCTTACCGGCTCCTTGGAGACCGGCGAGCAGCACCACGGTCGGGGGCCGTGAGGCGTAGGTGATCTTGAGGGGCGAGGCACCGAGCACCTCGATGAGCTGCTCGTGGACGGCCTTGATGACCTGTTGGCCCGGGGTGAGGCTCTGGGTGAGGGCCTCTCCGCTCAGGCGTTCGCGCACCGCGTCGAGGAACGCGCGCACGACGCCGAGCTCGACGTCGGCTTCAAGCAGGGCCGACCGGACGTCGGCGAGGGCCTCGTCGAGGTCGGCGTCGGACAGACGTCCGCGCGAACGCAGCGAGGTGCTCAGGCGTTCGAGGCGTTCGCTTAGGGCGTCAAACATGGTTGTACGAGGCTACCGTGCGACCCCCAGCACCGAATCGACGAACTCCTCGGGGTCAAAGACGATCACGTCGTCGGCGCCCTCGCCGATCCCGATGAACTTGACGGGAATGCCGAGGTCGCGCTCGATGGCGACGACGATGCCGCCGCGCGCCGTGCCATCAAGCTTGGTGAGCACGATGCCCGTCACGCTCGCCGCCGCGAGGAACTCCCTCGCCTGGCTGAGCGCGTTCTGACCGGTCGTCGCGTCAAGGACGAGCAGCGTTTCGAGCACTTGACCCGGTTCGCGGTCGGCGACGCGACGGACCTTGGCAAGCTCGTCGAGCAGGTTCGTGCTGTTGGCCCGGCGACCGGCGGTGTCGGCGAGCACGATGTCGAGGTCACGGGCGTACGCCCGGCCGATCGCGTCGTGCACGACCGAGCCGGGGTCGGCGCCCTCATTCGCCCGGACGATCTCTGAGGACGTGCGGTTCGCCCACTGCTCAAGCTGATCTGCCGCGGCGGCGCGAAACGTGTCGCCCGCCGCGAGCATCACGCGTCGTCCCTCGTCGTGGTGGCGCTTGGCGAGCTTGCCGATCGTCGTGGTCTTGCCCACGCCGTTCACGCCGACAAAGAGCCACACCGCGATGCGCCCCTCGTCCGCCGCCGTCGCGGTCGACCGGTCGCCGGTGAGCGACGCGAGGAGAATCTCGCGCAGCGCTTCGGCGACACCGTCGGGCGCCCCATGGGCGGCGAGCTCTTCGAGGACGGCCGCCGTGGTCGCGACACCCACGTCACTTCGCAGCAGCACCTCTTCGACGACGTCGAGCTGCTCGCGGCCGAGCTCTGGCCCGCCGGACAGCCCGCGCACCCGATCGAAGACCCGTCTCGAGGAGGCAAGGCGATCCTCGAGGGAGACCGCCTCGAGCGAGGGGATCGGTGCGGGCTCACTCACGAGCACCTCGGACATGGCGGCTCGCGGGGGTGAAGCGATGAGGGCGCTGCGCGCGCCGCGCCGGCGTCGAGTGACCACGATCGTGGTCGCGAGCAGCACGACGACCACGGCGATGATGACATAGAGCGCGATCACGCCGACTCGACTTCCTTTGGTCGGTTGACGCGCTGGCTGACCACCTTGGACGAGGCGCCCGGCACCATCGTCACGCCGTAGAGAGCGTCGGCCGACTCCATGGTGCGCTTTTGGTGCGTGACGATGAGCAGCTGCGCCTCCTCGCGAAACTCGTCAACGAGACTCAAGAACCGCTGCAGGTTCACGTCGTCCAGGGCCGCCTCCACCTCGTCCATGAGGTAGAAGGGAGACGGCCGTGAACGAAACACGGCGAAGAGAAACGCGAGAGCTGCCATCGAGCGCTCGCCGCCCGAGAGCAGCGAGATGCGTCGCACGTTGCGGCCCATCGGGCGCACCTCGATCTCGACGCCGGTGTTCAAAGGATCGTCGGGCTCACTCATGTTGAGCCGGCCCTGACCGCCGGGAAACAGCATCGCAATGAGCGATGAGAAGTGCTCGTTCACGTCGGCGAAGGCGGTCGTGAAGGTCTGCATGATCTCCTCGTCGAGCGCGCGCAGCACCTCTTGGAGTTCGCGTCGCGCGTGACGCACGTCGCTCACCTGCGCGTCGAGCTCCTTGTAGCGCTCTTCGAGCTCGGCGAGCTCTTCAAGCGCGAGCGGGTTGATCGGCCCCAGTGACGTGATGCGAGCTTCGAGTTCAGCGACGCGCTGTTCGAGCGAGACACCCTCAGCGAGTTCGATCTTCGGGGCCGGACCCATCTCGTGCGGCTCGACACCGAGATCGCGGTGGACGATCTCGTGGACGTTCGCGACCTTCACGACGAGCTCCGCCTGCTCGATCTCGTAGCGCCGAACGACTTCGCCGAGCTCGCTCAAGCGCGCGTCCGCCTCGTGGCGTGCACGCCGGACCTCTTCGAGCAGCTCGGCGCTCGCGCGTGTCGCTTCCAACTGTTCGCGGTACGTCGAGTCCATCGCCTCTTGGTTCACGCGAATCTCGTGCCCGGCGCGTTCGACGAGCGCGCCGAGTCGCCCGAGGGCTTGAAGGTCAAACTCGAGGAGCTGTCGCTTCGAGGCCGCCGCCTGTCGCTCGCCCGAGCGGCCTTCGAGGCGACGCTCGATCTCTGCCTGTCGCTGTTCGATGAGTCGACGCCGCTCGCCGATCTCGGCTTCACGTCGTGAGAGCGCCGTCGACTCCTCGTCGACCGCTCGACGTCGCGCGTCGAGTTCGCGCTTCTCCTCGCCGCGACGCTCTTCGCGCGCAAGACTGAGGCGCCACGCCGCTTCGAGAGCTGGCAGCTGCTCGCTCAGCGCCGAGAGCTCCTCTTGGCCCGAGCGGATCTGATTCGTCACGTCACCAAGATCGCCCTCGAGCGCGATGACGCTCGCCGCGAGGCCGTCGCCCTCTGCGGCGAGGCGCGACGTCTCCGCCTCCAGGCGGCCAAGGTCCGCGCGAGCTTTTGCCAGCGTCGACGTTGCCACCGTGTACTCCTCGAGTGCGGCGGCGTGGCGGTTCGTCGCGGCGTCGCGCCGTTGGCGCCGCACGGCGAGCTCGCGCTCGGCGTTCGCGGCTGCCTCGTTGGCCTCTTCCACGGTGCGCCGGGTGACCACCGCTCGCCCCGACGCAATGCGCCAGCCCATCGACGAAAAGCGATCCCCTTCGCTCGTGACGATCGTGAGATCCGGATTCGCCAGCGCGATCTCGATGCCCGACTCCCAGTCCTCTGCCACGAACACGCGAGAGAAGAGTGCGTCAAGGACTCTGGTCACGTGCTCGGGCGCGTCCCGACGGGCCCGCACCGCGTCGCGAAGTGGGCGCGTCCCCGACGGCGCCGTGAGCGACGCCACTTCGCCTTCGCCGACCGGAAGGATGAGTCCGGCTCCCCCTTCGCGACGCAGTGCCGCGAGCGCGGCGCGCGCCGAACGGCGTCCGTCGACGACCACAGCGCTCACCGACGCGCCCACGGCAGACTCAACGGCACGTTCGAATCCAGCGTCGATGTCGATGAGGTCGAGGAACGATCCGAGTACTCCCTCGAGGTCGCCAATGATCGCGCGCCCACTCGCTCCCGAGAGCTCTTCGAGCGCGCGCGCGAGCGTCTCCGCGCGCGCGAAGGCGCGCGACGACGCGTCCGCTACCCCCTCATACAACACGTCCGCGTCGCGTCGTTCGATCTCTGCGCGAGCGGCATCATCGTCGGCGGCGGCCGCGCGCGGGACGGCCGCCTCGAGCGCGCGCTGTGCCTCATCGCGTTCGCGGCTCGTCGCATCGAGCGTGCCCGCAACAGACTGCGCGCGGCTCAGCGCCTCGTCTCGGCGCGTGCGAGCGCGCTGCTCGCTGTCGAGCAGCGACGCGAGAGAGCGCTCGAGAAGTGAGAGCTGTTCGCGCGCGCCGCGCAGCGCGGTCTCATCGCTCTCGGGCGACGTCGCCCAGGTCTCTTCGAAGTGCGCCTCGACCTGAGCAAAGATCGCGCGCGAACTCGCCAGCGCCCGACGCAGCTCGTAGATTGACTGCTCGTCATCGTGCAACCCGTCGAGATCGCTTTCGAGTTTCGCGGCGTCGGCTTCCAGCGTCGCGATCACGTTCTCATCGGCCGAGGCGATCAGCGCCTGGCGCACGGACCGCTCGCGCTCTTGAATGATCGAACTCGTGCCTCGTGCCCGCTCGGCGAGACCCTGCAAGGTGCCAAGCGTCGACGCGAGCGCCTCCTCGCGGCGCGATGCCATCTCCGCAGCCGCTGCAGTCGCCTTGGCGTCGAGGGCGACCACTTCGTGACGGAGCTCTCGTTCGCGCACCGACGCCTCTTCGAGGGCGTGCTCGAGTTCCCGACGGCGCTCTTCGAAGTGGTGCAGACGAGTCGCAAACAGTGCATGGCGCGCTTCACGCAGCTCCGCTTCAACGTCGGAGAAGCTTCGAGCGGAGGCGGCTTGACGCTCAAGTGGGCGCATCTGGCGACGAACTTCGCGCACGAGGTCGCCGAGTCGCTCGAGATTCTCTTGGGTTGCGGCGAGTCGGCGTTCGGAACGCTCCTTGCGGCGGCGGTGCTTCAACACGCCCGCCGCTTCTTCGATCACCGCGCGTCGGTTCTCGGGGTTGGACGAGAGTATTGAGTCGAGCTGCCCTTGACCGATGATCATGTGCTGCTGGCGACCGACGCCAGAGTCGCCGAGGAGCTCTTGGACGTCGAGCAGGCGACACGTCGTGCCGTTGATCGCGTACTCCGAGTCACCGTTTCGAAACAGTGTTCGCGAGATGGTCACCTCGGCGCCGTCGATCGCAAGGCGCCCGGACGAGTTATCGAGGGTCAGCGCCACTTCCGCTCGACCGAGCGCCGGCCGGTTAACCGTGCCCATGAAGATGACGTCGTCCATGCGCGAGCTGCGCAGCGCCCTCGTGCTCTGGGCGCCCAGCACCCAGGTCACGGCGTCAACGACGTTGGATTTTCCCGAGCCGTTCGGCCCGACGACTGCTGTGACGCCGGGTTCGAACTCTAAAACGGTGGCGTCGGCGAAGGACTTGAAGCCCTTCATGGTCAATCGCTTAAGAAACACATTGAGACGCTAGCAACGTTGGCGAGACGCTCTCGGCTCTATGCCTCACACTTTTCACAGTAGAAAGTCGAGCGTCCACGCACGGTCTCGCGGCGGATCGGCTGGCGGCACTGGAAGCAGGCGAGCCCCTCGCGGTTATAGACCTGGTGGTACTGCTGGTAGTTGCCAGCCTTGCCGTCGGGGTCGACGAACTGCTCGTCGTCGAGGGTCGATCCACCGTGCTTGATCGCCTCAGTGAGGATCTCGGTGATCGAGCGGTGCAGGCGCCGGATCTCGATCGTCGACAGGGACTCGGCCGGTCGGTCGAAGCGCAGTCCCGCGGCAAAGAGGATCTCGTCGGCATAGATGTTGCCGATGCCCGCGAGGATGTCCTGGTCAGTGAGGACGGCCTTCAGGGGGGTCGTGCGACTGCGGACGATGGCGGCAAAACGGTCCCAGCCGATCTGGTCCTCGAAGGGATCGAGGCCGAGGTGCGCGAGTTCGGGGATCGCCTTGCGCAGGGCCAGCCCCTCGCCACCGATGGAGAGTCGCGCAAACTTCGAGATCTCGACCGGCGGGTCGTTCTCTCCGAGCGGCTTGGACACGTAGAGCTCGCCGAAGGTTCGAGGATCGACGTAGCGCAGCTCCCCGCCCTGCGCAAAGGTGAACACGGCGTGGGTGTGCTTGGGCTTTGGGTCCTTCGCGCTCTTCGCGCGAAGGAGCTGACCGCTCATGCCGAGATGGATGATGAGGTGGGTCGAGTTGTCGAGCCCCACGATGAGGTTCTTGCCGAGTCGCTCGATCGAGCGAATCGAGTGGCCCTCGATCATGGCACGAAAGTCCCTCGCCGTCTTGTGGCGGCGAACGACCCGCCCGTTCGTGACGAGGGCGCTCTTCACCTTCTTGCCGATCAGGTCGCGCGACAGCGAGATGCGAACCGTCTCTACTTCGGGGAGCTCAGGCATCGGCGTGCTCGCGCCACGCGGCTCGTGCGGCTTCGCCTTCGGCGCTCTTCTTCGATCGACCTTCGCCGTGGGCGACGAGTTCGCCCACGCGTACTGAGGCGTGATAGATCACCTCGTGGGGCGGTCCTTCGGACGTCACCTCGTAGTTCGGCGCGCCGAGCCCACTGGCCTCGGCCCACTGACGCAGGAGCGTCTTCGGGTCCACGTCGCTTGGGTCGAGTGAGGCGTCATCCACCTCGCGGGCGAGCGCGTCGTGCACGAAGCTCTTGGCGGCGTCGTAGCCGCGCTCGAAGTAGAGCGCCGCAACGACCGCCTCGAAGGCGTCGGCGAGCAGTGACGGGCGTTCGGCGCCGTGCTCTTTCTTCACGCCTCGACCTACTCGCAAGACGGCGCCCAGGTCGAGCTCGCGCGCCGCGCGCGCGAGTGCTGCTTCGTTGACGACGCGGCTTCGCACGAGCGAACCCGTCCCTTCGTTGAGCTGGGGGTAGCGCGTCACGATAAGGTCCGCGATCGCGAGGTCGACGACGGCGTCGCCGAGAAACTCCAGTCGCTCGTTGGACTCGACGTCGTGCTCGGCCGCGTAGCTCGAGTGCGTGAGGGCTATCAGCAAGAGCGGGCTCGTGGGCGAAAGGCCCACGCGCTTAGCGACGGCGGGGATCGACGTGACCAAAAGTTTCGCGTGTTTCGTTAGGCAACCTGCAACTTGACCGCGACGTAGTCAACCGCGTCTCGCACCGAGACGAGACCCTCTAAGTCCTCGTCGTCGATGTGAAAACCAGCGGCGTAGCTCGCGAGGTTCTCTTCGAGCGCTTCGACCAGTTCGATTAACGCGAGCGAGTCGGCGCCCAGGTCTTCGAACGATTCGTCTTCGGCGATGTCACTCGGGCTCTTTTCGAGGATCTCGGCGAGCTCGTCACGAACGAGTTCCAAGATTGCGGCTCGATCGAGCGGTGCGGCGGTGTCAGCGCACATGACGCCTCCTTGTCAATGTGCCCCAACACTACCGAGCCGACGGGCGGCAATGCCTAGTTACACCTCTTGATCAGGTCGAATTGTCGCTGCCAATTTGGCCACGATCTCCTCTTTATCCGCCTCGGCGGCGACGCGAATCGCGTTCATGATCGCTGTCGCGTTGGACGACCCGTGGCTGATCACACAGATCCCGTTGACGCCCAGCAACATGGCCCCGCCTTGACTCTCGGGTGTGAGACGCGAGGCGACCGGGAGCAAGTACTCAAAGAGCACGTCGCCCGCGGCCTTGGTTGCTTCGTTCGTGCCCACGACGTCCAGGATGGTGGAAAAGACGAATTGGAGCGCGCCTTCGAGGGTCTTCAGCGCCACGTTGCCGGTAAAGCCATCGGTCACGATCACGTCGACGGGCGAAGGAATGAAGTCTCGGCCTTCCACGTTGCCGACGAAGTTGAGTGTCGACATTCCATCAAGAAGTTCGTGCGTGGCCTTCACGAGCGGCGTGCCCTTGGTCCGCTCTTCGCCAATGGAAAGCAGTCCCACCTTGGGCGATGCGACGCCGTAGCGGGTCGCGACAAACGTCGAAGCCATCTGGGCAAACTGGACCAGCATCTCGGGCGAGCACTCGGCGTTTGCGCCGGCGTCAACCAAGACGACCGGGGTGCGCCCGGGGTTGGGAATAGGGGTCACGATGCACGGCCGCAGCACCCCCGGCAGTCGCCCCATGCGCAAGAGCGCCGACGCCATTGTCGCACCGGTGTTGCCCGCTGAGACCATGGCGCTCGCCTTGCCGTCGCGCACGAGCTCCGCCGCGCGCACGAGCGACGAGTCCTTTTTCCTGCGCACGCTGGCGCCAGGATCGTCGTCCATTGCGATCACTTCAGTGACGGCGACAACGGGGAGGCCCACGGTGTCGCCCATGAGTTCGGGCACGCCGACGAGGGTGACGTCAAGTCCCAGCTCATCGACGGCGCGCTGGGCGCCCGCGATGATCTCTCTAGGAGCGAGGTCACCACCCATCGCGTCAACGGCGATGGGCAGCGTCAACTCAGTTGACCTCTACCGCGACGCGCCCTTTGTACCAACCACAGTTCGGGCAGACCACGTGGGGCAGCTTCGATGTCGAGCAGTTGGGACAGACGCTGCGGGCCGGACGCCCCAAGCGCCAGTTGGCCGCACGGCGGCTGCGGGTCTTGGCTTTGCTGGTCTTGCGCTTGGGTACGGCCATCGTTCTTCTCTTTCACCAGGTACGGGTTTACCCGTCTAGTCCTTGGATCCCTCGTCGGGGTCGCCGAATTGGAGTCCGTCCAGTGTAGCCCACCGGGGATCGATCGGCGCCTGGCAGTCACAGGTCCCTTCGTTGAGGTCGATGCCGCAGTAGGGGCACAGCCCCTTGCAGTCGGGACGGCACAGCGGTGCAAGGGGGAGGTCGAGCAGGATCGCGTCGTGCGCGAGCGGTGCCAGATCGACGAAATCGTGGACGATGACGTAGGTCTCATCATCCTCGGGTATGCGCTCGTCGGTGAAGCGCTCGTTGACTCGCACCTCAGAGACGCCAAGCACCGGTGCCGAGCAACGACGACAGACTCCGTGCCAGGGGGCCTCGACGTGACCGCGAGCGCGCAGTCCCCCGCTGAAGCTTTCGAGCTTCAGCTGGACGTGGACAACCGCTTCAGGAAAGACGTCGGTCTCGGCCGGACCGCGGGGCGCGAACTCGTGCTCCTCGTCAAAGGGCGCTTCAAAATCCACCTGCATGGACGCGGGCGCGTCGCGCAAGATCCGCGCGACCGGTACAAGGTACGGCGAGGTCACTCTAGAAGGAGTCCTGATCGAAGAAGGAGTCACCGCGCACATCGGGCTCGTCGTAGCCGCGCGCGGGTGACGGCGCGGGAGCGGGCGCGAGGAACTCCTCGGCGGGCTGGTTCTCGGTGATGAGTGACGTGGGCAAGCCCTGGGCGTTCAAGCGCTCTCGTCCCGATCGCGCCGTCTTCAAGAGTCGTTCGAGGACTATCTCGAAGCCGCCGAGCTTGCCGTCGATGAAGTCCTCTGACTGATTGATCATCTGGCGCGCCTGGGCGTGGGCGTCGGCCACGATCTGGTCGGCCTTCACGCGCGACTGGCGAACGATCTCGGTCTTATCGACCATGCGCGCCGCTTCGGCTCGAACCTGGTCCATCAGCTGCTGTGCCTTTTGCATCTCCGCCGTCATCAGCTCTTCGCGGTCGCGCAGCGCCCAACGCGCTTCGCGGATCTCGTCGGGCAGGCTGTGCAGGGCCTGCTCGAGCAGCGCCATCACCTCGTCGCGCGAGATCAGCGCGGAGTTCGACAGCGGCATCTGCTTCGCGTTCGCGACAAGGTCGAGCAAGTCACGCAGGTCGGCTTCGATGTCGCGGCGCACGTGGCGCGCGGGCTCTTCGAACTCGGGGTTGTCGTCATAGCCGTCAAAGGACGTCACGATTCACTCCGAGGAAACTTTTCGGCGAGGCGCTTTGCGACCGGTTCGGGCACGAAGCTCGTCACGTCGCCGCCGAATCGAGCGACTTCGCGCAGGAGGCGCGAGGCGATGAAGGAGTGGTGCGAGCTCGAGGGCAGAAAGAGCGTCTCCACCCCCGACAGCGAGCGGTTCATCTGGGCCATCTGGAGCTCGCTTTCGAAGTCCGAAACGGCGCGCAGTCCCTTCACGATGGCCGTCGCGTCGACGTCGCGCGCCACGTTGACGAGCAGCGTCGAGATCGACACGATGCGCACGTTCGAAAGGTGCCCGACCGAGTCCGCGATCATCTCGCGGCGTTCGTCCAGGTCAAAGAGCGGCTCGGACTTTTGGGGGTTGCGAATCGCCGCCACGACGATCTCGTCAAAGATCTGGCTGGCGCGCTCGACGATCTCAAGGTGTCCGTTGTGGAAGGGGTCGAACGAACCGGGAATCAGACCAACCGTCATTCCTCGTCCCCTTTGCTGGGCTCTAACATCGTTACGAGCGTAGTGCCGTAGCGCTTCATCTTGGTCACGAGCCAGCCGCGCGGCGCATCCATGTGTCGGTCGTTTTCGATGATCACACGCTCTGCGACGACGTCGTGCAGCACGCTCGCGAGGTCGAGCGGCCCGTACGGCGGGTCGGCCAGCACGAGGTCGAGGTCGTGTGGCGGGTGCCACACCGGAAGGTTCGCGCGCACGAAGACGGCTTCACCTTCGAGCTGGAGCGGCTCGAGATTCGACTTCGCCGCCGCCAAGCAGGCGGGATCGGTGTCGACGAAGTAGACCTTCTTCGCCCCGCGCGAGAGCGCTTCGATGCCCATCGCCCCCGAGCCGGCGTAGAGATCGGCGACCACGAGGTCCCGCAGTCCCCCACGACTCTCCAGCATCGAAAAGATCGCCTCGCGTGCGTAGTCGGTCGTGGGTCGAACGGTGGACGGCAGCTTTGCCTTGAGCCGGCGCCCGCGGGCGGTACCACCGATTACTCGCACCCTCTAAATGTATGTCCTACGACTTGAACAGGTAGGTAGCTTCGTCCTCATCTACAAAGAGGCGCAGTTCGTCTTCCATCGCGTCAAGCGCGTCACCGCCGTGAGCCACCATGGTCGCCGCCATCTCGTGGGCGCTTTCGAGGAGGTCCCTGTCCCTCTTCAGTTTCGCGAGGACGAGGTCGCTGCGGCCGCGCTGGCGCGAGCCGAGCAGCGTGCCCTCCCCGCGCATCTCGAGGTCGATCTCGGCGAGCGCGAACCCGTCGGTCGTCGACACCAGCGCCTCGAGTCGCAGTTCGCCCTCTTCGCTCGGCGGTTCGCCGAGCAGCACGCAGTAGCTCTGGAGGTCTGAGCGTCCGACCCGACCTCGCAGCTGGTGCAGCTGGGCCAGCCCGAATCGCCACGCGTCTTCGATGACGATCACGCTCGCCTCGGGCACGTCGACGCCGACCTCGATGACGACGGTCGCGACGAGGACGCTCAGTTCGCCGGCGCGAAACTGGTTCATCACCTCTTCCTTCTCCGCGCTCTTCATCTGTCCGTGCAGCAGTCCGACCGAGAGACCGCGCAGCTCGTGGGTCGCAAGGCGCGTGCGCTCTTCAACGGCGCTCGTCGCTTCGACGCGCTCGGACCCCTCGACGAGCGGACAGATCACGTAGGCGCGCCGTCCGGCCGCCACCTCGTCGCGCACGAGCGACCAGCAGGCGCTGACCTCCTCGTCGCTCCGCGCCCAGGTGGTCTCTATGGAACGACGCCCCGCTGGCATCTCGTCGAGCACCGACACGTCGAGGTCCCCGAAGAGCACCATCGCCGCGGTTCGAGGAATGGGTGTTGCCGTCATGACGAGCAAGTCGGGGTCGGCGTCCTCGTTCGATCGACGGCGACCCTGGTCGCGCAGTTGCGCGCGTTGCTCGACGCCGAAACGGTGCTGCTCGTCAATGACGATGATGCCGAGCGAGCGAAAGCGCACCTCGTCACTCAACAGCGCGTGGGTGCCGATGACGATGTCGATCGCGCCGGTCTCGAGTCCCGCGAGGACCGACTGGCGATCCTTCGCGCGGACGCGACCCGTGAGCAGCTGGACGTTCAGGGCGCGTTCGCCACCGAGCACCGCGTCGTCGAGCGTCGTCAGGCCGTCGAGATCTTGACGAAGCGAGGCGACGTGCTGTTCGGCGAGCACTTCGGTAGGCGCCATAAGGACCGCCTGTCGTCCGCCGTCCAGCGAGGCCAGCATCGCCGTGAGCGCGACCATCGTCTTGCCCGAACCCACGTCGCCCTGCAAGAGACGATGCATCGGCAACGGCGACGCCATGTCGTTGGCGATCTCTTCGAGGACCCGATGCTGAGCGAACGTGAGGGCGAATCGGTGCCCCGCGAGAAATCGCCGCACCAGCGACTCGGACGCCGCGACGCTCTCGCCGGGCTCGACGTCGAGGTCGGCCAGCACAAAGGGGTGACGAATCCCCGCCGAGGAGGCTTCGAGGCGTTGGCGGCGCAGCGCCAGCAGCAGCTGGAGTCGGAAGAACTCATCGAAGGCGAGGCGTCGACGGGCCGGTCCCGTGTCTGCCACGTCCTCGGGGAGGTGGATGCCCCAGTAGGCGCGAGTGCGATCGACGAGTCCAAGCGGTTCGCGGTCTGTCTGCGCGAGTGGATCGAACAGGGGGCCGGCTCGCCGCAGCGACTCCTCGATGAAGCCGCCCATCTCCCAGCTGGTGAGCCCTGCCTTGCCCGAGGCCGGGTAGATGGCGACCACCCGACCCACCTTTGAGGCGTCTCGCTCTTCGCCCGAGGCGCCCACGATGACGTCAACGACCGGATTGGTCATCTGACGCTGGCCCCGGTAGTCGCTGACCTTGCCAAAGAACAGAGCTTGGACCCCGAGCGTGAGCTGTCGCTCGCGCCACGCCTGATTGAAGAAGACGACCTTCAGCGACTCAGCCCCGTCGCTCACCGTCACGTCGACCATGGCGCGTCCCTGTCGAGTGCGACGCGAGCTCACTTTGACGACCTCGCCAAAGACCGCGGCTTCGTCGCCGACGTTGAGGTCGCTGAGGTCGACCTGTCGCGTGCGATCGATGTAGCGCCGCGGGTAGACGGTGAGCAGATCGAAGACGTTGGTGATCCCGAGTGACTCGAGCGCGGCCGTTCGCTTCTCGCCGACGTGGCGAAGCTGAGCCACTGGTACGTCGCCCAACTGGCGGAGTCGCCTCAGCGGCGCGTCACTCATTCGAGGCCGAAGTAGTAGGGGTAGAGCGGCTGGCCGCCGTGGTGCACCTCGACAGCGATCTGGGGAAAGACCTCCGCGAGGAACTCCGTGATCCGCCGCGTGTTCGCCGGTGACGCGCCGTCGCCCTCGATGATCGTCAAGAGCTCGTGTTCGGGACGAATGAGCGCAGCGAGGAGCTGGTTGCTCGCGGCAGCGATGGAATCAGCGATGGAGATGACGCGCGAGTCCCCGAGCCCGATCCAGTCGCCCTCCTGCACGGATCCCGCCTCGGTGTCGCTGTCGCGCACCGCGCGCGTGACCTCTCCCGCCACCACGTTGCAGGCAGACGCCTTCATGGCCGCCAGGTTGGCGTCGAGCGACGCGTCGGGGTCGTAGGCGAGCAGCGCGGCGAAGCCCTCGACGATAGAACTCGTCGCGACGACCGCAACGTCCTCATCGACGAGTCCGTTCACCCGTTCGGCGACCGGGGTCACGTTCTTGTTGTTGGGCAAGATGATCACGTGCTGGGAGCCGCTCGCGCGCACGGCTGTAACCAGCTCGGATGTCGAGGGGTTCATCGACTGTCCGCCGAGGACGAGCTGGCGAACGCCGAGCGATCGGAAGATCCGCCCGATGCCCTCACCTACCACGACGGCAACGACCGCCGTCGTCGGGGCCGGATCGGGTGCCGTGTCCTCGATCGCCGGTTCGAGGGCGCCGGCACTCGCCTCACGCACCCAGCGCTCCTCGATGACCTGGTCCGCGAGGTCGGCGACGCGAATATCGCGAGGGCGACCTGCGTCGAGGGCGGCTTCGATGGAGGCACCCACATCGTCGGTGTGGATGTGGCAGTTGTAGAGACCGTCACCGCCCACGATGACGATCGAATCACCGAGCCCCGCCCAGACGTCTTTGAACGCGTGCATCTTCGAATCGTCAGCGTCGAGCAGGTACATGACCTCGTAGCGCAGATCGGCGAGCGCCGCGTCGTCTCGTGGCGCCTCGTGGACGTGCACGTTGATCGAGTCGAGGCTCGGAGGGACCGGCAACGCGTCGTTCGTGACCACGTGGCACAGCGCGTCAAAGAGCAGCACGAGTCCGGTGCCCCCGCTATCGACGACGCCCGCCTGTTTGAGCACCGGGAGCTGCTCGGGGGTCTTTGCGAGCGCGTCGCGCGCGGCGTCGCGCGCACCGTGGACAAGATCGCTCATCGACTCGTCGTGGGACTGCGCCCCCGCTGCTCCCGCGCGAGCAATCGAGAGGATCGTTCCTTCCACGGGACGAACCACCGCTTGGCGCGCGAGCTCGTCGGCGTGCTGGAGGGCCTCTGCGAGCTGAGACGGACTGACCTCGCCGTTGGGGAGAAATGAGCTCACGAGCCCGCGGAGCAGTTGCGAGAGGATGACGCCGGAGTTACCGCGCGCACCCATGAGTGACGCGTGGGCGATGGCCTGGGCGACCGCACCCATCGGGGCGTCCTCTTCGAGCGCGGCGAGCGCGGTGATCACCGATTCGACCGTGAGCGCCATATTCGTGCCCGTGTCACCGTCAGGCACGGGGTAGACATTCAGTCGATTAATAACCTCGCGGTGGGAGCGCAGAAGCTCTCCGTAGATCGTGAGTGCCGCCCGCAGGTCGCCGGCCGACAGCGTTGTGGGAGAGGTCATCGGTAGCGATGCTACAATGATCATTCGGTTTCTCCCGGTGGCGACGCGCGCCCGGGACACTAAGGAGAGAGTTCATCATGGCATCAGTCTGCGAAATCTGCGGCAAGAAGCCGTCGTTCGGCATGAACGTCTCCCACTCGCACCGTCGCACCAAGCGACGCTGGAATCCGAACATTCAGCGCGTGCGCGCGCTCGTAAACGGCACCCCGAAGCGCATGAACGTGTGCACGGGTTGCCTTCGCTCGGGCAAGGTCGTCAAGCCTTCTCGCTCAAGCCTCACCGCGCCCTAGAGGCGGTGCTCGTAGCCCCGGCGTGTGAGCGGTTCGCCGCGTAACGTCCGCCGCGCGGGGTCGACCTCAATGACGCCAATCGTGAGCGGCGCGCGCAGTCCTCGGTCGTAAAAAATCATGCGCAGTCGGGCCGCGTCGTTCGTCGCGATCAAGAGCTCGTAGTCCTCTCCCCCGCTGATCGCCTCTTCGTTCGTCGCGCCGTCGGCAACCGGAACATCGCTGAGCGAGAAGCCGACGTTCGAGGCGTCAGCGAGACGATGCAAGTCAAGCGCGAGTCCGTCACTCAAGTCCATCATCGCGTGCACGTGCGCGCCGCGCGCAGCCATGCCTTCGGCGAGTCGCGGCCACGGACGACGATGCGCCTCGACCAGTTCGTCAGAGAGTGGTGCGCCCTCTCTGCGGCGTCGAAGCCCCGCGGCCGCGCGACCGAGCTGCGCCGTCACGAGTAGTTCGTCACCCGGCTTCGCACCGCTACGCAGCACGGCGCCCCGTCCGGGACACTCACCAAAGACGGTGACCGCGACGGTCGTGTCCCGCCCGCTCGACAGATCGCCTCCGACGACCGGTGTGCCGGTCGCTTCGCTCGCTTCGGCGATGCCGGTGTGCAGCTCTTCGAAGTCCGTCCCCGCGGGAGCGCTGACGGCGACCACGAGTCCGCGCGGGCGAGCGCCCATCGCCGCCAAATCTGAGAGCGCGCTCATGACCGCCTTGTACCCGAGATCGCGAAGGGAAAAGAGCTCGGAGTCCAGGTGAACCCCCAGAACCGCAACGTCTGTGCTGATGATCGCCTCGCCCACAAACGGCTTCAATACGGCCGCGTCGTCGCCGACGTGGCGCTCACCGCGAGGGACCTCGTCCTGGGTCACGATTTTCGTTATACGCTCCAGTACGTCATCTTCTCGCTGACTTCGTTCTTTGGTTGGGTCGGTCGGCGCGCTCATGACGGGGGGCGTTTTACCACGTCGCGACGAGGCGGCGTGCGAATCGCAAACGAGGACGACGTGATGTACCCAACCAAGAACAAACGCTTAATTGAATGGATCGAGGAAGTGGCGCGGCTCACTACCCCCGATCGTATCCACTGGTGCGACGGATCGGCCGAAGAGTATGACGAGCTCTGCCAGCAACTCGTCGACGCCGGCACCTTCTTGCGCCTCTCAGACGCGAAGCGCCCGAACAGCTACTTCGCGGCGTCGAACCCCGCTGACGTCGCGCGGGTCGAAGATCGCACCTTCATCTGTTCGAAGGAAGAGATCGACGCCGGTCCGACGAACAACTGGCGCGAGCCCGGCGAGATGCGCGAGACGCTCAACACCCTCTTCGACGGCTCGATGAAGGGACGCACGATGTACGTGGTGCCCTTTTCCATGGGACCACTCGGATCGAACATCGCCCACATCGGCGTCGAGATCACCGACTCGCCCTACGTCGCCGTGTCGATGCGCATCATGACCCGCATGGGCCGCGGCGCGCTCGAGGTGCTCGGCGAGAACGGCGACTTCGTCCCCTGCCTGCACTCGGTCGGCATGCCGCTCGATCACGGCAGGGCCGACGTGCCCTGGCCCTGCGACGAGGAGAACAAGTACATCGTCCACTTCCCCGAGACCCGCGAGATCGTCTCGTACGGCTCGGGCTACGGGGGTAACGCGCTGCTCGGCAAGAAGTGCTTCGCACTGCGCATCGCCTCGGTGCTCGCGCGCGACAACGGATGGCTCGCCGAGCACATGCTCGTCTTGAAGTTGACGAACCCGGCCGGTGAGACGCGCTACGTCACCGGTGCCTTTCCGAGCGCGTGCGGCAAGACCAACCTCGCCATGCTGGTGCCGACGCTGCCTGGCTGGAAGGTCGAGACGATCGGCGACGACATCTGCTGGATGAAGCCGGGTCCCGACGGTCGCCTCTACGCGATCAATCCCGAGGCCGGTTTCTTCGGCGTCGCCCCGGGCACCAACATGGAGACCAACCCGAACGCCATGTACACGGTCGCGGCGAACACCATCTTCACCAACACCGCGCGCACGCCCGACGGCGACGTGTGGTGGGAGGGAATGGGCGAGGCACCCGAAGGTCTCATCGACTGGAAGGGCCGGGTCTGGTCGAAGGACCTCGGTACGCCCGCGGCGCACCCCAACTCTCGCTTCACGACGCCCGCCAACCAGGATCCCGCGATCGCCCCCGAGTGGGAGGACCCCGCTGGCGTGCCGATCGACGCGATCCTGTTAGGCGGTCGCCGCGCCAGCGTGATCCCGCTCGTCTTCCAATCACGCAGCTGGAACCACGGCGTCTTCCTCGGTTCGATCATGGCGTCAGAGACGACGGCGGCCGCGACCGGGGTCGTTGGAAACTTGCGCCGCGACCCCTTTGCCATGCTTCCGTTCTGTGGCTACAACATGGGCGACTACTTCGGTCACTGGCTCACCTTCTCCGAGCGATTCGACGAGGAGAAGCTGCCGAAGATCTTCTACGTCAACTGGTTTCGCAAGAGCGCCGACGGCCGCTGGCTCTGGCCGGGCTTCGGCGAGAACTCTCGCGTCCTCGAGTGGATCTTCGAGCGCACTGCGGGTCGCGGCGAGGCGGTGGAGACGCCGATTGGCTACGTCCCGACACGTGACGCGATCAACCTTGAGGGGCTCAACGTGTCGTCCGCCGACATGGAAGAGCTGCTGACGGTCGACGTTGAGGAGTGGCGCGACGAAGTACCGAAGATGCGCGAGCACTACGCCCAGTTCAACGAACGACTGCCGCGCGCCCTCGCCGGCTTCGTCGACGACCTCGAGGCGCGTCTCTACGACTAGCTCGACTACTCGGCGGTCTCGGCGTCGGCGACGATGAGTCGCGGACCGGAGGGCCAGTCGAAGTAGCGCCACGTCCAGTTGATCATGACGCGGATCTTGTTGCGGAAACCGACGAGGTACCACAGGTGCAGTCCGAGCCACGCCCACCAACCGAGGACGCCACGAATCACGGGACCGTGCGGCAAAGCGGCGACCGCTTCGCGGCGTCCAATCGTCGCCATGATGCCCTTGTCGTGGTAGTGAAAGGGTTCCGTCGTGTGGCCGGCGAGAAGGCGCATTATCTGCTCTGCACAGTGCCTGCCCGACTGAATCGCTACGGGCGCGAGCTGCGGAAGATAAGTGCCGTCAGCCGGAATGGCTGCGGCATCGCCGATGCTCCAGACGTTCTCGCTGTCGACGAGTCGAAGATCAGGCGCGACAACGGCACGTCCGCTCGGTCCGCTGCGGCCGTCGATCCCCGCCGCGAGCGTCCCGACAACGGTCACACCGGCCGCCCACACAATGGCCGCGGCGTCGAGCCGCTCGCCGTCGGAGAAGCGAATCGAACGCGCTTCCACTTCGACGACCGAACGACCGAGCTCCACGTCGACGCCCTTGTGCTCGAGCTCGCGCTTCGCGTACGTGCTCGCGGCCTCGGGAAACGCGGTGAGCAGCTTCGGCGCAAGGTCGACGAGACGCACGCGCACCTTGGTGGGGTCGAGGCGCAGGCCGTCGCGCTTGATGGCGATCCCGACGAGCTCTGAGAGCGCACCCGCCGTCTCGACGCCCGTGGGTCCCCCGCCCACCACGACGAAGTTAAGGGCGACCGACGCCGACTCTGCGGCGACCTCCGCGTCCTCGAGGGCGCGCAACAGACGGTTTCGCACGCGCCGCGCGTCAGCGAGCGTGTAGAGCGGCATGGCGTAGTTCTTCGCGCCCGGGATGTTGAAGTACGCAGCGGTTGCACCGGTCCCGATTACGAGGTGGTCGTAGCGCATCTCCTCGTCCTCATCGAGCACGACCACGTTGCGTGCGCGGTCGACGCTGCTCACGTTGGCGTGGCGCACGCGGATGTTCTTCGCGTGCCCGAAGATGGTGCGGATCGGGTAGGCAACGTCCGACGGCTCGAGCCCGGCGGTCGCGACTTGATAGAGCAGTGGCTGAAACGTGTGGAAGTTGTGCCGGTCGATGATCGTGACCCGTACAGCCTGGTTAGAGAGGTGTTTTACTGCCGCGACACCACCGAATCCCGCGCCGACGACGACCACGTGGGGTAGGAACAGGTCGTCCGATGAGTACTCGGCATGGGGTGAGGTCGCCATATCCAATTACAGCACAGACTACGAGCGACCCGATTTTCCCGCGCCGCGTTGACCGATCGGATAGACGACGGACGCGATGAGCATCAGCACCGCGAGCAGCCGGTCGCCCACCCCGAAGCTCAGGACGATCGCGACGGGAATCAGCGCGCCGACGACCCAGAGCAGCTGCTGGCGCACGGCGAATCGCGCGAAGGTGCGACCCTGCGCGCCAGGCGCGACGTTGCGCTGGGTGATCGCGTCAAAGCTCGGTTGGGCGATGGCGCCGCTCAGTCCGATCCAACCCGCGAGCAGCACCTGCACAAAGAGCACTGGGTGCAGCGACGCGAACAGGGCGCCGAGACCGGTCGTAAAGAGCGCAATGGTGAGCAGCGTTGGTTCGCGCAGCACGTTGCGCATGCGCGTGACGAATGCGAGGCCCCCGAGTGACCCGATGCCGCTCAGGCCGAGTGCGAACGCGTACCAACCGAGCCCCGCGGACAGTCGTCGCAGGCCGAAGGCGAGAAGGAACGTGGCGAACCCGGCCGAGAATCGCATGAGCGCGGCTGCGCCAAGCCCCCAGGCAACTTCTTGATCGCCGAGCGGGTTGAGCGCGTTGCGGTCTCGCTCGGCCTGGGTGAGACCGGTGACCTCGTCGCGAACGATCTTGACCGGTCGCGGCAGCCGAACGCTCGCGACGGTCGCTGCGATATAGACGAATGAGGCGACGATGAGCACACTCGTCGCGCCAATGCCCTTCAAGATGCCCGCGCCGACCGAGCCCGCGACCAAGCCGACGATCGTGCCGAGCAACGTCAGTTGGGCGTTGAACCCGGCAAAGCCCTTCTCTTCGCCGGGCTTCTCGTTGGGCCATCCGGCATCACCGACGCGGTCGCCGTGCTCGCGAAACTGGTCGGTCCTCGCCATCTCGGGCACCAGTGCGCCGCGCGTCACCACGTACAGCTTGGATGAGACGAGGAGCAAGAAGGCAAGCGGAAAGAGCCAGAGCGAGTTCAGGTGTTCGGCCATCAGCCAGCAGAGAACTGCGCGTACACCGGCTGAAAGCGCCACCAGGACTCGACGCCCGTTTGCCGAGCGGTCGATCAGGGGACCGAGCATCGGCGAGACGACCGCGAAGGGGGCGATCGTGAGCAAGAGGTAGAGCAACACCTTGCCCTTGGCTTCGGTGGGCGACACCGAGAAGAACAAGGACCCCGCGAGCGACACCGTCACGAGCGTGTCGCCGGCCATCATGATGACGTGCACGAGGGCGAGTCGACCAAAAGCGGTCTTCTGATCGAAGAGGTCCTGCGCTGAGGCCCTCGCCAAAGTGACGAATCCCCGAGCACGCACGTGAGAAGCGTAGGTGATTCGCCGTGACACGCGTGCCGAGGTCAGCGCACGAAACTGATCAGTTAGAGTTGCAGGCTCGCTCTTGAATGATCACGGGCAGCACACCGCTGCCGCAGTAGTTCGCGCGCAGTGCGTTCACCCACGCGCTCTGCGTCGGGTCGTAGTACAGCAACTCGGTAACGCTCGCTTCGGCGGGCGGCGTCCCCACCGTCGCCCAGAGATAGGCGTAGTCGCCAACGCATCCAAAACTGGTCACGCTGTCGACACCGTGGTACGGCGCCGTGAGATCAGCCGAGGTACAGGGAGCGGGCGTTGGGAACGTGCTCGCGCTGGAAGAGGGCTTCGTGACGAGCACCGCAAGCGCCGCCACGACGACGAGGCACGCCAGGAGTCGAAACCATCTCACACCTCGAAGTACATCACACCGCAAGCGGCGGGGAAAGTTATCGCTTCAACAAGTCGATGAAGAGCACACTGGACGACAGCTCCCACGTCTCTTCTTCGATCGGATCAGCCGACACGTCGTCGAGCGCGCGACCGAAGATGAGGATCTGGAAGAGCACCGCAAGCGCTCGAGGGGAGATGTCGTCGCGCACCCAGCCCCTTTGCTGCGCAAACGAGGTGACGCGGGCGAGATCGGTCGTCAAGCGCGCCTGGGACTTACCGATCATTTCTTTCAACTGAGGACGGGTCGAGGCAGCGGCGACGATGCGAATGCGCATGGCGCGGCGCGCCTTGCGTTCGGGGCCCGATGAGAGCTTCGTCACGATCGGCTGCATTATTTGGATGTACTCGTCGAGCGTCTCGACGGACTCATTGACCGCGCGAAACGTACGAATATCCTCGTCAACGAGTCGAGAGAAGATCATGTCGTATGCGGCGTCGATGACACCTTCACGCGATCCGAAGTGGTGGTAGACCGACCCGTAGTTGACGCCCGTCGCTTCGCAGATCTCTGGTATACGAATGAGAAGTTCATCGCTCGCCATCAGGCGCTCTGCAACGGCGTCGAGGACGGCCTGCATCACGGGTACTGATCGACTCTGTTTCGCCACTTGAACACTTTAATCCGCTAAAACACTAGTTAAACTGCCCAGTTCCCCAGTACGATGTGCCTAGCCACAAGGAAAAAAATTACTCGCTGAACGTTCGCTCAGTCGCGGTGCGTACTGTGCGCGCTCGCAGCACTGCAAGCCTTCAACCACAGATTGAAAACGTTCCCGTCAGTCCGTTGTCGTTACTCAGCGAGCAGCTCGCTAATGCGCGCGGGCCAGTCCTGAGTCTCGGTCGTCGCACCTCGCTCATGCAGCCCCTGGCGCTCTCTTCGAAGCGTCGTCGCGACCTCGGCGAGGTTGTCGGGAAGCTGCTCGGCCACGATCGTGCGCACCGCCTGAGCGAGCGCGGGAGCCGCGCCTGACGTCGAAACGGCTACCGTCACGTCACCCTGTCGATGCAGCGCCATGAAGTAGAAGCTCGAGCGTTCGGGATCATCGACCACGTTGAGCCAGATCCGAGCCTCACGGGCGTCGGCGACGATCAGGTCGTTCGTCGCAGGGTCCCCCGTCGCCGACACCACCAGGAAGAATCCAGCGACATCACCGGCCCGGTACCGTCGGCGTTGGACGCCCACCACTCCTTCGGGCAGCTCAACGCGAACTTCTTCGGCGATGACGCTGACGCGAGCACCGGCGTCAACGAGCTGGGTCGCCTTTCGTGCTCCGATGACGCCCGCGCCCACGACGAGGACGTCGAGCCCGTCGAGCTTGAAGGCAAGGGGCAACATCTCAGAGCAGCGCGACGTCAAAGAGCTCGAGTGATCGAAGATCGAACCGGGCGACGCCACCCACGACAATGATTGCCGGAGGGCGGACGTCAAAGAGACCGAGCTCGTCGAGGTCCCCCCGCGTCGTTCGCTGTTGACCGGTCCAGGCCTGTTCGATGACGGCGACCGGTGTCGCGGGATCAAGTCCACCCTCGATGAGCTCAACGGCGATGCGTCCTCGATGCTCCACGCCCATCAAGATGACGAGCGAAAGCTCCACGTTCGCGAGCGAGCGAAAGTCGGTGAGTTCACCCTTTGCGCCGCGCGCGCTCACGATCGTCACGCCGCGGCTGACGCCGCGGTGGGTCACGGGGATGCCGGCCGCAAGCGGTCCCGCGAGCGCGGAGCTCAGACCGGGCACCACAACGCACGACACGCCGACGTCGCGAAGCGCGAGGATCTCTTCCCCTCCGCGTCCAAAGACAAAGGGGTCTCCCCCCTTCAGTCGCACGACCGTCTCGAAGCGGCGCGAGTATTCGACGAGCAGGGCATTGATCTGGCCCTGGCTCGCGGATTCTCCGGGGGTCTTTCCGACATCAACGATCTCTGCGCTCGGATTTACGAATCCCATGACGGACTCATCGACCAATCGGTCGCGCACAACGACGTCGGCGTCGCCGAGGATGCGCGCCGCGCGCACGGTTAAGAGGTCAGCCTCTCCGGGTCCCGCACCGACCAAGTAGACGGTCACGAGAACCCCACCCTCGTCAGGAAGTCGCCGAACGTCTCGTCGGGATCGCCCTCACTCGCCCATCGATCAAAGAGGGGCCCGAGGATGTCGGGAATGTCTTCGAGCTTCACCTTTTCGCGATACAGCGTCGCGAGTCGATTTCCTCGCGTGCCGCCGCCGAGATAGAGGTCATAGCTCGACTTGGTACGTCCGACCACCCCGACCTCGGCGATCGCTGGTCGCGCGCAGCCGTTAGGACAGCCCGTCATCCGCAGCTGCAGCGGGCGGCGGGCCAGCTGGCGCTGGGCGAGGGCCTCTTCAAGTCCACCCACGAGTTCGGGCAAGCGACGCTCGGACTCGGTAAGGGCCTGGCTGCACGTCGGCAGCGCGGGGCAGGCGAGGGCGTGACGCTCGACGTTGCCGAGCTCGCCGTCGAGACGCACATGGTGCTTGACGAGGAGATTCGCAATGGCGTCTCGATCGCCGTCGGCGACGCCGCTCACCACGAGGTCCTGTTGAGGAGTGATGAAGAAGGTCACCGGGAAGTTGACGGCGATCTCGCGGACGGCGCTTCGCATCGACGAAGCGGCGGTGTCGCGCACGCGCCCCGCCCCGACCCGAATGCCGACCTGCCATGTACCGTCGGGAAGCTCTCTCCAACCGAGGTGGTCGTCGGCGTCAAAGTCCTCGGGCAGCGCGAGCGGCGCGCGCAGCGTGCGGCCGAGACGCTGTTGCACTTCGCGACGGAAGACGTCAAGTCCAAGGTCGGCGACGACGTACTTCATGCGAGCGCGCTTGCGATCGGTGCGGTCGCCAAGTTCACGGTAGGTCTCGATGATCGCGGCGATGACCTCTTCCACCTCCTCGTTGGTGACAAACGTCAGTGCTTCGCCCAGTCGGGCGAAGGTGTCGGGGTTCGCGTAGGACCGGCCAAGCCCCCCGCCGACCAACAACGTGAAGCCGGCGCCAAGCTCATCGTGTTCGGCCGGAATCAGGCCGACGTCCTGTGCGAAGACATCGACGCAGTTGTCGCGCGGGTGCGAGACGGCGATCTTGAACTTTCGCGGGAGGTACGTCTCGCCGTAGAACGGACGCTCCTCGATCTCTTCTCGAGAAGCGGCCTTCTCGCCGTTGACGAAGATCTCCCAGTGCGCCTCTGACGTGGAGCGGAAGCTCTGGCGCAGTTGGTGCGCAATGTCCTCGAGGTGTCCGTGGCCGCTTTCGAGGTGCAGCGTGGGACAGGTCACGACATTGCGCACGACGTCGCCGCACGCGCCAAAGGACGAGAGGAACTGGCGGTCAAGCGTCTGTGCGAGCTCTCGAAGGTCGCCCTTGACCACCCCGTGATACTGGACCGCCTGACGGGTGGTGAGACGAATGGAACCGTCGGCGATCGAGCCCGCGATCTCATCGAGGCTGAGCCACTGCGCTGGCGAGAGCCGGCCCCCGGGGATGACGACGCGAATCATGAAGATGTAGTCGAGTGTCTCACCCGCCTCAGCCCGCGCACGTCGCACGTCGCGATTGTCCTGGGAGTAGATGCCGTGGAACTTGAGGAGCTGCTCGCTGTCATTTGACACGTTGGGAGCATCGCTGGAGAGGTCCGCGTCGAGATCGCCGCGCAGATAGTTGCTCGCCCGCTTCACCGCTTCGACGGCGCTCTCGCTCTTGGTATCGGTCGACACAGCCCTCCTCCGTTCGTATAGATGACAATTCTTATCTCTTTAGTCAGGTATACGCAAGACCCTAAGCGCTCACCACGGAGAAGGGAGCGCCGCTTCGATCGCGGCGGCGATGGTGGCGTAGCCAGCATCGTCAGGGTGGAAGTCAGGTCCGTAGGGCGCCGCGGCGCACATCCAGGTCAGCTGGCAGATATGGGCGACGTTGTTGGGCACCGTCCCGCCACCCGCCAGCGTGACCGGCGTGCGGTCGCGGCCGCCAAAGAACGCGTCGACGTCGGCCATCGGTACGTTCTCGCTCGAATACGCGTATCGAAGGACGCCGTTGAGCCGGTCGATGACGTGTTCGCTCTCTCTCGCAAAGTCGCCAGCTCCCCCGCCCTCGAGTTCGTACGCGAGATACGGGTCATAGTGTCCGAGACCAATGAACGTGACGCCCGGTCCGGCGACGCTCTTCAGACTTTGTACGATGAGCGGCAAGTCCCCACGCACGTCATGGAGCTGCTGCTTCACGCACGCCTCATCGACGATTTGGTGACGCAGGCAGTGGTGCACGTTGTTGAAACCGAGATCGATGGTGACGATGCCCTGCTCGCCTTGATGCTCGCTCAGGAAACTCATGGCCGTCGCGAGCTGCGTATCGACGCCGCTGTAGCAGTGATCGTTTCCGCTGAGCATCGTTGCCGTCGTTTCGCCAGCGCAGCCCACCTGCGTGAGATCGAGCGTGATGCCGCGCGTGGCTTCATAGGTCACCAGATCATTGGCGTAGCCCTCGCCGGTCGGCTCACCGTATGGCGTGTCCGGCGTTGGCTGGAAACCAAGTGACTCCGACGCCCCAACGGCGAGATAGAAGTACGAAGTCGTGGTGTCCGCGCCGGCTCGACTCGATAGTGCCAGCGTGGTCGTCACGAACGACAACAACGCGCTCACACTGAGAGTGACCAAAAAGCAGGTCCGCGAGGACTTGAACAGACTCACTTCTCCACTCCGCTCGCTCGCCGCTCATCGACCCGAGCGCACGCGACACCTGGTCAGTTCGCCGCCCGGCTTGACTTCAAAGTGTACCCCTCGAGGTTTTCGCAGAAATTGGCACCGACGTACACAAAGCGGGCCGTGGAGCACAGATAGTCCGATGTCTCCAAGCGTCCGGTAATAGGGTCACGTCAATGTCGTCAGCTCCATCTTTCGATCGACGCGCGTTCTTGCACCGCGCGCTCGGTGTCGGTGCTGCCGGCACGGCGGCGCTGCTCTCGAGCGCCGCGCTCGAAGGCTGTGGCACGTCCCGTCCGGCCGCCTCGACAACGACGAGTCAAGCCGCGGTCGGCCCGCCCAACGCGAGCGACTGGAACAAGCTCGCCGCTGCGCTCGTCGGCACACTCGTGCTCCCCTCTGATCCTGCGTACGGCATCGATCGCCTCCTGTACAACGCGAAGTTTGTTGACCCGCGTCCCCTCGCGATCGCTTACTGCGCGAGCGGCGAGGACGTTGCTCGATGCGTCGACTTCGCCACCTCGCGCGAGATTCGTCTCGCCGCTCGTTCGGGGGGACATAGCTACGCCGGCTATTCGACGTGCGAAGGGCTCGTCATCGACGTGAGTCGTCTCTCTTCGATCGCGGTCGATACCGCTCGTAACGTCGCGACGATCGGTGCAGGCGCGCAGCTCATCGACATTTACAACGTTCTTGGCAACCACGGCCGTCTCCTCCCGGGGGGCTCATGTCCGACCGTCGGCATCGCGGGTCTGGCACTGGGCGGCGGCATCGGCGTCTTTGGACGCAAGTACGGCCTTACGCTCGACAACCTGCGCGAGGTCTCACTCGTCACGGCGGACGCCCGACACGTGCGCTCAGACCCCAGCCGTCACTCCGATCTGTGGTGGGCCTCTCGCGGCGGCGGGGGTGGGAACTTTGGCGTGGCGACATCGTTTACCTTTGACGTTCACCCCATGCCCGAGGTCACGCTCTTTACCGTGCAATACCCGTGGGCGGCCGCGGCGGACGTCCTCGAGGCGTGGCAGGCGTGGATCATCGATGCACCCGACGAGCTCTGGTCGAACTGCGAGCTGCTCTCTCAGGGCACCTACGGCTTCCTTGCCCAGGTCGGCGGCGTGTACTGCGGTTCGCCAGGAAGTCTCTCGGCACTGCTCGCACGACTGCAAACGTCAATCGGGACGGCACCGACCTACAACTTCGTCGGCTCGAGCGAGTACCTGCGCGCGATGGAGATCGAGGCCGGCTGCTCGGGACTCACGGTGGCGGCGTGTCACCTCTCGACGCAACGTGCGGGAGGCACACTCAGTCGCGAGGCGTACTCCGCGAAGTCGAGCTACGTAGATGAGCCCATGGTTCGCGCACGGTGCGCTTCGATGGTCGATGCCGTCGAACACCTGGCGGCGCTCGCTCCGACGGTCGGCGGAGGCCTCGCTTTTGACTCGTACGGCGGCGCAATCAATCGGGTAGCGAGTGCCGAGACCGCCTTCGTGCACCGCGACAAGTTGGCGTGCATCCAAGCGACCTACTCGTGGTCGAGCTACACCCCTCACTCGGTTATCGACGCGGGAGAGACGTGGCTCACCTGGCTCGGCGCACGGGTCTTTAACCCCGCGACCGGCGCATATCAGAACTACATCGATTCCACGCTCGAGAACTGGCAACAGGCGTACTACGGAAGCAACCTTTCCCGACTCGTCAAGATAAAGCGCGCGTACGATCCCGAGAACCGCTTCTCCTTTGCCCAGTCGATCCCGCGGGCACTCAGTGACGCGCCGAGCTAATTCGGGGTTCCGGCAAAGGCGACCACTTGGTTGGCCGTCGGAGCAAGCAGCAATGAATCACCAACACTTGGCGTGGGGAAGTGATTGGCGACCGAACCGATGGTTGCCTGTTGGTGCACCTGACCGTTCGAAGGGTTCAGCCCGTAGAGGACACCATTCTGTCCGATCGTCCAGACAAGTCCCGCCGCGTAGATCGGCGGACCGCCGCCCACGCTGGCGTTCCAGAGCACCTTGAGTGAAGGCGGCGTCGCTGTTGCTCTCACCGCGACTGGCCCGTTCAGACATGGCAAGTACACGGTCGATCCCACAAAAGCGCTCCCACCGTCGATGACGTTGTTGCACACGTTCGTCACGATGTCCTCGGGATGGCCAATACCGCCGAGGTGCGAACCGTTGAGGAGATACACCTGCGGTGATTTGCCCGCGAGAATGACCTGGCCACTCGAGAGTAAAACGGGTGCCGTCGTCATGTCGTAGTCACTCGCATTGTCCTGTGCCCACGTTGACGGGGCGAAGAACTGCTTGAGCTGCATCGTTGGCGTGAGATCGAGCGCGGAATCACTGTCGTCATAGGGTTGGGAGTCGGTATGCACCGATCCGTTGCCGGTGCTCACCCACACGTCGCCGTGCGCGTCGACGACAGGGGCCGCCCCGCCCATCCAGACGGCGCCCTGGGTGTCACCCGCGCCTGCGTCGACGCTGAAAAAGAGTGGCGCTGAACCTCCTTCTGCGACCGATCCGATGCGCCCTCGATAGTCCGAGCAGTCGCCGTCGTTACCTCCAATCCCGAAGATGACCCGACCGTCGGTGAGATTGAGGCCAGTGCGCTGTAGCTCAGCGGCAGGATCCGAGCCAGGAGGATCAACGCGTTCGCTCATCTCGAGCGCGCCCGACACGGTGCTGAGCCCGACCAACTTGTGCTGTTGGCTGCCGCCGACAAGCTCGTCGGCGACGAAGAAGATCTCGCCGCGCGCGGGATCGATGACGGGTGTACCGGTCACGCCCACCGACGGCGAGATGTCACCGCACGGCAGGTCAGACGATGGCACCGGGCTCGCGACGTGGCGAGACCACACGACTCGCCCGTTCGCCGCCGAGAGTGCGTAGGCGTAGTCGTTCTCTGTTGCGACGTAGACCCGACCGTCATAGACCAGTGGCTCGCCATAGAGTTGTCCGTTCAATACCGGCGACGTCCACGCACGTCGCGCCGTGTCGACAGCGCGAAGTGCCCTTGACACTCCCGTGCCCACGGCGTCTGCGTGATAGACGGTCCAGTCAGTCGAAGACAGGCTCGACGCGCCTGCGCCGCTCGAGAGTCCGGTCGCGGTGAGAGCAGTCACGCTCGCGACGGCGAGCGAGCGCTTGAGCGCCGACGAAATGTTTCGAGCCATAGCGATCCCCTCCACGCGCGCCTACGTGTCTATTGTGCCGCGACACCGCGAAGTCGCCACCGGGAGAGTGCGCACAAATGTGCTCTTCCGTGAGAAATAACTGAGTAACATCCCCCGATTCCAATACGGATTGTCTTAAAATGTGCCGTTATTGGCAGGCGGTTGACGGCATTTTGACGATGACTGGAAAGACTTGCGCGTATGTCGGGAACGATTAATCCTTCGAGCGACACCTAGCGGCTGGAACGACGATGACCGTAGCTGAAGAGCGGCGTCACGGCAGCAGAACTCGAATCGGGGTGGGTCGCGCCTCGAAGCCCTCGCTGAACGGAAATGGCAACGGGAAGGCGCCCGAGTCCAAGCAGCCAGTGCCTGTCGTCGAAGACAGCGAATCGTTCCTCCGCCAACGCCGAATGACCTGGAGGGCCTTTGCCCTATTGGCCGTCCTTCTTGTTGCGTACATCATCTCGCTCTTGGTCCGCGGCAGCGCGCGGTGGCTCTGGCTCGACGGATGGACGCTGTCGGGCTTCGAGCTCGTCGCCTCGGGGCTCTGCATATATAAGGGCTTCGCTCAACGCGCAACCCGCGTCGTCCCGCTGATCTTGGGATGTGCGCTCTTGTCGTGGACCATTGGTGACTTCGTGCTCACCGCGGAATCGATCGGGGGCGCGAACCCGCCTACTCCCTCGCCCGCTGACGTCTTCTATCTTCTCTTCTACCCGCTCGCCTACGTGGCGACCGTGTTGCTCTTGCAGAAAGGTCTCGGGCGCCTCGCTCGTCCGAACTGGCTCGACGGCGTCGTCGCCGGCCTCGGCGCGGCGGCGCTTTGTGGTGCGTTCGCCTTTCACAGCATCGAGCACGCCGTTGGTCTGAACGCCCTCGGTACCGCGGTGAATCTGGCGTACCCGATCGGTGACCTGTTGCTCCTTCTCCTCGTCATCGGCGGTACGGTGCTGCTCTCGGGTCGCGGGTCGTCGCAGTGGTACCTGCTCGGTGTAGGGCTCTCGGTCATCGTCATCGGCGACACCTTCAACCTCTTTCAATCCACGTCAGGTCTCGCCTCTAAGTTTGGCGGTGACTTCAATCAGATCGCCTGGCCCACCGCCATCCTTCTCATGTCCCTCTCCGTGTGGCTGCCACCGAAGCAACAGGACCCCCTGCGCCCCCAGCGTGTCTCGGGATTCTTTCTGCCGGGTCTCGCCGCGGCGGCCGGGCTCTTCATCCTCGTCTTTGGGACCTTGCGCACCGTCGACCGCGTCGCGCTGTGGCTCGCGGTCGCCACGCTGTTGGCCGTTGGCATACGACTTGCGCTCTCTGCTCGCAGCCTTCGAATACTGACCGAAGAGCGCAATCGCCAGGCCCACACCGACGAGCTCACCGGCCTCGGCAATCGGCGTCAGCTCTCAATGGTCCTTGACCTGTTCTTCTCGGAGCACGCCAACGAAGAGGGAGCGCTGCGCGAGCTGGCCTTCCTCTTCGTCGATCTCAATCACTTCAAGGAGATCAACGACTCCTTTGGGCACCCGGCCGGCGACGAACTGCTGCGTCAACTCGGGCCGCGGCTCACCCGCGCGGTCGGCAACTCGGGTTCGGTCGTTCGACTCGGTGGCGACGAACTGGCCGTCGTGTTGATGGACGCGAACGCGGAGGATGCGGTTTCGGTTGCAGAGAAGATCCTCCGCGAGATCGAAGAGCCGTTCCTCCTTCACAAGATCAGGGCAACCGTGGGCGCCAGCATTGGCATCGCACTCGTGCCCGACAACGCGACCGACGGACCGGCACTGATGTGGTGCGCCGACGTCGCGATGTATCGCGCGAAGCTGGGCCAGATCCCTTACGTCTTCTACGACCAGGGGCTTGACGGCGGCGAAGACCAGCCTGACCTGCTCGACGAGTTGCGCGACGCGGTGACGAACGGCGACTTCGTCCTGCACTATCAGCCTCAGCTCAACCTGCGAAGCGGGCAGATCCTCGCGGTGGAGGCTCTCGTTCGCTGGCCGCATCCGACGTTGGGACTCGTCCCGCCGCTCAAGTTCCTCCCGCTTGCCGAAGAGGCTGGACTGATGTGGCCACTTACGAAGTGGGTGCTCAACGAAGCGTTCTCCCAGTGCGCGCAGTGGCGCGACTCCCAGCGCTACCTCGCGGTCTCGGTGAACGTCGCAACCACGGACCTCCTTGAAGAGGGATTCATCGACCACGTGAAGTCGCTCCTCAGTCGCTACGACCTGCCTGGTGAAGCGATCGTGATCGAGATCACCGAGACGACGATCATCAAGGACTTCTTGCGCTCCCAGTCCGTCATCCTCCAGTTGCGTGACCTCGGCGTCATCGTGTCGATCGACGACTTCGGCGCGGGCTTCACCTCTCTCGCCTACTTGAGCAGTCTCGCCGTGGGTGAGTTGAAACTCGACCGCGCCTTCATCACCGCACTGAGCGGCGAGGGGAACGGTCGAGAGATGGAGCTCGTACGCGCAACGATCAACCTCGGCCATGACATGGGACTGCGAGTGGTCGCCGAGGGAATCGAAGACGTAGAGACACTCGATCTCCTGGGTGACCTTGGCTGTGACCTCGCCCAGGGCTACTTCATCAGTCGACCGACACCCGCGAGTCGGCTCTCGTTGCAGCCGACCGAGGTGAAGGCGCTCG
The DNA here is from genome assembly GCA_963724865.1 of uncultured Acidimicrobiaceae bacterium. GTDB lineage: Bacteria > Actinomycetota > Acidimicrobiia > Acidimicrobiales > RAAP-2 > RAAP-2. Next base: position 555,884 of record CAVRWO010000002.1, on the reverse strand, counting down.
CCTCGCCACTCACCTGAGGTTCGCTCGACGACGCGACGTTGCGACTGGTGTGAGAACCGTGATCAGACAAGTAGCCAGGGCTAGGTTTGGGTCGTGATACGACGTGCCACCATCGCTATCAGCCTCCTCGTAGCGGCAGCGGGAATCTACCTCATCACCCGCGTCCATTCACTGAACGCACACTGCTCGTCTAACGCGAGCCCGCTCACGGGAGCCGGGGTGAAGCCCGACTGCATGAATTCGGTGTCGCTGTACTTCATTGGCTTCGTCCTCGTGATCGCGTCGATGGTGATCTTGATGCTCGCCTTCATGTCGATGAAACGCCGCGATCGCGCGGATCGACACGCCAGCGCAAAGCGCGCGACAGAGCGCATCAAACAGCGCGGCCCGGGACCGTACCCCGACTAGATGTTCTGCGTTTCCAGATAAGTTCATGCACCGCTCGTCAATGGGAGGTGATCAGTCGATTTCTGCGCGGTGAGGGTCCCCTCGACAGCGGCGTCGCGTCACGTAAGTCCCAGTACTCCGAGCGACATTATTGAAGTATTCGGCGCGCACTCTCAGGGGGATCTGCTTCAACTGCCATTGACACCGTCGATCTCTCGTATCGAATAATGAGATCTAACCCGAACGGACACACCGCCCACCGCTTCGGACGAAATGTCCGCGTACTTCTTGGCCGGTTGCCTGCAGGCTGGTAGCCGTGAGTACTCCCCCGGACTCTTCTCGCGTGCATCGCTATGCGCGAGTGTCGCGAGTGGCCGATCGCCTGCTTGCACCGGTCGCCATCGTCGACCCTGACAGTTCGCTGCGCTACATCAACGCTGCAGGTGCGAAGTTCTTTAACGACGAGCCCGCCAAGCTCGTCGGGCACAATCTGATCAGCTTCGTCCATCCCGATGACAGGGACCGCGTTGCGTGCGAGCTCGCAAAGGTCGCTGGCGACGGGCCTGAGGCAGGGTTCACACAGTTTCGCCTCCGCGGCGACGCCTCCCAACCGTGGTTCGTCGTAGACAGCTATGCACACAATCTCTCCGACGACCCCGATGTGCGCGGCATCTTGGTGTCGGCGACCGACGTCAGCAATCGCGAGAGTCTGAGTCGGGCGCTTCGCACGCTCAGCGAGTGCAACGAGGTCCTCGTGCGCGCAACGGACGAGGCGTCGCTCATCACGAACATCTGCAGCTCGATCGTGCAGACCAGCGAGTACATGCTCGCGTGGGTGGGATTCGTCGATCAAGACACCGATCAGACCGTTCGATTCGTGGCGGCCCACGGCGCGACCGAGTTCCTCGACGGGTTGCGAGTGAGCTGGGGCGACAACGAGTTCGGCCGCGGTGTGACCGGTGAGGCAATTCGCACGGGCACGACCCATGTAATCAAAGACATTCGGCACGCCACTCGCACCCGAGCGTGGCGTGAGCGGATCGGAGAGATGGGTGTGCTCGCGGCGTGCGCCTTTCCGCTCATCGTCGGAGGCGTCACGATTGGTGCACTGTCGATCTACAGTCGCGACAACGGCACCTTTGAGGACGCCGAGGTCGAACTCTTGAGCAAGCTCGCAAACAATCTCGCCTACGGCATCGCGCGCATCCGCGACGCGGAGCGTCTCGCCCTCAACGAGTCCCACCTCCGCGAGGCGGAGCGCCTCGCCCAGATGGGCCACTGGGAGTGGGATCTGCGCAGTGACCGGTTCACCATCATGGCCGATGAGATGTTCTCCCTCTTCGGCGTTGCCCCTTTGGAGTGGAAGGGCAACTACCAAGCCTTCCTTGCGACGGTCGACGTTGCCAACCTCCAATCGGTCGAGGTCGCCTTTGGCGAAGCACTTACCCGCGGCAAAGCCGAAGTGCTCTACAAGGTGCGCCGCCCCGACGGCGAGCTGCGTTGGGCGCGCACGCATGCCGAAACGAAGTTCGACGACCATGGACTGCCCGAACGCATCGTGGGCATCACGCTCGACATCACTGCCTATATCGCGGCCAAGCAAGAGCTGACCCACTCACGCCAGTTCCTCCTCGCCATCACCGACAACATGACCGAAGGAATGATCGCGACCACCGTCGGCGGCGTGATCACGTTTGCGAACGCCGCTGCGGGACGGCTCTTAGGCTCCGAACCGTCCGACCTCATTGGCGCAAATGCCCTCGAACACTTTCGGGTTCGTCGAGAGAACGGTCACCTGATCGACGCCGAGCGCCGATTGAGCGCGGTCTGGAAGAACGGCGAATCGCTCAACGTCGAGTACGACGTGCTGATGCGCCACGACGGGTCGTCGTTGCCGGTCGCGTACAACGCGACGCCGCTGCGCGATGAGGGTCTGCGTGGCGGCGTGATCGTTTTCGAGGACATCACCGACCGCGCTGCCGCCCAGCTGCGAGTCGACCGTGAGCTCGAGAAACTGACCTGGGTGGGCCGCGTGCGTGACGCGCTCGACAACAGATCCTTCGTGCTCTACGCGCAACCGATTGTTGACCTCGCTTCGCGCGAGACGCTCCAACACGAGCTGCTCATCAGAATGCTGAACGGCGACGGAGGAGTCGTTGCGCCTGACGAGTTCCTGCCCGCGGCCGAAGAGTTCGGTCTCATTACCGAGATCGACCGGTGGGTCGTGCGCGAAACGGCGCGTCTCGCCGCGCTCGGCCACGCCGTCGAGTTCAACCTGTCAGCGAAGTCAGTTGCCGATCCTGGGATGCTCGCGCACGTGGCGAGCGCGCTCGAGGAGTTTGGAGCGCCGGCATCCAACATCGTCTGTGAGATCACCGAAACGGCGCTCGTGCGCGACCTCACGGCCGCCGAACAGTTCGTGCGAGGCCTCAACGACCTCGGCATCAAGGTAGCGCTCGATGACTTCGGTGCTGGGTATGGGGGTTTCGCGTACTTGAAGCGTCTTCCCGTCTCGTATCTCAAGATCGATCGAGAGTTCGTCAGTGACCTGGTCGACGAGGTCTCGAGCCAGCACGTCGTAGCGGCCGTCGTCAATCTGGCCAAGGCCTTTGGCATGTTGACCGTCGCCGAAGGCGCTGAAGACGAGCGGACAGTGGTGCTCTTGCGGGACCTCGGGGTCGATCACGTCCAGGGCTTCGTCGTTGGACGACCACGTCCCATTCACGAGGCGTTCGGCGACCACGAATCGCCCCTTCCTAAATAGATTTTTTATTCACCTCTATGCCTGAAGAGCGCCCGCCGCGCTAAGGGGCTCCTCGCTCGATCTCTCGCCACTTTCATCACTCTGTATGCACAACGGCAAAACAACTCCGCTCAAATTCAGTGATTTTCAAGCAGTAAGAATTACGATTTACGGAGAACCACAAAAGTACGAGTGATCAGAGCGTCGCGCGAGCGCGAACGGAGCCACGGTGTCGGAGTCTCTCATGGAAAGTGTCAGCTTGAGCCCTGAGCAAAAACTCAGCGTCACGTCTGATTTTCTCAACGGCATCAGCACTGGCATGGTCTTTCGCGACCTCCAGGGAATCATCACAGACTGCAACCGCGCGGCAGAGGAGATTTTGAGCGTCCCGCGAGAACAGCTGGTCGGCACGACGGCCGTCGAGCTTGAGGCTGGCGCCATTCTCCTCGACGGCACTCCCGTGGATTCTGACGGGTCTTGGGTGCAACGAGCGTTCGAGTCCGGTGGAATCGAAGCGATTGTTGTCGGCTTCGAAGTGCCCGGACGTCTGCGCAGGTGGCTCTCGATTCGAGCCTGGCCGGCCATCGTCAACGGGGAGGTCGTCGGACTGATGACCGCCTTCGACGACGTGACGAGAGAAGTCAAAGAGCAGCGATTCCTGAATCTCTTGAACCGAATCAAGGACACAGCCAATCTCGGCGCGAGTGAGGACGTGTTACTCGAGAGGATCTGTGACGCGATCATCGAAGAGGGTCGCTTCTCGCTCGCCTGGATTGGGATGGCCTCCAACGAGGGCGGCGTAGAAATCGTGGCCTCTTCAGGTCGCACCGACTACCTCTACGAGGGCATCGTCTCGTGGTGGGGTTCGTCTGAATCGGGCATGGGCCCCGTGGGCACCGCACTACGGACGGGCGCCACCCAAGTGGCCAACGACCTCACGACGCAGCCTCTCTTTGGCCCCTGGCGGGACCGAGCGAGGGACTTTGGGCTCTCGTCCCTGATCTCGGTGCCAGTGCAGCTCGGTTCGCGAAGCGCGGCTCTGGCTATCTACGACGCGTACGCCCAGGCCTTCGACGAGGTCTCCGTGAAGGGCCTCGAAACCATCGCGAGAGAGATCGAGTCGGGTGTCGCGGCGTCGATCTCGATCCGACAGCGGCTCGCGGCCGTTGAAGAGTCGGCCGCGACTGCCAACGCGTTGAAGCGAGCCGAACTATCACTCAGCGAGTCCGAGCATTGGTTCAGAACGCTTGTCGCGAAGTCGAGCGATCTCATTGTCGTCGTCGATGAACAGGGATCCTTCACCTACACGAACCCCATCGTCGACAAGCTGTTCGGCTATGAGAAGTACTCCCTCATCGGCCGCAACATCTTCGACCTTATTCACCCGGGCGACCGAAAGCTCGCCGAGCAGGCATATCTCGAATCGCTCGAGCCCGACGGAATGGAACATCCCGTCGTCATTCGTTTTCGCACCTCTGACGGCGAGTGGCGTTTCATTGAGTGCGTGCTGACGAACTGCATTAACGAAGAGGCGGTGCAGGGCATCGTCGGCAACGGTCGCGACGTGACAGATCGCACGTACTTGACGCGCGCGCTACAGACGCTGAGTGAGAGCAACCAGGTACTCGTGCACGCGAAGAACGAGAGCGAGCTGATCGCCGACGTCTGCAAAGCCATCGTGACCGTTGGCGACTATCCGCTCACCTGGGTGGGCTACCTCAACCACGATGCGGAAAAGACCGTGGACGTGTCCGCCAAAGCGGGCCGCACCGCCATACTCGACGGGTTGCGATTCGGCTGGGGCGACGACGAGCTGGGCCTCGGCCCGATTGGCGAAGCGCTGCGCACGGGCGAAGTGCAGATCGTCAACAACATGCTCACCATGACGACTGCGCCCGATCGGTTCATCCGGGTGCAGGACTACGACCTGCGCTCGATGTGCGCGCTCCCCCTCCAGATCCACGGCGAGATGCTCGGCATGATCGCGATCTACTCCGAGCAGCTCGACTACTTTGGCCCGAACGAGGCGGAGACCCTGGGCGAGCTCGCGGCTGAACTGGCGTACGGTATCGAGCGCCTGCGCGACCGCGAACTGCTGGAGCGCAACGAGACGATCATGCGAGAGGCCGAAGAGCGGTTCCGCCTTGCCTTCGAGTACAACATGGCGCCGATGCTCTTCAGCGACCTGGAGGACCGCGTCATCGCGGTGAACGACTCCTTCTGCCGGATGGTTGGCTTCACCCGCGAAGAGCTCATGGGACATGACTCCAAGCAGTTCACCTACCCCGACGACGTGGGCATCACCGAAGAGACCCTCACACGACTTAGCTCCGAGCAGGTCGATCAGGTTCGCTACGTGAAGCGGTATCTGCGCAAAGACGGCCGCATCATTATCTCTGAAGTCTCACGCTCGCCCGCGCGCGACGCGACCGGCAAGATTCTCTATTTCCTGTCCTCCGAGCGCGACATCACCGAAGAGAGAACACTCGCTGAACAGCTCTCGCACCAGGCGCTGCACGACTCGCTGACCGGGCTCGCGAACCGAGCGCTCTTTGAGGACCGACTGAGCCAGTCCCACGCGCGCCTCGCACGACAGGGCGGCTTCGGCGCCGTGCTCCTCCTCGACCTCGACGACTTCAAGGGCGTGAACGACGCGCATGGCCACCTGGTCGGCGACCAGCTGCTCACCGGGCTCGCGCGGCGATTCGAGTTCGTCACACGCTCGACCGACACGCTCTCTCGATTCGGAGGCGACGAGTTCTTGTACCTCGCCGAGGGTCTGACGTCGGCGAGTGAAGCCGAAGAAGTGGCGACCCGTCTCATCGACGTGTTGGCTGAACCCTTCACCATCAACGGCCTCAACTTGGAACAACACGCGAGCATTGGCATCGTCGTCTTCGACGGCAAGAGTGAGGACAGCTCGGAACTGATCCAACGCGCCGACGTGGCGCTCTATGAAGCAAAGCGCCAGAACCGCGGCCGCTTCTCGATGTTCACGACGAGCATGCACCAGCAGGCGGTGAGCCACTTCGAGCTCGTCCAGGAGCTCCGCCGGGCGCTGCAAAACGGCGAGCTGTCGATGCACTACCAGCCCATCGTCGACCTCCAGTCAGCCCGCGTCGTTGGCTTCGAGGCGCTCATGCGCTGGCAGCACCCCGAACGGGGATGGGTGCCGCCCGACTCGTTCATCCCCCTTGCTGAGCAGAGCGAACTCATCTTGGAGCTCGGGCACTTCGCGCTCAGCCACGCCGTCGAGGCGGCGAGCAATTGGCCGGACACGGGCATCGAAGGGGAGCCTCCCTACGTCACGGTCAACCTTTCGGCCCACCAGTTCCACGATCCCGCACTCGTCGGAAAGATCGAATCCGCGCTCAGCTCCAGCGGACTGTCGCCCGAACGCCTCATCATCGAGATCACCGAGAGCGCCATGCTCCTCAACGTTGCCGAGACGATCAGCGTGATGGAGCGCATCGGCGCACTCGGTATCGGTTTCGCCCTCGACGACTTCGGGACGGGCTACTCATCGCTCTCCTACCTCGCGCTGTTGCGCCCCACCATCATCAAGATCGACCGCTCGTTTGTGAGTCCGACGAGAGAGTCTGCGCGCAACGACGCGCTGCTCGAGGCGATCATCTCACTCGGCCACAAGCTCGGCATGACCATGCTCGCTGAAGGCATCGAGACCGAAGGCCAGCTCGTGCGCCTGCACAACCTCGGCTGCGAGTTCGGCCAGGGCTTCTACTGGTCGCCCGCCGTTGCGAACGACAAGGTGGGCGCGATGCTGAAGCGTCGCCGCCGAAGGCGCCACGCGCTCGTCTAGTCCGAGTCAACGTCGCTGACTAGTCCGAGCCGCTCGCGCGCGGCGTTGATCTCACCGCCCACCAGGATGGCGAGGCCGGTGAGGTAGAGCCAGAACACCAAGATGGCGACCCCGGCGAAGGCGCCGTACGTCTTGCCGTACGAGGAGAAGTCCGTCGTGTAGAGGGAAAACCCGTACGAGACGACCGCCCAGAGGATCGTCGCGACCACCGCCCCGACACTTGTCCAGCGCCAGGGCGGGCTCTTCCGGTTCGGCGCAAAGTGGTAGAGCATCGAAAAGAGCAGGTTCACGAGGATGAGGGCGACGATCCAGCGAAGGATGTCCCACGCCGCTTCGAACGCCACGCCGCTGATCGGCGCGAGGTGTCGAATCGAATCGCCAATGGACGATCCAAAGACCGAGAGGGCCGACGCGCCCCCGCCGAGGATGATGCCGCCGATCAGCAGCAGAAGCCCCACACGGCGCTTTGCGAGGAACGAGCGATCGTGCGGGACGCCGTAGGCGATGCCGAGCCCCTGTTCGACGATCACCATGCCCGAGACCGCGCTCCACAGTGCAACGAGCGAGGCGACGATCGTTGCGGTCAAGTGGCGGCTCGTGCGCAGTGTCGCTTGCTTGATCGCGTCGGTGAAGACCTGTGCGGCTCCTGACGGCAGCGCCCTCTCGACGCCATGAATCAACTCGATCGCGAACGAGCGTGGCATCGAAAGCAACGACGCCACACCCAAGAGGGCGAGGATCGTGGGAAAGATGGCGAGAAACCATCGAAAAGCGAAGGCGCCCGCTGCCACCGTCACGCGGTCGACTCTCATGTGTCGCATCGCCGAGGCCAACACTTCGCGCCAGCCAGGACCACGCACTTCGTCCTTCAGCTCGTCCACGCGAGCGCGCGCACTCGTCGCGAGTAACTCTTCTCTCGCACGCAGCGCATCGCGTCTCGCGGGCGCGTTTGGCTCGCCGATCGGCTCAATCCTTGTGGTCTCACCCATTGCTTCACCCCCGTCGCACTCGCCATCGATCGACACACGAGCGCCAATCGAAAACCAAATCTTAAAGAGACCTGGTACAGCGCCCGCGAACCACAGCAAGCTCGATTGAGCGCGTTTCAACGCCGCTCATCATCGGGGAAAAGCGCCACGAGCGGGCGCTGCGAACCGCGAGAGGTAGATTGCTGCTGTGCTCTCTCGCTACCACGCGTCCATCGACCCCAATGAGGAGAACAACTCCCACGCCGCGATGCTGCGCATGGTCGGCTTCAATAAGCGGGTGCTGGAAGCTGGATGTGCGTCGGGACACGTCAGCGAACGCCTGCACGCACAGGGCTGCACCGTCGTTGGCATTGAGATCGAGGCGGACATCGTCGAACCCGCGATGCAGTGGCTCGAGCGGGTGGTGATCGGCAACGTCGAAGAGGAGGCCCTCTGGGATCAGCTCGACGGCGAGCGCTTCGACGCGATCCTTTTCGGTGACGTACTCGAGCACTTGAAGGACCCGCTGTACGCTCTGCGCGAATCAGCGAAGCACCTTGCGCCGTCGGGCACGGTCGTAATCTCGGCACCCAATATCGCCCACGCGGACGTGAAGATCGCACTGATCAATGGCGTCTTTCCCTACAGCGAGGATGGACTGCTCGACCGAACGCACATCCACTTCTTCACGAAGGAGAGCCTGATCGAGCTCGTGCGCGAAGCGGGCATGGCGGTCGTTGAATTCAGCCGCATCACGGTGCCGGTGTTCGAAACGGAGCTCGGCGTCAGCAGAGACGACGTCGACGCCGCGACGCTCGAGTCGATACTGCGCGATCGCGAGTCCGAGACGTACCAGTTCGTCGTGAAGGCCACACGCGACGACGCGAACCACTCAATTGACGACCTGTCGTACAAGCTCGTAGAGCTGACCGACCTGCTGCTCGACGAGACCAAGCGCGCCACGTCGCTCAAGGCGGAGAACGATGCGTTGGTCGCCCAGGTCAGTGAGCTCACAGCCCAACGCGACGAGCATCTGAGAGACCTTGGACAGCTCCGCGGTCAGCGCGAAGCCATCAAGCGCATCCTTCCGGGGCCGATTGTTCGCCTTGCCAAGGGAAAATTTGGCGTCACCGGGCGCGACTGAGGACGACCGTTGCGGGTGCCTAGCGTCCGGCGCGGCGTCAAAGGCCCTAGGCGCTTCATCACCGTCAAGCGTAGGCGGGACACGCGCGAGCCTCGCTGCGTAGTAGAGACTGAAGATGAGATGAGTAACCGACGAATTCAGACTCGAGCGACACGAACTGCGGGTGATGGCAAAATGACACCGAACCACCGTGCTGATCGTTAACAGTCCCTATGACGACTCCGGACACAAAGATCCGACTCACCCCGAGCGCCCCGCTCGCACCCAGGCGGCGTGGGCAGCGATCGAAGACCTTCATCTCGGCAGCGACCTCGTAGCAGCGCCGACCCACCGCGCGACGCAGGGGGAGCTGACGAAGGTACACGCCATGGCCTACCTCGACGAACTCGGCACGTTCTGCTATGAGGGCGGCGGCGACATCGACGCCGATACCTACGCAACCTACGACTCCTGGCAGATCGCCCACGAAGCGGCCGGAGCCGGACTATCGGTTGTTCGCGAGCTCCAGGGCAGAGGTCAAGGGGTCGGCTTCGTCGTCACGCGGCCACCGGGTCACCACGCTCTCTACGACCGCGCTATGGGCTTTTGTCTCTTCAACAACATTGCCATCGCCGCAGCTGAGCTCGTCGAACGCGACGAGCGCGTGCTCATCGTCGACTGGGATGTTCATCACGGCAATGGGACGCAGCAGATCTTCTGGAATGACCCGCGCGTGCTCTACGTCTCGACGCACGAGTCGCCACTGTTTCCGGGCACGGGATGGCCAAGCGAAGTCGGCGGACGCGACGCGGTCGGACTCACGATCAATGTGCCGCTGCCCGCGGGGGCGACCGGCGACGTCGTGCGCCTCGCACTCGACGAGGTCGCCGTTCCCGTCATCGAGGAGTTTTCCCCGACGTGGGTACTCGTCTCGGCCGGCTATGACGCCCACGTCGCTGACCCGTTGGCGGACCTCTGCTTAACGAGCGGTGACTACGCCGCGTTCGCCCGCACCGTCGCCGGTTTTGCCCCATCGCCGGGTCGGCTTGCCATCTTTCTCGAAGGGGGCTACGACCTCGCCGCGCTGCGCGCCTCGATTGGGGCCACCTTGAGTGCCGTCCTCGACGGCCCGATCGCCGCCGACGATCCCTCAAGCGGCGGGCCAGGCGCTCGCGAGGTCCAGCGGGCCCGCCTCGAACGTGCGGCGGCGATCGAAGCGCTCCACACGATCGCAGGAGAGGGGTCGCCAGGATGAACGGTCGGGCCGTGAGGTGTCTGGCGTGACGAGTATTGAGGAGTTGGCACGACAGCTTCGTCTGGTGTTCGAAGCTGGCGACCTCGATCTCTTCGGTGCTCTCCTTGCACCAAATGTCACGTGGGGCCCGCCCGGCGATCCATCACCGCCCTGTCAGAACAAGCGCCAGGTGCTCGAGTGGTATCAGAGAGGGGCGAACGCTGGCGCACACGCGAAGGTGCAGGAGATGAAGATCGTCGGCAATCGGCTGCTCGTCGGGCTCGTGGTTAGTGGCACGCCTCGGTCGAGAGAGATGGGCGGGCACGCTCCACGCTGGCAGGTGCTCACCGTAGAAGGCGCACAGATCGTTGACATCGTGGGCTTCGAACAGAAGAGCGAAGCAACCGACTGGCTATCGCGCTGACAGTTCAGTGAACGACTGGTGAGAGGACTATCGGACGATAGAACTGACGGAGTTGTCGTGACGTCGGGCCAGCGCGGGAAGCCGAAGCCTCCAGTTCTTCTCGCGCATCTGTTTGGCAATCGAAAATGCCAGGAGAACCACGAGGACGGCACCCCCCATGGTTAGCGCTGTCCCCATCAGGTACGACGCCACCGCTCGCGCGCAGAGTGACGCGACCGCGCCGTGACCAAACTCGCTGTTGTACGAGCTGCAGGCCGACTCCTCGGCGTGCCCGCGTGTGAGTACCCACACGCCAACGAAGGTGGTGGCGAGGCTCAACAAGAATGCGGACTTCCTTATCACGTAACTGGTCTAACGCAAAGATTTCACAAAACTGAAAGAGTTGGGCACAAGTTGACAAAAGGTATACCGTGTTTTTCAGGGCTCAATCAGCGATTATCCATACATGGCAACGTCTTTCCCCGATTTTCGTAAACTAACGCCCCCGCCATCTGTAGTGAATTTGCGTTACTTTCTCACTTCGACCGCAGATGCGCCGGCTATTCCGCTCGAAGGACCAAGGCCGTTGACGTTCGTCGGGCGGTCATGCCGGGAAGGACCGCAACCGCGTTGGTGAAGACCAGCGCGCCGAGTCCCACCACCACGACCGAAAGAACCGGCACGGTGGCATCGGGCACCGCATTGATGCTTTGTGCGAACAGCGTCCACAGCTCTCGTCCGAGGAGGATTCCGATCGGGAGGCCAAAGAGTATGCCGACGACCGCGTCGACGGTGGCCTGCCACGTGATAGCCGCAGTCAGCTGACGCTGGGTGAAACCGAACGCCTTGAGCAGCGCGAGATCGCGTCGGCGCCGACGAACCGACGAACCGAGCGTTAGCCCGAGCGCGAGGATCGCGCCGAGTGCGAGTCCGATTGCAAGGATGATCGGCGTCGAACCAGCGCTGCGGTAGTTCACAATCTGCCCGGGGCGCTGCACGCCGAGCACGTCAACGCCGTTGCCGACGGCGTTCTTGTCGTGGGCGAAGACCGCGTTGGCCTCGTTGGCGATGTCTTGCATGTTGGCCCAGCCCGCCCGCGCGCTCACGCCACTCTTCATTCGCACGAAGACAAGTTCCGGGCCGTTGAGGTTGGGGTCGGGGTTCGTCATCGCCTTCACTGCCGCCGCGGGCTCAACTCCGAACGGAACGATCGCACCCGTTCCCATGGACGTATGTTGCTGAACGAAACTCGAGTAACCGACAGCGGGCAGCGTGGCCGTTCCCACGATCAGCATCTTGGTTGGCGGAATCACTTGATTCCCCTCACTGGCACTGCCGAGACTCACCACGACGCTTTGACCGAGGTGCTTACCCAACTGCGCCATGGTTGCCGCGCCGAGCACGATTTGATTGACCGCGTCGACGGCGTGACCCGAGAGGATCGGGGGCGATACCTTCGCGTGGACGCCCGTCAAAAGTATCGGAATCGACTCACCGTCAATGTCGATGTCGATGTAGTCGACCCCGGAGAACGCGGCCACGTCACGGTCGTGGCGAAGGAGCGCCATCGTCGGGGGCGGGACGTCGTTCGTAGGATTGAGCGCGTAGCTCCAGTTCCACCCGTACAGCGGCGGGTGCGAGATGAGCGTGCTGAATCCGCTGGCAAAGGTGAACGTGGCCACGACCAAGGTAACGGCGATCACCGTGCCAACCAGTACTGATCGAACCGGCACGGACGTTCGTCCGCGTCCGCTCTCGAGGGCGAAGTGCACACCCATGACGCCCGCCACCGACATCCCCGTCGTCTGTGCTGCGCGCACGACGCTCGAACCTCGTGTTGCCCACCGAACCGACCGGTTCACCCGGTGTGGCGCGGACCGATACGACTGGGCGAACGCAACAGCCGACAGTCCGACTACCAAGATGGCAAAGCCCCCGCCCAGCACCGTCCAGTCGAACGCCACGCCCGGATCGGGATACACGGGACGCACCGGCCCGATCGGAGCCAGTGGGGACAACGCAATCGCGATGGCGACCGCGATCATCGAGCCGAGCACGATGGCGACGATCACGCCGATGAGTCCCTCGGCGATGGTATCGACGGGGCTCGCCCCGAGCGAACGCAAGATCTGTCGATCCTCGTCAGAACGGCGCAGCGAACGAGCCGCGGCCTGAACCGCGAGCACGAGACAGGCGAGCGCCGCGATGAGACCAAAGGCGCCGAGAGCGACGGACTCAGGTTTGATGGCGAGCTCCACCTCCGCGGTTACCGTCGAGAGCACGTGGAATGCGAAGACGTACTTCCTCGGCACCACTTTCGCCAGCTCGTTTTCAACCGTCATCACGGCGACGCCGCGGTCTAACTGAATTCCGTAGAGCGACGGGGCCTGGTCCCCCGGGAGCACCTTCAGGGCTTCCTTGAGGTACGCGGGGGTCACGAAGACGAATCCGTACGCCCTATCGACGTCATCTTGGACGACTTCAGAGTTGAACACTGCGATACCCACGACCTGTGCGCGCACCAAGAGAAGTGGTCGCACCCGTGCGCTACCGAAACCGGGAAGACTCTGCTGAGCGGGAGAGTAGACGCCCAAGGGGATGGTCTCGCCCACGTGCACACCGTCGATACGCGCGGCGGCCGCGGTCATCGTTATCTGATCAGCGTCTCTCGGGTTTGCCGCACGACCCTTTACGATGGCCAGCCGATCTTGGTCGAGCAGCATCCCATCGAGGCTCCCGACCGTGACGTTGTAGCCGAGTGTGTCGAGGCGCGGGGCACCCCGGCGGGACAACGGGACCACCGGCGGCGCGAGGAGCCCACGCACTCCTCGCACACCCGCGAGGTGAGCGATCGTCGACGTCAGCACAGGTCCCGGACCGCCCCCATTCGCGGCGTTGTAGACGGCCATGGTGATCTGGGAGGGATTGGTGCTCGCAAGAAACGTGGGATACGAGGACTGAGTTCGCCGAGCGCCCGCAATTGCGGCCATCGCGACACCTCCGACCAGCCCGACGATGAGCACGACACTGAGATAGCCACTTATGTTGCGTCGTAGTGTCGCTCGAAAACGGTAACCCGCAAGTCTCAGCACTTCTGCCGTCACGATCGTTGATCGCTCGTCGCAAGCTGAGCCTGCGCTGGGACGAGCGTTCTGGCTCGACGAGGCGCGAGGCGCGACATCATCACCGTGCGCGCTTGTCTCGACACAGCGAGGAGTCTCACCGACACTGCAGCCTCAGCCAAGGCAGTCACCTTTCTATGTCTCCTCGTAGTAGCACTACCGCACGCGTCGACGGCGCGTGAGCTAGCGAAGATGACGTAGATCGTCGAGGACGGCGCGTGCGGCACCGACCCCACACATTCCGTGCACCCCTCCACCGGGAGGCGTTGACGCCGAGCAGAGGTAGAGCCCCGGGGCACCGGTGCGGTACGGGTTCCACCGGATCGACGGACGAAACAGCGTTTGGCGGAGTGACGCCGCACCACCGTTGATGTCGCCACCGACGTAGTTGGGATTGTGCCGTTGTTCGTCCGCCGCCGTGGTGGTCGTGCGGGCGAGCACGAGATCGCGAAACCCAGGAGCGAAGCGCTCGATCTGCGCTTCGATACGGGGCGTCATATCGACTTGCGAGCCATTGGGGACATGACAGTACCCCCAGAGGGTCGCGTGACCATCGGGAGCGCGCGTCGGATCGACGACGCTCGACTGGACGACGATGCAGTACGGTCGCTCGGCGTGGCGACCGGCTGCCACTTCAGCCTCGGCGCGGGCGATCTCGTCGAACGTGCCTCCGACGTGGACGGTGGCACTGCGACGACAGGCGTCGGCGAGCCAGGGCACCGGGCCGGACAGCGCCCAGTCGACTTTGCACACGCCGGGACCGTGACGAAATCTTGAGACTTCGCGGCGATAGCGCGCGGGCAGTCGCTCGCCCAGCACGTCGACCATCGTGGTGGGCGACGTGTCAAAGATCGTTGCTCGTGCCGCCGGCAGATCGTTCGCCTCGTTGATCCATCGATCGGTGTGTACGACGCCCCCGGCCTCATTGAGCATCCGAATCAGTTCGTCCACGAGCACCGCGCTTCCGCCTTCGACGACGGGCCAGCCACCCGCGTGCGCGCTCAAGGTCAAGAAGATTCCGAACGCGGCAGTCAGCGGCGCGCTGAGCGGCAGCATGGCGTGGGCGCAGACGCCGCCGAGGAGGGCCTTCGCCTTTTCGGTCGAAAATCGTCGGACCAGGTGGGCAGCTGACGGTATGCCCGCGAATGCGAATCGGCCCATGGTCAGAGGACTGCTCGGAAGGGAGCGCAACGGCGCAAGCACCGAAGCGACCACGCCGTCAGCGTGCGCCTCGAGGGGTCCCATCAGGCGCGCATAGGAAGCACCATCGTTGCCAAGCCCGTTCGCCGTTTCCGCCACGGAACCGACGACCGCCACGGCGCGTCCGTGGTCGAGGGGGTGCGCGAACGCGACCTCGGGAGTGAGCAGACGCACCCCGCGTTTTTCGAGATCGAGGTCGGCGAAGAAGGGCGACAGCGACACCAATGACTGAATGGTCGAACAGACGTCGTGACGGTAACCCGGCAACGTCAAGTCTTCCGTTCGGCACCCGCCTCCGGCGAACGGCGCGCCTTCAAACACTTCAACGCGCAAGCCAGCGCGCGCGAGTGTGAGCGCAGCCGCGAGACCGTTTGGTCCAGAACCCACGACCGCAACGTCGAGGTCGCCGTTCAAAGATCCAGCACCATCGACTGCGTGGCGGTAGAGACCGGTTGTCCAACGTAACGCCGTGCGATCTCGTCGAGATCATCGTCGGTGCGGTCAGGCTTGTGATGAAACAGAACGACGCTGCGAGATCCTGCTCTGCGCCCGAGCTCGGCGGCGTACTCCCCCGCCGAATGACCAAAGTCCGCTTCGCGGGCGACCTCATCGGCAACGAGCTGTGCGTCGTGCACGAGGACGTCGGCCCCGTTTGCGAGCGCCATTGCTGCCGAGTGATACTCGCCCCAGCCTTCGGGTCCAGGTCCGAGTGCACTCGGACAGTGATCAGACATGTACGTAAGCACCGAGTGTCCGTCGCTGACGCGAAATCCGTAGGTTCGTCCGCCCTTGTGGGGAATCTCCAGGGTCATCACTGAAAAACCTTCGACCCGACGTTCGCCTGGCTCGTGCAGCTCGAAGCTCCAGTCGCCGCGCAACTCATCGGGTCGCACGGGAAAGTGCGGTGGGGACATGCCACGCGCAAGGACGTTAACGGCGTCATCGCCATCCTGTGGGTCGGGCACCATCACGTGCACGCGAGAGTCGTTGCGATCGGCACCACTAAAGAACGGCAGGCCGTGCAGGTGGTCCCAGTGGAGATGGCTGAGGACGATCGTCCCCGAAAAGGCTGAGTCCCCCAACAGCGACGTGCAGCGACGAATCCCCGTGCCAGCATCAATCAGAAGTGTGGGCACCGCGGCACCGTCGAGACTCAGCGCGACGCACGATGTATGACCGCCGTAGCGCACGAACTCTCCACCTGGTGCCGGCGTTGAACCTCGAACGCCGAGGAAGTGAGCTCGCACGCGGTCAGCCCGCGCTCGTGTCTTCGCGTCGGTGCCCCGTAGACAGCTGTTCGAGTGAGCTGCGGTCCAGCGCCTCAGCCGGCACCGACGCCACGCGGCACGCCGTCACGGCAATGATCGACGACGTGCGGGCGCCGCCCTCAAGGAATGCCCGCTCGCCGAGTAGCGCCCCCGGGCCGTACTCCGCGAGACGTTTGCCGTCGACCTCGATACGGGCGACACCGTCGAGAATGAGGTAGACGTGCGACCCCGGTTCGCCCTGGCGCACAATGCTCGTGCCCGCGTCAATCTTCATGATTTTAGGTTTAGCAGCGCCCGACATGAGCTGTCGCGATAGCGAGCGCTCGAGCGCAGTCTCCACGACGGTCACGAAGGCCTCGGACTCCTGCTCACCCCACGGCGTGTGCTTTCCGAATGACTTTCGATACCAGTCTTGGAAGTCGATGAGACCCGACTTGCTCACGAGCTGACCCGCGTGGTCGTACACCCAGTGACGCGGAAATCTGCTCGCCCCGGTCATTTGGAAGTCCGCGGCGCCCTTTGCGTGCAGGGTGAGCGTGAGCGTCGTCCAGGCAAGCGGCGCCTGCCACTGTATGAAGGGCGCCCGTCGCACCGTGCGCGGCGCGGGCATGCCGGTCCGTCCCCCCGCGGTCTGACTAAAGCGCACCCAGTCGGCGCCGTATTCCGGCGCTCGTTGAATGTCGGGCAACGCAACCGCTTGGAAGACGTGACTGAGCCCCCCGACACGTACCGTCGTGCTGCCGATCTGACCCCCGCCGGAGTATCCCGCCTTTACGATGTTGCCGTTGTCCACCTCGATCCACGCTGAGAGCCGGTTGGCGAAGCGGAACCGGTCCGCTTCACGCAACGCATCGAGACTCTCGAGCTCGTCGGGGGGCGGCGGATCGTAGTGGGCGACGCCCATCTCGAAGGGAACGCGGGTCGTGCCCTCGATGGCTTCTGAGGGAATCCACGAGAGTGAGGTAACTGAGCTTTCGTATCGCATGGAACTATTCTTCCGAGTTCATCGAGTCGAAAAAAGGGTGTTGCCCTATGGATCGGGGTGGTCCTGGCACCACCGCCGGCGCGGTGTGGTCGCCCCCTTTCACGGCAAGGCGAAAGGGCGCAAACTGTGCACGTGAGCGACACGGACGGGGCGGGACAATCAGTGATCACGGTCTTTCTCGCCGACGACAACCTCATCGTGCGCGAAGGCGTACGTGCACTGATCAACCGACGCGAGGACCTCGAGGTCGTTGGCGTCGCAGAGGACTACGAGGGGACGGTCGCGGGTGCGACCGAGACCCATCCCCACGTGCTCGTGACCGACATTCGCATGCCCCCTTCCTTTCACCGTGAAGGCATCGACGCGGCAAAAGAGGTGCGCAAACGTCATCCAGGTACCGGCGTCGTGGTGCTGTCCCAGTACGACGACCCCGAGTACGCCGTGTCGCTGCTCGCCGAGGGTTCGGCGGGCTACGGCTACCTCTTAAAGGACCACATCGCCGAAGGTGACCAGCTCATCGATGCCATTCGCGCGGTCGCGAGTGGGGGCACCGCGCTCGACCCCGCCATCGTCGCAGCGCTGGTGCGGCCCGTGACCTCGGGCGGCGAGCTCATGCCGAACGAGGAGGCACTGCTCGCCCTCGTCGCGGAGGGCAAGCCCATCAAGGCGATCGCAGCATCAAGAGGCGTGCCGGCCGAGGCGGTCGACGCCGAAGTTGAAGCGGTGTTCGTGAAGCTCGCCCAAGGCGTGAGTGCAGGCAACCAAGGCGCCCTTCACCAGCTTCGGCTCCTGCACCAAGCGATCGTGGACCGTGAAGAACAAGGAGAGACGCTCTCTCGTCTCCTGCCCGGTGGCATCGCCGAAAAACTGCGACTCGAGGGTCGTCACATCGGAGAAACTGAGCGCATGGACGTGACGGTCGTCATGAGTGACATTCGTTCGTACTCAGCAATCGCCGAGCACGCTGACCCCAGTCAACTCGCCGGTCAGCTCAACACGCATCGCGCGGCAATGAACCGGGCGATCCTTGGCGAAGGGGGTACCGTCATGCAGTTCGTCGGCGATGCCGTGATGGCGGTCTTCGGCGCGCCAGTCGCCCAGCCCGACCACGCCGACCGAGCCGTCTGCGCCGCGTTCGACATGCACGCCCTCCAGGCGGAGATCAACGAGCGCTGGCTCAAAGAGGGCCTCCCTGAGTTCGGACTCGGTCTCGGGCTCTCGAGCGGCGAAGTCGCGGCCGCGCTGTTGGGATCCGAAGAGCGCCTCGAGTACACGCTCGTGGGCGACACCGTCAACCTCTCACAACGTCTTCAGCAGTTGGCCTCGGCTGGCGAAACCGTGCTCTCCGAGCCCACGTTGCGCGGCTTGTCGCTCGACATCGAGACCGTCGCTCTCGATCCTCAGTTGGTGAAGGGTCGCGACACTCCCGTCCTCGCATTCAAGATCCTCGCCGCCGGGTGCTCCACCGGAACTCGTCCGACACGCAATCACGACACCGCTTCTGCAACACCGACCGAAAGGGCACATTCATGACCGCGACCACCGAGAGCGTCACTCAGCACCTCCTCGAGCAGACTCCAGCGCTCGAAGTTCACGGCGTGCGCAAGACCTTTGAGGCCGAGATTGCGCCCGTGAGAGCACTACGCGGCGTAGACCTCACAGTAGAACGCGGAACATTCCTCGCGCTCATGGGTCCCTCAGGGTGCGGGAAGTCGACGCTGCTCAACCTCATCGCCGGACTCGAAGACGCCGACGAGGGCACGATCGTCGTCGCGGGCGAACCGCTCACCGACGGCACCGAGGACGACCACGCGCTGATTCGCCGGCGTCACATCGGCATCGTCTTTCAGTTCTTCAACCTCCTCGAAGGCATGACCGTGCTCGAGAACGTGGCACTGCCCGCGATCATCGCCGGACGCAACCGCAAGGCCGCCGAGACGCGAGCGCGCGACCTATTGGACCTTCTCGGCATTGGAGACAAGGCCTCGGTGATGCCCGGGGTGCTCTCAGGTGGACAGCGTCAGCGCCTCGCGATTGCCCGCGCACTGGCGAACGAGCCCACGCTGCTGCTCGCCGACGAGCCGACCGGTGCGCTCGACTCCGAGGGCGGTCGAGAGGTCATCGAGCTCATGAGTCGCCTCCACAGCGCTGGCCAGACCATCATCCTCGTCACCCACGACGCGCACGTGGCGGCCGCTGCTGACACGGTTCTTCTGATGCGCGACGGACGCATTCTTGATTCGCCCGACGCGGACGCGAACGTGCCGATGAGGGACACGTTCTGATTGAGAACCTCACCTCCGTGATCGCGAGCGGCGAAGCCGGATCGCAGAGCTCGTCGCGCGTTGGAGGCCTGAAGTGGCCCGCGATGCTCGTCGTAGTGTCAATCGCCCTGCTCGTCGGGTCATTCGCCGTCGCGCCGCACGCGGCGCACCTTGCTCTCTGGATCACCTGTGACGTCGTGATCGCACTGTGGGCGCTCTCGGGACTCGTGACGAGCACACTCGCGCCGCCACTCGGCTGGCTTCTCTCCTGTGGCGCTGCGCTCGCTGCGCTCGCGGCGAGCGCAGCGCGACTCGCACAAGCGCACGACCACGGCGCGCACGGCACCGCCCAGACCGTCGCGATCATCGCGGCACTCATCGCCATGGCGGTCTCGGTACACGTCGTGTTGTCCATGCCCCAAGGTGTCCTTAAGCAGCGCTCGCGCCAGGTGGCGGCGGGGACGTGGTATCTCGTCGCGCTCGTGGGCGCGGGTCTGCTCGCTCCCACGAAGGACGCGTTCGCGCCATGGCAGGTGGACCTTGTCTGGGCCATCGTGGTCGCGATTACCCTACCCAGCGTCTACTCGCGCTACGCGAGCGCCACGGCGGCCGGACGCCAGCGCATGCAGTGTTTTGCGATCGGTCTGTCGATCGCGATCATGGTCACCCTCATCGCTCTTGCGCTGCACTTGTTGGTCGCCTGGCCCGTGTCGCTCGCGCCCACGGTGCTCGCAGCGAGCGCGCTTGTGCCCCTCGGACTCATGGCGGGCGCCCTGTCGATCGCGTCACGAGCCGACCGACTGCTCGTGCACGTCCTCATCGCGCTCGGCCTCACGGTCGTGGTGGTGGGTGCCTACCTCGTGGCGTTGCGCGGATTCGGCAAAGCTCCAAAGAACACGCCCGAGCGGGAACTTCTGGGATGGTCGATGGCCGCAGCGGGCGTCGCCGCCATTCTCTACCTCTCCCTGCGAGGTCGATTTCAGCGCGCTGCGACCGGCCTCACCTACGGGGCGCGCGAGGCCCCCGACGAAGTCGTGCGCACGTTCGGGACCCGACTGACGCGCGCCATACCGATGGACGAGCTGCTGTTGCAGCTCGTCGAGTCGCTGCGCAAGACGCTCACGCTTGCTTCGGCCGAGATCTTCACCGGCACCGGCGAGGTGCTCGAACTCGCGGTATCGGTGCCTGACACACCCAAGCGCTCGATCGTGGTGTCGGGCGACGAGCGAATGGTCATCGCTCGGGCTGGCGTTTCGGGAAACGCGTGGGCTTCGGTGTGGCTGCCGTCGGTTGTCGCCGAGCACAAAGGCGGACCGCTCCGAGTGGCACCGATCAGCCACGCCGGTGAGCTCCTCGGGGTCATCGTCATCGCTCGCGCCGAAGGGGCCGTGGGCTTTCGAGAAGAGGACGACCGCGTGCTGACCGAACTCGCGCGCCAGGTAGGCCTCGCCATGCACAACGCCCAACTCGACACCGCACTGCAGAGCTCCCTCGATGAGCTTCGTCGTCAGGCGGACGAGCTTCGCGCGTCGCGAGCTCGCATCGTCGCGAGTGGTGACGCTGAACGACGACGGGTCGAACGCAACCTGCACGATGGAGCCCAACAGCACTTGGTGGCACTGGCAATCAACCTTCGTCTCACCAAGGACGTCGTCGCCGAGGATCCCCAGGCCGCTATAGAGATGCTCGACGGCCTGGGCCTCGCCGTCCAAGACACCATCAAGGAGCTTCGCGAACTGGCCCACGGCATCTACCCGCCCCTACTCGTCGACAGTGGCCTTACCGAGGCCCTTCGCGCCGTCGCGAACCGCAGTCCGCTCGATGTTGAGCTCGTCACCGAGGGCATCGAACGATACGGCCGCGACATCGAAGCCGCGATCTACTTTTGCTGCCTCGAGGCCCTGCAGAATGCCGGAAAGCACGCACCCGATTCGCACGTCACTATCAGGATCTGGGAGGAGCTGGGGGCCCTGTTGTTCGAAGTCAGCGACAACGGCCCGGGCTTTGATGTGTCGCTCGCCCAGCGCGGGCACGGCTACGTCAACATGATGGACCGACTCGGCGCCATTGGCGGCGCGGTGCGCTGGGAGTCACAGTTGGGCGAGGGCACGACCATTCGTGGTTCGGTACCGCTCGGCTGATCAGCGCGCAAAGCCGTCTTCGTCGCGCTCGTCCCACAGGCGTTGAATGGTCGTTGCGTCGAGCTGCTCTTTGTGTACGTAGGCGCGGGCCCCACTCGTCTTCGCCTCGGGCGGAAGGTCTGCGACGCCGTAGGTAGAACAGAGAATGACGACCGTGTCAGGCAACTCCGCCATGATCTTTCTCGTCGCCTCGATGCCGCCCATCTCGGGCATGTTGATATCCATCAGCACAAGGTCGGGGTGCACGTCTTCGGCCAGCGTGATGGCCTCCAGCCCGTTACCGGCCTCGCCCACCAGCTCGAAACCGTCGGTACGTCGCAGCACGGCACGCGCCGCCAGTCGAAAGGGCGCCTGATCATCGACGACGATCACTGAGAGCGCTGCATTCGGCATGGAACCAGTATCTCACCAGGCACTCGCCGACAAGAGTGAGGTGCCACCGCAAAGACGGTGTGGCTAGCCTCCCGTCTGCGCTCCGAGGTAGACGAGCACCGCCTTTACGCGTCGATTGAGGTCGCGCTCTTCGGAGAGACCGAGTTTGGAGAAAATTGAGTTTGAGTGCTTCTCTACTGCGCGTTCGGAGACGTTGAGGCACTTTGCGATCGCCACGTTGGACTTGCCCTGGGCCATCTCACTGAGAATCTCGGTCTCGCGTGGCGTCAACCACTCGAGATCCGACGCCCGGTGCTTTGCTCGGGCCTGAACCAACATGTCCACCACGAATGGGTCGATCACGGAGCCCCCCGCGGCGACCGCTCGGATCGCTCGCGTCAGCTCGTCGGCACCCGCGACTCGCTCCTTCAAGAGGTAGGCACGCCCAGCCGAGCCCTCTTCGAGCAGCGCCAGCGCATACTGCGGTGCCGTGTACTGACTGAGTACCACGACGCCCACCGAGGGACGATTCGCGCGCAGCCACGCGGCGGCTTCAATGCCCTCATCGGTACCCGTCGGCGGCATCCGGATGTCGGTGACGACCACGTCGGGTTCGTGCTCTTTCACGATCGCAAAGAGGCTGGGCAGATCCACAGCGACGCCCACCAGCTCCAAGCCAGCGTCTGCTTGAATCAGGCGTGAAATACCCTCACGGAGCAGGGTGTTGTCTTCGGCCAGCACCACCCGGATCGACGTCACTGAGGTGTGAGCGTACCACTCGAGTCGTTCGAAAGCCGTGTCTCTGGTCACCCGCTGACCTTCGCTCACTCGCCTCGTCTCACGCGCCCCGCTGAGGGACTCTCGTTGGTTCGACCAGGCAAGACGGCAGTGAAGATCGCCAGCGTACTCACGGTGACGACAAGCAGCGAGAAGGCCCGCGCTGGGCTGAGCCACCGCCTCGATGCCCCGCGCAAACAGCGTCCACAGCCGCCGACCGAGTACGGCGCAGGACGTCACTGCGAACGAAACCGTGATCCGACGTCATCTCGCGTTCAAGTTTGAATCAGCGATCGCCTGAGGGCTGCCGTCGTATCCGACGACGACGCACGACAACGGGTTGAAGCAGCTCACGTCGTTAAAGAATCCGTGTCCCTGGCGCACTGACGCGACACCGATCGAATCCGTCCACTTCCACGCGTTCCCTATCCTCGTTCCTCGAGAGTAGATCGCGTGGCCATCGCTGTCGTATCCAACCGCGACGCATGTCACGGTGCTCGCACAACTCACGCCGTTGAAGTAGCCATGCTTCGTTCGGTCGGGGGTGATCTCCTGGGTCCGTTGCCATGTCCAGGACTGCCCTCTCAGGGTGGCCACGGCAACTATTGGCTCGTGCTTGGCGTCGAATCCCACGGTGACGCAGGTTGTGGCGCTCGGGCAACTGACGAGGGCAAGGTATCCGCCACCTGAGCTGTCGGGTGGGATGACGGTGGGCGCACTCCACGTCCACACGCCGCTGACGTCAGTTCCGGTCGCGGAGATTTCGCGGTGCATGCTGTCATAGCCAACAGCGAGGCACTTCGTGACGGTCGGACAGTTAACGCCATCCAAGCGACCGTGTCCGGCACTGTCAGCGGCGATGGTCGTGGATGCAGACCACGACCATGCACCATCTGTTTGGACGCCAACGGAGTAGATGGCCTGCACAGAAGTGTCCCTGCCGACGGCGACGCACATGGCGGCGCTCGGGCAACTGACGTCGTTTATGTAACTCTTGGCTGACGTATCGGGAGCAATCCTGCTCCCCGTCGACCACGACCACACACCGTTCACTTGTGTAGCGACGGAGTAAAAGGCCTGCAAAGAGCTGTCAGTGCCAACGGCGACACACGTCGTGGCGCTCGGGCAACTGACGCCGGTCAGATCTCCCGTGCCCAGATATCCGCTCTGCAACGTGTCCGGAGGGACGTCTTCGGTCGGTGACCACGTCCATCGACCATTTGACTCGACACCACTCGAGAAGATCGCGTTGTTCCCAGTGTCCGCGCCTACCGCCATGCATGACGTCGCAAGAAAGCAACTCACACTGTTGAGGTAGGTGTTATTCAGTGATGCCGATCCCACGACGGCCGATTGCGACCAGCTCCATTCGCCACTCGCCTCGCTTCCAGCAGAGACGATCGAGTGATCGTTGCCATCGAGCCCCACTGCCACGCACGATGACGCTGTGATGCAGGCGACACCGTTGAGAAACCCGTAGCCCTCGGCGTCAGGAGCAACCAGGCTCGCCGCCGACCACGTCCAGGACGTACCCGAGTCGACGCCGGACGAAAAGATCGCCTGCGCGTTGGAGTCGTATCCGACGGCTACGCACGACGAGGCGCTGGTGCAGTTCACCGATTTGAACGCTCCTGAACCAGTGCTGTCAGGGGTAACGGTGTTCGCCGTTGTCCAGATCCAGGTCGCTCCCGACTCATCGCCAATCACGGTGATCGGTTCATAATCACCATCGAGACCCACCGCCACACAGGACGTCGCGCTGGCGCAATCGATTCCGTTGAGCTCTCCGGTCCCTGAACTATCTGACGTCACCGGGCTGGACATCGACCAGGTCCAATTCGTCCCCGATCTATCGCCCACAACATCAATGGATTGGCCATCGCCGTCGTAACCGACGGCAACGCACGTCGTCGAGTCACCGCAGCTCATGCTCGTCAGATAGCCCGCTTGGGACGAGTCGGCTGGCATATCCCTGATTCGTGACCACGTCCACGTGCCATTCGCTTCACTGCCGATCGTGAAGATCTCCTCGCGTCTCCCGTTGTTGCCTACCGCCACGCATGTGGTCGCACTCGCGCAGCTGACGCTTTCGAGATAGTCGCTCTTTGACCCATCGGGAGACACGACGCCGAGCAAAGACCAATACCACTTGCCCTGTGACAAAGTGGCACTCGCGTAAATCGATTGGTTCGAACCGTCATACCCAACGGCGACACACGACGTCGCGGTCGGGCAGGCCACGCCAAACAGATACGTCTGCACGCGAAGACCAGGCTCGATCTCCCTAGATGGCGACCAGGTCCACGTTACGCCCAACTCAATCCCCACCGAAGAGACCGCCTGATTATCGCCGTCAAGTCCCACGGCAATGCACGTGGTCGCTGTCGGACACGTCACGTCCTTAAGTTGGCCGTTGGTTCCGGTCGCAGGAATCCTCGTCGGCACACCAAACAAAGGTTCCGCTTTAGCTCCTGAGGCGGTCATGACCGGAATGCTGAGTGCACCGACAGCGAGCATCACCGCGCATGCGACGATTACTAGCACTCGCGCAATTGACTTCATTACGAAACCCTTCACGTTGTTGGGCACGCAATGACCGACTCAGGTGCTTAAGGCGAGATCATATTCTTCAACACTTGTAACGATGTTCTGAATCTCGTTTCTGATGGTCCACCTATTGTGCCGAACCGGTTGCAGGCGGTGTTGGGAGTCATCATCGAAGCGACCCCGATACCTGGCATCGGGGTCGACATCGGGCTAAAGAGGCCGAGAAGCCAGCCACAGCCATTTGCCTTAGAGGACGGCAACCGCATTCGCGTCAACGCTGCGAGCGCGTCGAACCGCCGAAAGAAGTGTCGCCCAGGGGACAGTACGTTGATGATGAAGAAGTGGGGTCGAACATGAAGCGAGGTCGCGTCGCGCTAGCAGCCACGGTCTCGCTCGTCGTTCTATTGACCCTCTCAACGACCGCGTCGTCTGCAACCACCAAGCCAGTCCGCCTGTTGGTTCCCGCCGGAGCGAAGGCTCTCTTTTGGAGCTACTCGATGCCCCTCCCCTCGGGATCGCGCTACGGAACCGTCAAGATCAGCGACCCAGCGGTGATCGCTCGCGTCCGCGAGATGATCAACGCTATTCCTGTCTCGGACTATCCGAAGGCGCACGCATGCCCTGACGACATGATGGTGCCGTACATCATCCGCTTCTCCAGCTCCACGGCGGCCGCGTCGTTCACGAAAGTGGTGTTCCAGCTAGGAGGCTGTCCTGAGGCCACGGTCTACCAGCACGGCGTCGCCGAACTCCCAACTCTGGGGGGTTGGTCACTGCCGAAGCTCTACGAGGCGATTCAGAAGGTCATCTCCCCGAAGGGCCAGCCACTCGCGTAGTCGGCGCTTCGACGGCGGTGCCCAGATACCATTCGTCTTTCATCGCAAACTAGGGCCAAAGGAGATGCTGCATGCGCAGAGTAGTCGCCTATGAGTTGCTGTCGCTCGACGGGGTGGCTGAGCAACCGGATGAGTTCATCACCGACTGGGACGGCGTGATGGACGAGAACCTCGGTCGCGTCATCGCCGCTCAAGACACCGTGCTCCTCGGACGTCGGACGTACGACGACTGGGCCGCGTTCTGGCCCGCCAGCGACATCGAGCCGTTCGCCACGTTCATCAACGGCGTCGACAAGTTTGTCGCAACATCCACGCCGCTCGGCCAGATCTGGTCGAATGTCGCGGTCATCGACGGCGACGTTTCCGAGTTCGTCGCCGAACTCAAGCGACAGTCGGGTGGCGACATCGGAGTGCACGGGAGCATCGAATTGACGCAATCGTTGTTGGAAGTTGGCCTGGTCGACGAGCTACGGCTTGTCGTTGCGCCGACCCTGCATATCCAGGGGCACCAGCTTTTCGAAAAGGGCCTTCCGACGCGGCTGACGCTCACCCGCCATGTCACGTCTCCAGCGGGCTACCTTCTACTCGACTACCGAATCGATGGTTGAAATCATCGTGGGCTGCCCTCGCCAACCTGTGGCGAGCTAAACCACGTACGCGGTCGAGAGAATCTCCTCGCGATCGGCATCGCCGAGTTCGTGTCCGTGAACTTTCGCATGTCCCACAACGCTGGCGACGAGTTCGTCATCGTTTTCGCCCCGGAGAACTTCGCCACACGGCGGGCACACAACCTCTTTTGCCACCTCCGTACCCCCTTACTTAACGAGCCGTAAGCCGGCTTCGTTGGCATCGTACCCATACTCGAGTGTCGGCGCAATCAGAGATAGCGGAGCTCTACTACTACCGGTTGCTCTGGTAGGTGGAACGAGACGTCGTCCTTCTGATCTGACGGACCCTGGTTCTGTACACTTCCTCGATGATCGAAGAACGACTTGTGAAACTTGGAATTGTCCTCCCACCAGTGTTTCCTCCGGCCGGCAATTACCTCGCGTGCGTAATCGTCGACGACATGGTCTATGTCGGTGGTCATGGACCAATTGCGGGTTCGGACATTATCAGAGGAAAAGTCGGTGCCAACTTGACGTTGGAGGAGGCGCGAGAAGCAGCACGAGTTACTGCGACGTCGATCCTCGCGACCTTACGGGCCGAGCTCGGAGACTTAGATCGCATAGAACGCATCGTGAAAGTTTTCGGGATGGTCAACGTGGCGCCAGGGTTTAACCAGACTCCGGCGGTCATTGACGGCTGTTCCGATCTCTTGGTTGAAGTGTTCGGAGATGCGGACAACACACTCGCAGTGCAGTCGGGTTAGCCGAGCTCCCGTTTGACATAGCGGTAGAGATTGAGTTGATTGCGAAACTGCGATCTACAAAGCAGCAGGGATAGCGCACGAACTGACGCCAGCCTGAGTCGGCTAAAACGCGCCCTCGGAGTTCTGTCGCAACAGTCGCAGAGCTGAGTCGGTGCGCAAGAGTTCGTCCAACATGGCCGACGCGGCCTGGATCATTATCTCGTTAGCCTGGACCTCGCCTTCCTCGTCAATGAACTGAGCGTGAAAAGGGATATTGACGGATTCGAACACCGGCAACATCTTGAGCGTGGTGACAATCTGTTTGAGTTGCTGCACCGCTCGGGTACCGGCCGCAATACCGCCGTATGAGACGAACCCGACGGCCTTGTCCTTCCACTCCTGGTTCAAGTAGTCGATCGCGTTCTTTACCGGTGCGGTGAGGCCGTAATTGTATTCGGGCGTCACAATCACGAAGGCATCTGACGCGTCAACGATTGCACTCCAGTCCTTCGTGTGCTGATGAACATACTGACGCAGTCGTGGATGATTGGGCTCGTCGAGGAACGGAAGGTTGAGTTCGGCAAGGTCAACGACGCGAACGTCGAAGGCGCCATGGGCTAGAGCCCGTCCGATGAACCACTGCGCGATCGCCAGACCTGCCCGTCCAGGCCGAGTCGACCCGATGATGACAGTTAGCGTTGGCATGATGGAGAAATCCCTCTCTTCTGGCTCTAGAAGACACTAAGCGCCGCTACCGACGATGGAACTACTGGTCGCCGAAGGGTAAAGCAGCGAGTGAAATCAAGTGAAATGTCACCGCAGGGAGGGAGTTGCTCATTCGGAAGTGTTGTTTGGGCCGTCGTGAAAATGGACGAATGGCCCTATTCCGGGCTTGAGTGCGCGCCTGATACTGAGTCCGTGACAACTCGAGAGATTGAGGGGTTCATGTCCAGATGCAGGTTGGTGACGGTTCTCATGGTGCTCCTCGTGACGTCGTCAGTCTTCTCGAGCCTGAGCGGTGCGAACGCATTCGCAGTGGCCAAATCTAAGGTCACCGTGGCGACTGGAGGTGTCACGTGCCGGAGGTTGACCGGTTCGATCACACTCTCACCGCCGCTTCAAAAGGGTGGCGTGAAGCCAGAAACGATGCTGTGGAAGATTCACGTGAGCGACTGCACGACGACAAAGTCGAACGTCAAGCATCTCGTTGGTGTCAACATGGTTTCAACTGTCGACCGGCCAAATAATGCTTGTGGCGGCGTGGTGTATTCAAAGAGCGTGAGCCCGTCTTTCGCGTGGATCCCAAAGTCAGTACATTCCACCTCAGCGTCGTTCTCGGGCTTCAGCTTTTTGAAAAACAAAGCTGGCAGGGAGGGATTCACTTTACCGAACGCCGGTGGTACCGCGTCCGTGAGCGGATCGTTCGCTGGGAGTGACCACGGCAAGCGGTCGGTCATCACGCTCTACACGAACCTAACCATCGCGGCGTTCACTGCCGCTTGTGAGTCAAAGACAGGCCTAGCCGGCTATCGGATTGTGAGCGGCAGTGCCACCTTGTCCTGAGTCGCCACCATCGAACCGTCACGTGTCTGTCAAGGAGGCAAGGTCACGGGCATCGACTGTGGGAGGCTGAGGCGGTTCTAGCGAGGGGTGGCCTGGATGAAGGCAGTCGTGCAAGACGTATGGGGATCGACTGACACATTGGTGATCGAAGATATCGCCGTGCCAGCGATTGCGGATGATGAAGTGTTGGTGCGGGTCAGGGCAGCGGGGGTCGATCTAGGGGTGTGGCACCTCATGACCGGTCTTCCCTATCTCGTTCGAGTGATGGGGATGGGCGTGCGCCGCCTGAAAGTACGAGTGAAGGGTCACGATCTCTCTGGAGTCGTCGAGAAGGTCGGCCGACAAGTGACAAAATTCCGTCCCGGCGATGATGTTTACGGCGGGACTTTTCGAGGGTCGTTCGCTGAGTTTTCGGTTGCTCATGAGAGGGAGCTCAGCCGCAAGCCGGCCAATCTGACCTTTGAGCAAGCCGCGGCAGTTCCCATCTCGGGGACGACGGCACTCCAGGGGCTTCGGGATGTCGGACACGTGCGGGAGGGTCAGCGCGTGTTGATCATCGGTGCTTCCGGCGGCGTCGGATCCTTCGCGGTCCAGCTGGCCCGAGTATTCGAAGCCAACGTCACCGGTATGTGCAGTGGGCCAAAGGCTGATCTGGTTCGCTCCCTCGGCGGCCAGGACATCATCGACTACACGAGCGAAGAGGTCGACGCACACGGGCCACGGTTTGACGTAATTCTTGACACTGCCGGGCTCCGCCCGCTGTCGCGGCTGCGAGGCGCTCTCGCGCCGGAGGGCACCTTGGCAATAGTCGGCGGCGAAGGTGGCGGACAATGGATCGGCGGCTTCGACCGCCAGATTCTGCGGGCGCCAGTTCGCTCAATATTCTCAGGCCAGAAGCTCCGACCCGTCACTTTCAAGGAGCGAATCGAGGACTTGGAGTACTTGACGTCTCTGATTGAGGAAGGACGAGTCTCTCCAGTCATCGACCGGACCTTCTCGCTGCGCGAAGCGCCTGAGGCCATCGCTTATTTGGCGCAAGGTCATGCCCGTGGCAAAGTCGTCATTTCGGTCGGAGCATGATACCTAGTCCTGGCACGCACCAAGCAACGGTCAGAAGTCCAAACGACTTTGTTCTATCTGTAGGGCCGACCGGGATCGAACCCGAAGTGGGGTAACGCGTGGGGTGTTCTGACTACCAATCGCCGCTGGGGACCAATGCCTGTCAACTACTGGGAGGTCATGCCTCCGTCGACTGCGAGGACGCTTCCCGTCATGAAGCTCGTCTCGTCCGAGGCGAGAAAGAGGACGACGTTCGCAATCTCGCGCGGCTCGCCCGGTCGGCCTATCGGTTGGAACGAATCGATTGTTTCGTAGACGTGAGCGAGGCCGCCGAGCATCTCGGCGTGCGCGTAGTTGATTGGGGTGTCAACCCAACCCGGACAGATCACGTTGCAACGAATTCCGCGCTTCGCGTAATCCAGCGCGACTCCCTTCGTGAGCATGACCGAGGCACCCTTCGACGCCGAGTAGACAGCGAGAAAGGGCTCAGAGACGAGGCCGTTCACGCTCGAGATGTTGACTATCGAACCGCCGCCTCCTGCAAGCATGTGGGGAATCGCCGCTCGGCACCCGTAGATCTGGCCTTTCACGTTCACTGCCAAGGTTCGGTCAATCACCTCGTCGGTCACCTCGTGCAAAACGCCCGGAATATTGACTCCGGCGTTGTTCACCAGTACGTCAAGCCTTCCGTACTGTTCAACGGCGTCGGCAACCATCGCGTCAACCGCTCTTGAATCGCCCACGTCAACTTGTCTCGAACTAGCAACGCCCCCCGCAGATCGTGCCAGTTCAGCTGTCTCCTCTGCGGAAGCGCCATTCAGGTCGGTGCATAACACACGACCGCCCTCTTCCGCGAGCCTGATGGCCGAAGCCCGCCCGATCCCGGACCCCGCTCCTGTAACGACGCACACCTTGCCAGCAACTCGATCGCCCACTTCAACCAACTCCACCATACTCTGCAGCGCATTTACAGTACGTCATGCGCTCCGATCTATCACGGTGCACTTACCAAGCCCGGTTGAGGGAGTGCAACCTCTTCTGAATGCGTCTTGAGTACGGCGGTGCAGATCGAGCCCACGACCTCGTCTGGTTCCGCTCGATTTCCTTCGCGGTCCACACAGATTCTCGGCATTGTGACGCCGTCAGAATTGCTTCTCGAACCAATGGTGTGCGTACCGTTCATTGTTGAAGGCCTCGATCTCCTGATAGCCGGCCGACCGATACAGGCCAATGGCCTCAACCAGGACTCGATTTGTTTCGAGGTGCAGAACGCGAGTGCCATTGGCCCGGGCATGGTGCTCCAGCGCCTCGAGCAGTCGCCGCCCGATGCCGAACCCGCGCACGTCGGGTGACACCCACATGCGCTTGACCTCCGTCGGTCCATCCCCATTGAACTTCAAGGCGCCACAGCCAACGAACCTGCCGTTCAGTGTGGCCACCAGGAACGCGCCGTTGGGCGGCCGCAGGTCGTCGGCAGTGGCCGACAAGCTCTTGGCGGTCTCGAAGCCGGTTTCAAAGCGTTGGTTCAACTCGTTGGCGTAGGCGTCGAGGCAGCTCTGAGCCATCGAAAGAGCCGGGTCGAGTGGCTCAATCTTGACCCTGGTAAAGGCCGTGATCTTTTCGATTTCGCTCATTGCAGTGCCGAGTCTGTGTCACCAACTGCACGGCCGCATAAACCATCCGCTGTCCAGGCGTGCCGGCTGCTGTAACCTCTTCGGCTTCTCACATTCATGACAGATGTCATAGAGCTCTACTGATACCTCCCCTTCCACCGAGTGAAACTGTCCACCTTCACGTCCTTAGAGCCACGTTCCAAAAGCCAACGTCGGTGCAAGTTAGTCTCCTTCAAAGCTGAATCCTCGCTTGCGGTCAGGTCGATGACCACTTTTCCGACTACATGACCTTCGACCGCGTCGTGGGCCGCGGCGATGTTTTCCAACGGGAATCGCCGGATCGGAAGTTCGGACAGCGAGCCGTTCTCCAGGGCTGCAGTGATATCTCGACTGGCCTGTTGGAGGACGGGTGCCGGTAGACCGTACAGCTGGACGAAGCGCATCGAAATGTTTGCCGTCATACACGCTCGGATCGGAAGCGACGGATCCGGGCCGTCGGCTGCGTAGACCGAGATGACGGTCTGCAGTCCTGATACTTCAAGATCGAGCAGGAGGTTGCTTCTCAGGGCTACCTCAACTATGCGATCGACCGGATTAGCGAAGGCCCAGATCTGGTCAACAGCGTCGTCCGCCAAGTAGTTCACCACCAGATCTGCGCCGGCGCGGTATGCAAGTTCGGCCTTCTCCTCGCTGCTGACGGTGGTCACAACTCTGGCCCCCGCGCTCTTTGCGAGTTCAATGGCGAAGTGGCCTACTGCACCGGCGCCGCCAGCCACCAACACCGACCTGCCGTCCAACGGGCCGTCCGCAAAAAGACATCGGTGCGCGGTCATCGCCGGAATTCCAAGGCTGGCGCCGAGTCCCATGGTCACTGCATCGGGGAGTCGAACCGCCCGTTCCTCGGGGACGACCGTCCACTCGGCCGCTGTTCCCCAGGATTGCCCAACGGCGGCGAACCAGACCCAAACTCGCTGCCCTACCCGTGACACGTCGACCCCTTCGCCAACAGCGTCGATGACACCCGCGCCGTCCTGATTCGGGATTTGAAATGTCTCGATTGGTCGAGGCGTCGCGCCAGATCGAGTCTTCCAATCCGTCGGGTTGACGCCTGAGAGCTGGAGGCGAACTCGGACCTGGCCTCGTCCGGGCTCGGGACGATCCACTTCGGCCAAACGCAGCACTTCGCGCGCCAGGCCCGGTCGTTCGTAGAGGGCGGCTCTCACCTCGCAACGCTTCTCTCGGCACCCAAGTCCCGACGACTCACGGTGACTCCACCGGCGGGTAGAGGCTTTCTCCTTCTTGCTCCAGTGATTCGCCCAACTCCTCGAGCGGCGACTCAGCCGCGGGCGGCTGCTTGACGAGATCCTGCTCGGCGGTCAGTGTCACGCGCAGCCGGGCAGCGATGGCGACGATGCCGAGGGAGCTGAGACACAGCAGCGCGATCCATACTTCTGCGAGGTGCGCCGCGAGCAGGCCGGTGACGATGGCCGGGCAGACGATCAACGCCAATGACGCGGCGAAACCTGCGATCGAGTTTGCGCGTCCGCGGATTCTGTCGTCGGCCAGGCTGTTGATCAGCGGGTTCCTCGTAGGAGCCACAACGGTCTCCCCCACGCCGAACAGGCCGGTGAACACCAATACAATCACGATCCGCCATTCTGGACGGTCGACAACTGCGGCGAATCCGAGAAGCACCCAGGACACCGCAAAGATGACGCCGATGACGGCCAGGGCGGAGCTTCGACGATGCCGGCGGACGAGTCGCAACACGAGCATCTGGATGGCCACGATGACGCCGGTGTTGACGGTGAAGGACAGCGCGATCACGTGGTCCGAGACGTGGGCCGCCACCGAAGCAAACGCCGGTACCCCGGAGTCGAACGACCCGGGACCGATGAAGCCGAGCAACAACGAGGCCAAAATCATCAGACGGAGCCCGCGGTGGCCGAGGACGTAGCGGTACCCGACCCGGGTTTCATTGACTACCTTTGTTCGCCGCAGGTTCGGCAGCGAGCGCAGCAGAACCGCAAAAAGAAGACTAGAGAGGCCGTTGGCAAGAAAGAGCACCTGGAAGGTCCCGGGATGATGGGCTCTGACGACGACCGCGGCGACCGCGGCGCCGATGCCCAGCGCCATGTTCTGGGTCGCAAAGTTCACGGCGAAGGCGCGCTGCTGCAACGCGGGTTCACGGGTTAGACCATTGAGC
This sequence comes from uncultured Acidimicrobiaceae bacterium, assembly GCA_963724865.1. Taxonomy (GTDB): domain Bacteria; phylum Actinomycetota; class Acidimicrobiia; order Acidimicrobiales; family RAAP-2; genus RAAP-2. Next base: position 521,902 of record CAVRWO010000002.1, on the reverse strand, counting down.
ATCGTCGAGATCGCGCCGAACATCGGCGCCCACGTCGCCCCGTACATCAGCACGGCTGGCAACGCTGTCAGCGTGTTGTGCGCCCACGCGAGCCCGACCTCGGCGATGACCTGACCCAGCAGGATCATGCCGAGCACCAACCGGGCGCCCACCCGGTCGAGGAGCGCACCGCACACCAACACGACGATCAAGCCGGTCGCCGCACCCGCCGCCAGCAGTGCCCCGACCACGGGTAGCGCGATCCCTCGCGCCTGGTGAAGATAGATGATCATGAACGGCAAAACCAAGCCGGTGCCAAGCATCGAGAGGAAGTTCCCGACGAGGAACAGCCGAGTTTTGCCAGAGAGTCGCGTACTCACTCCGTCGCTGCTCTGGGTGGACGTTCGATTCACCTGTCACTCCTTTGAATTCAGGCTTTTCGGGTGGGCAAGCAAGCCATCGTGCGGTCGCTGGCCCAACCCGTACTGCGCCTCTCCTGATACCGACACCGGATCGATGGAAAATTGGTCGATCCGGAGTGACAAGTTTCCGGTCTCGGCGGTGTCCGTATGTGTGGTGGGATCGGAGGGAGCCCGACAACGAGGTGATGAGGGAATGGAACTGTGAACATGGAACTTCTCAGTCGCGCCCAGTCCGGGGACCAGCAAGCGTTCGCGCAGCTGACCGATGGGTACCGACAAGAGCTACGGCTTCACTGCTATCGGATGTTGGGTTCGACCCAGGACGCTGAGGACGCTCTCCAGGAGATCCTTCTCGGCGCATGGCAAGCGCTAGCGAACTTCGAGGAGCGGGCCTCCCTCAGAACTTGGCTCTACCGCATCGCTACGAACCGTTGCCTGAACATGTTGCGCGCCGCTAGCCGACGACCCGAAGTGGTTTCTTCGCCCGAGCCGACCCGAGCGGGTGAAGTTGTCTGGCTCGAGCCGTACCCCGACATTCTCCTTGACGGACTGCCCGACGACAGCCCCGGACCCGACGCTCGGTACGAGACGAGGGAGTCGGTGTCGCTGGCATTCATCACGGTCCTTCAACTGCTTCCACCTCGACAGCGAGTGGCGCTGGTGCTGCGCGACGTCCTCGGCTACAGAGCCAGCGAAGCGGCCGAGATGATTGACGCAACGGAGGCATCAGTCGAAAGCGCCCTCAAGCGCGCTCGGGTGGCGTTGCACGATCGCCTTGTCGCTACGAAGGATCGCGAGCCTCCCCCTGCGCCCAACTCCGTGGCTGAACAAGAGATCGTCGCCCGCGTCACCGCTGCATTCGAAACCGGACGCGTGGACGAGCTCCTCGCCCTCCTCACCGAAGACGTCTCGGTCACCATGCCGCCGATACCCGGCGAGTTGGAGGGTCGCGAGGACGCGGGACTCTACTTCGCCAGGACGTTGTTCCGCCCCGGACCCTCGATGCGGATTGTGCCGACCCGAGCGAATGGCCAGCCCGCACTCGCTTCCTACGTTCGTGATCCCCAAACCGGTCTGTACCACGCGAGTGGTATCGCCGTGTTGACATTGTCCGGGCGTCTCATCTCGGCGGTGACGACATTCGGGAAGGACGTCCTGCCGTCTTTTGGGTTTCCGCGGGTCTTGTCTTCTTGACGACGAGTTAATCCGACTCGGATTCCCTTGGGACCAATCTGTTCCACCTGGAGATGCGCTGTCGTCAACGGTACCCTTGCGATATGGGCCTCGCGGAGCATGCGGTCGCCGCCTTCGAGCGTGCTTGAACACTGACGACGATGTAGAACGTCTCACACTTCTTGCCGAAGCGTGCTCTTCGGATGCCCTGTTTGTTTCGCCTTACGGGTCTTCCGCCGGGCTCGATACCTGCAGTGACGCAATTGGTGAGTTCAGGCGTCATGAACCGTTGAGGTTGAACGCCGGCAAACCCAACTGCCGAGTCCTCGGATCGATCGTGGTGCGATGAACGTTACCCCGCCAGAATCCGATGACCCCAAAAAATCGTTGTAATTGGAAAGTTGAGGAACACGCAGTCTCCGTGTCCAACGTCAAGAATGTAGATATCCAGCAGTGTGGTCACCTTCGTCCGAGTTTAGAAGTGCCCTAGTACAGGTTGCGCATCCGCCGAACAGATCTCCCCTTAGGGATGCCGCGAATTAGGGGGTGAAACTCGAAATCGCGAGATTTATGGAAGACGACTTCATAGACTCCACTTGATGGCTACTAAGAGAGTCGACCACGGAAAGAATGTCGAAAAGGATCGGTGTGCAAAGTGCGGGGGAGTCATTGTTCTCGTAGACGGGCCTGTGCACAGATGGGACAAGGGGTGGAAGGCAGGCGATTGGATTCATCGGGAGCGTTCGGACGATGCGCACGCGGCGTTCCCTATGAGGGACAGTGGTCTGTAAGCAATGCTTGCGGGAGTTCCCTTCTTTCACTTAACAAGAGGAGTTTCTACGTAACCCCTTGATGCAAGCGAGTTACTTTATTCGGGCAACCTCACCAACTATGGCCGAAGAGGCGAAGCCGTAGGTCTTGAGTAAGTATTCGCGGGCGGACCTTTCCCGCATCTTCACCAATCGCGTGGTCCACTCAGCGTCTGACCTGGAGATCTGGGTGCGGACTTCGTCGAGGTGATGAAGGAGCATCTGGTCTGTCTCGTCCTTGTGTCGCGTCATTACCTCCCCCAACTTCTCCGCTATGAGTCCGGCGTAGTCGCGATAGTCAACATTCTCGTAAATTCGCGAAGCGGTGAGTTCGTCGGCGATATGGAACACAAAAGGTGTCGGTGGACCGCCCCGCTCTCGATAGAACGTTGGATCCAAGAGGGCTTCAACAAACTCTTGAGAGATAGACACTTGTTCCACGTACTCAAGAACATGAGAACGAATTGCCTCGTAATCCAATTCTTCGAAGTCACCGAACTCCTCCGAATCTTTAATTAATGCGGCCACGTCGCCGCGCCAACTCCGCAACGCAGACTTGGACGCCCACGCGTGGCAGATTCCTTGAGCCATGAAGAAGCACATGATGAATTCGGGCGAATCCCCCGAATCCTGGTCTTCAATCTGGAATTCGTCGATGTAGAGAATCTCGACTCCCAGCGCCACGCGACCCCACGCCAAGAACTCCTCAAAGTCATCATCCGGCCAGAAAGTCACTCCATTTGGAGGAGAAAAGGCTCCGGTCCAGATATGGCGATAGCCGAGCTCCGAAGCCCTGCCCCGAATTCGCTCTGACTTTGCGCCCATGATGCGGATCATAGATCTGGGCGAACGAATGTCACCCTGCCAGACAATAATGAGGCGAGGTTGTGTCTGACGACTCAGGCACGAGAGGAGTGCTTCATGCCGGTAAATCTCAAATCGGACGAGGTGACAGTTACTTCCTTCTCAACGAAGGACGTTGCAATCGTCGGCGCATTCAAGATGGCTGCAGATATGGGCAAAGAGCCGGAGGATACCCTTCTGTCGCTACTTGGCTTGGGCGCCCAGGTTGCTGCATTGGGTTCTCATTCAGCGGGTGCGGAAACGATTGAGGCGTCCGTTGGTCATGCGAAGGACTCCATCAAAGGCATCACCGAAGCATTTCAAGAGACAATCAAGCGAGAAGTGAACGACTTCACTTCAGAGGACGGATCCTTCGTCAAAAGCTTGGAAACAGTGATGAATACTTTCCGCGCCCAGGTTGAGGAATTGACTGCGGGTGAGGACTCACCACTTCGTGAAGCGATGTTCAAGAGCCTCGGCGAAGTTCAGCAGCAAATACGTGACGACGTATCACTTCAGATTGGAGCTCACAGGCGTGATATTGCGAGCCTCCTTGATCCCGCTGACCCGACCTCACCACTCAGGATGCTCTCTGAGAAGCTCGATGGTATTCAAGCCGCCGTTACGGATGTTCAGCAAGGTATCGCGATCAGCACTGCTGTAGCTAAGGTCGTCGAACCCGGCGTGGCGGGTGGCTTCAACTATGAAGATGCCGCAGTAGACGCGATTCAGAAGCTCGCCTCATTTGCGGGGGGATGACTGTGAGCACTGTGGGAATATCACCGGCTTCATTGCAAACAGCAAGAAGGGAGACGCGTGCGTCGACTTGAAAGTTGGCGCGAGGATTCACGCACGGATGGTCGTGGAAGCGAAGAACAGATCTTTGAGCAAACTGGACTGGGAACGCGAGGCTGAAGGAAGCATGTCGAATAGAGGAGCGACCGGATTCATTGGAATGTGTAAACACTTTGACGACATGCCGAACAAGAGTAGATTGCTCGTTCTTGGTTCTCAGTCGGTCGTGATTGCATTTGACCCCGAAATTGACGACTTCCAGATGCTTTCCCTTGTATATCAACTCGTCAAATTGAACACCCTGAGCACGACCGGCCATCTTGACGAGGTCAACATCGCCGAGGTGAATAAGAGTCTTGAAGAAGCCGCAAAGGCACTGGACAAATTAAACGCAATCAGCAAGAGCGCCACGGTGATACGAAACGCAGCCGATACGATGATTCGGGACATTGAATCGTTACGGGGTGCAGTCTCGCAGCATCTCGAGTCCGCCCAAGCGGCAATCTCCAAGGGCCTCTCGCTAGACATCATGCTTGCAGTCGAACAAACTTCTAAGGAAGATGCAGAACCTCCGGAGGCGCTGGGTGAGGCGACTGACTAGTTGCGATCGCGCTCGGGGCGCCGGGAGGATGTTCATTGCGAATTTCGGACCGCACCTCACAGACCTCGAGCATGGATCCCTCATCGCGGACGCTTCCGCCCAGCGACGCAGTCGAAATTGTCCAAGGGAGTTCCGTCTGCCTGGGCCAGCTTCCGACGGCCGATTCACCATAACGTCGCCGGCTCATAGCGAACTATCCAGCCCCTGACGGAGTTCCTTAACACTTTCTGGCTCCCTACAGCAACTGCATGGTTCGCGTGCGCGACCGACCTCGAAGTCGTAGAGTCGCGTCATGTCAACCGACGAGAGCTGGCAACCAGCCAGATTGATCCCAGTTTCTGGATTGTCCAACGCCGACGAGCAGGAGCGGCGCGGGGCATCAGCGTTACTTGCCGTCATGCAGTCCGTCAGGGAATATGGCCGAGCTGTACTTCAAAAAGTTGGGGCTCCCGCGGGTCGTATCGAGACTTACATTGAAGTGCCTTTTGAAATCGAAGGGACGAAATATCGCCCCGATGGTCTCATCCGGGTTACGAGAGGCTCCACGATCTGGACGGCACTCGTGGAGGTGAAGACCGGGAAGGACAAGCTTATTGAGAGCCAAATCAAGGCATATCTTGAAATCGCGCGCCTCGAAGGTTTTGACGCAGTCATAACGATCAGCAACGAGCTTGCGACGATGGGTGGGTTACACCCATTGTCCATCGACAAGCGACTAACCAGAAAGGTGACTCTCAGCCACATCTCCTGGAGTCTCCTGCACGCAGAAGCGTTAATCGAAAGAGTTAATCAATCTGTGACTGTGACCGAGCAGGCGTGGATCCTTAGTGAATTCATCCGCTACCTCGAGTATCCAAAGTCTGGCGCGGTTGACTTTGATGACATGGGTCCATCCTGGGTCCAGGTCCGGGACTCGGCGGTCGCCTCGACGTTGCGAGCTAACGATCAGGCAACCCAAGACGTCGTAGATCGGTTCTCGCAACTGACCAGATATGTCGCGATGAACCTCTCCTCTCAACTGGGCGTCCAGGTTCGACGAATTTTATCCAAGCAAGACCGCAACAATCCGACTGCCTTTATTCAAAATGGCTCCGAAGAACTTGCCTCTACAGGAAGATTGAAAGGTTCGATATCCGTGCCCAATGCGGCTTCGCCGATCGACATAACAGCCGATCTTCGCTCCGGACGCATTTCTTGCTCCGTTACTCTGGCGGCGCCGACCGAGAGTAAACCCAAGACAAGGGTTTCGTGGCTGCTGCGGCAGCTGAAAGACACACCGACTGATCTCGTTTTGACCGCCAATGGCCCCAGGGTGCGAGATGTTGGTCCGGCACTCCGTCTTGACAAGGCGACGGACAATCCGGATCAATTACTCCCGGACTCGAAATTCGATGTTCGGTCATTTACTCTCACATTGAGTTCGGTTGCTGGGTCGAAGAGAGGCCAGGGTAAGGGATCATTCGTTGGTTCGGTCGTCGAATTGGTAAGTCGGTTCTACGAAATCGTCGTGCAGGATCTGAAGCCATGGAGTCCTCCTCCCCCAAAAGTTACGTCGGTCCCCGTTGTGCCAACTTCTCAGGGTGGTCAGCCAGTCGAGATACCGGCAAGCCTCGCTGGCGTCATGCCGGAGACAATCGTGCCGGTCGCCACACGAGACGTGCCTCAACAATCGGACTTGACTCCTAAGGGTGACCAACTCGAAAAACCCGAACAGGCTTGATTTGATGAAAAGACTTCAGCAAAAGATATGGCCATCGAGTTTTCATCAAGATTTAGCGAATTGAAGTGTTAACACGACCGAGAATGAGTCAGACTACCTGAATACTTTCTGTTGGTGCCACGAAAGAAATTCGGCGGAGGGCCGATTCGTCGTCGATGAAGGCACCGCGATGTTCTGTCCTTCCATTGAGTAGAACTCTTCCCCATTCCCAAATTCAGTTCGGAGTCTCGAACTGACGAGCAGCCGGTAATGGTCGTCCACTCCGAGGTAGCCGCGATCGAACAAGGTATGCACGTCTGATCGGAGGAGCAGCCCATTGTCGACTCGGTGTTGGCCACCTTCTGAAACTGGGAGGATATGTGCCGCCTGGAGGGTTGGCAGGATCTGGTGACGGGTGATCGCACATTGGCGAGCGTATGCCTCTTGTACGAAGGCCTTGAAACCACCTTGGCCGAGGCGGGGCGCGACCAATCGAGGAATTCCGTACATGGACTCCTGGTTTTCGATGTTCTCGCTGGCTCCAGTTCGCCAGTCGTCTCGATCCAGAATGCGCTTAGCAACGGCGTCGACAATGGGGTCCTCACCGGGATAAATGAAGGACTTACCTTGAACTACGTTTGCGGAAAATGTGCTGGGTCTCGGCCACTGCTCATTCTCCGGGAAGAAGAGGAGATCTCGAAGCAGCACACAACCGATTTCGCGGTCGCCGATCCGGTCTGGCGTCTCGCCCGTGATCTTGCTTATACGTCGGATGAGAGCCTCGACGGAAGGAACACCGTTACCTTCGCCGAAAAACTCCCAGGCTCGCGAAATGTTGAGGCTAACAAATCCTTCATAAATGGCGCCACCAACGATCGTGTTTAGCGGAGCCTTCGTTTTGAAAAGAAATGGCTCGCCAGGCCTGAGAACTTTGAAGCCCCTGGAACCATACGGACGCCAAAAATTACCCTCGCGAACTAACGGGCGCGACGCGAGGTAGGTGTACCAATCGAAGTCCGTCACCGCGACGTAGACCTTCACCTGACGAAAACTAATGCATCGAAGTGTCTAAAGACGGGTTTGCTCAACTTCGGGTGATCGGAGGCAGATCAATGAGCTCCCGCTCGGCTACTCGTGGAACACGACTTCGCGATGATATTCGAGAAAACTATCTTGGTGCCGTGTGAACTGCCCGACACTGTGGTTGAGATTCAGCGACCATTGAGTTATCACTTCCGCGCTCAGCGCGCGGCTCCTTAAGACTGACCCATTTTTGCGAAACGAGATATATCCCCGATCAAACAAGTGATCTACGTGTGGAGAAAGTAGAAGCCCATTTGCGCCGTCCAGCCTCTCCGGGTCACTCGACTGACTCCACGGCTTGACGTGGCTCGCCCTCAAGTGACGCAACTCGGCCACACCAGTCACGCGGCAATAGTGTTCGAAGTGCGCCACTTCTTTCTTGAAAAACCCTTGTCCACGTCGCGCGAGCGAGAGAGCACGTATCTCGGTAGGGCCAATATCCGTTCTTGAGAGAATGAGCGACTCTTCCTCATCCGAAGCGTCATCGATAAGCTCGATGTTCCGTTCGGCAATCCCATCAGACTCAATTCCTTCCAGATCTGCACCACACGCCCTCAGATATTGTGCGCCCAGATTTTCAGGTAACGCGTAGAGGTATTCCATGTTGGCGCGACCCATCGCGTTAATAGGGCCGTGCATCGCGGGGCCCAGCAGTTGGTATACGTCGAGCATCGTTTTAGGGTCGAATCCATGTTCGAGTTCCCGAAATTCCGCTTCAACCAACCAGCCGTCCTCATTCCAGAATTGGTTTGCGAATTTGAAGTCCGGACGTTGGCAGGACCGTGCTCGGTACATAACGACGCCGACTGCGCGGATCATGCTATTGAAGTACGAGAAAATACAGTCGCCTGGCTCAATCAGCAGCATTGAGTCGTAGGCCAGACGGTGTCTTCCAACTTTGTCAAGCTTCGGCGCCCAAAGGTATCCGCCGGGAATTTCGTGCGAATGGGTTTGGCCCTGGTTGACCCACCAGTATTTCATGTGACCGGCGCGGATGGAACGCAGTGCGATGCGTGAGAAGAGATCCTCCAAGTAGAGAGCCCACAATGTCTACGCCCTAGCTTCACAGCTGTCACCGGGCAGAGCTTAGATCGATGACAACTCAATCCGCTTGGGGATCGTGACGCGTACAGAAGGGCGCTCACGGACACTCACTGTCGCAGATTCCGTGTCGCTTTCATCTAGCCTCGTTTTCGATGAGCAATTTTCAGAGTGTTGTCGACCGCGCCATGCTCGCATTTGTGACTCGAATTTCCGGTTGGCAAGCACTCGCGGTCGCTGCCGCCCTCTACGGTGGGATCGGCCTAGCGATGCCATTGGGGATCGGTATGCCGATATGCGGTTTGATCTACTTCAATGTCTTTGGTGCGGTAATGGCAGCCGTCATTCTCCTCGGATGGCTGCTTGTGCGGATCGCCGCCGGAGAACGTCGAAACTTACTCGAATGGACGACCGACTTACGCCGCCTCAATTTCAAAGAATTCGAATGGCTTGTGGGAGAGGTCTTTCGGCGAGAAGGTTGGTTCGTTAAGGAGACAGGTCGCGATGATGGACCTGATGGCAATATTGACCTTGAACTGGTTCGCGGAGGCCAACGATCGATTGTTCAATGTAAGCGTTGGACCGCGAAGTCGGTAGGGGTTGATGACATTCGGCGATTTTTAGGTACTCTCATGCGCGAGAAACTTGCGGGTGGCTGTGGCATATTCGTCACTCTGTCTGACTTCACCGATCAAGCTCGGCGCGAAGCGCTGCAATCGGGCATTGTTCTTATCGACAATCGGGAATTGTTCTCGCGAATTGAAAAGGTTCGTCGAGCGGAACCGTGCCCGACGTGCGCCGCACCAATGATCTTGGGAAAATCTCAGTACGGTTGGTGGTTTCGGTGCAATGCGAAAGGTTGCTCGGGAAAACGAGATCTCGGTGCAGACGCCGGCAGAGCCGTCGATCTCTTGTTCCAGCGTGCCCAATGATCCAATCCTTTCTAGGATGGGTGACAGCAATAGGTGCATTTCACGTGCGTCTGCGTAGCTTCGCTCCACGGGGTGGATTCAATAGGATGAATTGCTTGACCTTTGTACTCGGCGAAGTGTTGCCCTTTGACTAGCCATGTGCAGTCTTTGCGATTGTGGAAGGCAGCGCCGCCCTTTGTAACATAGACAATGTCGTTGATGCCTGAAGGAGGAGTCGCGCACTGCTGGCAGGAAGTGTGCCGCAACCCATGGATACATTCCGCCACCACTTCAGCGTACAGCGGGCTCACCGAGTAACCGATTGTCTGCCGATCAAGATTTTGGACTAGCACTCATATCATCATTGTCCTCAACGCGATTTTGAGATGGTGACGCTGGCGACAACCGATGTCATCGTCAGACTGCGACAGGAGCTCGGGTCACGTCGCCTTCGGCTCTGTGATCTCAAGCGATACTCGCCAGGTCACCTTCCTCAGAGTTGAACTGGCTTGTAGGAATGATCCGAATCCAGCCGTGAACGGCAAGCGAACGAACTACGTCAGTAACCGATGCCAGGTCGAAGTTGCCCCTGTTGATCTTCCATTGAAGCACTTCGGCGATGAGTTGCTCATCGGTTGGAATTGATCCATATCGAAAGGTCAGTTCGCTCGCTACGAAGTGAACTGTGGCCGCGACCTCGGTTTGATCTGTTCGCATTCGGACAAAGAGATCGACAACTCTGTCAATGCTTTCTTCCCACTCATTGATCTCCGACGAGTAGGCGATTCTTGCATCTTCGAAAGTGGGTCCCACTTCCATAGAGATCATAGAACCACGGGGTACCTCAATGAGAATTCCGTTGTTAACCAACTTTGAAACCACGGGTCCCAACTGCGCTGTATAAGGTCCGAATTCCCCTCTGCTATATTCGAAACCCATTGGCACGCCTACTGATTCAAGAAAGTAGGCAAGTTTCTGAAATCTAGTCCGGCCGACGGGCCAGTGATATGTCGAATTCTCGATCCGGTGAACGGCTTCAACAAGTGCGACCCATGACGCGTCAATGAATTCTTGAGCCTGATCTACTGTTGTATCTTGAAAGAAACTCAGCTGCATTTGATTTTGTGGAGTGCCTATAGGCGCAAATAGTTCAACGTCTATATTCAGTTTCGCCAATTCTCGATAGAGCGTCGGTCCAACCACCTTCCACTCAAGTTGCCCATTTCCGCAACCGAGCGGAGGTACAGCGATTGATCTAATTCCCCATTCTTCGTAGTGATCTTGAAGGAAATGCAGTCCATCGACGATGTCGGTGATGCGTGACACTGCCCTCCAGTGGCTCTTAGTCGGAAAGTTGATAATGACGTGACCGTCAGTCTCCGGGTATGCGTACGGATGCCCAAGTTTGACTTCACCGCGTTGGCATCGAATTGCGTAGTCCTCAAACATTGCCGGATACTCATTTTTGAAAGCAAGCGCCACGCCTTTTCCCATGACCCCTACGCAATTAACAGTGTTTACAAGGGCGTGCATTTTCGACTCGAGGATGTCTCCGGTTCGAACTGATATCACCTTGGCTCCCCTTCGAAGAACAGATACTCATCGACCTCTACCGGCAATGTAGTGCTTCGATGTAACGCGGCTCCCTAAGCGTCAGCCCCGCGTGAGACACCCGCTGGCAAATTCCATTTCATTAGGGCGAGACAAGTGACACCAAAGACCAATGACTGCAATCAACTCCGCGCAGGCGGTTTCGCGTGACCAAAATGGTGACGTGCCGGACAACAACGACCCCGCGGCTCGACCAACGAGACGAACATTCAGCACCGAGGAGAAGTTGGCTCTTCTCTCGGCCTATGAAGCGTGCGACTCGGGCAAGAAGGGCGAGTTCGCGCGCCGCGAGGGGATCTACTCCAGCCAACTGACCGAGTGGCGCCGCGCGCGCGACGCCGGCACGCTGGTGGCGCGTGAGTCGACTTCGTCGCGCCGCGACCAACGCGAGTTTGACAAACTTGAAAAGAAGAACAAGAAGTTAGAGGCGGAGCTCGAGCGCACCAGACTGGCGCTCGATATCGTGGGAAAAGCGCACGCGCTCTTGGAGAAGCTCTCCGAGAGCGCGGACAACGAGTAGTGGTCGACGAGCTGATGGGAGTCTTCCACGAAGAGCTGCGCCCAGTGGTCGGCGTGAAGAAGGCCTGCGCCCTGCTCGGCCGGGTGCGCTCGAGCTACTACCGCCGAAGACAACCGGTGGTGGCGAGGGAACCAGCGCCTCGACCCACGCCGCGAAACGCCCTGAGCGACGCCGAGCGCGCCCGCGTGCTGGCGCTGCTGTGCGAGGACCAACACGTCGACTCCTCGGTCGCCCAGGTCTACGCCGAGACCCTCGACGAAGGTACTTACCTGTGCAGCCAATCGACCATGCTGCGCATCCTGCGCACGACCACGTCGACCACGGATCGCCGACGGCAACGGACCCACTCGGCGAAGAAGCGACCGGAGCTGCTCGCGACGAAGCCCAATGAGATCTGGAGTTGGGACATCTCCAAACTCCACGGCTCCACCCGGGGTCTCTTCTACGACCTCTACGTCGTGATCGATATCTTCAGCCGCTACGTGGCGGGCTGGCTGGTCGCGGCGCACGAGGACGCCGAGTTGGCGAAGGAGTTCTTGGAGGACGCGGTGCTCACCCAGGGCGTGGCGCGCGACCAGTTGACCATTCACGCCGATCGCGGCGGGTCCATGCGCTCCAAGCCGGTCAGTCAACTGATGATGGACCTGGGCATAACTCGAAGTCACTCGCGACCTCACGTCTCGAATGACAACCCGTTCTCCGAGGCGGCGTTCAAGACGCTCAAGTACTGCCCGACGTTTCCCGAGCGCTTCGGCTGCATTGAAGACGCGCGCGCGTTCGCCGACGTGTTCTTCAACTACTACAACCACGTTCATCGACACTCGGGCATTGGACTGCACACCCCGGCGTCAGTGCACTACGGCACCCACCACGAAATTCGCGAGCAACGACAAGCCACCTTGAACGCGGCATTCGAGTCGAACCCGATTCGCTTTCGTCGGATTGCACCGCGGGCGCCCACCATCCCCGAAGTCGTGTGGATCAACCCGCCGATCAAGGAGGTGCTCGCTAACATCTAAATCGACCGAGTGTCTCATTCGACCTGACGGGTTCCGGCTCTCGCTGTCTCGCACGACACAGAAATTGAATTGATATACATTGGATCTACTACATCCGGAACTAGAACTTCCGCACACATTTCGCCTTTGTGACGATGCGTGTCAATCTGATCATCAGAATGAGCCCAGTGAACCGGCCTGGGTTTCCCGGAGACTCGTTTGATTGGTTTTCTCATGCCGCAGTGGCGTGAGATTGGTCAGCGTAGTTCCTTTCGACCTCGGCTGGCGAGAGGTCGTCGAGTTCACTGTGGATGCGCTCCTCGTTGAACCACGACACCCACTTGGCGGTCTCTATTTCGAGGTCGTCGAGTCCCTTCCAGTGGCCGCCAACGCGGGCGAGCACGGCGGGGTTGCGAAACAGTTCGGTCTTGAAGAGTGCGAACATCGACTCAGCCATCGCGTTGTCAAACGAATCACCAACTGTTCCGATGGAAGCCGAGACGCCCAACTCTTCGAGGCGCTCGGTGTAGGCAATGGAAACGTATTGAGATCCCGCATCCGTGTGGCACGTCAATTGGTCGAACGAGAGAAGACGTCGTGTCCAGGCCGCCATGTTGAGCGCGTCGATCACGAGTTCTTTGGTCATCGAACGAGCAGCCTTCCAGCCGACGATGCGTCGGCTGAAGACGTCGGTGACAAAGGCCACGTAGGCGACGCCGGACCACGTGGAGCAATACGTGAAATCAGCCACCCATAACTCATCGGGTCGAACGGCCCTGAAGTTCCGATGGACGAGGTCAGGAGCGCGCAACGCGTCTTTGTCGGAGTGGGTGGTGAAGCGCTTCTTCGCTCGAGAGGCCCCTTGAATACCCTCGCGTTTCATGAGCCGAGCCACCTGGTCGCGCCCGACACAGAGGCCCTTCTTCTGTGCGGCCCGGGTGAGCTTGCGCCGGCCGTAGACGCAGTAGTTCTTCTGGAAGAGCTCGACCAACTGGGGAGCGATCTGGTCGTCGCGCTGGGTTCGCGCAGAGGGCGGGCGGGACGTCGCCTCGTAGTAAGTGGAGGGGGCGACCTGAAGTTGCTCCAGGATCGGCTCGATTCCCCAGCGAAGCCCACCGGTTGACTCCTCCCGGTGGGCTTCGACGTAGGTGATTACTTCTGTGATCGGCGGTCGAGCTCCGCCCCGAAGAAAGCCGACGCCGATTGCAAGATCGCGTTGGCGCGACGGAGTTCGCGCACTTCCTTTCGCAACTCTTTGAGTTCCGCCAGCTGTTCACTCGTCAACCCGTCCCTGGCGCCGGCGTCAATCTCGGCGCGCTTCACCCAGGCGCGCAGCGACTCATCGCCCACCCCCAATTGGCGAGCCACCCGACGAATGACGCCATGGTCCTTGGGATCCGCTCGCTGCAAGTCGAGCGCCATCTTCACCGCACGTTCTTTCAGCTCAGCGGGGTATCGCCTCGCGGTTGGTTTCTCTGTCATGCTCCATCCTCACATCCAAGGTATGGAGCCTCCAAGATTCCCAGGCCGATTCAGCAATCCATCAATCAAGAGTGCCGATACCTGGAATCAAGGGTGTTCTCAGAAGATTCCATCCGAGTCACTCGAAGATTCTGAACGAGATGCTCAAATAGGGTGCCAATCTATGAGCGATTGGAGCATTGGTCCGCCTCGACCATCGACCGACAGATAGTCATACCCAGTTTCAACCAGTTCGATATGTACCGCTTCACGAATGTGCTTGTTTGGTGACTCCGCCCACCTTTCAAATACCTGGTACAGACGTCGAAGCAAGTCTTCGAACTGAGGGCTCTTCGAATCTGGAATGTCTCGCCAATTTGGATTACGCCTGCGTCGGTTGGCTTGGAACTCATCGACGGTACTCAGGTCACGTTGAACACCATGGCGTTTGCGCAGCCAGGCCCCGCGTAAAATGCGGTGTCATTGATATCTCTTGCTGGGTATAGGGGGCGTTGTGTTTGCAGTCTGGCACTGGATTCTGCAGGTCACCGGCGTAGATAACGAGGCCGGAAAGTGGTACGCGTTCTGGAGTGGATTTGGTGCCGACTTCGCCGAAGGGGCCATATTTCTAAGCATTGTTGGTCTTTATCACCGCCACAAGTGTCAGAGTTGCTGGCGCCCCGCTCTTAAGGGCGGATTAGGACGAGTTGCGGGGACTCATTACGAAACCTGCCACAAACACACGAACAAAGATGACCACGAAGCGTTGATGAAACAGCACGCCATTCGGCATCCGGCGCTGCACGAACAGCTAACGAAAGGCAACGCGTGATCGCCACAACTTTCTTCGAACGCTGGATATGGCCCGCAGGTGGTTCGGGCGGTATTCCTGGTGACGTGGTGGCAACTCTCATATGGGTGGTACTGGCTGCCATCGCCACCACGATCTTTTATCCCCCGCTACGCAAGGCCATCGAGAGGTTCATTAAGCACCATCTCGAGGCAGCAACATCCGAGCTGCACGCAAAACTCGATCACATTATTGAGCATCATCCGGACATACCGCCGTACGTCTCAAAGAAAAGCAGTGATCCGTCTGGCAAATAGTGCCCCGCTTGGAGATCGGAATTCTCGTTCAGTCGCCGAAGTGACCTGAATCTGGAGGTTCCGAATGTGTCGCGGATGGTGATCCGCGGTCGAAAGTGCCGCGCCGAAGACAAGCATTCGAGCATTGGTCAAGGTCATTCGGTAGGGCCGGTGGGGATCGAACCCACGACCGAGGGATCATGAGCGGCTCGCTAATCGTCCATGTCGTTCCTTTCCTTCCATGGATTGTCTTTGGGTCCAAGTCGTTTTCCATCGAAGCGTTTGGAGGTTCATTGCGTCCAGTAATTGGAGTAGCAAAGGAGTAGCAAACAACTCCTTGCTGGGTGCCCCCGCCGTATATAGCGAAGAACTCTCTCGGAAGTACGGCGCGAAGGCTATCGCTGGAAGAAGTCCTCGGCGCTGCCCACCAATTCTCGGGCAAGCTTCAGCGCCTTTTGGGCGCTCACTCGTGAGAAGTCTTGGAACCCATAGTACGCGGCGTCCTTCACGTCCAGGAGGCGAAGCAAAGTTTTCTTACACCTTGGCCCATCGAAAAACGCGACTTCCAAAAGTTCCACGGCTTGACGATGATCTTCGCCTCGAAAACACTTCTTCAGTCCTTGGGTCTGCTGTCGATTCGGTTGACACTTTAGGTTTGTAGTTTCATGCTGCGTTTGATGCGTGATGCAGTGCCTCAAATTCGACCGGCGTGAGTTTCCCGAGTCGTCGCTTGCGACGCTGACGATGATATTTCTTTTCGATCCAGGTGACGATGGCGAGTCGCAACTCCTCCTTCGTCTCCCATCGTCGAGTGTTGAGGACGTTCTTTTGCAAGAGCGAATGGAACGACTCGATGGCCGCGTTGTCGGCCGCGGAGGCGACGCGCCCCATCGATCCAACGAGTCCGTTGTTCTTCAGCACCATGACGAATTTTCTCGATCGAAATTGAGATCCACGATCCGAATGGACTTTGGTGCCGGCGGGGCTGCGCAGCGCGATGGCATTCGAGAGGGCCGAGACCGCGAGGTCAGCCGTCATCCGATCACCGATTGAGTAGCCGACGATGCGCGTCGAGCACGCGTCCATGAGCGAGCAGAGGTAGAGCTTGCCCTCGTTGGTGTTGTGCTCGGTCAGATCGGTGAACCAGATCGCGTCGAGGGCGTCGCTCTCGAACTCTCGTTGGACGAGGTCGTCGTGGACCGGTGGACCGGGTTTCTTTCCCGAGCGACTCTTCTTCACGAAACTCGACCAGATCGCCTGTTCGGAGCACAGACGCCACACCCGGCGTTCGCTCACCACGTGGCCGGCCTTCTCGAGCTCGTCGCTGACGAAGCGATAGCCGAAGGTCGGGTCGTCATGGTGCGCGTCGTAAGCGGCGTTGGTGAGGTAGGCGTTCTCGTAGTCGCGTGGCGACCACGGTTCGCGCAGCCACTGGTAGTAGCCCTGGGTCGAGAACTTCAGCACCCGGCAGGTCACCGTGACGGGGATGCCGTCCTCGGCCAACTCGCGGACCAGCGGGTATTTCATTTTGGGGGCAACTGCTTGGCGAAGTAGGCGGCCGCGCGTCGCAGGATCTCGTTCTCCTGCTCTAGGGTCTTGATTCGCCGGCGCTGTTCACGCTCGCGATCGGACTCCGTCAACTTCTTGCCGGGCCGAAGGCCGTCTTCGATGTCGGCGCGCTTCAACCAATTGGCCAGAGTCGCGTCGGAGATGCCGAAGTCCTTGGCGATCTGAGTGAGTGGTGCTTCGTGTTTTCGAGCGACCGCCACGACGTCGTCGCGGAACTCTTGTGGATAGGCTCTCGCCATTGTTGTCATCCTTCCGTGGGGATCAACCCCACAAGTTAGATGTCAACTAAAACGTCAGCAGTCCCCTTTTCCGTAAATTGCGTCTGCAGCCGCTATTCCCGCAAGCACTGCGTTGCCTGCTGCCACACCTGAAAACTCACGACGCTCATCTCCTAGTATCAGCTCCGCAGCTTCTAGGTAAGCCCGCGCCGTAGCAAGACGCTGTCGAGCCTCTCGAATCGTGCAGTCAACAGTTCGGATTCTCGAAGTCATTTGCCGATCTGCGCCTTCGGGTATTGATATTTAACAACAGGGGCGAGTGCCTTTCGGGAGGGACACGGCCTTGGGCGATGCACTCGCCGAGATTTCGCTGAATGGGATCGTGAACGCTCCGGTGCTTAAGGTAAGGACTAAAGCAATGTTGAAAAACAAATGCCCACGCCGAGGCGTGATTTCGATCACTTGAGACTCCCTTTGGTGTGGGCTATCCGTTTGCCGTGATGATATCTGAGAAGACGTTGAATCTCCGACCGACTGAAGCATCACATTGATTCGCCCCGGGAAAGTTGGAGAGTAATTCCTCTGAGAGGATTACTCCATGTCACGAAACACCCGTTACTCACCCGAGCTACGTGAACGAGCGGTGCGGATGGCGATTGAAAAGCGTTCGGACTACCCATCCGAATGGGCCACCTTCAGCGCAGTTGCGAAGCTGCTCGGGATGTCACCGGAAACGCTCAGGACCTGGGTTCGACGAGCGCAAGTCGACACCGGATCTCGTGCCGGTCTCACGACCGATGAGCGCACTCGCCTCAAGGCGCTCGAACGTGAGAACCGCGATCTGCGGCGCGCGAACGAGATCTTGAAGGACGCGTCGATTTTCTTCGCGACCGAGCTCGACGGTCGAACGAAGAGGTAGTTCGCTACATCGACGCACGACGTGGTCGATGGGGAGTCGAGCCGATCTGCAGAGCATTGCAGTTCGCCCCCGCCACCTACTACGCGAGAAGGGCCCGTCCCGAGTCCGCTCGAGCGCAACGTGACGAGGAACTAAAACTCGAGATCCAACGGGTCTACGACGCCAGCCTGGACGGTGTCTACGGCGCGAAGAAGGTCTGGAAGCAGCTGCGTCGCGAGGGCTTTAGCGTCGCACGCTGCACCGTCGAGCGCCTCATGAAAGAGATGAAACTTTCTGGCGTGCAGAAGGGACGCCGCTACAAAGTGACGACCATTGGCGACGACTCGCTGCACCGTCCGAGTGACCTCGTCGATCGTCACTTCGTGGCCGACGCGCCGAACCGTCTCTGGGTGGCGGACCTGACCTACGTCAAGTCCCACTCCGGGTGGGTCTACGTGGCCTTCATCATCGACGTCTTCAGTCGCTTCATCGTCGGCTGGCAGGTGTCGAACTCGCTGCGCAGTGACTTAGCGATCGACGCGTTGGAGATGGCGATCTTCGCGAGAGGCGACGACCTCGTGGGACTGGTTCATCATTCTGACCGCGGAGTGCAATATCTCAGCATTCGCTACTCCGAGCGACTCGACGAAGCCGGCGCCGTCGCCTCAGTTGGCTCTCGCGGCGACTCCTACGACAATGCCCTGGCCGAAGCGTTCAACAGTCTCTACAAGAGCGAGCTCATTCATCGGAAGGGTCCCTGGCGCAACGTCGAGCACGTCGAGTGGGCCACGCTCAACTACGTCGATTGGTTCAACAACCGACGTATTCACGAGTCCCTTGGCTACGTGCCGCCGGTCGAGTTCGAGGCTCACTACGATGGCCCGAACGAGTCAGAGAGCCTGGCCGTTTAGAAACGAATTGCTCTCTACAAAACCCGGGGCGAATCACATTGGTTTCGGAGACCCGACGTGAGCAATTTGCTACTAAGCGTTGGCGTCTCGTTAGCTGAGTTGGGCTGGCGTCGGAGACCCGACGGGCAAGAACCGTCGGGGCGATACTTGCAATGGCATTCTCAACGAATACGAGCGCGCCCTTAATCGAATCATCGGATCTTTGTCGCACCTGCAGGTGTCACACGCTTCTTAGGGCTCAAAGGTGACGACTGCCTCGGAGCCGATCAACGTTCTAAAGCTGCCGCGAGTCGGTCGAGCGTGAGGCTCATGGTGAGGCGATTCCGAGAGCGACGATCGTCGATGCCGGAAACCTGCTTGCTGAACTCCAAGGCTGACTCTTGCCTGAGATCGTCGCTCCATTCAGTAACCCGGCAGCCACCTTCAATGGGCTCAATTCGAAAGCCCCAAGTGGAGTAGTGAACGCCATACATTGAGCATTCGAATGTGAAAGCGCGACCTGGCTCCGCTTCGATGACTTTGCCTTGCGTGGTCCATTCGTGGTCACCGTTACGGTTACTCCCATCAAAAGTGGCCCCGATCTTCGGCCGAACAAATCCCTCATGCCATTCGCAGGCATAACACTCCTCTGACCATTCGCCCATGCGAGTGACGTCCGAGATTGCCGCATAGAGGTCTTCAGGGGACGCGGCGATGTCACGGGAAACCTGCAACGTGTCAGACATGATCACAGTCCAGCACACGGGCCGGATGCCTTAGAAACAGGCCGTCGCTGAGAGCAATTAATCGTTGCGTCCGTTCCTACTTGGACAATTCGTGCCGGAGACTCGAAGCATCAGATCTGCTACGAGACACTGGCGGTTGGAGCGCTATTAAACGAAGCCTGGGCACCTCAGCGCTTACCCGGAGTCCTGACAGACCTTTCCGGCGTATCTGTTCAACTGACCTACGTCCTCAACGACGACCGGAGTGACCTCTTGACCGTCCCTATTTGACAATGATCCCGCTACATCCCTCAGTTTGGTAACGCTCGCACGAAGCGAAGTCGGTAGTGACGAGAGCAATTGCGCGAATTTCACCGAACTCGAGTCGACCGCCTTTGCAATGGGCACTCGATCTTGCGAGACCGGGTCCTCGACGCCACTGGTCAGAATGTTTATCCACTCGGGACCGTCTTCACTGCCGTTCAATTCGTCGAAGCTCTTCAATGTCCCTACGCCCACGGCATTCAACTGATAGCAGGGTTGAGGGCCGAGGTTGTCCAGGGCACGATACGTCGTCACTCCTGTCGTCGTGACGAGGAGGAAAACGTACGGAATAGCTAGCGCCAGTTTGTTAGACGGTGCCCACAGAAGAATGCACGCGGCAGCAACGCCTACGAGAAGAGTGAATCCGACCAAAGACCATGAAGGGAGGCCAACGATGCCGCTTGCAGGTGGCGAAGTTCGCTGATACAACAGGGTGTCTGCAATACCGACCGAGAGCAACACCAAGAGCATTAGGGCGCCAACGGTCAGGGGTTGGACTCGATTGACGTTCACGTCCGAAGTCTTTCACCTTCTCGTTTTGATCCGGTACGAATGACATTCTGAACCGGAGACCCGAAACAACAGATCTGACGCCAAGATAATAAGTCTTGCCTGGTCACGGCGTGCCAGCGTCGGGCTCTGTTTTGCTGCTACCAAGCACTGGAGACTGTCTCACGTAGCCGGGTGATCAGTCCCTTCCCCCCACGTGACGCCAACGACATTCCAGTTATGGAGGTCAAGGTCAACTCGTGCAACCCATCGATCGCGAGGTAGCCATGAGTTGGCGTGACGGAATGAAATCGACAGTTTCGTTGCTCGCTTCGGAATGACACCGCCAAGGCTCTCATCGCCCCAGCGCACCATGCCATCTGGATCGGATGCCCAGCCACCTTGGCCACCATGTTCGTACTTCGTGCCAAGATCATCGACGATTTCGCCGAGACCCCACGACGTGTCGAGGCGAGATCCACGGGACTCGCTGAATCCGGGCAGGAAGTCATTGTGAACGACTGAGTTCGAAAACTCGCTAACTTCCACGCCCTTTAATACGACATGCTGACCCTCGATCAGCTCTCCCAAGTCGATATCGATCGGATGATTAATTACGCGGCTTTTTGGTGACCCCGGTGGCACAATCGGGGGGAGAAGGTCACCACCTGCACTATCCGACTGCCGCGTCGGAGCGGGAACTCCGTTCCCATAGACGGCAAGAAGAGTCTGACGAGACGTCATGACGCGGAGGGCGGTCCTTACACGTTAACAATGGCCTCTCTCAACTAGCTCACGAGATTCGGTCCACTGCACGGTCCGGGATTGCCATCAGTGCACGTGGTTGAGGACGTCGTGATCACCCCCGCGAGCGACGTGCCTAAAACGAGCGCGCCGGTGAGATTCGCACCGGTCAAGTTCGCATTCGTAAGATTGCCCTGCAGGAACGCGCCGACGAGGTTGGCACCAGTCAAGTTCGCGTCGGTGAAATTAATGGGCTCGCCTGGCGGCAGGAACTGCAGGTTCGCGTCGGTGAGATTCGCGCCAGTGAAGTTGATGGAGCCTAGGGGGATCATGCCCTCTAAATTCGCGCCGGTGAGGTTCGCGCCGGTGAAATTGGTGGTTTCCACGATAATTGGCCCCAGGGTCGTGCCCGCCAAGTTCGCGCCAGTGAGGTTCGCGCCGCTCAGATCCGGCAGGCTGCACCCCGCCAGATCGATACCCGGGTACGGCGTCGCCGTGCAGTCGTAGGTGACGCCATTGGTCCCATTCGTGCCCGCGGGTCCCGTCGATCCCGCGGGCCCGGGCACGCCGGGAGGTCCGGCGTGACCCTGGAGGCTGCCTTCGGCGACCCAGGCCCCGCCGACGTCCTCGTAGACCTCGCCGTTGGCGACGTCGAGGAAGAGGTCACCATCTTGCTGGCCCGTGGTCGAAGTGGGCGCCGTGGAACCGGTCGTCCAGGTCGTGCCCGCAGTCCCTGTCGTGCCTGCCGGCCCAGGGGCTCCAATTGCGCCCCGAGGTCCGGTAGCGTTCCACGTGATCTGCCGCTCGCCCTTGGAGCACGAGGCGACGGCGTTGATCACGACGTTGGTCAAAGTCTTGGTACTCGACTGTAGACAGGCGGAGTAGCGGACACTCGATGATCCGATGTTCGATCCGGTGGCACTCGCCACGGCCGCCACCGCGCCAACCAGGACCATGGCCGACGCCACAACGCCGAACCGCTTCCAGAGTGTCTTCATGAATCTCTCCTCGCAACCTCCGCGAAGTTCGCGAAAGACGTTCGGGAAACCCTACCGCCGAAGCGAAGAACTGCCGAGCATTTCCGCATGGCCTTTCGCCAAACTCACCTTGGCTGGCGCGTTCACGAGCCGCGAATCGAGTCGGTTCGCGGGGTTGGATGTCGGCTCTCCATTTCTTACAGCACCGCTTTACACGTGAAAGGCGTGGCAGTTGTGTAAATTATTGACTCGGAAATTGTTGACGCACTCGTGGGGCACGGGTGGGGAGACTGGTAAGGCCGGTGGGGATCGAACCCACGACCGAGGGACTATGAGAAGGCCGCACTCAGTACAGGGCCGACCTTCGCGTCCATTAGATGTTCCCGAGTCCAGAGTGCATTCGGTCCAAGTACGTGGTCGTCCACAAAGTCTTCGAATTGGAGTAGCAAAGGAGTAGCGATAATGCGCGGAGGCAACAACAAGATCGCCAACCCATCGTCGTGGTACGCGGTTCTATGGCTAGCAACTTTGTGTTTAGACGTACACCCTCGCTGGCGTGATCATGATTGCGACCGAGAAAAGTGTGGCGAAGCGTTCAGGGGTTTCGAACAGCGCTCCGATGCGCTCGGTGTATTTGGCGAGGTAAGCGGCTTGCTGGTCAGCTGGTGCTTCATCTTTACCTCGTGTCGCAGTGCCCTCGATACGCACAATGTTTCGTCCAAGATCGCATACGTCCAGCACCAGACTGACCCTCGAATTCGCGTCGATGTTGCGAAGTTTGGCCGACTCTGGCTGGCTGTAGACGAGGATCGTGTCGTCTTTTCGCTGTAGAAACCACACCGGGACGGTGACAGGCTGCCCGTCTCGTCTAACTGTGGTGAGCCATGCCATGAGGTTGTGATGTAGACGGCCCTCGACCCTTTCACGGTCATCGGCTGACAATTGTGAAGTGACAGACATGCGGTTGGGCCCCTTTTGAGACGAGATCGCCGTCACTCTAACGGGGAGCTACCTCATGGCACATATTGGAGCACGCCGCTAGCGACGAGCGCAGGCTGAATGAGGGCTGGAAACGCGTGTTTGACTTAAGCAAGTCTCCATTCTTGCGCTTGGTCAAGCCAACGGTGTCTACCTGAGTCGGCAGGGCGAACGGGTCAGCCTGGTTCAGTAGGGCCGGTGGGGATCGAACCCACGACCGAGGGATTATGAGGGGCACGCCATTCGTGCATTACGTTTTTTTGCGTCCCCTCCGTGTTTTTAAGTCCCCTCGAAAGTCCATCAATGCGCTTCGCAGTCCATCCCATCTATGGATTGGAGTAGCAAGGGAGTAGCAATTCTCAATCGACCTGCTCAGATCGTGACGATGCTTCCATTGAAACCCAACGTCGCGTTCGAGGGCCAGCCTCGATCGGTTGTTACCAAGACCTCGG
Source organism: uncultured Acidimicrobiaceae bacterium (assembly GCA_963724865.1). GTDB lineage: Bacteria > Actinomycetota > Acidimicrobiia > Acidimicrobiales > RAAP-2 > RAAP-2. Next base: position 498,606 of record CAVRWO010000002.1, on the reverse strand, counting down.
CTTCAAGGTTGATTGCGGTAGCCACGACCAAAGCGTCAGGCAACTTGAGCTTCAGTCCGTGAAAGGCGCGAATCTGAGCAGCAATGATCGCTACTTCAGCATCGAGTTGGGCGACACCAACTGGCAGCCGTTCAATAAAATCTTGCAGAGCCTGGAGAGCAGTCTCTCCGCTTCGAGCCGGCGCCACCATTGACTCCGCCAAAGCAGATGCAGGAATCACGATTTCGTCTCCTCGGCGGCGCGCATTGTCCAATTCCTGTGTGGCCGTACTGTGGTGAAGATCACTCTCATCCAAAAATCCAATGAGTACCCCTGCGTCGATGACGGTCAGTCCCATTCGTCGCGCAGTTGGTCAAGTGTCTCGCTCTCATACACGCCTGTGAGCATTCCCGTGTACAGCTTCAGAACGTCCGCTTCGCGCTCGAGTACGACGCGACCCGGGCCATCGGCTCGAGCCGTCAACCTCTCTCCAGCTTCGAGTCCGGCGTTTCGCATTGCCTCTTGAGGAATGGTTATCTGATGTTTAGAGCTGATTTTGGCTCCGCGACTTGCGTTCTTTACTTTGTCCATAGTTGTAAAGAATAGTCGCTAGGGGAAAAAAGTCACGCACATACGTGCTACACCATTTGAGTAGCAAGCGATAAGCAGTCCAGGCTGCAAGAATTCGTATTTCTCCTGGTAAGGCCGGTGGGGATCGAACCCACGACCGAGGGATTATGAGGTGGGAGCAGACGGTCGGACTGGTCTGATTCTGTCGGTTTCATCCGAGTTTTACTGCACCCTTTGTTCCGCCGTGTCGGATTGGTCCGGTGATGTCGGTCTGGTATGTGGGATGAAGCGTGGGATTTTTTGCAGTGAGACTCCGCCGCCTAATAACGACGTCACTGTTTCACCATGAGTAGGAATGAACGAGCCCAAATTGTATTGGGGTGCTCAGACCCAAGCGTCCGTTCAAAGGCGGGGACAACCTCTTCGAGAATTGCTATCGCTTCAGTTGCGTTACCCGCCAGCATGCAGGAAGCAGCGAGATTTGCGCGTGTCGAGATCGTGTCGAAGTGATCGACTCCCAACAGCCGTACCCGATCTGCGAGTAATCTTCGCCCGATTTCCACCGCGTCAGTTGCTCGGCCAGTTTCGCGATAAGCGTGCTCCAGGTTCGCTCGTGTCTTAGTCGTGTCAGGATGGTCAGGCGGTAGGTTCCGCTCACGGCCTTCCAAAACTTTCAAGAAAATCTGAATCGCTTCATCAGTCCGTCCTGCGGCAAGGCACGCGGCGGCAAGGTTCGATTTAGTAGCTAGAGAGAATGGGTGGTCTGGGCCGAGCGACAGTTCCGCAGTGGCGACGAGATCTTCGAGAATCGCTATGCACTCCGCTGTGCGTCCAGCAACCTGGTAGTAACTAGCGAGGTTGGCCCGAGCGCTGATCGTGTCTTGGTGACGAGGACCGAGCTGGGCTTGTCGTGCGGCAACCACGATTTCAATCATGTCGATTGCCTCGGCGTTTCGTCCGGCATGCGAGAGGGATACTGCGAGATTAGATCGGGCACGGATCGTTTCAAGGGCATTGGCTCCGAGCTGCTGCTCTCGATCTAGCAGCACCTGTTCACGCAGCACCAAGGATTCGGCATACCGCCCTGACATGTAGTACGAGGAGGCAAGATTTGATCGAGAGTCAATAATGTCGAGAAGTTGCTCTCCATGCAACCTTTCGAGTGTTTCGAGCACCTTCATTTCAATCTCGATGGCGTCTTCTATCCGCCCTGCCCTCTTATACGAGTTCGCAAGACTCCCACGCGCTCTCAACGTCAAGAGGTGGTCTACTCCAATAAAGGTCTCAAGCTCATTGACGATAGTTTCCTGTAAATCCATAGCCTCAGCGGTCCGACCGGAGTCAAAACACGAAGCCGCCATAGAGACCCGAATAGCGAGTACTTCGGGGTGATGCTTGCCGAGTTTCAGTTCTCGATCTGCAACTGCTGCGTTCCAGAGTGCAAGGCGAAGATCATTGAGGTCGCGGTGAGAAGATGGCAATAGCGCAATCGCTTCAATTGATGCCTCGCCGTTCGGATTGACCGCGCGAACGAGTGCTGCCAGCCTCGGACCCAATGGAAATTCCGCGGCGCTCAAGTCATGATCATCAACTTGCGCGACAGCAATTCTGACGATCGAAATGAGCCTTGAAGCAAGAACCTCTCGTATCGACTCAGATAACTCTGTGTAGTCGGCACAGGCTCTGCTCAGCAGGTCTGAAGTGAGTGCTAGCTGCTCGGGTGTTCGCTCGCCAAGCGCAGCACTTAAGACGTTGACCGAACCACCGTAAACCGAAGCGACTAGACGCTCGCCAACCAGATCCGGCTCGACATTGTTCCAGTAATGCTGGCCTGGATAGCACGAGGCGATCCATCGCGCTAGCGCATGGCGCCGTTCGAGTAGTGCGTCGCTCAGATCGGGGACCAGGCTGAGGAGATCCGCGCCCTCTGTCTCAGAATCTGTACTCATCAGTGTCGCGAGCGCACTCACTCGTCTGCGCAGGTCGAAGTCTCCGGCATCCTGACCTTTGGCGACGAGAGAACGCTCCCAGTAGTGATCCTCGTGGCGAAGAAGTTCGTCCAATAGTTGGATTACCTCCGTTGGAATAGCCACATTGTCAGCGTTCCCCTTGGCGACATCGAGGAAAGCGGCGATAGAGATCATTAGCGGGCGATCGAACGTTGCCGTGCCTAGATCGATTGCGGTGGTGTTAGACCATATCCCGAGGCGCGATGCGAATGTCCTACGAGCGACGTCGAACAATCGCTCTCGCCATTCGATGTCTGTTTCGGTCGGTTCCAATTCCGGAAGTATCTTGACGACATCATCTCGGAGGTACGTGTCGAGCCAATTGTCGTGACCTCTGAAAGCATGAAGGGCAGCAGTAGCGTTCTGGGAAGGTCCGCGCGTGAGGAATACGACTCGGACGGGTTCTTCGGTCAAAGAGTGTCTGGCTATCCTTTGCAGTAGACCGCCCAGCTCGTCCGCGAGGGTCTCGGCGTAATCGACAATCACGAGGCGCGCAGTGGGCAGGTCGCCGAGAGCATCCAGTTGACCACCGAACGGAAATGCGACGGTTGGACGGCGAAGAAAACCCGCAACCCAGTTGTGCTCAGACATTCGGCGACAGATCTCTACCGCAAGGCGCGTCTTTCCTGAACCGCCAGGGCCACTCACGACTCGAAGGTCGAAAGGTTCCCCCGGTGTCAGGCACCAATCCTCGAAGTCGTTGACTAAACCCGTGTAGTCATCGAAGGGGACAACAGAGTAGCGAGGGCGAAGCATGATGGACGGCGACTCCCGACCATCGGCTGGTAGTTCGAACGCCGCCGGCTCAAGGGGTAAATCGGTCGACACCATTTGGTACGTGATGGTGATTGCACTGTTCACTACGTTTGCAATCAGGACGTTGGAGTTTCCAGTGACCTGTTGGCCAAACGTCACTTCTTCTGTTCTTCCCTCGGCTGAGCGTCTCTCTCGATTGTCACCGTCGAACTGTCTGCAACGTTAGCGACCAGAGTGTTACCAGTACCCTCAGCGTGTTGATGTGCAACTTGAACTGTTCCGCCTGCTTCCTGCCACTCTTTAACCAGAGCTTGGAGTTCTTCTAAGAACACAGTGTCGTCACCAAAGTTTGCGATCTTGGATGCGAGACGTTCGAGTTGCGCCTCTCCAACGGGGGGGTCCAGAACGCGGTCGAGTGCCAGTATTGCCGAGGGATCATCCGCAGCGAGAAAGCGCTCTCGGAGAACGGTCACAATTTTTTTAGCCGCCGAGACAACCGATGACGTCGCCGAACTCGCGAGAGTGGAGACAGATGAACCAGCTGCGCTAGCAGCCATCAATGCAAGCGTTGTGTCCACTCATTGATATTGCCATGGAATGCGGAACGAGGGATTTCTAGATGGGAGTAAACCGTCGGACTCGTCTGGTCGTGTCGGATCCATCCGAGTTTCACAGCACCGTTGTTCGATGGTGTCGGATTCGTCCGGTGGTGTCGGTTAGGTCCGTGGGATGAAACGGGGGACAGGTGTAAGGAATCCTCTCGATTCCATGGTCTCAGAAAGATAAGGAACGATCGGGCTATTTGATCGGAAGGTTCGGTGCTCAGTTGACGCCAGCCAGAGTAAAAGATCCGATAGCACCGATTCGCTGGGAATCCAAACCCAGCCCTGGACTTCTCGACCGTCGACTGTCTTGAATCTCATGACGTCAGTTCCGTTGCCGAGGTTGATCGCGAAACCCTGACCTAGGAGGAAGATTGCGTCCACGCAACGGTGTGGCACTACGTTGCCCTCTTCGGAGTCTCTCAGTCGGTCGACGATAGTTTGTGGCGAGACATTGTTGTCGAAGGCGAGGACGAAAAAGGGTGGACGGTGGTAGAAAGGGTCCGTAGCTGGATTCTTGCCAAGTGCAAGTTCCCCTTTTGCCTGGAGCTTCTCAATGTGCTTGAACCGGTTCGCCTTCTTCACGACGTCATCTAACTCCTCGGTGGTGAATAACGACTTAACATCAGCGACGGCAATTACGCCCTCGACGAGATAGAGACCGGGACTCCCCTCGGGAAAGGAGAACGGCTGGTTGTCATCTGAAACGACGATGTCGAGTTGGCCGGATCGTGCTTCGTGTGTGTCGATGACCTCTCCTTGCCCGATGTCAAAACGCCTCGGCAAGTGGGCCTTGAGAAACTGTCGTGCGGCGGCTTCGACGTGATCGCCCTTATCGCCAGTGTGCGAGAAGGTCGCTCGCGCTTCGTCAAGGTTGGAGCGCAGCTGCTCTTCCTTGACTTTTAGCATGTTCATTAAGTTCGGAGGTTCGCTCACTCCCCTATCTTGCACAACGAAATCGGACTTGTCGAATACTGAGCGCGCGTGCCAAAGGGCAGGGGTCTCGACACATAGTGGTCGACAAATGGAGTCCGAGAGTCGTTGCATCGCTCGAAGCGGTGACCATGTCAACGTTCCGACGGAATCTCGGGCAGGGATAATCGGTTCTTGGGCACAATGACGTGGACGCCCTCGACGTCGAGGCGCTTAGACCTGAGAGATGTTCGAGCCTTTCTTTCGATTGCACGAGGCACATAGAACCTGCAAGTTCTCGGGCTCGGATGAGCCGCCGAGTGCAAACGGAATGATGTGGTCATATTGGAGGTCACTTCGGCTTCCGCACTGAACGCATTGCGCACCGTCGCGCAAAAAAACAAACTGCATCACTTCATCGGAGATGGTCTTCCGAGTCGGCGAGTCGTTGTCAAAGCCCCTTGCAACGTTTGCCTTTGCGCGTTCGAGCCTTCTTTCGTTGGCTCGCTTGCGATTCGCATACAGCGCATGGACGTCTTCCGCCTCGAGGTTTTCGTCATCCCACCATATTTGGCGGTCAACCATCCAATAGGTGCGTGAACCAGCTTTGCGAATGCGATACGGATACGCCTGATCCAAGATTTTCAGCCAGTCTTCCCGGGGATGCTCTCCAGCGGCGTAGCGAGTTTTGCCAACGACAAGCATCACCTTGACCGTAGGCACGGGAGATCCGAACATCCGCTTGGTTAGCGGAATTCGGACGGCCTGAGAATAAACCTCGCAGTTCGTCGCGCGGCGGAACACGAAAATTACAGTATCTCGCGAACTCGGGGCGACGCATTCTCATTCTCCGAATCGAGGCTACGGCTGTTGTGACGAATACTTGATATTAAAAGCTAGCTTGGGTTGCCGTCCTGCGCGGGTGGCGGGGCAGAAGGCTGAGCGCCGAAGATTATTGCTGGCGCTTGCGGCATCGGATTAACCCGAAACGACGCAAACCAATCGTCTTCGTGCTTCCCGGCAAGCGTTACATTCCACCGGTACCCGCCTGGAGTTAACGGCAGCCCCGGAAAAATCTCGATCATTGCGTTACCGTTTCCAGGGGTTGCTAATGGAGCGCCGCCGGGCGACGGAACGGTGACGTGATGCGTTATGCGAAGTTCACCGTTGCCAGGCACGCCTTGGATTTGCACTGGTTGCGCGTCCTCGGTGAGCAGGGCCAACTCGAGCGGGATGACGTGATTGCAATCGGCGTAATCGACTTCGAAAAACACGACAACGACATGGGGCGGAGTCAGTATGCCTGCCTGAGTCGTAACGAGTTGAATTGTGTGCCAGCCCGCGCCAAGAAGGTTGAGCGTGCCAGCTTGAGGATTGGCGGTACCCCGGTGGGCCAGGAGAACGGAAACCTTCACCGGACGTTGGTTAGCGAGTCAGTCGGATTGTGCGCTTCAACTGAGACCCACTCGCCGACCTGGTAACTAGCAGTGACAACTTGAGGGACCACAATGGTAAAGAGAAAGGATCGCACAGGTGCGGCAGTGATTCCCCTTTCTCCGTCCTCGAAAGCGCGTAGTACGTCCTCTATCGGCTGGTCATCCTCATAGAAGTCGCCGGACTCATTCATTATTGGAACCATGACTGGAGTCTAAGCGGTCAGTCCGAGATCGGATAGGCGCTGCCCAAGTTCCACGAGTCTCCGAATGGATTTTCGTGCCTTGGGTAAAGCACAACCAGTACTGTGTACTCCCTGATCCGAGTCGAGATAATCGCTCGCAGCCCTCGCGATGGATCGTTGTCCCAGGAGTACTCGAGACCGGGAACGCGGAGCACGGCCGACCTTACCTCGTCGGCTGAAAGGCCGTGCTTTTCGACAAGTTTCTTGGCGGTAGCGTCGCTTATCCGTAAGTCATCTACCCAGATGGACGGCACGAGCTAACAATACGTGGATTGACTTCGATCGTCAGGCCGCACATTTCATGGCGCCATCGATGAAGTGGGCCGGTCTCACCTAGAGCGGGGGGCGCTGAATGAATTCGGTTAGACAGCTTCTCGGGTGTCGCATGCGGCGCCGTCGGCGCGGCAGCGCAGCGCCGACGGCGCCGCGGGGACCGCGAACCGTCAAACCGATTCCGCGTCATCACCCTCATTCGTGTCGCCAACAGATTGATCGAGCATCGCATCCACTAAGCGTTCGACGATGTCGCGGTCTCGTACTTCGAGCTTGGCAATTTTCTTTGCGAGCCTGTCGTCGTACGGTGTGAAGTCGATACCTTCGGGAACTCGTTCGCCGAATAATTCAAAGACGGTCTGCGGATCCACGCCAACAGCTCGAGCGGCAGCGTAAAGGTTTTCGGGGCGCGTCTGATTGATATAAAGCGTTTTGTTCTCGTATGTTGGGCCACGCTCCAGTTGGCGCCACGTGCCGTCCGAAATCCCAGCGCGACGAGCGGCTTGTCGCTTGCTCAGCTTCAGCCGCTTCCTTGCGTCGCCAAGGAGTTCTGCGACGCCCCGCCAGCCGACCGTCTCAGGTAAGCCCCACATGATCTTCTCTTCGTCGCTCAACTCCTCATATGGAAGAAGAAATCGGTCTTCTTGAACCTCGGGATCTGGCTCGTAGTACATGGTCATGGTGTCCTCTATCAGGTAATTCGCATAATAACGCGTTATTACGCGTACTGCGCAATATGCTCGATTCCGTGCAAGAAACCGCGTATTCCCATCTCGACCAGAGTAGCCCAAGCCGTATCGACCTGACAACATGCGCGACGGTAAGCCTGTCCCAAGCTGCTCAGATCCTCGGAATTCATCGAAGCACCGCCTGGGACCTCCACAAAAGGGGTTCGTTCCCCGTCCCGGTGCTGAAAATCGGAAGCCGCCTACGCGTGTCCAAGGTCCTGCTCGAGGGGTTCCTCCGTACCGGGGCATCGGATCCGAACGACGCTGACCATGTCGTCTGAAGAGATGGACAATGTGGGGGGCGATGGGGCCGAAGGCCCCGGCGGCCCTTTTCCTTGTCCAAAGGACGTAACTAATTCTCGTCCAAAGGACGTAACTAATTCTCGCTTCCTCGTTTGCGTGTCAGAAGGGGTCGGTGAGGCGTCTGTCACGTATCACGGTCGAGGAGTTAATCGGGGTGGGCAGGATGTTGAAGCCCACAAGTTGGCGCGAATATCGCAATTCACCAACGAAGACGGCGAACTTCTTACCGACGCCTTAATTCAAGACGCGCTGGATCGTGAGGCGCAGAATGAGCGGCGTGCCAACGCACGGGCACAGAAAGCAGTCAGGCAGTACTGCGTGCGCTGGGGCCTAACAAAAATGTGGACGTTCACCTTCAAGACAGCCCAGTGGGACAAGAAGCAAGTAAAGGCATACATGAACGCATTTCTGATGCGGTGGCGCCAACTAAACGGCGGGAAGCCTTTTCCCTATCTGTATGTCATAGAACTGCACCCCGAAGGGCACGGGTACCACGTGCACGTCGCTGTTCCGACTCAAATGTTCACCGAGTTCTTCCAGCTTCGTCGTGTCTGGGGTCACGGCCGGATCCGCTACGACAAGAGGAATCGCCAGTCGGGAGAGTCGAGGAATGACGCCAGGAGGCTGGCCACATACCTTTCGAAATATCTGGTAAAGGATCGATACGAAGACCACAGCAAAGGCGAGCATCGCTACGAACCGGCACAAGGATTTGACGTACGGGTTGTGCGGCGCTGGTTTCCCACGTTTCGAGCTGCCGTCGCGTTTCTGACGCAAGGGTTCTCTGGAGAGAAGTTCGTCCAAGTGTGGTCCGACTACGAGATCGATGATTGGCAAGGCCCACCGACATGGCTTTACCGGTCCGGCTGACTCATCGTCTGTTCGACCGGGAATGCTTCGTCACGAGTTCGCCCATGACGGTGGCAGCCGCTTGGTCCGACGCTTCGACAAAATGCGCGTAAACGGAAAGTGTGGTCGACGGATCTGCATGGCCAAGCCGCCCCGATACGGTGCGCACCGGAACGCCTGCTGCAATGAGACGAGTGGCGGTGAAGTGCCGCAGGTCGTGGAGGCGCATATTTTTATAGCCGAGCGCATCCCTGAGTTTTTGGAATCTCTTCGTCACGCTTCCGGGGACCCAGGGCGTGAGGCCGTCGGGCTCGTTGGAAAAGATGAACGAGTCGGATGAGACTTGAAAGGCGGCCTCGCGGGCGCGAGCTCGCATGGCAAGGTGCTGCTCCTCAAGGATCTCGGCGGTCCCAACATCGAGCGCCATTCGTCTGCTGACGTGTGTCTTGGTGTCCTTCTCCACGAGGCCGCCAGGGAGGTCAACGATGGAATGCTCGATGGTGAGCGTTCGTAACTCTGGGTCAAAGTTCCTCCAGCGCAAGGCGCACACTTCACCTCGCCGTGCCCCAGTCGTGGCGGCAACATGAAGGAAACGGCTGAGCTCCGGATCAGACTCCGCAGCTCGCTGGAGTAAAGCACTGACCTGGCGTACGTCGGGCGGCGATGGCGTCGACTTTGCGATCCTCGGTGGTGTTGCATTGACCGCGGGATTGGTTGCGATCCATCCCCACAAGACGGCCTGACGAAAAGCGCGTCGAATGATCGCGTGAGCCTGACGCACGGTCGCGGGAGCCAGTCCGATCTCGTTAACGAGCCCAAGGTAAAGGCGGTCAAGGTCACTCGTTCGAATGCTGTGTACTGACCTATCGCCCAATGCGGGAACTATCCGATTCTTCAGAAGATTCTTGTAACGATGAACGGTCGTTGGACTTAAATCGTTTGAGACGAGGGCTAGCCATTGCTCGCTCAGCTGCTGAAAATTCGCCGCTGTTCGCCCCCCCTGGCCATTCTCCGCTTCGGTCAATAAAGAGTTGAGGACCCGCTGAGCCTCTCGCTTTGTCCCGTGAACGCTACGACTTACTTGGCGCCTACGACCGGTAACTGGGTCCCGGCCCGCCTCGAGACGAACCTCCCAAACGCCTGGAGCCTTTTGCCTTAGTCCACCCTTCATGCTCGCCACGCTAATTCGGACCAGAGGTGCCGTGGGATTTACGTGGGATTTTCAAATTTCCGCGACTCGGAAATCCTCCAAAAGCCTTTATTTTACTAGTAGGGCCGGTGGGGATCGAACCCACGACCGAGGGATTATGAGTCCCCTGCTCTAACCACTGAGCTACGGCCCTTCGACAGAGGTGTTTGCCACTTCCACGTGGCTCTGCACATCAGATTCGTACAAAAGGTACCAGGGACCGACCTCTCAAGCGATCAACGCAACGCCGGGAGCTGGCAATCCGTTACGGCTTTAATCGCGCCGTAGTATCCCGGGCTATGAACATTCGACGCGTCAATCCCGATGAGTACGGCATTCTCGGCGAGATCACCGTTCGTGCTTATCGCAAGCTCTTCGGTGGCGGTCCACTCGGGTCCTACGAATCCGAGCTGCTAGACGTCGAACGTCGCGATAGGGATAGCGAGGTCTTCGTCGCAGTTGACGACGAGGGTCGCATTGTGGGCGGAGTGACCTACGTCCCAGGCCCAGGTCGAACCATGAGCGAGTTCAATGATCCCGCGGCAGCGGGCATTCGCATGCTGGCAGTTGACCCAGCTCGCCAAGGGACCGGCGCAGGACTCGCGCTTACGCACTGGTGTGTAGAGCGAGCGAGGTCTGCGGGTCGACGACGAGTGGTGCTTCATTCGACTCCGGTGATGACCGTCGCGCACGGGATTTACGGGCAACTTGGTTTCGTGAGATCGCCCGAGCTCGACGTATGGATAGACGAGGGTCCCGACGGCGAAGAGTCGCTTCACTTGATGTCCTTCACGCTTGAGCTCTGAGAGTGCGCACTTCACGCGTGTAACCGATCAGCCGTTATCGTGTCACGCATCAGCCGGTACTCGGTTGCACAACCTCCGTTATCGGTCCGTTGCAGATCGACCGAGCTGGCACGCGGAAATGGCTCCCAGAGCAGGACTCGAACCTGCAACCTAGCGATTAACAGTCGCTTGCTCTGCCAATTGAGCTATCTGGGAATGAAAACAGAAGCCTAGTTACGATATCACCCGTTCCGGGCCTCACTGTTGGTCGAACCAGCGTTGCAGACGCTCGGCGTCGGGGCTTTCGCGCACCGCTCGGCGGCTGCGGTCGATGCGCTTCGCCATGCCTTGGCGAGAGATCCCATGCGCGCGAGCGAGCTCTTCCATCGACATCGTTCGGAACGTGTACTGCCAGAACGCGTCGAAGTCATCGCCCGTGAGACGGCGTAGCTCGTCAATCACCCACGAGGGCGCCTCGTCAAGGTTGCTCGATGGTCGCGGGTCCGCGACGTCTTGGAGCTCGACTGACGCAAAACGGCGCGATTGCAGCTCGCGGCTGAGCTGCATAATCTCGTGCGCTTTCGCTTGTGAGATCTCGAGCTCGAGTGCGACCTCGCGTTTGGTCAGGCGCCGCTCGGGGTGCGTTCGTTCGAGACGCTGGAACTTTATGATTAGGCGCATCTCGGCGTCGCTCAGACCGGCCTGTTGCTGCACGGTCTGATTCACAAGCTTCATGATCCAGTAGTTCGCGTAGGTGGCGAAGCGATTGCCCTTTTCTGGATCAAACCGGTGCAGCGCGTTCACGAGTCCCTCTACGCCCGCGGCTTCGAGGTCTTCGTCGTAGAAGCGGTAGCCGCGTTCGAGGACGCGGGCTCGCACGAGACCAAAGGTCGCTCGCAGCAGCATTGACTCGGCCATCTGCCCCTCTTGGCGCGCGCGCAGCAGTTGCATTCGACGCTGCGGATCAGTCTCCGTGTTCTTCGCCATCTCTTCGCTCGCTCGTCTGCCGGCTTGAATGACCGGATACAGCGCACGTTCTTCTTCGACCTCGAGCGGCGGTGTGATCTCCATCCCACCGATAAAGCCGCGGGTCCCCTTGCTCACGATGACGTGAGTGAGGCGCGCTCGAGCAGCCAGTCGCGAAGGTCGCGCTCGGCCTCGTCGCCCTGGGCGGTCTCGAGTAGTTCGAGCCGCTCTTTGACGTCGCGGGTCGTCGCCATGGCAGTCTCGGGCGTGATTCGACCTTCGCGAAAGTCTCGGTCGAAACTCTTCAGCTCCGCTCTGACGGCGCCGCGAAGAAGTTGAGCCACGACCGCGCTGATGTCCTGAGCGCCGTAGTGATGATCGAGCTCTTCAACGACAAGCTCACCCAATACCTCGGCGGCTTCTTCTTGCCCTCGACGTTCGAGCTCATCGATCAGTTCCGATTTCGAGTGATCAGTCCCGAGTTCTTCAAAGATCTCGCGCTGGACCTCGTTGACGAAGTACTGGGGAATTAACCGCGACCTCAACGCGGCGGGTCCATGCACCAAGAGCCTGAGCGCCTCGAGTCCAGGACGAGGCATCGGCGAGCGGGACTGACGCTCTGGCGCGGGCTCGTTCGGAATCTCTCGCCCTCCGCGCTCGCGTGGATGCTTCGCCAGTTCGGCAACACGTGCGCGCACGGTTGGCAGATCGATTCGCAGGCGATCCGCCACTTCGACCATGTAGCCGTCTCTCACGAGATCACTCGGGTGCTCGGCGAGGACGTCCATGGCACGCTCGGCGGCGCGAGCCCGCCCTTCTGCCGTCGCAAGGTTGGCCCCTTCGAACACCCGATCGAGTCGAAAGCGCAGGAAGGGCACAGCACCCGCGATCGCTTGGCGCAGCGCCTCTGGGTCACGCTGGACCAGTTCGGCCGGGTCCGTCCCCTTGGGCAACTTCGCAACGGCGACGTCAACTTCGTGCTGACGCTCCCACTGATACACCGAGGCCGCAGCGCTCTGGCCCGCCGCATCCGCGTCGTAGGCGAGGACGATCCGTTTGGCAAAGTTGCGCATAAGGCGAAAGTGCTCTTCGCCTAGAGCGGTGCCGCACGTCGCAACCGCCCGAGGCATTCCCGCGGTGAAGAACGCGATCACGTCGGTGTAGCCCTCGCAGACGATTATCTCCCCCGACTTGATGATGTCGTCTTTTGCGAAGTTGAGCGCATACAGGGTACGGCGCTTCGAATAGATCGGCGTCTCGGGACTGTTCTTGTACTTCGCTTCAACCCGCGCGTCGGATCGTTGGTCGCCTCCTGGAAGAACTCGACCCCCCACGGCGATGGCCTTGCCGGCGGGATCGAAGATCGGAAAGATGACACGAGCGCGCAACGCGTCCTGGCGCCGGCCGCCTTTGTTGACAAAGCCCAGTCCCGTCGTTGAGAGGACTTTCTCGTTGAGCTTGAGCGCCCGAGTCAGTCCGTCCCACTCGTCAGGCGCCCAACCGAGCTTGAACTGACGGGCTACGTCACCGGAGATCCCCCGCGATCGTAGGTAGTCGCGCGCCGGTCGAGCGTCACTCGACTCGAGCAAGCGCTCGTGGTACCAAGCAACAGCCTTTTCCATCGCGGCCATCGCGGCTTGACGTTCCTTTCGCGCGGGCCCCGCGTGCTCGTCCTCTTTCAGCTCGATCCCCGCACGATCGGCGAGCTGGCGAAGGGCGTCCATGAAGTCCAGGTGCTGCGTCTCGCGAACCCACGTGATCTGGTCACCGAAGACCCGACACCCGAAGCAGTAGTAGCGGCCCTCTTCAGCATTCACCGAGAACGAGGGTGTCTTTTCCCCGTGGAACGGGCACAGCCCCGTCCAGCGCTGGCCCGTACGCTTGAGCGCCACCGTTTCACCGATCAGCGCCACGATGTCGGTCGCGGCACGAACTTGTGCGATCTCGCTCTCCGATATGGCCATAGAAAGAAAGTACCGGCTCCCTGTCGTTCTTGCGTCGAGGGTGCACTCGCACTACGTAAACTGCTCGCAATGCCCGAATACGCCGTTGAGGCTCTGAATATCGTGCGCACCTATGGCGACCTGCGCGCGCTCGACGACGTCACCCTCCACGTGCCGACGGGTCAGGTCTTCGGACTGCTCGGTCCCAACGGTTCGGGCAAAACGACCATGGTGCGCATTCTTTCGACGATTCTCTCGCCAACAAGCGGACGTGCCACCGTCGCCGGCTTTGACGTCGTACGCCAGTCCAACCAGGTGCGCCACCACATCGGCCTCGCCGGTCAGAACGCCACCGTCGACGAAAACCTGACCGGCTTTGAGAACCTTCGCATGGTCGGCCTCCTCAACCACCTCAACAAGGCCTACGTTGTGGCGAAGTCCCATCAGCTGCTCGACAACTTCGGACTGAGCGACGCCGCGAACCGCATCACGAAGACCTATTCAGGTGGCATGCGTCGCCGACTCGACCTCGCTGCAGCGTTGGTCGCCGAACCACCCATCCTCTTCCTCGACGAACCCACCACGGGGCTCGACCCGCAGAGCCGTCAGGACCTCTGGGGCATCATCGAACGACTCGTCGAAGGTGGCACGACCGTTCTCCTCACGACGCAATACCTGGACGAGGCCGACCGCCTCGCCAAGCAGATGGTCGTCTTAGACCACGGCAAGATCATCGCGGAGGGCACCTCGGCGCAGTTGAAGACCCAACTCGGCACAACGGTCTTGGCGCTCACCTTTCCGACGATCGATGACGCGCTACGTGCGACACCGCTCATCGCCGATCTCTCCTCAAAACCGGCCAACATCGAAGGAACCGTGATCGAGATGACCGTCGACAACGGACCAGCCGTTACGGCAGACGCGCTGCGACGAATCGACAGCGCGGGCATCACGCTGAATGGACTTGCACTACGCGAGCCGAGCCTCGACGACGTGTTCCTCAGTCTTACCGGACATAAGGCAGAAGACGCTGCCCCAGACGGCGACGAACCGAGCGGACGAGGAGCAAGGCGGAGGGCTAGAGCGTGACAACCATCTCCACGAACCTCACGACGACAACCGGCCTGCCGCCGTCGGCCTCGACACACTCGGCCTTTCGCTGGGCCTTCAGCGACGTTTTGACCATTGCGCACCGAAACTTGCTGGCGCTGTTCCGCACGCCCGTAGCGATCGTCTTCATGATCATTCAGCCGATCATGTTCGTCATCTTGTTTCGCTACATCTTCAGCGGCGTCATCCACATTCCCGACGTCCCCTATGTCAACTACCTCATCCCGGGCATCCTCGTGCAAACCACGATGTTCAGCGCCGTCGGCACTGCCATCGGGCTCGCCGAGGACCTCCAAAAGGGCCTCATCGAGCGATTCCGCGCGTTGCCGATGGCGCGTTTAGCCGTTCTCGCGGGGCGCACGGTCTCAGACCTCTTTCGCAACGTGATCGTGATCGTGATCATCAGCGGCGTCGGATTCCTTGTTGGTTTTCGTCCGTCAGGAGGCGTCGTTGCCTACCTTCAGGCCTGTCTCTTGATGGTGATCTTCGCCTACTGCCTCTCGTGGGGCTTTGCCTTCGTCGGCCTGAGCGCCCCCAACTCCGAGGCCGCCCAGGCCATCACCTTTCCGCTCATCTTTCCCCTCGCCTTCGCCTCAGCCATCTTCGTGCCCGTGTACTCCATGCCGGGCTGGCTGCGCCCCTTCGCGAACAACCAGCCGGTCAGCCAGACTGCGATGGCCGTGCGCGGTCTGATGCTGGGATTCCCCCACGGCGAGTCGACGTGGATCGCTCTTGCCTGGGCAATTGGCGCCGTTCTGGTGCTCGCTCCCCTCGCCGTGAATCGCTACCGGAAGGTCGCCTAAACCGTGACAGTGCTTAGCGTTGAGGAGCTTCAGCAGATCGTCGTCGACGCGTTTCCCGACTTCGACATGCCGATCATCGAGTTCCTGGAGGGGGACACGCTTGTCCTCGCCCAGTCCACGTCGACGCGTCACACGCGACCCGGTGGGACACTGTCGGGGCCGACGATGATGGCGCTCGCGGACAACGCCGCGTGGCTGGTCATCCTCGCTCAGATCGGTCCTGTGCTTCTCGCGGTGACGACGAGCCTTCACATTGACTTCCTGCGCAAGCCCGACGTCACGGACCTCTTGGCTCGCGCACGGCTCATCAAACTTGGAAGTCGTCTTGCCGTGGTCGACGTCGATCTCTACTCGCGCGGTTCGAACGAGCTGGTCGCGAAGGCGTCCGTGACGTACTCGATTCCGGGTAGTGGCCTAGTTTCAGCCTGCGCGGGCTAACGCCCGCTGGGCTCTACCGGCCCGAAGGATGTTGCGAGCGGCGTTCGCGTCCGCGTGAGCCTCGTGCCCACACGATCGACATCGAAACGCTGCTTGGCTGACCCGGTTACCCGCCTCGACGTGGCCGCACTCGGCGCACGTCTGGCTGGTGTGGCGGGCGCTCACATTCACCACGTCTCGACCGGCGCTTTCAGCCTTGTAGATCAGTAGTGCGGTCAGGGTCGCCCACCCCGCGTCGTGGATGGAACGATTGAGGCCCGCCTTCTTGGCGGCGCCGTTGGGCAGGAACTCACCGGGCTTCGCCGGATCCGGAACGGCCCTCGGCGTGCGGGCCATCGAGGTGACCGTGAGCTTTTCGAGCACGATGAGGTCGAACTCGTTCACCAGTCGCCGGCTGAGCTGGTGGGCCGCGTTCGTGCGCTGGTTCACGACTTTTCGATGAAGAGACGCCGCCACCTCTACCTGACAGGCCCGGCGAGCCGAACCGCGCTGTTGGCGGGCGAGCTTCTGTTGGGCGAGGGCCAGGCGCTCCTTGGTCGCTTCGCCAAAACGCGGACCGGCGACCACTTCACCGGTGCTGAGCGCGACGAGGTTGACTACTCCGACGTCCACACCGACCTCACGACCAGTTGACGGCAGCGGCGCTGCCGGCACGTCGACGCACCGCACCGTGAGCCACCACTTTCTGCCTTCGCGCTTGACGGTGATGGCCTTGGGCGTGCCTTTCACGGCACGGTGAAAGTTCGCCTTCACCTCGCCCACGCCGAGCAGTCGAAGGCGACGCTCTTCGTCCTTCAGCTTCCAGCCGTTTCTGTCCTCCCACTGCAGCGAGGCGAACCGGTTGGCGCCCTTGAAACGAGGAAAGCCCGGCGTCTCGCCCGCCTTCAGTCTCCGGAAGAAGCCGGCGTAGGCGCGATCGAGCCGTTTGAGTGTTCCCCGACAGAGAGTGACCCCTGCGGCCAACACCTCAGGACGGACGTCGCGAAGCTCCTTCAGTTCCTTGGTCTGGTCGACGTAGGTCACCGAGTGCCCTCGCCTCCACGCGCCGATGCGTTCTTCGAGGGCGGCGTTGTAGAGCTCGCGCTGGAGATTGAGCTGGCGTTCGAGCTCAATCCGCTGGCGCTGGGTGGGATGCAGGCGGTAGCGATAGGTGCGACAGCGCATGCTCCCAACGGTTGCGGCGTCAGGAAAGTTTCGCAATAGGCCGGCGACGGCAAACTAGACCACTACCCAATTCAGCGCGGGCGGCGCCGCGCCGTCGTGCCGCGCAGCGTCATCGGCAAGACGATCTCGCCATCGCCGAACAGCTCGTAAAGGCGTTCACGCACCCGATCTTCGAGCGCGCGGCGTGCGTCGTCGCCTTGGATGATCGCACCCGAATAGGTGCCAAAGTTGCCAACGACCTCGTCGATCGTGCGCGACCACTCCCAGTTCAGCGTGAAGTCGTGCGCGTCCACGAACGGACCGTCGGGTTCCAGCTCCGCCCGCCATCCCCGCGGCCGACGATTCGGATCGTCTTCACGTTCGCGCATCTTTGTGAGCTCGGCCATCCACGACACGTCGCGGCTGAAGCCGTTCCACCATACGTTGAGTGTCCCGTTGTCGCGCAGCAGGCGGGCAAACTCATTGGTGGCGTCAGGCTGGGTGAACCAGTGCCACGCCGACGACGAAAAGACAGCGTCGAACGACGCGTCGGGCGCGGGCACCGATTCAGCACGACCGAGGAGCACATGGACCTCGGGACTACGTCGCACGAGTACGTTGCGCATCTCGTCGTCGGGTTCGATGACAGTGACGTTCGCGCCGAGGCCGAGGAGGAAGCGCGTCAGCTTGCCGGTCCCGGCGCCGACCTCCAAGACGTCGCGACCTTGCAGGTCGCCGGTGAGCTCGGTCGCACCTTCGGGCGGCCCCGGTCGATACCGGTCGTACTGCTCGGCGACGGTGCCGAACTTCAGTCCACGACCGTCGCCGGCCAACTCAGTGCGGTCCCATGACACTGCGCAGGTGCGCGAGCAGGCCTTCGAGCGGCACACGCACCTGACTGGTCGTGTCGCGATCGCGCACGGTGACCGCACGATCATTCAACGTCTCGAAGTCAACGGTGATGCAGTAGGGCGTGCCGACCTCGTCCTGGCGCCGGTAGCGGCGGCCGATCGACTGGGTAACGTCGTAGTCGCACATGAAGTACGGCTGGAGCATCTCGAGCACCTCGGTCGACACTCCTTCGAGCTCGACCTTCTTTGAGAGCGGCAGCACCGCAACCTGGTACGGCGCGAGTCGCCAGTCGAGGCGCAGGACGGTGCGCGTCTCGCCCTCGACTTCGTCCTCGTGGTAGGCGGCAAGGAGGAACGCCATCATCGCGCGCGTGGCGCCAGCGGCGGGTTCGATCGTGTACGGCGTGTAGCGCTCGTTCGTCGTCGGGTCGAAGTAGTCGAGTGCCACCCCCGAGTGCTTCGCGTGCTGGGTGAGGTCGTAGTCACCGCGGTTGGCCACTCCTTCGAGCTCGTCCCAGCCCCAGGGGTAGAAGAACTCGACGTCGGTTGTCCCGCGCGAGTAGTGCGAGAGGTCCTCTGGCTTGTGGACGTACTTGCGGAGCAAAGCGGCAGGGATGCCGAGATCGAGGTACCACTGGTAGCGCGTCTCAACCCAGTAGCGATACCACTCGTCCGCCTCGTCGGGCGGCACGAAGAACTCCATCTCCATCTGCTCGAACTCTCGGGTGCGAAAGACGAAGTTCTGCGGGGTGATCTCGTTGCGAAAGGACTTGCCGATCTGGGCAATGCCAAACGGCGGCTTCTTACGCGTGGTTGCAAGAACGTTGGCGAAGTTCGTGAAGATGCCCTGGGCGGTCTCGGGTCGCAGGTAGGCGGTCGAGCCCTCACCCTCGACGGGGCCGGCCTGGGTCTTGAACATCAGGTTGAAGGCGCGCGGACTCGTGAACTTGGTCGAGCCGCAGTTCGGACAGACGCCGTCGATCTTGTCCTCGCGCCAGCGCTCTTTGCAGTTGAGACAGTCGACCAAAGGGTCAGTGAACGTCTCGAGGTGGCCCGACGCCGCCCACACGGCCGATGGCCCGAGAATCGCCGCGTCGAGCCCCACGATGTCACGTCGGGTCTGGACCATCGAGTACCACCAGGCCCGCTTCACGTTGCGCAGCATGTTGACCCCGAGCGGGCCGTAGTCGTAGGTCGAGCGAAAGCCCCCGTAGATCTCGGCCGATTGGAAGATGAATCCGCGCCGTTTGGCCAGATTCGTCACCTTTTCGAGCAAGGCCGGATCGAGTTCGGGCGCGTCAGACATCTCTCAAGGTTACCGGTTCAACCCGAGCTCTTTAGCCGGACGATCACCTGGTTTGCGACGAGGCGGGCCTTCGGCGTGAGAACCACGCGACCGCTTTGGACACTGACGAGGTGCTTGATCTCATCGAGGGAGTCGAACGCCTCGAGCGGCACGCCGCGCGAGGTGCGCAGCGCCAGCGACTCGCGCTCGAAGCGCTGGCTCTGCTCATCGACGAACTCCTCACCACCGAGGGGCGACTCGCCGTGCCGCACGAGCTCGATGTATCGATCCGGCGTGCGCACGTTCCAGTAGCGCCGCCCGTGATCGTGGGAGTGCGCCGCCGAACCGAATCCCGCGTAGTCGTCGTGATCCCAGTAGACGTGATTGTGGCGGCACTCGTGGCCGGGCTTCGCCCAGTTGGAGATCTCTTCCCACTGGTAGCCGTGCTCGTCGAGCACTTCGCCCACGAGGTCGTAGGCGTCAGCGGTCGCGTCTTCGTCGGGATGGCGGGCGGGGTCGCGTCCGAGCGGCGTCGCCGGCTCGGGGGTGAGCGCGTAGCAACTGATGTGTGGGGGCGGGTGCTCGAGCGTCAACAGATCGTCGAGCGTGTGGCGCACGTCATCGAGGCTCTCGGCGCGCGAGCCGACGATGAGGTCCATGTTCCACGTCGAAAAGCCCGCCGCGGTGACCGCCTCAGAGACCTCACGGTGCGCCATGATCCCGTGGCGACGACCGAGATCGGCGAGGACCGCTCGTTGCGTGGACTGCACGCCAAAGCTCATCCGCGTGACGCCGCCGTCACGGTACGCACGTAGACGTTCGATCGACGCGTCTTCGGGGTTGCACTCGACGGTGACTTCGGCGTCCTCGGTGCGTGGAAGGGCGTCGAGGATGCGCAGCAGCTCTTCGGCGGGCAGTCGGGAGGGCGTGCCGCCGCCAAAGAAGACCGACGTCGCCGTTCGCAGGCCGTGCGCACGCGCGGCGGCAATCTCTTTTAGCACCGCCTCCACGTAGTCGGCCATCAGATGATCGCGATCGGCGTAGGTCGCAAAGGCGCAGTAGTCACATCGATGCGCACAGAACGGCACGTGCACGTAGACCCCGAAGCTCACGTGGACTCTCGCTTTGCGGCGAGTGGCGCCGCAGCACTTGGCGAGCGCAGGCGCCGTCCAAAGTGCACCTCGATGGCACCTTGCGCAAGGCTCATGACCTCGCCCGCCCCCGGCGGGCTCGCCTCGCGAAGGACGTTCGCCAGATCGCCACCCAGCACTCGTCGCAGCAGCGCCACGCCTTCGGACGAGATCGACGTTCCCTGACGACAGTGGTCGCACAACGTGCCGCCGATCTCGGCGTCAAAGGCGACGAGCGGACCGCTCCGCCCGCAGTTGACGCAGCTGTCAACGACCGGTTCGGAGCCGTCGAGCGCGAGCAGACGAAGATAGAACGACGCCGGCACGAGCGCAGGCTCGTACGCTTCGTCATCGAGGGTCAGCAAGACCCGGGTGAGGAGGTCAAAGATCTCTTCGTCCGGTACGCCGTCGGAGGGAATCGCGTCGACGGCTTCGACCACGGCGTACCCCGCCGAGATCCGCGGATACGAGCTACGCAGTGTTGCGAGGCGCTCGCGATGAGCGACGTGCCGGGCGATGTAGAACTCCCCCCGCGTCTTTACGAGATCGACGTTCACGTACGCGAGGGTCTCGAGCGTCGCGCCGAGTCGGCTCGTCGTCTTGCGCGCGCCCTTGGCGAGCACGCGAACCTTCCCGTGCTGGCGCGTCCACAGGACGACCACCCGGTCCGCCTCTCCGGACTTGTAGGTTCGAAGCACCACGGCGGCGTCGTGCAGCTCGTTCACGGCTTGGGGTCATCCCCGCGATCTTGAAAGTGTTGCTTGCGGGGAGCAATCCCCATAAAGCGCTGCAGCGCGACCCCGAGGGCGATCATCGCGGCCAGGATAAGGGGCACGACGAGGAGAGGAATCATGCCGCTCGCACCATTGAACGCCAGCACCCACAAGAAGACGTAAATCGCTGCCGCGACCACCAGCGTGGCGCGCAGGAAGGTCACTTCTTCACCTCGCCAAAGCGCCGCTCGCGGCGCTGGAACTCCTCGATGGCCTTGAAGAGGTCCTCGCGTCGAAAGTCCGGCCACAGCACGTCGGTGAAGATCAGCTCGGAGTACGCGAGCTCCCACAGCAGAAAGTTCGACATGCGGTACTCGCCCGAGGTGCGAATGACGAGGTCGGGATCGGGGAGCTCGGGGTGATAGAGGCGCTCGCGGATGCGCTTCTCGTCGATCTTCTTCGCCGGCACCTTGTCGAGCACGAGCTGGCGCACAGCGTCAACGATCTCGGCCTGACCGCCGTAGTTGAAGGCGATGTTGAGGGTCAGCTTCTTGTTGTCCTTGGTGAGCGCTTCGGCCTCTTCCATCCGCGTGAGCACACCCTTGGGCACCCGCCAGTCGCGTCGTCCAGAAAAGACGATCCGCACCCCGTCGGCGTGGAGCTCGTGCTGGCGGCGATCGAGGAGCCCCCGGTTGAAGTTCATGAGGTAACGCACCTCGTCAACGGGGCGACGCCAGTTCTCGGTCGAAAAGGCGAACACGGTGAGGGCCCGTACCCCGACGGCGAGCGCCCCGTAGGTGACGTCGACCAGGGAGGCCTCCCCGGCGCCGTGACCTTCCGTACGCGGGAGCCCCCGGCGCTGGGCCCAGCGGCCGTTTCCGTCCATCACGATCGCCACGTGACGGGGAATCCGGTCGCGCTCGAGCAACACGGGAATCGGTGTGGGACGAGGGTCAGGCACGGTAACGAACCTAGTTGGTTCCTCATTTCAGTGACCCGAGGCCAATAGGGTCGTCAGGTGAAGAGTTTCGATCCCGACGAGGAGACCCCGTACGTCGAGGCGGATCCCGAGGCCGGTGTCGATCTCGATGACGACCTGGTATCGATCGACGGAGAACGGGCCTTGGAGCTCCTCGACGCGATCACCCGAGACCTTCCCGGGGGCGGCGAGGACCGCGAGGGCCAGCGCGAGATGGTACGCGCCGTCGCCTCGGCGTTCTCCACGCGCCGTCACCACCTCATCGAAGCCGGCACCGGCGTCGGCAAGTCGCTCGCGTACCTCGTGCCCGCCGTGCTCGCGGGACAGCGCGTCGTGGTCGCAACGGCAACAAAGAACCTCCAGGACCAGCTCTCGCAAAAGGACGCCCCGCAGGTCGCCGCGCACGCGCGCGGTGTGCACGTGGCCGTCCTCAAGGGCAAGCAGAACTACCTCTGCCTCAATCGAGCACAAAGCTTGGGGGGCGGGGCGCAGCTCAGCCTCGACGACGGGACCGCCGTTCCCCGGGGCGTCGCTGACCAGATGCGGCGGATCCTGCGATGGGGCAACGAGACGACGACCGGCGATCTCGACGAGCTGCCCTTCGAGGTCGACGGACGAGCCCGACGCGCGGTCTCGGTGACGCCCCAGGAGTGCCTACATCGTTCGAAGTGTCCCCAGGGCCAGAACTGCTTCGCCGAGCTGGCAAAGGACCGCGCCAACGAGAGCTCGATCCTCATCGTGAACGCTCACCTCTACGCCTCCCACCTGGCGTCTGGCGCGATGCTCCTCCCTCCGCACGAGTACGTGGTGTTCGACGAAGCGCACGAAGTCCTCGACATCTTTGCGACGCTGCTCGGCACTTCGCTCAACGCGGCGCGGCTTCGAGCACTCGCAACCGTCTCGCGCAACCTGCTCAGTGAGAGCGACCGCGCGAGCGCCGACGAGCTGCTCTCAAGCGCCGATCGTTTCGCCCCGTTGCTGCTCGCTCAGTACGAACGCGGTGAGCTGAAGGGCCTCGATGAGGCGTGCCGCGCCGAGCTCACGCGGGCCAACGAACTGGTCACCAAGATTGTCGAGCGTCTTCGCGACCTGCCGACGAGCTCGCCCGACGCCGAATATCGAAAGGTTCGAGCGCTCGGGCCGGCGATCCACCTCGCCAACGACCTCGCGCGCGTGAACAACGTGAAGGACTCTGAGCTGCTGTACCTGTCACGACGCGACCGCGAGATTGACATCGAGATCTCCCTCGTTGACGTCGGCCCGCGTCTGCGCGACGAACTCTGGGGCAACGTGACCGCTGTCCTCACGAGCGCCACGATTCCTGACACCCTCGCGAAGAACCTCGGACTCGACGACGCCGTGAGCGAACACCTCGACAGCCCCTTCGACTACCGCGAGCACGGTCTGCTCTACGTCCCAGAGAACTTTCCCGAGCGCAACGACCCAGCAGCGGAAGCCGCGATCATCGACGAGCTGGTGACGCTCATCGAGGCGGCCGGTGGACGCACGCTCGCGCTCTTTACCAACCGCTCGGTGATGCAACGCGTCGCCGACGCCGTCGCGCCGCGCCTCTCGACCGAGGTGCTCGTCCAGGGTTCGCTGTCGCGCCAGAAGCTCATCGACGAGTTCCGCCGACGTCACGAGGCGAGCCTCTTTGCGGTGACGAGCTTCTGGCAGGGCATCGACGTACCCGGCCACTCGTTGAGCCTCGTCACGATCGATCGACTTCCCTTCAGCGTCCCGAACGACCCCCTCGCCGAAGCCCGCCGCGAACGCTCGGATCGGCCATTCTTCGACGTCGACCTCCCGCGAGCGACGATGCTCCTTGCTCAAGGCGTCGGACGTCTCATTCGCACGAAGGACGATCGCGGTGTCGTCGCGGTGCTCGACACGAGACTTGCAACGTCGAGCTACCGCTCGGTCATGTTCAAGAAGCTCCCGCCGCTGCGTCGCACACGCGACCGCGGCGAGGTTCTTGCGCTCTTACGAGAGCTCAAGGAGCATTCGGTCAGCTGACATCTCCCGACCAGGAGGGAGAGTAAGCTACTATTTCACTTGAATTTATCGATCTCCCCGGAGCCATGCACCTCGACCTCATTCTTGTTCTCGGCAGCGCCATCGTCGGACTGCTCGTCGGCCTGACCGGCGTCGGCGGTGGGGCGTTGATGACACCGATGCTCGTGCTGCTCTTTGGCGTCACCCCCACGGCCGCCATCACCTCGGACCTCGTCGCCGCGCTCTTCATGAAGCCGGCCGGCGTCGCGATCCACTGGCGACGCAAGACCGTCAACACTCGCATCGTGCGATATCTCTGTTATGGCTCACTGCCCGGCGCGTTCGCTGGCACCTACGCGCTGCACCTCATGGGCGAAAGCGCGATCGCTGAGCATCGCCTCGAGATACTGCTGGGTGCTGCACTCGTGATCGGTGCCGTGTCGATGCTGTTGCGCTCGCTCGTCCCCGCGGGTCGACACCCAAACGGCGAGGTCGTCGTCAAGCGCGCGCTGACGATCGCAGTCGGCGCGGTCGGTGGGTTCATGGTCGGACTCACGTCGGTGGGGGCTGGATCGTTGATCGTCGTGCTGCTCGTCTTTCTCTACCCGAATCTGCGCAACAGCCAGCTCGTCGGCACCGACCTGGCCCAGTCGGTCCCCCTCACGCTGTCGGCGACGCTCGGAACATTGGCCTTCAGCCACGTCGACTTCTCGCTCACCTCGTCGATCATCGTCGGCTCGGTGCCGGCCGTGATCGTGGGCGCGCTGCTCTCGTCGCGTTCGAACGGACTCTTGTTGCGACGTGTGATCATGGGCGCGGTCCTCCTGAGCGGGCTCAAGTACGTGGGCTGTTCGACGGACGCACTGGCCGTCGCCGCGGTCGTCGTTGCCGTCGGGGTCACCATGCTCGCAGCGCGTGACCTTCGCCGAAGTAGGAACGACGCGCTAGTAGCCGAACCGGTCGAGGATGTCGTCACGCTTCTGCCATCCCGGCTCAACGCGGACTCGTAGCTCGAGGTACAGGCCCTCGGGCAGCTGACGGCGCGCGGCGATGCCCACGTCTTTCAACAGCTGTCCGCCCTTGCCGATCACCATGCCCTTCTGGCTCTCGCGCTCGACGAGGATCTCGACGGTGACGTGGGGCCACTCGAACTCGCTCACCCGAGTGTGAATGGAGTGTGGGAGCTCCTGTTTCGTCTTTCGCACCAGCTGTTCGCGCACGAGCTCGGCGATCCACGCGGCTTCGGTGACGTCAGAGACCTCCTCATCGGGAAAGAGAAACGGCGACTCGGGCATCGCGGCAAGAAGAAAGGCGAGGAGCGCCTTCGTGCCTTCGCCGGTCTTCGCGGACACCGGAAAGTACTCCACCTTGCTCGCGACGTCGCCGCGTCCCATGTCCGTGGCAACCTCTTCGACGGCGAGCGACGCCTCGAGCAGGTGCACCGCAACGGCCTCGCGACCCGGCCGGTCGATCTTGTTCACGACGACCACGAGCGCCGGCCCTCCGACGGGTCGGGCCTGGCCGAGCATGGTCTCGATCACGTGTCGGTCCCCTGGTCCGATCGCCCCCGTGGCGTCGACGACGGCGAGGACGACGTCGACGTCGTCCGCCGCCGCGCGCGCGGTGTCATTGAGTCGTCCACCAAGTGTGGTGCGCGGCCGGTGAAGCCCGGGCGTGTCGACGAGCACGACTTGGGTGTCACCCTCGGTGAGAATCCCGCGCACCGCGTGGCGCGTCGTGTTCGGCGACGCCGCGGTGATCGTGACTTTCGCGCCGACGAGCTCATTGACGAGCGTCGACTTGCCCACGTTGGGTCGACCGAGGACGGCGACAAAACCAGCGCGACTCACGCGTCTCTCCCGAGGGGCTCGACGAGGACCTCTTCGATTCGACGTCCGTCCATTCGCGTCACGGTCAGACGGTAGCGCTCGGTCGTGAGCACGTCACCCACTTCGGGTACGCCGCCTTTCAGGTCCAAGACCAGACCACCAACGGTGTCCCAACCGTCTTTGGGCAGCGCCAGGCCGTACTCGTCGTTCGCGTCATCGATGTTGAGGCGTCCGCTCAGCTCGATGCCGCCCTCGACAGTGCGCTCGGCGTCATCCTCCACGGGGTCGGACTCGTCGGTGATCTCTCCCACCAGCTCCTCCAGGACGTCTTCCAAGGTGACGACGCCGGCCGTGCCGCCGTACTCGTCGATGACGATGAAGAGGTGACTCTTCGCCCGACGGATCTCTCGAAGCAGCGACGCAACCCGCTTCGTCTCGGGGACGTAGTGCGCTTGACCCATGTGGTCTCGCACGAGGGCCGAGTCCTCACCGTTCACAACCAGGTTCGCGAGGTGACGGAGGTTCACCATGCCCACGACGTCGTCGATGCCCTCGCCCAGCACGGGCAGGCGCGAGCGCCCGCTGTCGATGGCGAGGTCGAGGGCCTCTCTGATGGTCGCGGTCGCGTCGATGCCGACAATGTCGATTCGAGGGATCATCACCTCGCGCACGATGGTGTCGCCGAACTCGATGACCGAGTGGATGAAGTTCCGCTCGTCTGACTCGATGGCGCGATCTTCATGGGCGACATCTGCCAACGCGAGAACCTCGGACTCGGTCACGCGCTGCTTCCCGTCGCTCCCCCCAAAGAGTGAGATGACGCGATCGGCCACGGCGAGCAGCACCACGGAGATCCACCGAATCGGCCAGAATCGCAGGATCCGTCCGACGACGGGCGCACTTGTGAGCGCTGCCTCGTCGGGGTGCTGAATCGCGAAGTTCTTCGGGATCGCTTCAAAGACGACGAAGATGATGATGACTTCGCCCGCCGTTGCGACGAAGACACCCGCCGCACCGAACAGGTGCCCGGCGAGAACACCAACCATGGTCGCTGAGACCAGCTGACAGACGAGGACCAAGAGCAGGAGTGGATTGAGAAACTTCTCGGGCGCTTCAGTGAGGCTCACGAGCGCCTTCGCGCCGTGGCGGCCCTCCTCGCGCAACGAGCGCGCGCGCGACTTGTTCATTCGCGTGAGCGACGTCTCGGCCATCGCAAAGAATCCCGACAGCATCAGCAGGATAAAGACCGAGAGCGCGAGGTAGGTATCGCTCGCGCGCCAGACGGCGCCGATCACGATCGGTGAGCGCGGTAGTGGCGAGCGAGCAGCTCTCGTTCGCGCGCCTCCATCCGTTCGGCCTCCTCGTCGATGACGTGATCCCAGCCGCGCAGATGCAGCACGCCGTGCACGATCAACAGCGCGAGCTCGTCGTCAAAGCTCACCTCGTGGTCGACGGCGTTGCGCGCGGCGACCGCCGGACAGAGCACGATGTCGCCGACGAGCTGGGGAATCTCCGGTGGGGGTGGCTCGCCCGGTCCCCCGCCGCCCGCGTCGGGCACCCGTCCCGACGGTTCGGGCTCGGCGTCGATCGGAAAGCTGAGCACGTCGGTTGGACCCGAGCGTCCCATGAACTGTTGATTGAGGTCCGCGATGGTCGGTTCGTCGGTGAAGATGAGCGAGACCTCGGCGAGACCGCGCACGCCCTCGTCGGTGAGCGCTCCTCGCGCGAGGCTGACCCAACGTTCGAGGTCGATGTCGTGGTCGTGCTGCTCGTCGGCGGCATAGATGTCGATACTCATGTCGAGCGTTCGTACGCCGCCACGATGTCGGCCACGATCCGGTGGCGAACGACGTCCTTTGCCCCGAGGTGAACGAAGCTGATGCCGTCGACCCCCGCCAAGATCCGCTCGATGTCGAGCATGCCGCTGCGCTTGCCGTTGAGGTCGATCTGGGTGACGTCAGCGGTGACGACGGCCTTCGAGTTAAAGCCGATGCGCGTCAAGAACATCTTCATCTGCTCGGGTGTCGTGTTCTGTGCCTCGTCGAGGATGATGAACGAGTCGTTCAGCGTGCGCCCGCGCATGAAGGCGAGCGGGGCCACTTCAATGGTGCCGTTGCCGATGAGGCGCTGGGTGCCCTCGGCGCCCACCATGTCGTAGAGGGCGTCGTAGAGGGGCCGAAGGTACGGGTCGACTTTGGCCATGAGGTCGCCCGGCAAGAAGCCGAGGTTCTCTCCGGCTTCGACGGCCGGGCGCGTCAAGACGATGCGCTGGACCTGACGGCGGTGCAGTGCCTGGACGGCCTGGGCAACGGCGAGGTAGCTCTTGCCCGTGCCGGCCGGTCCGATGCCAAAGGTGATGATGTGGTTGTCGATCGCGTCGGTGTAGCGCTTCTGGCCGGCCGTCGAGGGCCGTATGGTCTTGCCCTTCGCGCCGCGCACGACCTCATGGCGCAGCACCTCGCTCGGGCGGAGGTCGTCGGCCACCATGTCGATGGTGCGCGCGATCTTCGTCGTGTCGAGCGCCTGTCCGCTCTCGAGCACGAGCACGAGCTCGTCAAAGAGTCGCAGCACCGTCGAGGCGTCCGGACCCGTCACCGAGATCTGGTTTCCCTGGACCCGGATCTTCGAGTTCGGAAACGATCGCTCGACGACGCGAAGGTGCTCGTCGCGGGCCCCGAGCAGTCCGGCCATCAGGTGGGTGTTGGGCACATAGGTCGTGGTCGTGAGGGCCTCGTCGGCGGTGGCGTCTGACGTCATCCCGGGGGCCAGGTCATCCGACGCCCACCGAGCACGTGCACGTGGAGGTGGTTCACGGTCTGTCGACCGTCGTCGCCCGAGTTAAAGACGAGTCGGTAGCCGCTTTCCCTGATGCCCTCAAGCCTGGTGACTTCCTGGGTGAGGAACATCAGGTCGTCAAAGACCTCGGGGAACTTCGGGGTGACATCGTTCACGCCGTCGAAGTGGCGCTTGGGCACGACCAGCACGTGGACCGGCGCCTGGGGGGCGATGTCGTAGAAGGCCAGTGAATTGTCGGACTCGGCGGCGACCTTCGCGGGGACTTGGCCCGCGACTATTTGACAAAAGAGGCAGTCACTCATCTATTGCTCTCATCATTACCTATTTTTTTCGCCGTTTAGCGTAAATCCCCACCCACCAGCCTGAAAAGCGAGCAACGCGGCACCGAGGACGCCGGCAGTCTCTGCGCGCAGCACCGTCGGACCGAGCCCAACGCGCCGACGCGCTGCATCCCATTCACCGGGCGCCCAACCGCCCTCGGGACCGATGGCGACGCTCGCAACGCCGTGCCAGTCGCCCGACCCGCCAAAGTCACAGACGGCAACGTCACTGGGCACGTGTGCCACCGCCATGGGCTCACCGATCATGACGTCATAGGTCCTTCGGCACTGGTTTGCTGCCTCGCCCACGAGTCGACGCCAACGCGCGAGGACCTTCTCACGGCTCTCACCCTTCATCTTCACGACGGCGCGTTCGCTCAGGAGTGGCACGATACGGCTTACGCCAACCTCGGTTGCTTTGACCACGGCCCAGTCGCCGTGGTCGCCCTTCAAGGGTGAGAGGTAGAGCGTCGTCGCGGGCGGTTCGGGGTCCACGTGCACGTCGCTCACCCGAGCAATCTGGTCGCCGTCGATGACGCCGATCGCCCATGAGCCGTGGCCGTTGGAAACGACCACCTCCTCGCCGTCGCGGGCGCGAAGCACCTTGCGAAGGTGATGGGCCTGCAACGAGTCAAGCACCGGTACTTCGACACTTTCAACGCGGAACTGTGCGAGCGCGGCCACGCGTCGTGGCCACTCGGCGTAGGTCACTTCTTCGCCTTGCGGCGGTGAAAGAATCCGCCCTGTGGCTCGCTGACCAGCTCTTTGCGGTGTTCGGCCCACTGACGCAGCAGCTGTTCGGACTCGTCGTCGAGCTCGGTCGGCACGTCAACGACGAGATGGACGAAGAGGTCACCGCGTCCGCGTCCGTGCAGGTGCTCAACGCCTTCGTGACGAAGTCGGTGCACGGTGCCGTTCGCACTCCCCGCATCGACGTCGACAGCCACTTCGTCCTTCAGCGTCGGCACGGTGATCGTCGCGCCGAGGACGGCCTGACTGAAGGCGATGTGGGCCTCGTGATGGAGGTCGTCGCCGTGACGCTCAAAACGCGGGTCGTTCGCAACGCGCAGGTGGACGAACAGGCGGCCGTTCGGACCCCCTCGCACTCCCGCGGGACCGCGGTTCGCAAGCCGCATCGTCGAGCCGTCCTCGACCCCGGCGGGGATGTGCGCACTCAGCGTCACACCCTGGGGTCGACGGCCTTCGCCGCGGCAGTCGGGGCAGGGCGTCTCGATTCGCGAGCCAAAGCCCTGGCAGCGAGGACACGTCTGGGAGGTCACCATCTGGCCGAGGATTGAGTTGCGCACTCGGCGAACCTCGCCGCTCCCACCGCACTCATCGCACGTGACGGGCGACGTGCCCGGCGCACAGCCCGAACCGTCACAGGTCGAACATCGCTGTGGCAACGTCACGGTGACCTCTCGCGTCGCGCCAAAGGCCGCCTCTTCCAAGGTGATGTCGAGCGACACTTCGGCGTCGGGTCCCGGCTGGGGACCGCGACGCGCTTGCCCGCCCGCGACACCACCGAAGAACATGTCGAAGATGTCCTGGACGGAACCGGCACCAAAGGGGTTGCCCCCCGCGCCTACGTCAGAACCGAAACGGTCGTAGTTGGCGCGGCGCTCCGGGTCCGAAAGGATCTCGTAGGCCTGGGAGACCTCCTTGAAGCGGGTCTCAGCCATCGGGTCGTCGTTGGCGTCGGGGTGGTACTTGCGCGCGAGGCGCCGGTACGAGGCCTTCAGCTCTTCGGACGTGCAGTTCGCGTCAACCTCGAGCACCTCGTACAAGTTGGTGTTAGCCACGCTCGTCGCCCCCAAAGTGCGCGGTCAAGTGCTTCGAGACGGCTTCGGCGGCCGCCATGACTTCGCGGTACTTCATTCGGGTCGGTCCGAGCAGACCGACGGCGCCGACGTTCTCGCCCTCCAAGGACACCGGCGCGACGATGACCGCACACGACGAGAGCGGCTCAAGTCCGTTCTCCGTGCCGATCGCGACCGTCACGCCTTTGTCGAGGATGTCCTCGACAAGGGTCACCACGAGGAGCTCTTGCTCAAGGATGCTGAGCACCTGTCGAACGGTTTCGACGCCCTCAAAGACCTCGGCGACACGGGACGAACCGCCGATGTAGACCTGCTCGCCTTCGATCGTCGGTTGCTCGGCCTTTAAGACCGAGACCGCTTCACGCACGAGCTTCGCGACGGTGTCGGTGCGACTGGGCACCTGGATCTTGGTCTCGAGCGACGTGCCGATCAGGAGCGCGTTCAGCTGGCGCGAGGCCTCGGTGACCTCGACGTGGCTCGCTTCGTAGGAGGCGAGGACGCTGTGCTTTGTCACCGACCCGTCAGAAAAGACGGTCACGAGCAGGTGGTGGCGAGCGTCAAGGTTGACGAGCTGGACCGAGAGAACGCTCGCGTGGGCGCTGCCCGATCCCACGACGACCGACGTGTAGTTGGTAAGACGACTGAGCAGCAGCGACGTCTGCTCCAGCACGTCTTCCACCTCGCCGCGGACGTGGGCGAAGAACTCGCGAACCTGGCGCTGCTGGGCTGGACCGAGAATCCCGGCCTCGAGGTGGTCGACGAAGTAGCGGTACCCCTTGTCGGTGGGCACCCGGCCGGCCGACGTGTGGGGCTGGGCGAGGTAGCCCTCGCGCTCGAGGGCCACCATCTCGGTGCGCACGGTCGCAGGCGAGACGGCCAGGTCGGCGTTGTGGGCGACCGAGCCGGAGCCCACGGGCTGAGCCGTGTCGATGTGCTCGACCACGACGGCCTGCAGGATCGTCGCCTTGCGCGCGTCGAGGTCAGTATGAGGCTGGGGTGGGGTCTTCACTCGCCGGGCCATGGCTCTCCTTGTTAGCACTCGATTTTACCGAGTGCTAATCATTCCGACGCGCCGCGCCTAAAGTGGCGCTGTGGACCTCTTCATCGGACCCGAACGGCCGCACGTCCCCTACTCAGGTGACGAGCGCCCCCAGCTTGAGGCGTGGCTCGAT
This sequence comes from uncultured Acidimicrobiaceae bacterium, assembly GCA_963724865.1. GTDB lineage: Bacteria > Actinomycetota > Acidimicrobiia > Acidimicrobiales > RAAP-2 > RAAP-2. The sequence continues at coordinate 466,680 of CAVRWO010000002.1, read as the reverse complement.
TTCTATCGCGCCACGCTGCTCGTAAAGTGCGACGGCCTCAACGTCGCCCAGCTCAAGACCCGCCCCGTCGCCGGCTCCCCGCTGTCGCTGCTCGGGATCGTTCGCCACATGACCTTCGTCGAACAGGTCTGGTTCGAGACGACGTTCGCGGGGGTCCATACGGTTGACTACTACAAGACCGAGGGCGACCGCGATGCCGACTTCAACGACCTTGAGAGCGACGCCGCTGAAACGGTCTTTGACCTCTATCAAGAGGTCATCGCGGTGTCGACCAAATTGATCGCGGGGCACTCGCTGGACGAGCACGCGAAGGTCGAGCGTCGCGGTCGTGACGTTGACCTGCGCTGGATCTACGTGCACATGATCGAGGAGTACGCCCGACACTGCGGACACGCGGACATCATCCGCGAGCTGATCGACGGCACCAAGGGCTACTAACGTCGCCCGACAGGAAAATGAGGGGCCGTTGACACACGCGTGACCCCGTGTTGTCTCGCGCTTGAGACACTCTGAGAGTGGAAAGTCGGAGCACCTGATCGGGTCGGCGTGACGGAATGCAACGATTACTGACCTCCTCTCGCAGCCCTTCTGTCCCTCGGCCTCGCCGCGAACGGCGCCAATACCGCCGTTGGACGGTGATTGCCATCGCCATAGCCTTAATCGGCAGCGCGGGATCGGTGTGGACCGCACTCGCCGTCAACAACTCGGGAGACCAAAGAGCCCAGCGCGCCTTCATCACCTCGTCAGCCGAAATCACTGGCACGCTGAAGCTGTATATCCACCACCAGCTCGACCTCATTACGTCCATCGAGTCCTTTCTCATCGGCAACCCGAATCCAACCGCCGCAGAGTTCACCGCGTGGACGAATGCCGTCGATCTTCTCGGCCACAACAAGGACCTCGGCGAACTCGGCGTCGTGAACTACGTGACGGCCGCACAGCTGCCCGCCTTCGTCCGCGCGCAGTCAACGCCGTCGGCGGCGTTCGTCGTGAGTCCGCCAGGACATCGCACCTACTACTGCTTCGCCACAATGGGCGTCCTACGGGCGGGCTTTGAGACGACGCCTCGGGGGTACAACCTGTGTGCGAGCTCCGAAGGTCCGCTCATAGCATCGGCGCGAACCTCGGGTCTGGGCGACGTGGTTCCCTTAACGCTGGGCGGAAGGAAGATGATCGCCTTTGAGACGCCAATGTACCGAGGGGGGAAAGTGCCGACGTCGCTTGCGGCGCGCGCTCGTGAGTTTGTCGCAGTCATCGCCCTTACCGTCGAACCAAGGATCATCCTCGCGTCCGCCTTGAAGAACTATCCGGGCACGGCCGTCAACCTCCGCTACGGCGCGCACTCACGGCCACTCTTCACGAGCGGCGTCGCGCCGAAGTCCAACGAGCACGTCACCGAGACGCTGGGCGATGGGTGGACGGTGGAGATTCTCGGTCACAACAGCAACGCGGGCTTCTTCGCGACAAGTAACCCCTCGAACATCCTCTTTGGCGGCATTGTGCTCTCCCTCGTCGCCTCGGCACTCCTTTTCCTTCTCGGCACGGACCGATCTCGCCTTCGCCGACTCGTCGACGAGCGCACTGAGCAACTGAACTTCCAGGCGACCCACGACGCGCTCACCGGCCTGCCCAACCGAGTGCTCATCATCGACCGCATGGATCGTCTGCTCGCGCGCAATCGCCGTCGAGGCACGTCGGGCGCCGCGCTCTACATCGACCTCGACGACTTTAAGAACGTGAACGACTCGCTCGGCCACCAAGCGGGCGATCGACTGCTCATGCTCGTAGCCGAACGCATGAGCGTGGCGCTGCGCGAAGTTGACACCATTGGACGAGTCGGGGGCGATGAGTTTGTGGTCCTCATTGACGGGGACAAGAACGCAAGCGGACCCGAAACCGTCGCCCAACGCCTACTCGACGCAATGCGCCAACCCTTTGAGCTCGACGGATCACTGTTGCCCCTCATCGTCAACACGAGCATCGGCATTGCTACGGGCGACCGCCCGTCGGGAAACATCCTCCTGCGCGACGCCGACGTCGCTCTCTACCAGGCCAAAGCAAAGGGCAAGAACAAGTACGTGTTCTTCGACGCCTCGATGGAAGAGGCCATCGGACATCGCATCGCGCTCGAGTTCGATCTGCGCTCCGCACTTTCCGATAATCAGTTCATCATCCTCTACCAGCCGGTCTACTCGCTCGACGACCTCACCATTGTTGGGGTCGAAGCGCTTCTTCGCTGGCAGCACCCCAAGCTCGGCCTGCTCGGACCCGATGAGTTCATCGCCACCCTCGAGCGCACCGGCCAGATACGTGACGTCGGTGCCTGGGTCCTGAATCAAGCGTGCAGGCAGGTTGCCGTCTGGCACGAGCGCGGCGACGCTCTCTACCTCTCCGTCAACGTCTCAGGTCGCCAGTTTGACGATCATCTCTTGATCGAGCAGATACGTGACGCTCTCGAGACGAGCGGTTTCGACGGACGCCTCCTCACCATCGAGGTGACCGAGACGGCGCTGATGCTCGACATGGCGGCAGTCGTGCGCGACCTTCGCACGATCAAACAGATGGGCGTGAGTATCGCCATCGACGACTTCGGCACCGGCTATTCGTCACTCTCAAGCTTGCGCGAGCTGCCCGTCGACTGCCTCAAGATCGACCAGTCCTTCATCACGAGCATCACCACGTCGGACGAGTCCATGGCGCTCGTGAGAACATTCATTCAGCTGGGCATCGACCTTGGATTGGTGACCGTCGCCGAGGGAGTCGAGACGTTCGACCAGATGGATCTGTTGCGCGCGAGCCACGTCAACTACGTGCAGGGATTTCTCTTCTCGCGACCCTTGGCGCCCCGCGAGCTCGAAGAGCACCTCCTCGAACCTCGCCGCCCCACACCGACAAACGGCACGAGCCCGCCCGCACCGCCCTCCCAGGTCGACTGAGCTACTCCTCGAGCTTCAACGCCGCGACGAACGCCTCTTGGGGCACCTCGACGCGACCCAGGTTCTTCATGCGCTTCTTGCCCTCTTTCTGCTTTTCGAGGAGCTTGCGCTTTCTGGTGATGTCGCCGCCGTAGCACTTGGCAAGGACGTCTTTGCGGCGCGCGCGAACGGTCTCGCGCGCAATGACCCGCCCACCGATGGCGGCTTGAATCGGCACCTCGAACATCTGACGCGGGATGAGCTCCTTGAGGCGTTCAGCCATCCGTCGCCCGTAGAACTCGGCGTTGGAGCGATGCACGATCGTCGAGAACGCGTCAACCGGCTCGTGGTTGATCAACAGGTCAACGCGCACGACCTGGCTCGTCACGTAGCCGGCGGGCTCGTAGTCGAGCGAGGCGTATCCCTTGGTGCGACTCTTCAGGGCGTCGAAGAAGTCGATCACGACTTCGGCCAGCGGAATGCGGTAGCGCAGCTCCACGCGCTCGGTCGAGAGGTACTCCATCTTGACCATCTCGCCGCGGCGTGACTGACCGAGGTCCATGACGGCGCCGAGGTACTCCGCCGGCGTGATGATCGTGACGTCGAGCATGGGCTCGTCCACGTGATCGAGTCGGCTCGGGTCGGGCAGGTCGGTCGGATTGTCGACGAGCACCTCGGTGCCGTCAGTGAAGAAGGCCCGGTAGACCACCGACGGCGCCGTCGCGATGATGTCGAGGTTGAACTCTCGCTCCAAACGCTCGCGCACGATCTCCATGTGCAGAAGCCCGAGAAACCCGCAGCGAAAGCCAAAACCGAGCGCGTGGGAGTTCTCGGGCTCGTAGGTGATCGACGCATCGTTCAGCTTCAGCTTGTCGAGCGCGTCGCGCAGGCTCGCCAAGTCGTCGCCGTCGATGGGATAGATGCCGCAAAAGACCATCGGCTTGGGGTCCTGGTAACCCTCGAGGGCAGCGGCGGCCGGCCGGTTCGCCTCGGTGATCGTCTCACCGGAGCGCGCGCCGCCGACGTCGCGAATGCCCGCGACGACGTAGCCCACCTCACCGGGTCCAAGCGCGTCGACCTTCAGCATGTCGGGCGTTCTGATGCCGATCTCTTCGAGCTCGTGGTTGGTGCCCGCGCGCATCATGCGGATGCGCGTGTCCTCGCGCAACGTGCCCTCAACCACACGGATCGAGCTGATGACGCCTCGGTACTGGTCGTAGTACGAGTCAAATACCAACGCCCGCAGCGGCACCGCGGGGTCGCCCACGGGCGCGGGGATCCGCGCGATGACGGCGTCGAGCAGCTCAGCGACACCCTCACCCGTCTTCGCCGAGATCGAGAGCACCTCACTGGCGGGAATCCCAAGGACGCGCTCCAGCTCGTCCTTGCAGCGCTCGGGGTCGGCCGCGGGCAGGTCAATCTTGTTGAGGGCGGCGACGATCTCGAGGTTGTGCTCGATCGCCTGGTAACAGGTAGCGAGCGTCTGGGCTTGGATGCCCTGGGTAGCGTCGACCAGGAGCACCGCGCCCTCGCACGCGGCGAGCGAGCGAGAGACCTCATAGCCGAAATCCACGTGACCGGGGGTGTCGATGAGCTGGATGAGGTGGTCGTGGTAGTGAACTCGGACGTTCTGGGCCTTGATGGTGATGCCGCGCTCTCGCTCGATGTCCATCGAGTCGAGGTACTGAGCCCGCATGAGGCGAGGATCCACGGCGCCGGTCATCTCCAAGATGCGGTCAGACAGGGTCGACTTGCCGTGGTCGATGTGGGCGATGATGCTCAGATTGCGAATTGTCCGCGAATCGACAGTTGAAGGAGTAGTTGCCACGTTGAACAAAGGTTAATCGGCCTCAAAATTTGCCAAAGTGGAGCGGTTCCAGCCACCTCTGGTAGCATCGATAGGCCCGCAGCGAGGTGCTGCACTGAAGAACGAGGTTGTCTTTCGTGGCGAACATTAAGAGCCAGATCAAGCGCAACAAGCAGACGATCGTCCGCCACGAGCGCAACAAGGCCGTGAAGAGCGAACTGCGCACGCGCACGAAGAACGCCGTCGCCGCGGTCGGCACCGAAGACGAGGCCGCGACCTTGCGCCTTGCGATCAAGCGCATCGACATGGCCGCCTCCAAGGGCGTTATTCACAAGAACACGGCCGCCAACAAGAAGAGCGGCCTCATGAAGCGCGTCAACGCGATTCATGAAGAGGCCTAGCTTAGCTAGCGCCTTCTCGCGCCGTAGCTGAGTCGCGCGAGACGCGCGACCAGCACCTCAATGACCGTCAGTTCGGTCACGTCGAGATCACTGTCGAGATCTTTTCCGCCGTAGCTCACGCCGCCCTTGAGGGCGAGGTCCGCGTCGGTGATCCAGTGCACCGCTGTCGTCAAGCGCTCGGGACCGAGGCGTTCGGACATCTGAAGCGACTTGCCCGCGGGATACGCGTTCACGCCTAACAGCACCGCCGCTTCTTCTCTCGTGCGAACCTCGCTCCCTTCGAGGGCGCTCATGTTGAGATAGTGGCGCTGGAGCATCGAGACGAGCTGCAGGCCCGCGCGCTTGCGCGACTCGAGCATTCGTCGAGCGACGACGATCGCCTTGGTCGCGTCGCCGCCGTCGATCGCGTCGGTGAGATCCCAGACCGGCACGTCGCCCGCGTCGCCGAGGTACGGCTCGACGCGGGCGAAGACGAGGGGCGCGGTGCCGTAGATGGACTGGAGCGTTCTTGCGAGCGCGTCGACTCGCGCGACGTCGTCGCCCACCTGCTCGGCGACTTTTTGCGCCGTGGCGTTGTCGATCGAGACGTCGTACTCATCCATCTTCGACTTCACGAAGGCGACGCGGTCAGCGATACGCGAGCCCACGTTCACTTCGAGCACTTCGCCGGCGGCCTTGACGAGCTTGTGGGACTTGGCGCCCACGACCGCCACAATCAACGTCGTTCCCGGTGCGGGGTGCGCCATCCACTGGAGGAGGTCGGCGACCTCGTCGGCAATCAAGAGCTGCGCGTCGCGCACGACGACGACACGGCGCTCGACGAGAAAGGGGGGCGTGTTGAGCGCCTCCATGATGCGCGGCATCACCGACTCGCCCGAGGTGAGCGTCGCGTCCTTCGCCGTGAAGTCCTGCAGCGCGAAGGAGGGATCGAGGTCGCCGAGCGCCTTTGCCACGGCGTTGTGCACGGCGTCGTAGACCATCGTCACGTCGGTGCCCACGACGCACACGCTCGCACTACTCACGGCATCTCCAAAAGTCGATCGATCGTGTCGCGCACTCGAACCGTCCCCGCCACGTCATGAACCCGCACGATACGACACCCCAGTGCGATCCCCATCGCCGTCGCGGCGTGCGACGCGCTGGCCCGCTCGCCCACCTCGAGGTTGAGCGCCTTTCCGAGGAAGGTCTTGTTCGACGCTGAGAGCAGCAGCGGTGAGCCGAGCGCCGCGAGCTGGTCTGAGTCGCGCAGTAGCTGGAGCGACTGGGCGGCCGTCTTGCCAAGGTCGAGTCCGGCGTCGAGGATGACCTGTTCGGGGCTCAACCCCGCGTCATATGCCCACTGGCGGCGCTCGAGCAAGAAGTTCTTCACGGTGTCGGTCACGTCGTCGTAGTGAGGGTCGGGGTCGGCGACGCGCGGGCGAAGACGGATGTGCGTCGCCACGACCGTTGCGTTCGCTCGCGACGCGGCCGTGAGGTACTCGGGGTCAGCGAACCCGCTGATGTCGTTGCCGACACAGGCGCCCACAGCGAAGCTCGCCGCCGCGACCGAGGCGCGCCACGTGTCGACGCTCACCGGCGTGTCAAAGCGCGTGGTCAGCTTTTCGATGACGGGCACGACGCGATCGAGCTCTTCTTCTTCGCTCACCTCGTCACCAGGTCCCGCCTTCACGCCGCCGACGTCCAGGAGATCAGCGCCGTCAGCGACGAGGTTTTCCGCGCGGGTGTAGAACGCGTCCAGGTCGAAGGTGACCGCCGGCTCGTAGAAGGAGTCCTTCGTTCGATTGAGGATGCCCATGACGAGTGCTCGGTGGGTCACGTCCACGCGCGCCGACCCAAGGGCGAGCACCAACGGCCTCGGCGGCCGATAGACGTGCACTAGTAGAGGCGACTAGCCAGCCGGCGACGGTACGAGACGTAGCGCGGGTCCTCGGGACCGAGCGCGTCGAGGACCTCCAGCAGTTGATCTTTCAGTTGATCGTTCGTGGCCGACTGTTCGAGCAGGTGATCGAGGGTGAGGTCGAGGTCGCCGTCGAGGCTCACGCCGCTTCGCTGCAATCGAATACGCGCGAGGATCGTCTTTGCCGCGACCGCGTTCGAAAACGGTTCGAGGACGGCTTCGGCCTCATCGAGGCGGCCCTCAGCGCGCAGGAAGTCGCCGAGCGCGATGCCCGCTTCGACGCTGTTCGGATCAAGCGCGAGCGCTCCGCGCAGCGACGTCTCGTCGCCGGCGCTCACCAGCCGGTCGACGGCCGTCGCGCCCGGCGCCAGACGTTGGACAAACTCACGCACTTGCGCCTCGGGAAGGGCTCCGACGAAGGTGTCGACGATTTGGCCGTCGTGAATCGCGAAGACGGCGGGAATCGACTGCACCCGAAAGGCCTGAGAGATCTGCGGGTTCGCGTCAACGTCGACCTTGACGAGTTCGACGGCCCCGTTCGTCTCGCCCACGACCTTCTCGATGATCGGTCCGAGCGTGCGACACGGTCCGCACCACTCGGCCCAGAGATCGATGACGATCGGAACGCTCTTCGAGCGCTCCATCACGTCGGTGGCAAAGGTGGCGTCCGTGACATCTTTCACGAGCGTCAGCCTAATGGTGCTCGCTCTCGAAAGGAGGGGCCGAACAACGCTGTTAGCCTCGGCCACTATGGGGATGATGACGGGAATCGACGAGGTGAACGTCACGTCGTGGATGGTCGAGCACGTGGGCGCGAGCGCGCCGCTCACCTTCGAACTCATCGCAGGAGGACGCTCCAATCTCACCTTTCGCGTCACTGACGCCCGCGGCCGTTCCTACGCACTGCGCCGACCACCGACGAGTCACGTACTGCCCACCGCGCACGACATGGTGCGCGAGCACACGATCATCACGGCCCTCTACCCCGCCGGAATACCCGTTGCGAGGCCGCTCGGGCTCTGTGTCGATCCCGACGTGAACGAGCGGCCCTTCTATGTCATGGAGTTCGTTGAGGGAGCGATCCTGCGCGACCGCACCGAGGCAGAAGCGAGCTTTGACGTCGAGACGCGAGGGGCGATCGGCGCGAATCTTGCCACGACACTAGCTCAGCTGCACGACGTCGATGTCGAGGAGGTCGGGCTCAGCAACTTGGCTCGCCACGAGGGCTACATCGAGCGCCAGGTGAATCGCTGGCGCACCCAATTCGAGCAGATGAAGGTCGACGGCGTCGATCACGAGACGGTGGTCGACGAGGTGGGTGACGAGCTGGCTCGCTCCATCCCTGAACAACAGAAGGTTGCCGTCGTCCACGGCGACTACCGACTCGACAACACGGTCCTCGACGAGAAGGGCGGGGTCCGTGCGATTCTCGACTGGGAGATCTGCACCCTCGGTGATCCGATGGCCGACGTCGGCGTGCTGCTGTGCTACTGGGCGGAGCCGGGCGACGCCACCGAATCGCTGCTCGGGCTCGCCCCAACGACGGCCCCCGGCTTCGCTAGGCGTGACCAGGTGCTCGAGGCGTACGCGAAGCACTCGAATTTGGACCTCACACACGTCGCCTACTATCAAGCATTCGGCTATTGGAAGCTGGCCTGCATCATGCAAGGGGTGTTCGCGCGCTACCGCGCCGGTGCGACCGCGGGCGACCGCGGCAGCGTCGATGCCTACCCGGGATATATCGCGATGCTCGCCGAATTGGCGAAGCAGACTTTGGAGAAGTAAATGGACGACGAGATCTACGACCGCATCATCTTCTTGGCGGACCCCGACCTCAACGAGCCGGTCCTCGTCATTGGTCTCGAGGGTTGGATCGACGCGGGGATCGCGGCGAGCACCGCCATCTCGACGATGCTGGAGACGATTCCAACCGAGGTGCTCGCGACCTTTGACACCGAGTACTTCATCGACCAGCGCGCCCGTCGCCCGCTTGCGCGCATCGTCGACGGCGTGACGACCGAGCTCACGTGGCCCGAGATCCAGCTGCGCTACGGGCGCGACGGCGACGGTGCGGACGTGCTGTTTCTCGTCGGTCCGGAGCCGGACTTTCACTGGAGCGACTTCGTCGACGTCGTCACCGACGCCGCCGGCCGCTTCGACGTGCGTCTCGTCGTCGGGCTCGGGGCGTTCCCGGCGCCCACGCCGCACACGCGCCCGATTCGCGTCATCGGCACCGCACCCGCTGCGAGCGCGCAGCTGCTCGCGCCGGTCGGTTCCGTGTCGGGTGAGCTGGAAGTGCCGGCCGGTATCGGCACGGCGCTGGAGCTCGGATTCGCCGAAGTCGACATCGACATCATCACCCTCTGGGCTCGAGTGCCCCACTACGTCGCGTCGATGCCGTACCCGGAAGCGGCCGCAGCCCTCATCGACGGTCTCGCCCGTACGTCGGGTCTCACCCTCGACGCGGGACACCTGCGCGCCGCAGCGGACGAAGCGCGCCAGCGCGTCGATGATCTCGTGACGAACAACTCCGAGCACGCCACGATGGTCGAGCGCCTCGAAGCCGCCGCCGACGAGACCGAAGGCACCTCGCTCGGTCAAGAGGTGCCCAGCGGTGATGAGCTCGCCGCCGAACTCGAGCGATTCCTGCGAGGCGAAGCGACCTAGCGCCTCGGCGCCGGATCGACGTCCCCGCCTTCGATCCGCAGACCCAGACCGAGCGCGTACCCCTCGAGGTAGAGGGCGCTGTCGCCCTGTCGGGGATGGCGGTCGGCGAGCTCGTAGAAGCGCGCGTTGTGGTCCGCCTCTTGCAAATGGGCCAACTCATGGACGAGCACGGCGTCGATCACCCACTCGGGGCACTGACGCAAGCGGCTGGAGATGCGAATCTCGCGCGAACCCGGCGAGCACGACCCCCACCTCGCCCGCTGGTTCGTGACCCACCGCACCGACGCCGGCAACACGCCGTCGTTGTAGAGCTCGGCGAGCACACGAGCACGCTCTTCGAGCGCGCCGTCACCGCCGGCGTTCTGCGGGCGCTGCGTGAGCAGGCGCTCGACGAGTTCGTCGACAAAGGCGCGACGCTCGCGGCCGCGCACACGAGCGGGGATCTGGACGACGATGCGGCTACCCGACCAGTGCGCGTTGCCGGTCTTCTTGCGCCTCGTGGACGCGCGAATCTCAACCTCGGGCCGGTCAAAGCGTGGCGGCTCGACGGTGACTTCGGTGTGCGAGGACGACGCGGCCATCAGGGAATGATGTTGACCAGACGCGGCGGTCGCGCAACCACTCGCGTCGGCGCGGCCTTGCCCAACGCGGCCGCGACGTGCTCGTCAGCGAGCGCCGCTGCGGTGGCCTCCTCTTCGCTGATCGACGGCGGCACGTCGAGGCGCGCCTTCACTTTGCCGTTGATCTGCACCACCATCGTGACCGTCGCTTCGGCGACGAGTGCGGGGTCGGCCACCGGCCAGGGCATGAGGTGGACGCTCGGGCGATCGGGGTGACGTTGCTCCCAGAGCTCGGCCGTGATGTGCGGCGCCATGGGGGCGAGCAGCGTCACCAAGATGTCGAGCGCGTCTTGGAGCGTTGCCTTCTTGATGCCGTGCTCGCTGCGCGCCTGCTTGGAGATCGTGTTGAAGAGCTCCATCAGCGCCGCGACGGCCGTGTTGTAGCTCCAGCGATCAAAGTCGGTCGTGACGCGCGCGATCGTGCGATGCGCCTCTTGGCGCACGGCAAGGTCCGTCTCGTCGGCGGTGTCGTGGTAGGTGACGTCGTAGTCGTTCCAGAGACGAAAGAGCCGGTCGATGAATCGAGCGCAGCCGTCGATAACGTCGTCGGTCTGCTCGGTCCAGTCGAGGTCGTCGCCGGGAGGTCCCGCAAAGAGATGGAACAGGCGGAGTCCGTCGGCGCCCACAGTCTTGTAGTACTCCTCGGGCGCGATGAGGTTGCCCTTGGATTTGGACATCTTGGAGCCGGACAGACGGATCATCCCCTGGGTGAAAAGGCGCTGAAACGGCTCGCGGGGCAGTCCGTCGGCCATGCCGACGTCGACCAGCGCCTTGAGGTAGAAGCGGGCGTACATGAGGTGCAGGATCGCGTGCTCGATCCCGCCGATGTACTGATTGACCGGCATCCACTGCACTGCCATCGCCGGGTCGAACGGCTCGTCGGGAGTGAAAGGATCGGCAAAACGAAGGAAGTACCACGAGGAGTCGGTGAAGGTGTCCATCGTGTCGGTCTCGCGACGCGCCGGCTTGCCGCACGTTGGGCACACGGTGTAAAGGAATCCCTCGTGGGTCGCCAGTGGCGACTGACCACTCCCATCCATCACGACATCGTCGGGGGCAAGCACCGGGAGCTGGTCGAGTGGGACCGGCACGATGCCGTCGTCGTCGCAGTACACGACGGGAATCGGACATCCCCAGAAGCGCTGACGCGAGACGAGCCAGTCGCGCAGGCGATAGTTGACCTTCGTCACGCCGTTCGCGTGCCCGACAAGGTAGTCGGTGGCCTTCTCTTTCGCCGCGACGACGTCGAGTCCGTTCAAGAAACCGGAGTTGATGTGCACGCCCTCGCCGTTGTATGCCTCGCCGTCGAAGCCGTCGGGCGGCTGGACCGTGCGGATGATGGGAAGTCCGTGTACTTTCGCGAACTCGTAATCACGCTCGTCCTCTCCGGGCACGGCCATGATCGCCCCGGTGCCGTAGTTGCCGAGCACGTAGTCGGCCACGTAGACCGGCACGCGCTCGTGCGTGAAGGGGTTGATCACGTGGCTGCCGGTGAAGGCACCGCGCTTTTCTGCCGCAACCCCTTCGGCCGAGGACGACGTGCGTTCGATCTCACTGATGGACGTTGCGCGACTGACGATCTCCTCGACGCGGAGTCGCTCGTCGTCGGTCGTGAGCAGCGAGAGCATCGGATGCTCGGGCGCGACGACCGCGTACGTGACGCCAAAGCCAGTGTCGGGACGGGTGGTGAAGACGCGAAGTACTTTCGACGAGTCGTACTCGAGCGGGAGGTCGAACTCAACGCCCTCGCTTCGCCCGATCCAATTGCGCTGCATGGTCTTTACCCGTTCGGGCCACTCAAGCTGGTCGAGGCTCGTCAGGAGCTCCTCCGCGTAGTCGGTGATCTTGAAGAACCACTGCTTGAGGTATCGGCGTGTCACGACATCGCCGGACCGCTCGCACGTGCCGTCGGCTAAGACCTGCTCATTCGCGAGCACAGTCTTACAGCCCGGACACCAGTTCACCTGGGCTTCCGCGCGATAGGCGAGACCCGCCTCTAAGAACGCAAGGAATATTGCCTGGGACCACTTGATGTACCCGGGGTCGTGACTGTAGACCTCGCGGCGCCAGTCGTAGACCGCACCGAGGCGGCGCACCGACGTCTTGAGCTCGTGCATACGCGCTTCTGTAAAGAGCCGCGGGTGGCTCCCAGCCTTGATGGCCGCGTTTTCGGCGGGCAGTCCAAAGGAGTCGAATCCGTACGGAGAGAGAACGGCCTTACCGCGCATGGTCTGGTAGCGGACCACGAGATCACCAAAGGTGTAGTTACGCACGTGGCCTTGGTGGGCGGCGCCCGAAGGGTACGGGTACATGCACAGGGCGTAGTAACGCTCGCGCGGGTCGTCGTTGTCGACCTCGTAGGTGCCGTCATCCAGCCAGCGAGCTTGCCACTTCTCCTCGATGGCGGCGACGTCAAATGGGCGGCTCATTACGACATTCTACGGATGAAACGCCCCTAGCCTCTCTGAACGAGGAGGTGCGCGACATGTCTGAAGCCACCTACATATTGGTGCACGGCGGCTGGAGCGGAGCCTGGAGTTGGCGCGATGTCGGTAAAGAGCTCACCCGTCGTGAGATTCCCTGGACTGCGCTCGACCTACCTAGCTCGACGCACGGTGCGCACCCCAACACCTTTCTCGCCGACGACGCGCGCGAGGTCATTGAGGTCGCAAAGCTTGACGGACCCGTCGTGCTCGTCGGCCACAGCTACGGGGGCGCCGTCATCACCGAAGCCGCCGATCAGATCCCCAACCTCGAACGACTCGTCTACATCGCAGCGCTTGTGCCGGCGCTCGGTCAAAGTGCCAGCGAGGCGAAGAGTGAAGTCGAGATCATGACCCGGCTCGACGAGGCCATCGAGCGCGTTGGCGACTTCCTCGTCCTGAATCCGGTGCTCGCCCACACCGCGCTCTATCAGGACTGCAAGGAGAAGGTTGCCGCATGGGCCGTTTCCCAACTCACCCCTCAGACGGTCGCCAGCTTTCGCAGCCCAAGGAGCTCTTACGACGTTGACGTGCCGTCGCGCTACATCCTCTGCACCGACGACAACGCGATTGATCCCACGTTGCAAAAGATCATGTCGCTGCGCTGCACGGAGGTAGTCACGCTCGAAAGCGACCACTCCCCCTTTCTGTCGCGTCCGGGTGTGCTGACCGACTTGATTGTCGCAAACGCGATCTAGGGCGGCCGGGACGAGCACGTGAAACTCGAAGCAATCGCCAACTTCCTGATTTCATTTCCCGAGACGACGGAGGAGCAACCCTTTCGTCCCGAGGTCGACGTGTACAAGGTCGCAGGAAAGATCTTTGCGATCTTCTCTCCCGAGAACACGCCACCATCCATTTCACTGAAGTGCGAGCCCATGCTTGCTCTTGAACTTCGAGAAGAGTACGCGGCGGTCACGCCGGGATACCACCTCAACAAGACTCACTGGAACACGGTGACGCTCGACGGGACCGTGCCGGATCACGAACTAAAGCAAATGATCACGCACTCGTACGAGCAAGTTGTCTCAGGGCTTCCAAAGACGCAGCGCGAACGGATGTTGGAGTTAAATTCGACTCCGAACCTTAAGGTTGGGGGAGGTCGAAATGACCACATTATTGAACATTGGGGCGACTGCTAGAGTTTGAAATCCGGCCCGGGGGTATAGCTCAGCTGGTAGAGCACTTGCATGGCATGCAAGGGGTCAGGGGTTCGAATCCCCTTACCTCCACCAAGTTTTAGTGGGTCATCGGATTCTGACGGGGTGAGTCTCATCGGACGACGATCGAGCCGAGCACTCGCCAGTTCGGTTTGCCCGCGTAGAGCAGGGCTCTGATTCGGTAGTTCTCGAAGTTCCGGAACCCGAAGCCGACCCGCTTGATGCGCTTGATGAGGTTGTTGAGTGCTTCGGTCGGTGCGTTGGTGATTCGTGCCAGGTGATAGTTGCAGATCTTGTCAAACCACTCCTTCAGTGTTCGTCCGAGCTTTCTGATCTCGGGCGGCATGGCCTTCTTTAGGCAATGGGTCTGTAAGTCTTCGAGCATCGCTCGAGCCTCCTCGGCGTTCCAGCACCGATAGAAGTCACGCAGTCGCTCCTTCACGCGGTAAGCGAGAGCGACCTCGGCGCTGGGGTCACCCAGTGAGAGCAGCGAGTTGAGCCGCGTGGCCTGTTCCTCACTGAGTTTCTCCTCGCCCACGAGTAAGACTCGTCGCACTCGATAAAGCGGATCATCCCTTCGGCCCCGGTGGCCTAGCTGTTCGGTCTGGACGCGACGTCGAACACTGTCGAGGCATCGATTCGCCAGGGCGATCACGTGAAAGCGGTCGACGACCTGGGCGGCTCTCGGGAGCATCACGTTGTAAACAGCGGCGTAGGTGGCCGACATGTCCAAGGCCCCGTAGGTGATGCGGGCCTTCCAGGCCTCGGGTTGTTCGCCAATGAAACCGGCCACGTCCACGTAGCTGCGCGTGGGCAAGATGTCAATGATTTGGTGGTTGCCCACGTCGGCGACGGTCGTGAGGTAACTGGTGTGGTGGCCGCCCAGTCGCACAAAGCTGGTCTCGTCCAAGCCCAGCGCCGTGGTCTGATTGAGGCGCTTCTTGTCCGCCTCGAGCAGCGCGGTGCCGTAGGTGGTCACGGCGTCGTTGACGGTATGCCAGTCACAGGAAAGTTCCCCCGCCACTTCCTTGACGGTGCGACCGGTGCCCACTTGGACCGTCGCCCACTTGGCGGCCCTCGTGGTGAGCAGGCAGTGCTGGGCGGCGATGCGGTGATCGGTGAGCACCCAGCTCTTCATCGAGCAGTCGTCGTTGTCACAGCGCATCCGGTGCTTCTTCCAGGTCAGGCGAATCGCGGCGCCGTAGACGGGGAGATCGACGTAGGTCACGAGCGGTCGGTCCTTGACCAGGGCGCGCGAGGCACACCGGGGACACGCCACCTCGCCCAGCACCTGCTCGATGCAGAGGGCGACCTCGGGGCCGCGGCGCTCGTAGGCCAGCACCCGCACGTCTTTTAAGCCGACGAGAGCCTCAACGATTTCTGTAGGGTCAGTAAGGACGAAGGTGCTTCGAGTTTTTTGGGTCACACCTAAAGCCTGAAGCACCTTCGTCTTCCAAAGAGTGACCCTCAGGGTGTCGCCACCCCATTGAAATCCGATGAGCCGTTTTAGTCAGTTCCCCGAAGGTACTCTCTTACATCACTACTCGAACAACAACTTCTCTCTGACAGCGCCTCGCGTTATTCCGCAGACTGCATCAAGTGATGAAGCGGTGGATGGCCTCGTTGGCGTGGTCCTGGAAGGACTTGTTGGCCAGGTCGGGGAAGATGTCCGTCTGGTCCACTAAGGGACCCTTCAACTTGCCAGCCGGGCTGGCGTAGAACACGCCACTCGACAGGGTCGGGTCGGTGACTCCGTCGACCAATCGCTTCGCGCCTACGTCAAGCTCGTGGGAGATACCCATATGAGGCATGACGTATTTGGCCGCTATTCGTAGTGGTAGCCCAAGGCCGTCGGGGGCTTGGGTTCCAGTCGTGTTTCCGGGGCTCACCGTGATAAATCGTCGGTCAGGGTATTGGCGAGCCATGTGGGCCATCCAGAGCGCCCCGATGTACTTGACCTGTCCGAAGGCCAGGTTGGGTTCAAATTTCTTGCCACTGAAGTAGCTGCCGTCCATGACGGTGGCGAGTTCATCGGCAGAAGTTGAGATGAAGGAAGGTTGTGGCATCTTTAACATTGCTGCGAAAAGTCCCGACTTCGGAATTCCTCTGGCCGCTTCACTTCCGACAAAGACCGCAACCTCGCCAAGTCGGTTCTCCTTCAGGAGCGCATCAAGGAGAACTACGTGACCAAGAACGTTCGTTGCGAACAGGGTGGTGACACCGTCAGCCGTCAAGTTCATCAACTTCTTGTCGCCGATTACACCAGCGTTCATGACCACCGCGTCGATGGATCCATCGATGGCCGCAACGCCGGCGCGGACCGAACGCAGATCGGCGACGTCCATGAGAAGGATGTCAAAGATGTGTCTGCCAGTCACGGCTTCGAGTTCGGCCTTTGCCGTTTTCGCACGATCTTGGTTCCGGCACGCCAGGTAGATCCGAGCAAACTCGGGACGTAATGCCAGTTGCCGGGCCACCTCCTTGCCGATACCGGCGTTGGCGCCTGTTAGGAGGGCTGCCTTTCCTGGCTGTGTGCTCACTTGGTTTGGCTCTCAGCTTCTGTGGAGGTAGGGAGGCCGTCGAGCAAGCTGAAACGGACATCCATTGCAACGTCTCGGACTCCGATCAGCTGCTGATATTCAGGCGAGTTGTACCAACTGAGGGCGGACTCACGGTCCGGAAACCGCATAAGTGCTCCTGAAGTGAGCGAGCCTTCGCCGTACAGGAGCTCCCAGTTACTGTTGGCGAGAGCTTCGGCTCCGTACTCTTTGGCGGACTTTCCAGCGTTGCTCGCGTACTTCTCACGATAAACATCTGGGTCCTTGACCGTGAATTCGACAATTAGGTATGCGCTCATGTTGCTACTCCTTCGTAGTTATTTGTTAGTTGTGATCTGCGTTCTGAAATGGGTTGTGTAACTCACTTTATCAATTCGATATTGGGTTGTCAAACTCAAAATCATGTTAAAATTCATTCATGGACAGTGAAACGAACGAGCGACCGAAGCTCACCCCGAAGGGAGCTCGTACCCGCGCACGAATAGTGGAGGCGGCTGCTGCCTTGATCCATAAGCGTGGAGTGGCGGCGACCACCTTGGGCGATGTCAAGGTGGCGGCGGAAGTCAGCGGCTCTCAGATGTACCACTACTTCCCCGACAAGAACGAACTCGTGCAGGCGGTCATCGACTACCAAGCCGAAACCATCGTCCATCACCAGGGGCGCGTCCTTAGCAGTGCGAACGGAGTCGAAGCCTGGCGGAACATGGTGATCGCGGCGGCGAAGCACACCAAAGCAATCGGGGGCTGCCCACTTGGCTCGCTCGGTGGTCAACTCGCCGAGAGTGACCCCGAGGCGCGAGCGCTCATCGCGGCAGGTTTCGACCAGTGGGCAGCCGTTATCGGCGATGCACTCGGATCCCTTCACGCCGACGGGAAACTTCCGCCCGACATTGACCCGAACGACCTCGCGATTACTCTGCTCGCCACGCTCCAAGGAGGACTTCTGCTTGCCCAGGTGCAACGGAGCATCCGCCCGTTCGAAACTGCGGTCAATACCGTCCTCGACCTTGCCGTCGGCAGATGAGCCCAAAGACAACTAGCAGGCCGTTCGCAATGCACCGAGGATTGGTCATCACTCGTTAATACGAAGACCTTCGGTTGTTGGTCGACCCCTTCATTGCCCTCGCAGCTCTAGGATTCGTCGAGCGAGGTGGTGCCGATAGGTAGTCGTTCACGCAAACAATTCCGAACTGTGTTTGCACAGAACCCAAGTTGCTCTCCCACGGCTTGGGGTGAAAGTCCGGACGCGATCAGATTTGTCATTGAATCAATGGCTTCGGACGTCGGAGACTGGCCCCTCAATACGACTCCCGCCTTCTTGAGCCGTTCGGCAACGGTTGCGCGATGACAGCCAAATTGATCAGCTAACTCGTAGACCGTTGCTCCTGTCTTGTATTTTGCTGCCATTTCGGCCACCTGAGCCTTAGTGAGCCGCCTCTGTGGTTGACGGATAGAGCCAAGTAGTTGATAATCAGAAGCCGTGGAATCACGCGTTTTTTGTCCTACCAAGCTGGCTCTGACAAGAGTTAACCATTTGTTTGAGTCAGCAGTGGATAGGGCCACCACATAACTCCTTGAGATATCGCGGAAATTCGACCCCAGCAGAGGTATCCCGAGGAAAATGCGGACGTCCAGTCAGCAAAACCGTCAGCAAATATTTCAGGTCGCTCTATTTGCCGGCTGATCTCACTTCAGTCTTTCGGCGCTGCGGAACCCGTCAGGTCGAATGAGACACTCGGTCGATTTAGATGTTAGCGAGCACCTCCTTGATCGGCGGGTTGATCCACACGACTTCGGGGATGGTGGGCGCCCGCGGTGCAATCCGACGAAAGCGAATCGGGTTCGACTCGAATGCCGCGTTCAAGGTGGCTTGTCGTTGCTCGCGAATTTCGTGGTGGGTGCCGTAGTGCACTGACGCCGGGGTGTGCAGTCCAATGCCCGAGTGTCGATGAACGTGGTTGTAGTAGTTGAAGAACACGTCGGCGAACGCGCGCGCGTCTTCAATGCAGCCGAAGCGCTCGGGAAACGTCGGGCAGTACTTGAGCGTCTTGAACGCCGCCTCGGAGAACGGGTTGTCATTCGAGACGTGAGGTCGCGAGTGACTTCGAGTTATGCCCAGGTCCATCATCAGTTGACTGACCGGCTTGGAGCGCATGGACCCGCCGCGATCGGCGTGAATGGTCAACTGGTCGCGCGCCACGCCCTGGGTGAGCACCGCGTCCTCCAAGAACTCCTTCGCCAACTCGGCGTCCTCGTGCGCCGCGACCAGCCAGCCCGCCACGTAGCGGCTGAAGATATCGATCACGACGTAGAGGTCGTAGAAGAGACCCCGGGTGGAGCCGTGGAGTTTGGAGATGTCCCAACTCCAGATCTCATTGGGCTTCGTCGCGAGCAGCTCCGGTCGCTTCTTCGCCGAGTGGGTCCGTTGCCGTCGGCGATCCGTGGTCGACGTGGTCGTGCGCAGGATGCGCAGCATGGTCGATTGGCTGCACAGGTAAGTACCTTCGTCGAGGGTCTCGGCGTAGACCTGGGCGACCGAGGAGTCGACGTGTTGGTCCTCGCACAGCAGCGCCAGCACGCGGGCGCGCTCGGCGTCGCTCAGGGCGTTTCGCGGCGTGGGTCGAGGCGCTGGTTCCCTCGCCACCACCGGTTGTCTTCGGCGGTAGTAGCTCGAGCGCACCCGGCCGAGCAGGGCGCAGGCCTTCTTCACGCCGACCACTGGGCGCAGCTCTTCGTGGAAGACTCCCATCAGCTCGTCGACCACTACTCGTTGTCCGCGCTCTCGGAGAGCTTCTCCAAGAGCGCGTGCGCTTTTCCCACGATATCGAGCGCCAGTCTGGTGCGCTCGAGCTCCGCCTCTAACTTCTTGTTCTTCTTTTCAAGTTTGTCAAACTCGCGTTGGTCGCGGCGCGACGAAGTCGACTCACGCGCCACCAGCGTGCCGGCGTCGCGCGCGCGGCGCCACTCGGTCAGTTGGCTGGAGTAGATCCCCTCGCGGCGCGCGAACTCGCCCTTCTTGCCCGAGTCGCACGCTTCATAGGCCGAGAGAAGAGCCAACTTCTCCTCGGTGCTGAATGTTCGTCTCGTTGGTCGAGCCGCGGGGTCGTTGTTGTCCGGCACGTCACCATTTTGGTCACGCGAAACCGCCTGCGCGGAGTTGATTGCAGTCATTGGTCTTTGGTGTCACTTGTCTCGCCCTAATGAAATGGAATTTGCCAGCGGGTGTCTCACGCGGGGCTGACGCTTAGGGCTGCGCGCCGCAGACCAAGTAGAAGATTCTTGGTCAGTAACGAACTCTCAACCGAAGTGAACGACTATGAACGATGGTCGAAATCTTCTTTACATGGAGCAAGAGAAGAGCCTTTTGAAAGTCAGTTTCCTTGCTACGGCTGAGTCAGTTGTTTTTTGGCTCGAAAAGCCATCGCGCATCGCTGCATCGAAATCGAAAGGAAGACTGGCGATTCTGGTGGTTTCCGGCCGGCCATTCTGGTCGTTTCCGGCCACCCATTCTGGGGTTGTCGGCCACCCTCGGAAGGGGCTAAACACGGCGCTCGCGTGATCTAAAAGGGCATCGACAATTCTTCTTTGAACCACCAAGTCCAAGAGGAGTTGCCGATGCCCCGTCCCCATACAACCATGCGCCAGATTCGTAACGTTCTTCGTCTCGTGCTGCGAGATAACGTCAGCCGTCGAGCGACCTCAGTCAGTCTGTCGGTGCCGCGTTCGAGCGTGAACGATCTCGTCTCGCGCGCCCTCGCCGCCAACGTCACTTGGGAGGTCGCGAATGAACTCGACGACACCGAGTTGGAGGCCCGACTCTTTCGACCGGTCGCCGGAGAGACCACTCGTTCCCACCCCGACTTCAGCTACGTGAAACGAGAGCTCGCGAAGAAGGGAGTGACGCTGCAACTGCTCTGGCTGGAACATCTAGAGCAACACCCTGGCGACGGTTACTCCTATTCGCAGTTCTGTCATCTCTATCGCACCTGGCGTCGACACCTGAGCGTCACCATGCGCCACGACCACAAGGCCGGTGAGAAGCTCTTCATCGACTTTCCCGGACTCACCATTCCCATCTACGACGAGCGCACGCTCGAAGTGTCGTTTCACGCGGAACTCTTCGTCAGCGTGCTCGGTGCGTCCAACTATCTCTACTGCGAAGCGCTGCGCTCTCAAGAACTCATTCACTGGGTGAACGCTCACGTGCACGCCTTCGAGTTCATGAACGGCGTGAGTGCGGTCCTGGTGCCCGACAATCTGCGCAGCGCCGTCACCAAAGCGCATCGCTACGAACCCGACGTGAACGCCACCTACTTTGAAATGGCCGAGCACTACGGCACGGTGGTCATTCCCGCGCGCCCCTACAAACCGCGCGACAAGGCCAAAGTCGAAGCCGGCGTGCAACTGGTCGAGCGCTGGATCATCGCGGTGCTTCGTCATCGTCACTTCACCAGTCTGAGTGAGCTGAACGAAGTGATCGCTGCGTTAGTCGAACGCGTCAATGACAAGCCCTTCAAGAAGCTGCCGGGGTCACGTCGTTCACTCTATGAAGAGCTCGATCGCCCGGCGCTACGACCACTGCCCGCAGAGCCCTATGAGTTCGCCACCTGGAAAAAAGCGCGCGTCAGCATTGACTACCACTTCGAGCTGATGCGACACTTTTATAGCGTCCCCTACCGGTTGGCCGGCCAGATCGTCGAGGTGCGCGCCACTGCCACCACCATCGAGATCTTCTTCAACAACACGCGCGTCGCGTCCCACCAGCGCAGCTATTTTCCGGGCCGTCACACGACCGAGCCTGGTCACATGCCCGACTCGCACCGGCGTCACCTCGAGTGGACGCCCGAGCGCATCGTGGCCTGGGCCACGAAGAACGGTCCCTCGACGGGGACCTTCATCGAGGCGTTGATGAAGAGCCGGCCCCACCCCGAACAGGGTTACCGATCGGCCTTGGGCGTCATTCGCCTCGAGAAGAAATACGGATCCCGTCGACTGGACGACGCCTGTGCGCGAGCGCTCGCCCTGCGCTCGTTTAGCTATAAGTCCGTTGCGTCAATTCTCCAACACGGGCTCGACCAGCAACCGCTTCGACGTGAGTCCCCTCGCCCTCGCGTCACCCACCACAACCTGCGGGGACCGAACTACTACCAATAGAAGGAGAACCATGTTGCACTACACCACTGTTGAAGGTCTAAAGACCCTGCGACTGCCGGCTATGGCGAATGGGCTGGTCGAACAACGAGAGCATCCCGACTACGCCACCATGAGTTTCGAGGACCGACTCGGTCTCCTGGTCGACCGCGAGCTGCTCCAGCGAGAGAACCGACGACTGGAGCGCGTCTTGAAACTCGCGAAGCTTCGTAGTCGCGGCGTCATCGAAGATATCGACTTCACGAGCACCCGCGGACTCGAGAAGGCCACGTTTCTGTCGATGGTCGACTCGAAGTGGGTGGAGCACCACCACAACGTCATGATCGTCGGACCCACGGGCGTCGGCAAGACGTTCATCGCCTGCGCGCTCGCGCAGCGCGCCATTCGCGACGGCCACCGCGCACTCTATCTGCGCGTGCCCCGACTGCTCGATGATCTCGCTCTGGCGCGTGCGGACGGACGACTGGCCAAAGTGATGAGCTCACTCGCGCGCTGTGACGTGTTGGTGCTCGACGACTTCCTTATCCGCAGTCTCACCGACGATCACGCGGCCGACCTGCTCGAAGTCGTGGAGGACCGCACAACGAAGTCCACCATCGTCACGTCGCAACTACCCGTCAATCACTGGCACGAGGGACTCGGTGATCCAACAGTCGCTGACGCCATTCTCGATCGTCTCTTAGAGCGCGCGCACCGCATCGAACTCGTTGGGGAATCGCGTCGACGCACGACAACAACAGCATCGAAACGCGAGAAGTGACGCATAGAAATCGACGCCCACGACGATGAAGACGAACTGTTCTACGATGACCAAAAGGAGGTGAGCAGAGGGACCCATTTACTCACAACAGCGTCGGTCGCTACGCGACCTCCGACTCCCTCGCTCGGGTGGACGAAAACCATCGGAACGGGTGGCCGAATTCGCCGGATTACGCAAAGACTCCCGCGAGAACCCAGAGCAAGACTTCGAGAGCATCAATCCCGATTGATTCGTGCACCCTTGCGCCGAGGACCCAGAGGATTAGCGCTGGAATGACTCTAAAGGACGCCCTCCTGAGCCAAATCAAACTGGCAAATGCATTACCGGTCACTTGGGTGCGGGTTTCCGTAATTGAAGGGGCAAAGCGACCGCCATTTTGAAGCTGGCTGATGACAGCACTGCGAACGCCACGTTTCTCTATTTTCCAAACGACGCCACTGGCGGCGTCCGCGAGACGCTCCTGCGAAGGCAATTCATCAGGGTCCCCCACTCTCAGCCCTTCCCCTTCTTCCGCGCGGCGCTGTTTGGAGATTGATCCGTCCCGAATGTAGCGATCCCGCCCACTCGGTCTTCACAACCCAGTCTTGGGTCACACTCCGTTGACTTGATCCCCATCATCCGCTCCAATAGTTTTTCCGAACGTCATTTCCCATTTTCGACTGTTTTTGCTGTTATGGCAAATCACTTGAAATAGAGAATTAGAACCTGTATACTCATTTTTACCATGACAGCAAACCTTAACCTAGACGAAAGAATCCTCATTGAACAGGCAGTTATCTGGTTTCAAGCCAACCTACCCCCAACCTGGAAGGCCGAGGCAACGAGCCAGACTGTGGGCTCTTCAGGCCCTTCACAAACCAATCGAGTTGTCGATGCCCTCCTCACCATCTCGACGCCCCAAGGAGGGGGAACCAACTTTCTCGTCGAAGCAAAATCCACCTTTGCCCCTCGAGACGCCGAGCGTTTCCTCACCGGAATGGCGAGGCAACTACGTCTCCTCAATTCGAACTATCCCATCCTCGTGGTAACTCCATGGCTCTCCGAGCGCTCCCAGGAAGTCCTCACCGCCGAAGACATCAACTATCTCGATCTAACCGGAAATGTACGCATCGCTCTTAACCACCCATCGATTTTTATTTCTAGCAAGGGTGCGAGCCGAAACCCAACTCCTTCTCCACGGGCCGCGGCGAGCCTTAAAGGACCAAAGGCCGGACGATTAGCGCGATTCCTAATCGATGTCACACCGCCATACGGCGTGGGTCAAATTGCGGACGTCACCGGCCTAGCGGCCGGCTACATATCTCGACTTCTCAAATCCCTTGACGAAGACGCGCTAATCGAGCGTTCCGGGCGAGGGCTAGTTGACTCCGTCGACATATCAAATCTCCTTCGACTATGGACTCAGACGTATGACGTTTTCAAGTCCAACCAGACGTCTTCATATGTCGCGGCCCAAGGACCCGAATTCGTGCTCGACCGACTTTCTTCGCTAACTCCGAAATCCTCCCCAGTGATCGTGACGGGCTCGTTCTCCGCGGTCCGGTTCGCGCCAATCGCGGCACCATCATTTCTTCTGCTTTACTGCTCTGAGCCGAACACGTTGGCAAAGGAGCTGGGGCTACTTCCCTCCGATCGGGGAAGCAACGTTGCACTGCTGAGACCCTTCGACGAAGTCGTGTGGGAGCGCACCACCGAGGAGATGGGAGTGCGGTACGCAGCGGTCGCGCAAACTGCGGCGGACTGCCTCACTGGAAATGGACGCATGCCCGCCGAGGGAGATGCCTTGACAAAGTGGATGGAAGGTAACCAATATCAGTGGCGACTTCCTTCAATTTCAGATCTGCCGAGCGATGCGCGAGCGGCGAATTAATGGCAGATTTTGATGCGCGCTACGTAGCCGCCCGTGGGGTACTTCTCGATGCGCTCTTCACGCTGGCGCCCCACGGGGAGGCCATAATCGTCGTTGGTGCCCAGGCCGTCTATCTGAGGACTGGTGAAGCCAACCTCGCAATTGCCCCCTATACGACGGACGGGGACTTGGCGATCAATCCCTCATTGTTGGGAGATGATCCACGCCTAAGTCAAGCGATGCTTGACGCGAACTTCACGCTGATGAGGAGACCAGAGGGACACGAGGAGCCAGGAATTTGGACTGAGCCCACCGACGTGAACGGACGGATCGAACTCATCCCGGTTGACCTCATCGTGCCCATGGCCGTTGCTCCGCCTGGGGGCACACGCGCGGCGCGTCTCGGGACTCACGGTAACCGCGCAGCACGATCCGCAATCGGATTAGAGGCGGCTTTGATCGACCACTCGCCGATGAAGATAGGCGCTCTCGACGCGAACGATGCTCGGATAATTACGGTAGAGGTGGCGGGAACGTCAGCTCTTCTCGTCGCCAAGGCTCACAAAATTCACGACCGCGTCGTAAGCGGTCGAGAGGACAGGCTCGACGACAAGGACGCCTCAGACGTCGTTCGCATTATGCAATCCACGGATCCAGACACGACAGGACGTACGCTGTCCGATCTCGTCCTCGATCCGATAGCTGGAGACGCAACTCGACAAGCCATTGAGTATCTCACCCAACTCTTCGGACGACGTGGTCAGCCCGGCATACAGATGGCGGGACGCGCCTTACAACTCGTTATGGATAATGACACGGTCGAGGTGATTTGCACGTCTTATCTTTCAGCGCTCGTTAGCGCAATTCCTACGCTTTCGTGACACTCACTCTCATGTAGTCAGCAAATAAGTCAGCAATTTCTCTGAACTATGGCGACTTCTGATGACCTGGCCTAATCGCAAACATCAGACGTACCCGAATTTCTCCATTCACAATGATTCGCTGAAACCTGTCTTCGGTCGATGGCATGCAAGGGGTCGGGGGTTCGAGTCCCCTTACCTCCACTTCGTAAACGTCCTTGTCATCGAGGATTTACAAGTTGATCCCGCGGCGCAGATAGACCAGGGTCTGATTTGACTTTTGCCAGCCGTGTATTGGCACCGAACACAGATTCGTGCGCCTCACTGGTTGGGCTTATTTGATACTCCGCGTCCTTGCGTGCCTCAAGGCACCTTCGCCCTACCCGCATTGACGGGTGCGTCGACGATCGCTGGGTCGCCTGGACGACCCAGCGCTCGCCTGCGAACGGGTGGCGTTAGACCTAGAAGTCGCGCGCCAACTTAGCCAGGTCAGGCGTCCCGAGACCGATGCCCTCGTTGTAGACCTCGCCGGGATTTCCCGTGTAATAGATGTTGTCGTTACTTGTGCCCGTTTGATTCAGCTGGGTGAAGGGTGAGTTGAAGCTGCTCGCCGCGGCGTAAATCTTCGGGTTCCAGAAGCCGACGCGGTGACCCAGGTACGAGTCGATGACTGCAGTCGAGCCGTTGAGCTGGGGTGCTACGAAACTCGTGCCGCCGTATTCAGAGAGCCCGCCCGTGTTAGTGGATGTCCCGTAGACGAGATAGCCCGTCTGGGGATCTCCGTCCGTTGCCAAGTCGGGAACAGCCCGTCCATTTCCGAAACCGGAGGTCACGCTGGGCGTGGGGTTGAAGTTCCACTCCGTTGGCTCAGTAAGGCCCGGGGCGATCTCTTGGTAGTCGGTCGGGGTGAGGTACTCCACCGCGTGGAAGTTGTGCGTTCCCGACACGGACTGCTGGTAGCTCGGCGTGGCTTCGAGCGTGCTGAATCCGCCACCACTGCCGATGGGTTCCGATTCAGCTGCCTGAGCCAGTGTTTCACCACTGGCCTGCGCGATGGCAGACCACAAGTAGTCCCAGCCCCAAATGCGATTGGCGGTGGTCGTGGCGGTCAATGTGGAAGAGAAATACGTCGTCCCTGGCAGCGACGTAGCGCCGCATGCCGTGATGTAGGGACTGTCCGCGGGAGAGTCCACCGCCAGGTTCGTGGTACCGATGTCCGCCGCTGCGGTGTAGGCCCCGATGTCACCAGAGGAGGTAAACGCCGACTGTCCCTGCGCGGCCATCTCCAAGAAGGCTTCGTCGAATGATTGCTGATAGCCGGCCGCCTCTTCACCGGAAAGAATTGAGGCCTCGATCGCGGTCTCTGACTCCCCCCAACTCGCCGAGACTGAGCTCGCCACGTTCTGACTCGCCGCGGTGAAGAACGCGTCGGCGAACCCGTAGTCCGTGTTCGGCGCCTCGTAGGCGATCACGTTTGCGCCGGGAGCGAGGGAACCGGACTGTTCGACGTCAAGGTCGGTCTCGTCCGAGCCCGCTATCCCACTTGGGGTGCCCGCTCCGCCATCGACGCTGTCGGTGGTGAAGGTGCCGGTCCGGTTCACGTGAGCGATATTGCTCCAGAAGTACTGGGGCGAACCAGGGTCGACCGACGCCAGGGTGACGATGCCGATCGTCTCGCCGGACCCGTTCGCTCGCGCATAGAGCGGGTCTAGGTTGTACATCTTGGCGAAGTCCGCGGGCAGGTGACATCCGTTGGAGAGGCCGAACTCAGTTATGCAAGTGCTCGAGCTGCCCGTCTGGGGATGATCGTAGGTCGACGCCGCAGCGGCGTCGCTTACGAACGGGCCGTAATTGCTCAACCCGAGAATGGCCGTCACGAAGCTGGCCAGCCGGTACGGCAGCAGCGGCGCCTGTGTGTTGGTGTACACGTTCTGAGCTCTGACCGCGCCGAACCCGCCGGGACCTCTTTGTGCCGGAACGGTCGCGTTCCTCTCGGTGACCGTGAGCGCATTGTCGAAGTCGCCCACCGTGCCGGTGGCCACCACGTCGACGTTGTCTGCGTAGACGTCGGTCTTGATGCCATAGCCGGCCAGGTAGCTCGTCAGCGCGCTGATGTTCGACGAGGACTGCCCGTACTCGTCAGCAAATTGATTCACCGACAGGTAGTGCGAACTCGGCATGCCTGCATCAACTTGAGCCTCAAGCGACTGCATGTTCCGCTCTTTCAGTATGAACGACACCGTCACTTGCGTGTCGGTCGCCGTGTCACCGAAGAGCTGAATGCCCGGCAGGTCAGCGACGCTGAATCCTGAGGACACGGGCGTCGGTGCATTCGAGCCCGGCGACGCCGAAGCTCGACTGGACTGCAATGCCACCGGAACGGCGGCGAGAACGCCGAGCGCTATCGCCACCAAAAAGCGCGTCTTTATGGACCAAGTCATATTCTGTGCCCCCCATGGTTAACGGATGTGCGCGGCCGTGCCGAGCCCGTGTAAGCGAGATCTAACCAAAGTTTCTCGGCGGGCGCAAGTGGTTTGGCTGACCATTACTTCAGAACTTCCATTGAATTGAACTGTGGCTTTACAATCACACGCCACTTGAAAGCCCACGTGGGAAGGCAGATTTGGACGGCCCCGAACCGCTGAGGGTCCCGCTCAAACTGATGGCATCGAAGGCGATTCGTTCGGTCTCAAATGGTCAGAAGTGCGGGGTTGCAGATCTCTCGCGTCGGCTCGGTGACGCCTATCACATTTCGGTGAGAATTTGCTCAGTTTTGGCATCGGTCTCGTCGTGAAAAAAGAGACGGAGGGCCTCGCGGAACAGGACCCGATCTGGGTCCGCGTCATAGAGGAGTGAAACTTCACATCGTCGGGTCCGAAGATATCGGCCGCGCTCTTGTCAACGTGAGAGTTCACAACGGTGGTGATCTCAACGAGTCGCGGTCCAAGGACCGGGTGCCTCAAGTAGAGCTCTGCTTCTTCAAGAGAGGAGATCGCGAATTCTCGCGATGTGTGACTGCTCGCAAGACCAGCCATCTGCGGGAACACATACCAAATCCAGTGCGACTCCTTGCGCCCACGCTGCATCTCCGCCAAGGCGCCGAGGTAGCTTCCGCCACTGTTCTGTGCCTCGACAATTCGCCCCAAGCGATATGGGTCATTCACACTCACTCCTTTTCTTCGTTACTGACGTCCAAACAGTGGTTCGACTTCCGCTGGCCCTCACCCGGTGGCATAATTAGATGCTTGCCGGCAGGCAACTAATGGTATAATGGACGCATGGCACCCTCCCCGATCCGGACCAAATCCAGAAAAACACAGGCCGAGGCAGCCGAGCGACTCCGCACGATCGTGGCGAAACTGGGTCGGAGTCTGCGACTCACTCACGTCGACGGCAATCTGTCACCCAGCCGACGCGAAGCGCTGTCGACGATCGTGCGAGAGGGACCGCTACGCCTTTCTGAACTATCCAAGACCGAGGGGATCAACCCGACGATGCTGTCGCGGATCGTCTCGCATCTTGAAGAGGCCAAACTCGTTACTCGCACGGCCGATAGCGCCGACGCTCGAGTCGTGCACCTGGCGCCCACCGAAGCGGGGCGGGCACTCGTTGAAGAGATGCGAAACGAGCGAACTGATGCGCTCTCGTTTGCTCTAAGCAAGCTCTCCGCGGACGAGCGCCGGGTCATTATCGAAGCGTTGCCAGTACTCGAGTCACTGGTGGAGATTCTTAGGAGCCGAAATCAGTGAACGTCACGGCATCCGCGCGGCGGACCTTCTCGTCTCTCTCTAACGGCAACTACCGGAAGTTCTTCTTCGGCCAGACCACGTCACTGATCGGTACGTGGATGCAGACGACGGCACAGTCCTGGCTCGTCTACACGTTGACCCACTCGGCCACCGACATCGGCTTCGTCGTGGCGCTGCAGACGCTGCCCGTTCTTCTCTTCGGCCCGTACGGTGGCGTCATCGCCGACCGAGTGGACAAGCGACGTCTGATGATCGCGCTGCAGTCCCTCATGGGCCTGCAGGCCGCAGCCCTTGCCGTGTTGTCCATACTTCACGTCGTGACCTACCTCGATGTGTGCCTCCTCGCCGTCGTTCTCGGACTGAACAACTCATTTGAAAACCCTTCGCGCCAGGCGTTTGTCCTGGAGATGGTCGGTGCAGACAATCTGCGAAACGCCGTGAGCTTGAACTCCACCATGAACAACGTGGCTCGCGCGGTGGGTCCCGCCATCGCGGGTGTCTTGATCGCCGCGGTGGGAGAGGGCTGGTGCTTTGCTCTCAACGCCGTCAGCTTCATCGCCGTGGTCGCCTCGCTCGTCTTCATGGACCGCACCAAGTTGAATCCCAGTACGCCCGCGGTGCGCGCGAAGGGTCAGCTACGTGAAGGGTTGAAGTACGTGGCGCACACCCCCGCCCTTCTTATCCCGCTCATCATGATGGGTCTTGTCGGCATGCTCGCCTATGAGTTTCAGGTCACGCTGCCGGTCGTCGCAGGGACGGTCTTCCACGGAAGCTCCGCGGTCTACGGGGTCATCATGGCGGCAATGGGCATCGGTGCCGTCATTGGCGGACTGTGGACCGCCGCGCGGGGCAAAACAGGCGTGCGCGCGATGATTCGAGCGTCGTTCATTTTTGGTGCGTGCATGGTCTTTGCGGGGCTAGCGCCGTTGCTGGCCGTCGAGCTCATCGCCATGGCCCTCGTTGGATTCGCCAGTGTGTCGTTCCTCTCGATGGCCAACTCAACGCTGCAGCTCACGACAGATCCCCAGATGCGCGGTCGCGTGATGGCGCTGTGGGCGGTCGCCTTCATGGGATCAACGCCGATCGGTGGCCCGCTGATTGGATGGATCACGAGTCTCGCGGGAGCTCGCGTGGGGCTCGGCGTCGGTGCCGCATCGTGTCTCATCGCCGGCTCAATTGGTTGGCTTGCGCTGCGCCGCATTCGCACTCGAGGAGCCGTTGCAGCCAGTCCTCAACCGGTCTCGATCTACGAAGCGCAGGACTAGAGCTCGGGCACCGGACCGAGCAGATCCCACCGATTGCCGGCGACATCGCGAAAGACAACGACGTGCCCGTATGGCTCCTCGCGGGGCGACGTCACGAACTCAACTCCGGCGCTCAGCATCCGCTCGTAGGTGCCAAAGAAATCGTCGACCGCAGGAAGAATCCCACGCGCCCACCGGTCTGGTTGCCGACTGCACCAAGTTGCTCTGCACCGTCAGCCTGAGCCAGCAGAAGTCCGGCGCCCGCGTCGCTCGTGCGCACGACGACCCAGCGCTTCGGTGCGCCGTCATTCGTCACCGCGGGCGAGTCTTCAGCGAGCGAAAAACCAAGAACACCTACAAAGAATTCAATCGCCTCGTCGTAGTCGCGAACGACCAGCGTCACCAGTTCGATGGACATCGCACGAGCGTAGCCAGGTCCACCTAGAACATTCCGACAGAGTTCTTTTCCTGAACACAGGTGGCGAGCGGGCAAACTGTGAAAGGCTCGAACCCGTGGCAGCACCGGCAACTCTACGACTTACGAGAAGAGGCCGGAAAGCCAGCAGCACTCCCAGCGCGCGAGCGTGGCAGGTTCTCGTCGACGGCTCAGCAGTCGCGACCCTTTCGGACGGCGAAGCCCTCACCGTCGCCGTAGTGGCCGGCAGACACACCCTCCGCGTGGCGTCAACGCCGCTGCTTCGAAGCCCCGACCTGCCCTTTGACGTCACCGAGGGAGGAGTGGTCGGGTATTCGTGCCAGCCGCGATCCCCCAACCCGATTCACGTCTCTCGATGGATTCTCTGGCTCCTTGTCTCGCTCGCTCGACGCGGCCTATGGATTGGACTCGATCCCGACGACGCCACGACCGACTCTCGAGATCGGGCGACCACCGCTGGCGGGGCCGTGACTTCGGGTGGCGCAACCGCAACGGTCTCGTCGCGCGCCACCTTGACCCCGGAGGTTCGAGCGGCCGTGATCACCAACATGGCCGCACAGGCTCGCCCCGACGGTCCCTTGGTGCTCGTGGTCGAGAATCTCACGAAACGATTTGGACATCGCACGGCCTTTGCCGACGTGTCCTTCGAGGTCGGTTACGGCGAGGTCTTCGGGTTTCTCGGCCCGAACGGTGCTGGCAAGACAACAACGGTTCGCACGCTCGGAACATTGATCGCGCCGACGTCGGGTACTGCGACCGTCGCGGGAATCCCGCTTCTGCCAGAGAACGGGGTTGCGATTCGTCAAAAGATCGCGATCATGCCCGAGTCGCCGGGTCTCTATCTTCGTTTGAGCGTGCGCGAAAACCTCCAGTACTTCGCCGGTCTCTACGGACTGCGCCACGCCGATAAGCGCATTGGCGAAGCGCTCGATGCAGTGAACCTGGCCGACCGGGCGAACGACCTTTGCGGCGGACTCTCCAAAGGCCTCCGCCAGCGAGTCGGGCTCGCGAGAACGCTCCTGAGCGAGCCCGCCCTCATGTTCCTCGACGAGCCAACGTCAGGGCTTGACCCCGTCGCCTCACTCGAGGTCCTCAACTTGATCGTCGCCCTCAAAGCGAAAGGCGTCACGATCTTTTTGACGACGCACCGACTCGACGAGGCGGAGCGGCTGTGTGACCGTGTCGCCATCATGAACACGGAGCTTCGCACCGTCGGCCGCACCGAAGAGCTGCGCGAACAGCTCTTCAAGCGGTCGTTGCTCGTAAGGACGCTCGCACCCCTCGGCGACCCTGGCCAACTTTTTTCGCACGTCCCTTCCGTCGAAGAGTGGCACGTCGACAGCGACGGCGCGTACGAGCTGACCGTGACCGACCCCAAGGTTGCCGCGCCTGAGGTGACCCGTGCCCTGGTCGGCGCCGGCGCAGACGTGCTCTCCATCGCTGAGTCGCAGCATTCGCTCGAAGACGTCTACCTCGAGCTGATCTCGGACGATACCGGGGTACGAACGCCGTGAACAATCTGGACCTCACACGGGTTATGGCGGTCGTTCGCAAGGAGCTCCTGGACTATCGGCGCAAACGTTCCATCGTCGTGACGATGTTGATTTTCCCGATTGTCTTTTTGGTGGAGCCGGTCGTCGCCATATTCGTCGCCCCGCCGTCCGGACCGCCCGCGTCGCTCGAAAAGACCGTCATGTTGCCAATTCTCTACATGCTCCTCATTGCGGTCGTCACGCCGAGCACGCTGGCCGCGTACTCCATCGTCGGCGAACGCGAACAAGGGACACTTGAGCCACTGCTCACGACGCCGCTTCGCCAACAGGAGTTGGTGCTCGGCAAAGCTGCAGCAGTGATGATCCCGTCCGTCGGGCTCGCGTACATCGTCTACGCGCTGTTCCTCATCTGCGTCGCGCTCTTCGGCCATCATGACGTCTCCTCGGCTGTCTTTCACGACGGACCGACGCTGCTCGCTCTGTTCCTCTTCGCTCCCCTCATCGCCGGATGGGCCGTCGTCGTCGGGATGGCCGTCTCTGTGAGGGCGTCCGAAGTCCGCGTCGCTCAGCAACTCGGAATGCTCGCGAGCTTCCCGGTCATTGGCGTCATCATCTTGTTGATCAGCGGCGTTATTCACCCAACGTTCTCGTCCGCCCTCGAGTTCGGAGCAGGGTTGCTCGTCGCCGACCTGCTGGCCCTTCGACTCGTGTCACGGATGTTCGACCGCGAGCGACTCGTCACGGGAACGAAAGCCTCCAGGTGATCGAACACGCCGCACAGCCGTAACGCGTCGCTCGAAACCGGCACACTGCTTACAGAACATACGACCGGGCCCCAACATATAGTCAGGCCATGCTCAGCGAGATCTTCGGCCCCGACCTATTCGTCGTCCCGATCTTCCTGGTCGTTGTCCTCGGCCTTTTCGCCCTGGCAATCTTCGCCATCATCGACGCTTCGTCGCACTCCAAGGAAGACTTCTACGTTGCGGGATACTCCAAGACCGCGTGGATTCTTGTGATAGCCATTGCGACGCTCTTTTCCGGCTTTGGCGTGATCCTCGCCGCGTACTACTTGATCGCGGTCCGCCCGAAGGTGCGACGCATCGAAGCGACCCCTGGCGCACGCACCTCACTCCCGGGTGGCCGCGACGAGTCAGGTCCGTTCTGTTCAAGCTGCGGAGCGCCGGCTGCAGGAGAAGGGAGATACTGCTCGGGTTGCGGCAGGCCGATCCTTCACTGACGCCGGGTCCTGTTGCCACTATCCGCGCGTCATAATGAGACATGAGTAACCCGTACTGGCCGCTCTTCGATCTGCGAATCACCACGTCAGACGTGGAGCTTCGCCTCGCAACCGACGAGGATCTCGTTTCGCTGGCTCGACTTGCGGCGCAAGGCATCCACGACCCTGCGACCATGCCGTTCCTCATACCGTGGACGGACCAACCCTCGCCGACGATGGAGCGAGAGCTCTTGAGGTGGGGCTGGCGTCATCGCTCGGAGTGGGAGCCGAACCGGTGGACGTTCAACGCGGCGGTGGTGGTTGAAGGGGAGGTCGTCGGAGTTCAAGATATGGCAGCTGATGACTTCGCGACGCTGCGCACCGTGAACACGGGCTCGTGGCTCGGGCACGCGCATCAGGGCAAAGGAATAGGCAAGGCCATGCGCCACGCCATTGTGCACCTGGCGTTCGCAGGGATCAACGCGCAGATGGCCTACAGCGGCGGCTTTGCCGACAATGTGTCGTCACTGCGAGTGTCGAAGTCGCTCGGCTACGAAGAGAACGGCCGTCTCGTGGCGCTCAGGCGCAACCAGCCGGCCGAGCTCATCAAACTGCGGCTGTTGCGTTCGACGTGGGAGAGATCCGATCGCCCCGAAGTGCACATCGATGGTCTTGACGCGTGTCTCGATTTTTTCATTGGCACTCCCAAGTCGTTTCACCCCTAGGACAGAAACTCGTTCTCTCTTTCGTTGAGTTTCGATCCATCAGTTGACGTGCATCGACCTGTCGCTGGTATAACGGAGATCTCGACCACACAATCTTGACGGCGGAGGCACGTCCATGGAACTACGGATTTTCACTGAACCGCAGCAGGGTGCCTCCTACGACGACATACTTGGCATCGCGCTCGCCGCTGAAGAAGATGGCTTTGGCGCCTTCTTCCGCTCGGACCACTACCTGAAAATGGGCGACGTCTCTGGGCTACCTGGACCCACCGACGCGTGGATCACACTGGCCGGACTCGCCCGCGACACGACGCGCATACGACTCGGCACTCTGCTCAGCGCCGCGCCCTTCCGGTACCCCGGAGTGCTCGCCATCTCCGTCGCCGAAGTTGACGCCATGAGCAACGGACGTGTCGAGCTCGGACTTGGCGCTGGCTGGTACGACGACGAGTACACCGCCTACGGCATCGCGTTCCCGCCGCTCAAGGAGCGCTTCGAGAAGCTCGAAGAGCAGTTCGAGATCATCAACGGCCTGTGGACGACCGATATCGGCTCGACCTACGACTTCTCAGGCACGTACTACACCTTAAAAAACAGCCCCGCACTGCCCAAGCCCGTCCAGTCCCCTCGCCCTCCGCTCATCGTCGGCGGCCACGGTGCCACGCGCACGCCCCGGCTCGCTGCCCGATTCGCGGACGAGTTCAACATCCCGTTCTCGTCGTACGACGTGGCAGCGACTCAGTTTGGGCGGGTCGATGAGGCCTGCCGCGAAGTCGGACGCGATCCGACGTCGATCATTCGCTCGGTCGCTCAAGTCGTGTGCTGTGGTGCCAACGACGCCGATGTTGCCCGCCGGGCGGCCAACATCGGGCGCGAGGTCGACGAGCTCAAGGCCAACGGACTGGCGGGCACACCCGCCGAGATCGCGGACAGGCTCCACGAGTGGGGCACGCTCGGACTCGCCCGCGTCTACTTGCAGGTGCTCGACATGAAGGACCTCGATCAGGTCCACCTCATCGCAAGCGACGTGATGCCCGCCGTCAAATGAACCGCCAACATCGGATCAACCGGCAACCCGAGAACACGACGTCCGCTACCGTCACGGCCGCCATCTTCGGGGCGTCAGACGGCCTCGTCGCAACGATGGCGCTCATCCTTGCGACGATGGGACACGGTCGGAAAGTCGTCCTCGCCGCCGCGATTGGTCTGCTCATCGCCGAAGGGTTCGGCATGGCCGCAAGTCAATTTCTCTCCGACCCGAAACGTGATCTGCGCCTTGCTCTCGTCATGGGCATCGCGACGTCGTTCGCGATCATCGTGCCCGCGATTCCCTGGACGTTCGTCGCCGGCACCCCCGCAGTGATCGCGTCGTGCTCCATAGGACTCGTCCTTGCGGGATTCATCGCGTACGCCCGTCCCGGCGGGCTGGAAGAGTGGATACAGACCTACAGTGTCCTGATCGCAGTCGGTGCGATCGCGACGATTGCGGGTCGTCTCTTATAAAGCGCACTCGCACCTTGCGAGCTACAGGTTCAGCCGCTGGTCGACAACTAGTTGGGTCAGCGCCGTGGCCCTCACACGGCGTCGGAAGCGCGAAACGTTCGGATCGCATCGATCAGCTCATCGGGCGTTTCGAGCTGCGGCATGTGTCCGCTCTGGCTGAGGACCTGAAAGCGCGCCGTCGGAATGGCAGCGGCAAACGCACGGCCGTAGTCAAGGTCAACGATGTGGTCGCTGTCGCCCCACACGACCAGTACGGGAACCGTAACCTGCGAAAGGCGCTCCTCGAGCGACGGGTCGGTCATTGACGTTCCGGCATAGAGGGCAAGTGTCGCACGATTACCCGCCTGGATGGCCATGATCTCTGGAGGCAGCGTTGTCGGATCGAAGCGGAACGGCTCGGGATTGAAGTAGCTCCGCGCGAAGACCTCGTCCAAGGTGAGCGAAAAGAAGTCAGCCACGGGATGTCCGGGGACTTCAATGCCCACCGCGTTGGCGAGGACGACACCGCTCACTCGCGGGGACGAGCGTAGCGCGATCTCGGCGGCGATCCATCCGCCGATCGAGTTGCCGATCACGGTGACGTCGTTCGCCGCCAACTCGTCGAGAAGAGCCGCGTAGAGCGACGCGAGCTGACGAACAGTCCGGAGCCTATCTGGGCGTGCGGTGCCACCAAAGCCGGGGTGGACCGGTACGATCGCGCGCACGCCCTGACTGAGCGCAAAGGACTGCGCGAACGAAGCGACCGTGGTCGGTCCACCGCCGCCGTGCAGGACGAGAAAGGGCTCTCCCTCGCCGAACTCATCGACAGTGAGCTCGACGTCGCCGACGCCGTCTAGGTCGAGTTGATAGGTGGTCATGGTCTCTCCTTGTGTAGGTTGACGAACTAGACGTCGCTCGCAGGGGTGGTGCCGTAGCGCCCCATCGCGGCGACGATTTCGGCAGGTCCGACCGTGCCCGAAGCGAACATGTCGCCGAGATCTCTGAAGTACTGGACGTAGAGGTCGGGGGTGAAGGTGTTGAGCAATACCGTGTTCCCATCACTCAGGTTGGCGAAGGTGTGCGGCGCGCCGGGGGGAATCATGACGAAGCTGCCCGCCGACGCGTCATAGTGCTCATCGCCCACGGTGAAGTGCGCCTCGCCCGATACCACGTAGAACCCTTCGTCGTGACGGGCGTGACAATGTTGCGGCGGTCCGTCAGTGTGCGGAGTGAGCGTGATCTCGGCGACGCCAAGTCGGTGATCGGTTGTCGCCCCATCTTCAAGAATCCGCAGCGCGATCGGACCGAGTGCCAGGTGTTCTCCACCCCCCGGCCCCACTACTGAGACATCCGTCATGTCGGTTCTCCTTCATGAGAGTGAACTCCCATCACAGTAGACCATTCTCTCGTTTAATGCAAGTATATTCTTGTAACGAGAGTATGCTCCTATCACAATCAGGGGGTTTAGACATGGAAACGGCTTCCGGGCGTACGAATCAGAAGCTGCGCACTCGCGCGGCGCTCGTGGAGGCTTGTCGATCCCTGATCCAGGCCGGCCGCGAGGTATCGATGCCCGAAGTCGCCCGCGCGGCGATGGTCTCTGAGGCAACGGCGTATCGCTACTTCTCAGATCTCGTGACCCTCGTGAGTGAGGCGTACGTGGGTCTGTGGGAGACGCCCGAGGTTGCGCTCGCGCCCGTCGCCATGCTGATCGACCCCGTAGCCCGAGTCGCCTTTGCCACGGACTATCTCATGAAAGTCGTGCTCTCCTACCAGGGTGCAGCCCGCGCAATGATCTCAGCGACGATCAACCGGCCCGGCCTCGCTGCCAGTCGACCTGGCATCCGCTTTGGACTGATCGACTACGCCCTCTCGCCGCTCGACGCTCCTCCAGCCGCAATGACGCCAGGTCGGCTCAGTCAACTCAAGCGAGACCTTTCGGTCGTCATGAGCGCGGAGGCCCTCTTCACGCTCATCGATCTCTGC
The DNA here is from genome assembly GCA_963724865.1 of uncultured Acidimicrobiaceae bacterium. Lineage (GTDB taxonomy): Bacteria > Actinomycetota > Acidimicrobiia > Acidimicrobiales > RAAP-2 > RAAP-2. The sequence continues at coordinate 429,218 of CAVRWO010000002.1, read as the reverse complement.
GGGCTCGATCCCGACGAAGCCATCGCGAGCGCGGTGCACACGGCGACGACGTTGACGAGGGCCGCGCTCTCTTTGCCCTAAGGGCAGCACTCGACACCGAGACCGTCCGACGAGTCAGGCGCCGTCGGACCAACTGACGTCCAGGGACTCGCGGAGTTGAGCTCCTTTGTCGTACACGTCAGGTCGTCGAAGCTCAAACACTGCAATCTGAGATCGACGCGTGTCTACTTCGTCGAGGTCGATGGTCGCGATGAGAACGTCCTCGCTGTCGAGCGTCGACTCGGCGAGGACCTGACCCCAGGGGTCGATGATCATTGAGTGCCCGTAGGACGAAACTCCCTCACTTGTCGTGCCCGCTTGGGCCGCGGCGATGACGTACGCGTGGTTCTCGATGGCGCGTGCGATCAGCAGTGTTGACCAGTGCACCCGGCCGGTCGCCACTGCAAACGACGCGGGCACGGCGATGACCGTCGCGCCCGCGAGGCTGAGCTCGCGGTACAGCTCGGGAAAGCGCAGGTCGAAGCAGACCGACATCCCCAGTGTGAAGCCGTCGACGTGAGTGACAACGAGTTGGTCGCCGGGCGAAATGTGTCGTGACTCACGGTGCTCGATACCACCGGGAACGTTGACGTCAAAGAGGTGGACCTTGCGATAGGTGGCAACAATCTGTCCGCTCGGCCCGAGAACGACGCTCGTGTTGTAGCTCTTATCGGCCTCGTCTGCTCGTTCGAAGAGGCTGCCCACGTGCAGGGTGATCTCGAGTTCGCGAGCGAGCTCGCCGAGACGGTTCGTCGTCGGCCCGGGGATGGACTCGGCGACCGAGGCGTAGCGCGAAGTGGGGCCACGGTAGTTGAAGTACTCGGGCAGCTGCACGTAGCCCGCGCCCTCGCGCGCCGCGCGACGCACGAGGGCGATGGCGTTGTCGACGTTCTCTTCTGGGTTGGGGCCAGCTGCAAGCTGCGCCGCCGCAACGCGTACTTTTCGTGCCATGGGTAACCTCCGGTCCATACTTTCACGTCCACGGCAGCGGTCGACCCACCTCGCGCCATTAAATTGAGCGCGTGTCGCCCGTCGACGGTGCGACGGCATTCGATGCACTTTGGAGGTTCGACGCGCTGCCTATTCCGACTCGACGACTCTCCGACGGCCGATCGATTCCCGTCCTCGGACTGGGAACCTATCCAATGGACGATGCGACGGCCGAGCTCGCCGTCGCGACGGCGCTCGACCTCGGCTACCGGCTCATCGATACGGCGTCGGCCTACGGCAATGAGGTTGGCGTCGGTCGTGGCGTCTCGCGGTCGGGCGTCGACCGCTCCGAGATTTTCGTCACGACAAAACTGCGCGGCGCCGACCAAGGCTTCGATCAGACGATTGCGGGGCTCAAGACGTCCCTCGATCGCCTCAACCTCGACTACGTGGATCTCTATCTGATCCACTGGCCGATGCCGCGGGTCGATAAGTACGTGGACTCGTGGCGCGCCATGATTCACCTGCGCGACGAGGGGCTCATCCGTTCCCTTGGCGTCAGCAACTTCACCGCGGCGAACCTCGATCGATTGAAGGACGAGACTGGCGTCGTGCCGGTCGTCAACCAGATCGAGCTGAATCCGGTCCGGGCTCAAGCCACCATGCGCGACGTGGACGCGCGCGACGGCATCGTCACCGAGAGCTGGAGTCCCCTCGGTCGCGGCTTGCTGAAGAGCTACCCCGCGATCGCTGACGCAGCGCGCCGTCACGCGAAGACCCCCAACCAAATAGTGCTCCGCTGGCAGCTTCAGCTCGGCGCACTCCCCATCCCGAAGGCATCGTCGATCGAACACCAGCGCGAAAACATCGACGTGTTCAGCTTCGAACTCTCGAAGGAGGAGATGGGAGCGTTTTCAACCATCGATCAGTCGCCCCCTCGCTTGAACCCCGAAACACACGAGGAGTTCTGAGCTTCTCGCTAGGCCAGCAACACAATCTTTCCGTGCGCGTGTCCTTCTTCCAGTTCGCGCATGGCCGCTTGCACCTCCGGCAGTGGATACGTCGACGCAATGATGATCCGAAGCGACCCTTCCTCGATTCGACGGAGGAGCTCGAAACGAGCGGCGGCGCGAATCTCGGTACCGGGGTCGGCCCCCGGCCCGCCACCGATCCTCGTGATATCGAGTTCGATGGCGCGGGGCGAGGCAACGATGGTGACTATTCGACTGCGATCGTCGACGACCTCCACCGAGACGTCGATCGCCTCGGCGGTGCCGACGCAGTCGAGCGCCGCGTCCACGCCATCGGGGGCGAGTGCTCTCACGCGCTCAAGCAGTCCGTCACCGTAGGCGACGGGTTCCGCGCCAAGGCTGGCCAAGAGGTCATGTTCGGCCTCTCTCGCCGTGGCGATCACACGAGCACCCCCACCGAACGCCAGTTGGACAGCCATCAGGCCCACTCCGCCCGCCGCGCCGTGGATGAGAACGGTGTCGCCCGGCATGACAGCACACGCTTGAAGCCCGTGGACCGCGGTGGTGCCGGTGAGCATAAGTCCACTCGCTTCTTCGAACGACATCTGCGCGGGCTTTGCGAGGATGCTTTCGGCGGGCTCGATGAGTGCGCTCGCGTAGCCGCCAGTCGCTCGATAGACGATGACGTCGTCGCCCTCACGAATGCGCCCGGTCGGTCCCTCGACGTCGCCGCCCGTCGCGAGTACAACGCCCGCCGATTCGAAGCCGAGCCGCATCGGTAGTCGTGACGGATCGCTGCCCATGCTTCCGCTGTAGAGCTTGAAGTCGATCGGATTGGTCGCGGCGGCACGCACCTGAACCAGTACTTCGCCGCGTTTGGGCTCACCGAGTTCGAGGTCGATGAGCGCGAGAACTTCCGGCCCGCCGTAGGCGGTGGCGACAACGGCTGATATCTGCATACCGCGAAGACTAGAGGGCCGTCGGAAAGCTCGTTACACCCGATTCTTCGCGATCTCTTCGACACCCTCGACCAGTCGGTCGACGTCACTGCGGTTCGTGTACGGCGCCAGCCCGGCGCGGACGGCGCCCTCGTCGCCAAGGCCGAGGCGCCGTGACACTTCGAGCGCATAGAAGTTTCCCTCAGGCGCGTTCACGCCAAACGCTGCGAGCTGCGCCGAGACCACCGCGTTCTGCACGCCGTCGATTGAAAAGAGCGCGGTCGGCGTGCGAGCGACGGCATGACCGTAGAGGGTGACCCCATCTAGTTTTGCCAGATGCGTCTCAAGGTCGCTGAAAAGCTCCAGCTCGTGAGCCTCGACCGCTTCCATCGACGCGACGAGACGTTCACGGCGCGACGGCGCCCCCGAGCCAGCGATCGTCGAAAGGAACTCGATGGCGGCCGTTGTGCCTGCGAGCAGTTCAAAGGGCAAGGTGCCGAGCTCAAATCGTTCGGGCACCTCGTTGCTCGAGGGCAGGAGCTTGTCCGGCCTCAGCGTCTCGAGGAGGTCGGGACGCGCCGCGAGCACGCCGCAGTGCGGACCGAGAAACTTATAGGGCGAGCACACGTAGAAGTCCGCGCCGAGCGCCGTGACATCGACAGGTGAGTGCGGGGTCAAGTGCACGCCGTCCACATAGAGAAGCGCTCCGGCGTCGTGCGCCAGCCGAGCAATGGCGGCGACGTCGGGTCGTGTGCCAACGAGATTGGACGCGCCGGTCACGGCAACGAGCCTCGTGGAATCGCGCAGCTGCGCCACGAGGCTCGCCACATCGAGCTCGGCGGTCTCGGGATCCACGTCGATCCAGCGCGCCGTCACCCCTCGCGCGTCGGCCGCTTGCAGCCACGGGCGCACGTTGGCGTCGTGGTCGAGACGGCTGACGAGAATCTCGTCACTGGACGACCACTGCTTGGCGATCGTGCGCACGACGTCGTAGGTCAGCTGGGTCATGGAGCGTCCGAAGACGACCCCGTTCGACTCGACGCCCAGGAGATCAGCAACCGCGCCCCTCGCCTCAAGCACGACCGCGTCCGCGCGACGAGCTGACGCGGTCACGCTGCCGCGATTGGAGATCGCAGCGATGAGCGTCTCGCGCACGGCGTCGCCGACGACGTCGGGAACCTGGGAACCGCCGGGTCCGTCGAAGTGCGCGGCACCCTCTGCAAGAGAGGGAAAGCGGCTCCGAAGGGCCTCGACGTCGTAGGTCACGAGTGACCATCCTTTGAAAGAGCGACCTTTCGATGGTACCGAACGAAGTGCGCTCCCCACCCGCAGGTGAAGACCGCTTGTCGAGACCCACTGAACGTTCCTGAGAACCGACAGGCCGTTGCGTGTATCGTCGGGTTGTTCGACAAGCGGGGGTGGCGAAAATGTTCAATGTTGTCGTTGTGGGAGCCGATGATTCACCGACTGCACGTCGCGCGATCGCTGCCGCGACGGAGATGGCCGCGATGTCCGGTGGACAGCTCCACATCGTGACTGCCTACCGGGCGAAGGCGCGCCAGGAGAACTTCCTTCCCGACGAGTTCCGCAACCTGGCCACCGAGGGCGAGGTCGATGCCCTGCTTCAGGTGCTCTCCTTCGGCCCGAAGGCCCGCGGCATCGAGCCAACACTGCACGCTGTGGCGGGCGACCCCGCCGACGCCATCATCGAGATCGCGAACAAGGTGAACGCCGACCTCGTGGTCGTCGGGAACCGGGGCATGCACGGCGTCGGCCGGGTGCTCGGCAGCGTGCCCAACTCCGTCGCGCACGGCGCGCCGTGTTCGGTTGCCATCATCGACACCACGGAGTAGTCGCCCGCGCGCGACACCGCTGGGCTGTCTTCCGCGGCGGTCCATGGAGACGCTCGGCTCCCTCTGAGTGACCGCCTAGAAGGTCGGCCGCAACGCGGTCTTCGCGCGCTCGCGCGACCAGTTTCGATCCCTGCGATAGAGACGCGCCAGCTCGCCCGAGCGCGCACGATAGAACGACGCCGAAGCAGAGGGCTGGAACATTCTTCCTGGCGGCAAGGGGTCAGACAGCGTTCGATGCTTGAGCGCGATGGAAGCGAGCAACGCTGCGCCGCGCAGCTGCGCCAACAACGGCTGTGGGACCTGTTCGACGTCGCGGTCGAGCACGTCCGCGTAGAGCTGACACCAGAGCGTCGACTGTGCGCCGCCGCCGAGCAGTCGCACCGGCGAGAGCGTCGATCCGGCAAACCTTTCCACGTAGTGAAAGAGCCACGCGCTGTTCGCCGCTACCCCCTCCATGACCGCGCGCACGAGATCAGCAGTAATCGTCGTCACCGAGAGGTCCGAGAACCCTCCGCGAATCTTCTTGTTATCGATCGGCGAGCGCTCTCCTGCGAGCCACGGCGAGAATGTCACGCCGCGGGCTCCGGGCGGCGAGGTGGCGGCAAGCTCGGTCATCTCGTCGAAACTCAGGTCCGTCCCACCGGCTGTCAGCACGCCACGTAGCCACTCGAGAGCCCTCGCACCGGTATTTTGGCTGTCGATGACGACGTAGGAGTCGTTCGTCAGCCCGGGCACGGACGCAATCGAATGGTTGATGTCGGTCTTCTTCTTCGCCACGGGACAGCTGATCCACGATGTCGTCGAGAGCGCCAGATGGGTGTCAAAGATGCCCGTCGCGCCCGAACCGAGGGCGGCGGCGTGCAGATCGGGTAGGCCGGTGACAACGATGACGTCGCTCGGGAGTCCAAGCTCTTCTCTCACAGCGTCCGTCACTGTTCCCACAATCGACCCGAAGGGGACAAGCGTCGGCATCTTTTCGGCGTCGAGTCCCATCATCGAAAGAAGCCCTTCGTCGTAGCGGTAGTCGTCGAGGTGTCGGTTGTCGGTGATCCACCACGCGAGCAGTGACGCGTGCGTCGCCGTCGCCACTCCGGTGAGGCGCATCGTGAGGTAGTCGATCGGCTCCAGGTACCAGCGCGTCGCCGCGACAACGTCGGGCCGATCGTGCTCAAGGTAGAGGATCTGTCCGACGGGATCGTCCCCCGCTGTCGAGGGCGCGCCACCGGTCTTACGAATGAGCGGGAGCACCTTGCGCGGGCTGTAGCCCTGGAACCAGCCCCCGACGGCTTCGCGCGCATACGGCGCTCCCCGTGTGTCAAGCCACGTCAGACACGGTCCAGTAGGTCGCCCGTTGGCGTCAATCGGCACCGTGCACGCGTACATGCCGGTGACTGCGACTGCCTTCACTCGCGAGGGCGAGCTCACCGTCTCGAGCAAGCGGCGAGTCGCGGCGACGATGATCGACCACCACTCCTGCGCATCTTGGGTGGCGGCGCCGTCATCGCCGAAGACGGTTACCACCTGGTGGACCTCGTGCGAGAGAATCGCGCCGTCGAGGGTTACGAGCGCGACTTTGGGACCGCCACTTCCGAGATCGATGCTGAGACAGAGCTCGGCGTCGGCCATTATGACGGGACGGCGGACTGCCGATCCATCATCTCGGCCATGAAGAACTTGATGAAGTTGTCAGCCTCTTCGGTCATGCCCCCCTCGACGCCCCCGTAGATCGCGCCGGACTTCGCCGGTTCATCGCGGTGCTCAGTCGCGTAGTCGACGGCGCCGGCGAGGTCGCTTCGCCATCGCTCGACGACGCCCGGTTGAGTCTGGGGTCGAGTGACCGCCATGTGCAGCGCGTTGGGGTACTGCTGACCGTTCATTCGCCATCCGCGCAGGCGAAGGTAGTCGTTCACCAGGTAGATATCGAACTCATCCGAGGTGAATGAGAAGAGAAACGTGGGCTTACCCATGAACCGCAGCGACGGGTGCTCGCGTACCGCCTCCTGCATCGCGGCCGACGTCGCGAAGATCTGCTCGGCGTAGCGCCGATAGCCGGAACGACCGAGGTGCACCATGGCGGCCCAAGTCGCAGCCAACAGCCCTCCTGAGCGCGAACCGTCCATCCCCGGCGAGCAGTACTTCCCGCCCGACCAGTCCGTCAGGTAAAAGAACTGATCGTTGCGCAGCGCCTTGTCGGCAAAGCACAGGACGCTGGTTCCCTTCAGGGCGTATCCATATTTATGAGTGTCGGCAGAGATCGTCGTCACCCCGGGTACCGAGAAGTCGAAGGGCTCGATGTCGTAGCCCAGCTCGCGCCCAAAGGGCAGGATGAACCCGCCGAGGCAGCCGTCGACGTGCAGCCCGATCCCCCGTTCGAGGGCGAGTTCGCCCAGCTCAGTGATCGGGTCGATCGTTCCATACCCGTAGTTGCAGGCCGAGCCCACCAGCGCCACCGTGTTCTCGTCAATGTTCGCCTTCACCCACGCGAGATCGACTTGGGTCGTCAGCGGATCGACGGGCGCCACTTTGACCTCAACCCCGAAAAGATGACCGGCCTTCGCGAACGCGGGGTGCGCAGTCTCGGGCTTAATGATGTTCGGTCGGCCCGAGATGCTGTGGTGTTCGCGGTACGCGAGGACGGCGTGCGCGATCGATCCCGACCCACCGGACGTCACAAGACCAACGGGCGTCTTGTCGGTGAGGTTCCTCGCGCCGAGCAGGTCGAGTGTCATCGCGATGACCTCGGCTTCGAACTTGGTGTTGCTCGGGCACAAGTCGCGCTGGAGGGAGTTGACGTAGGAGAAGTAGGAGAACGCTTCGTTCAAGAAGTCGTAGTGGTCGTGATCACCGCAGTACATTGTCCCCGAGACCTGGCCGGTCTCCCAGGCGGGATTCTCCTCAGCGGACATGGTCGCGAGCGTCGCGAGCACTTCTTCTTTCGTGGTGCCTTCTTCGGGAAGCGTCCGGCGCACCTCGAACTTGTCTTCGTACGGATATCCGCTCATGCCACCTCCATCGCTTCACCGAGCGTAAGCGAGGACGGCGGTTGCTCCGTGCCTTGGCTTCAGTCCTGGATCGAGGCTCGCGCCACCCTGCCGACGGCGTCAGCCACCGCTCCCATGACGATCGGGTTAAAGACCGTCGGCACGATGTAGTCGGCCGAGAGTTCGCTCTCCTTCACCACCCCGGCGATCGCCTCTCCTGCTGCGATCTCGATCTCCTCGGTGATCTTGGATGCACCGACATCGAGCAGACCCCGGAAGATGCCCGGAAAGGCCAGGACGTTGTTGATCTGGTTCGGCTCGTCACTGCGCCCGGTCGCCACAATTGCCGCGTGCCGACGCGCGATGACCGGGTCGATCTCCGGATCGGGATTCGCGAGGGCAAAGATGATTGAGTCCTTCGCCATGAGTTTGACGTGCGCTTCTTCGACGACGTTCGGGCCCGAAACACCGATGAAGACATCGGCGCCCATCATGGCGTCACTCAGCGAACCCGTTCGCTTCTCGTGGTTCGTGTTCTGGGCGAGCCAGCGACGGGCGTCGTCGAGCCGCGGGTCAAGCTCGTCAAGGATGCCGGCACGGTTGACTCCGATGATGTCGCCAACGCCAACCGTGAGGAGCAGCTTGCTGATGGCGACACCAGCGGCGCCGACACCGAGCACGACGACGCGAATGTCGCTCATCTCCTTCTTGACGACACGAAGCGCGTTGATGAGCGCCGCGTAGACCACGGTCGCGGTGCCGTGTTGGTCGTCGTGGAACACCGGGATGTCGAGGAGCTCGCGGAGGCGAGCCTCGATCTCGAAGCATCGAGGCGCAGAGATGTCTTCGAGGTTGATGCCGCCATAAACCGGTGCGAGGCACTGGACGATGCGAACGATCTCGTCGGTGTCTTGGGTGTCGAGGCAGACCGGCCACGCATCAATGTTGGCGAAACGCTTGAACAAGAGCGCCTTGCCCTCCATCACCGGCAGCGCTGCTTCGGGTCCGATGTTGCCGAGGCCGAGCACCGCGGAGCCGTCGGTGACGACCGCCACCGTGTTGCGCTTGATGGTCAACTTGCGCGCGAGCGAGTGATCCTTCGCAATGGCGGTGCAGATACGCGCGACGCCTGGCGTGTAGGCCATGGAGAGGTCGTCGCGAGTCTTGAGCGGGACTTTCGGCTCCATCGCGATCGTTCCACCGAGGTGCATGAGAAACGTACGGTCGCTTATCGCGTGGACGTGTGCGCCCCTCACCGCTTCGACCGACGTGCCGATCAACTCGGCGTGCTGCTCATCGGTGGCGTTGCAGGTCACGTCGATGACCATCCGCCCATCGATCGGTTCTACGACGTCAAGCGCGGTGACGAGTCCACCCGCTTCGCTGACTGCGGTCGCTATTGCGGGGATGTCTGAGGCGCTGGTGAGGGCGACACGCATCGTGATGGAATACGAAGCACTGGGGATACTCATTGCGTTTTCGTGCCTTTCGAGTGGTGTTTTCGAGGTTACTTGTGGTGTTAGAAATGCACAAAACGGCGAATCGCCGCTCTCCGACGGCTCTTGGGCAAGTCGCGGTGCGGAGGTTGGGCTCGATCAGCTTGATGGTCTAGATCACCTTCTGGAAACTAAGTAGTTTTCAGTCCATCACCCACGAAAGGACGCTCATGGACGTGAAGGAACTTCTTGGCAAGGTGGCTGACCACCTCTCGGTTGGTCGAGCGTTTGGACCGGCGTACGAAAGAGATGGCAACCTCGTCATTCCCGTCGCGTTCGTCGCGGGAGGCGGTGGCGGAGGGGGCTCTGAGACTGCAGATACGAAGGCTTCTCCCGAAGATGCAACAGCTTCCGATGGACAGCACGGACCAGGAGCCGGGTCCGGCGGCGGTTTCGGTGGCGTCGTGATGCCGGTGGGGGTTTACGTCGTCGACGGCGAACGCGTTCGTTGGGTACCGGCGGTGAACGTGACGCTGATCGCACTCGCTGCAATCGGACTTCTTCGAGTGGTCGCCTCGACACGGGCTCGCCGTCATCGTCGATAAGGGCTGAAGTTTGGACGTCCGTATCATCGGGGTTCGCCTCACCCGTCACCTAGGTTGATGCACATGATCGGTGAATCAGCGAGCGACGCGATACGAAGCAACGCGAGGGTCGTCGGCGTGCTCCTCCAGTGCCTCGCAGTCGTCACGCTGGTGGGTACACTCATCGTCGCCATCACCGTCGCCCAAAAGGGCCAGCAGTACTTCGACGTGCCTGCGGCGCACGATCCGGTTCCCTGGATTGTCCTCGCGTCGGGCGTGAGCGCCTCCCTGATCTTCGCGGGTCTCGGGTACGCACTCGCCATGCTCTGTGCGATCTATGACCGACAAGAGATTGCAGTACCCGCACAGGTCGTGCTCAACTCAGTGGGGCCGCGAACCAGACCTTCGACCGAATGGCGAACCCCTCGCGAGGCCGCCGTACGCGACGCCACCGGACCGCTGCCACCGAAATCCGACGTTGCGCCGGCGATCGCGACGTCAGCGCCAAATCCTGCGCGGAGTGGCCTATGGGCGGCGCTTACGAAGGAGCGTCACGTGAGAAAGTCGAGCGACTAAAAGCCGCTCGGTGCGGCGTTCGCCGCCTGTCCGTCGATCGCCTTGCGCAATAAATGAGCGAGCACCGAGCGCTCCTCTTTGTCCAGCGCGCCAAGCATCTCATCCTCGAGCGTTTGCTGTGCAGCCTCGGCTTGCTCGAGCGCCTTGCTGCCCTCGCTGGTCATCGAGACGATGTGTCGGCGCCGATCGGAGGGGTCACGACGACGTTCAACGAGGCCGCTGTCTTCTAGGTCGTTCAACAGCAACACGCCATAGTTCGCATCAATGCACAAGCCTTCGACCAATGATTGCTGCGTCGTCTCGTCGTAGTCACGCAGATACGAGAGCGCGCCCAGTTCCTTGAGGGTCTGACCAAGCAATTCGGGTGTGCTTCGTCGGTTGATGAGACGCGCCAACTGCGTCAGCAACAGGATCGGTCCAGTGGACGAATTTTCATCCATCGGCGTTAATGGTAGCGAAGTATCGATATTCATGCTATCATGACTATACCGGATAAACGATCATAATGGTTCGTTACCGAGTTCCCCCACCTTACCCTCCAAGGAGTCTCACGATGACCGATACTCTCACCTCCTCACCAGGAATTACATCACGACGTCGCTGGATCGCGCTCATCGTGGTCTGCCTGGCGATGCTCATGAACGCCCTTGACTCGTCCATCGTCAACGTGGCACTCCCTTCAATCCAGCGCGATCTTCACTTCTCCCAGGCAAATCTGACCTGGGTGGTCGACGCTTACCTGATCGCCTTTGGCAGCTTTTTGCTGCTCGCCGGTCGCCTCGGTGACCTGCTCGGGAGAAAGAAGGTCTTCCTCAGTGGGGTGACACTCTTTACCCTCTCCTCACTCGTCTGCTCGCTCGCCCAGAACCAAGCGACACTGATCACGGCCCGTTTCTTCCAGGGAATGGGCGGGGCGATCTCCACCTCGGTCATCGTTGCGATCATCGTCACCGAATTCTCCGGTGCCGCCGAGCGCGCGAAGGCGATGAGCGCCTACATGTTCGTCGCGGTGGGCGGTGGCTCTATCGGACTCCTCGTCGGGGGTCTTCTCACCCAGGCGGTCAACTGGCACTGGATCTTCGTCATCAACGTACCGATTGGCATCACTACCCTCGTGCTCGGCTCGGTTCTGATCAAAGAGAACGAAGGGCTCGGTGTGCGACAGGGGCTTGATGTGAAGGGTTCGCTTCTCATGACCTCCTCGCTCATCATCGGCATCTACGGGATCGTCACGGCCTCGACGTACGGATGGGTGTCAGCGCACACGCTCGGCTTTATCGCCGGATCGGCCGTCTTGATGACCGCTTTCTTCTACCTCGAGTCTCACATTGCCAAGCCGATAATGCCGATGCGCATCTTGAAGCTGCGCAGCCTGACGACGTCGAGCATCGTTCGAGGGCTCTCCTTCACCGCGATGTATGCCGTCCTCTTCTTCGGGGCGCTGTACCTCGAGCGCGTCATGGGATACGACCCGCTACGTACGGGAATCGCGTTCCTTCCACTCACCCTTTCGATGGCGATCATGTCACTCGGCGTGACCAGTCGCCTCCTCGCCCGCTTCGGACCAATGAAGCTGCTGATTCCGGGCATGACCGCGGTCATCGTCGGACTCCTCGTCCTCTCGCGTGCCGACAGCCACGCGGTCTACGCGGCATCGATTCTGCCCGCCTTCTTGCTACTCGGCATCGGGATGAGCGTCTCCGCCGTGCCCCTGCTAACGATCGCTATGTCCGACGTGCCCCGCACTGACGCGGGCATCGCCTCAGGACTGGTGAACGTTTCGATGTGGCTCGCCTCGTCAACGGGTCTCGCGGTCTTTGGCACGCTCGCGGCCAGTCGTACGACATCACTGCTCAAGGGCGGTGCCACTTCGAGGGTCGCGCTCGTTGCTGGCTACCACGAAACATTCTTCATCGGGGCGGTCCTCGCCGCGCTGGCGCTGCTCGTGACGGTTGCTGCACTTCGTAGTTCAGCGGGCGTCACCGCCCCGGCCCCCACCGGCGCCTCCGTTGCCGAAGAAGCCGAGCTTGGTCAGTTCGAAATCGTCTCGGAGTTCTAGTTCTTGGATCGCGAAGCCTTGGCCAGTACTCAGTAGCGTTACGTACGTGAAGCTTGATGTCTACCGAAGCTGCTCGCGACAGGAGAAGCGCGAAGTCCTCGAGGCGTTCTGGCGAACGAGCGCTCACCCGTCGAGCCGCATCCTCGAAGCCGCGTATCAGTACGGTCCGTATGCGGTGCTCTGCCTCCTCGCAGTCGCGGCGGAGTTGCTCGTCGTGATCCTCGTGTCGATCGATCGAGCAGTCGTTATCGGTATCCTTGCTGCGCTGCTGGAAGCCTTCGTTCTCTGGTCGCTCTGGTGGGCAGTCGTCCGGTATCGAGCGATCAAAGGTGAATCGCTCTCGTCCTGAAGGCCTTGCGTTCTGGCGTTCAACTTTCGATCGGGCGCCATCGCTCTGGTGGGATCCCCATTGACCGAAACTAAGTTCGAGTCGCCGCGATCACGCGCCGCCGAGCACGCTGCGCTGGTGTCCTAAGCCCTCAATCGAGAGCTCCACGATGTCGCCTGACTTCAAAAAAGGGACGTCATCGTGACCGAGCGCAACACCAGCTGGCGTGCCCGTGTTGATCAAATCTCCCGGCTCAAGCACCATGAACTGGCTGAGGTACCAGACCAAATGTGCCACACCAAAGATCATGTCGCTGGTGTTGCCATTCTGGCGAAGGACGCCGTTCACGCTGAGGCGCATGGACAGGTTCTGGGGATCAACAATGTCGTCGGCGCTCACGAACCAGGGGCCGAGCGGGTTGAACGTCTCGCAGCACTTACCCTTGTCCCACTGACCCCCGCGCTCTAACTGGAACTCACGTTCCGAGACGTCGTGGGACACGCTGTAGCCGGCAATCACCGACCAGGCGTCGTCGGGGCTGTCGAGGTAACGCGCTCGCTGCCCGAGCACCACGCCAAGCTCCACTTCCCAGTCGGTCTTGGTCGACCCGCGCGGTATGAGGATCTCGTCATCTGGCCCAACGACGCAGTTCGGCGCCTTCATGAAGACGATGGGTTCGGCGGGAATGGGGCTACCGGTTTCTTTGGCGTGATCGCGATAGTTCAGCCCGATACAGATCACCTTCTCGGGTCGAGCGATCGGCGCGCCAAATCGCGGAGTCTCCTCGACGCGCTCGACGAGGACGTGGCGTTCCATAAGGTCTCTCACCTTCTCCACGCCGCCGTTCGCCAGAAACTCGCCGTTGATGTCACCGAGCGACTCGGGCAGGTACCACAACTCATCACCAGCGCCGAACACCGCGGGTCGTTCACTTCCCGGCGAACCTACTCGTACCAGTTTCATTGTTGTTCTCCTCTCACTTACTCTCGATTTGATGTCTCGCCGTGACCAAGCCTCACGTTGATGCTCCAGCGCCGAGGGCGATCGTTGGACACCTCCCACAGCGGACCAAGCCGCATCGCGACGTCCAACGCGTCATCGTTGCCGGTAGTCGGTTCGAGAGACACCACTGGGAGTCGTGACAGCGAGCAGTGATCGAGCCATATCCCAAGGTATGGCGCTTCATTTGTAGACCACTGCAGTGTGAGAAAGGTGCCCGAACGGTCAACGAGGCTGGCCTCAGACGTCGGGGACGCTTTCACGAAGAGCTTTCGGCCCGTGCCCACCGGCAGGTCTTCCTGTACGTTCACTCCCTCGCGCGGCCAAGCGACGACGTGTCGAACGCCGGACGCTGCGACTTCAGCGGCATTCGTGACCGCGTCGTCCAACACCACGCGAGTGCCGGCGTGCATCGAAAAGAGTGGGTGTGCAGCCCACAGCAGTGCCTGTGGAACCTGCGAACCCGTGCTTACTGAGTAGTGCACGCGAAGTCCATCTGCGCGGAGCGTCAAGGTGCGTTCAAGGACATAGTCCAAGCTGAGACCTCGGGCTCGCGTCGTTACCGTGGACTCTCCCAACTCGAGAACATCCCACGATGTTTGCCAGAGGTCGCCGTGATCGGGTAGTTCAATCACTGAACCGTTGAGACGACACGATGCGACGGTCGGCATGATCTCGTCCCAGCCGCACATGTCTCCCAGATCGAACGAGGCTGCGCCGGCGGGTACACGCAGGCCCTCGCCGTTCGGCTGCTCCAGCCATTCACGACCGTGCCGTTTGTCGAACAAACTGACGATCTTGCCGCCGCGCTCGGGCAACATCGTCAACGAGACACCCTCGGTAGCCAGCTGGATGACGGTCATGGAAAGCCGAAGCAGGCGCTATTCAAGCGACCGCGAGGTGGCTTTCTGTGTCGAAAAAGTGCAGGCGCTCCACATGAACGCGCAGGCGCGTGTTTTCGCCGACACGCACGACCGAGCGCGGCTCGACGCGCGCGATGCCTTCGCCCAGGATCGCGAGACCCGCACTCGCCATCTCGGCTTCCTCTTGATCGGAGAAGACTTCGACGTCATCTTCTCCATTGACCTTTTTGGCGTCGAGCGAGAAATGAACGAGCAGCTCAGAGCCGAGCGCTTCAATACCTTCAACCTTCGCTTCGAGGTACGCGCCCGACGGCTCGCTCGCCTCAACCACCGACAGGTCCTCCGCGCGCAACCCAACGATGAGCCGCCGCCCGCGATAGGCCGCCAGTCCCGGACGCAGCCGTTGCACCAACTCACTCACGTCCAGTGACTGCGATCCGACCTTCAGGGAGGAGCCGTCATCGCTCAACGTTGCCTCAAAGAGGTTCATCGCCGGTGAGCCAATGAATGCAGCCACGAAAAGGTTGCGCGGCTGGCTGTAGAGCACCTGAGGATGATCGCACTGCTGCAGCAGGCCCGCTCGCATCACGGCGACGCGGTCACCCATCGTCATCGCCTCAGTCTGATCGTGGGTCACGTAGAGCGTGGCGACGCCTATGCGGCGCTGAATTCGATGAACCTCCGTGCGCATTTGAACTCGAAGCTTGGCGTCGAGATTGGAGAGGGGCTCGTCCATCAAGAAGATTGCCGGGTCTCGCACGATCGCACGACCCATCGCTACGCGCTGACGCTGACCACCGGAGAGCAGTCCCGGCTTTCGATCGAGCATGTCGCTCAGTCCGAGGATCTTCGCGGCGTCCTTGACTTTGGTGCGGATTTGGTCCTTCGGCATTTTGCGCAAGCTCAAACCGAAGGCGATGTTTTCGGCCACGCTCATGTGCGGGTACAGCGCGTAGTTCTGGAACACCATGGCCACATCACGCTCCTTTGACGTGAGGTGGTTGGCCACGCGGTCACCGATCTTTAACGTTCCCGACGAAATCTCCTCTAGTCCAGCCACCATTCGAAGGGCCGTCGTCTTGCCGCAACCCGAGGGGCCGACCATGACCATGAACTCGCCCTCGGCCACGTCGATGTTTAGCTCACGCACTGCCTCGAAGCCATTGGGGTAGACCTTGGTTACCTGATCGAGCGATATCGACGACACACCGGGCCTCTCAGTCGACGACGACGCGGCGTTGCACCTCGTCGTCGTCAAGAATGATGCCAAGCCCCGCCCCGCTGGGCAGATCCAACTGACCCGCGCGTGGCTCAAAGGGGCTTCGTAACAGTGAGCCAGCGCGCTTCGACGACGTGACCGGATACTCGATGAGGCGTTCGCCCGGAAGCGTCGCGACCAGCTGAAGGGTCGCCGCCAGGAGAACGTCCGTCGAGAAGCAGTGTGGAATCACCACAGCGCTGGCACTGTATTCGCGAACCATTGCGGCGATGTCGCGCGCGACCGTGAGCCCGCCACAGCGTCCAAGGTCTGGCTGAAGGATGTCAACACCGGCGTCGACCAGCGCTCGGAAGGGCGCCACATTCGAGTGCGCTTCGCCGCACGCCACGCGCACGGACACCGTCCCCGCGAGACGCGCGTAAGAGCGAATGTCATCGCCCTCGAACGGCTCTTCGAACCAGAAGAGATCGAGCGACTCCGCTCGCTTACAGAACTCTCGAGCGCTGCGAAGCGAGTAGGCCATGCCACCGTCGATCATGAGCTTTCGCTCGGATCCGAGCACCTCGCGCGCCGCGGCCGCTAACTCGACGTCGCGACCGATATCGCGTCCGAGTGGTCCCCACCCGAGTTTGAGCGCGTGAAAGCCCTCGTCGACGACGCGCGCCGCGATGACCTTCACCTCTTCGGGAGTCTCCGGCATCACTTCGCTGGCGTAGATCTCGACCGCGTCGGACTCCGAGCCCCCCAACAGAGTCGCCACCGAGTCGCCACTGACTTGGCCGAGGAGGTCCCACAGCGCCATATCGATCGCGCTCATCGCGTGCATCGCGGCCCCGTCGCGGCCGTAGTGGTAGCTGCCCATGAACATCTTGTCCCACAAGGGGCGGATCCGTCGAGGGTCCTCGCCGATCAGAAGGTCCCTGAGTCCGCGGGCGATCGCGTGCGAGGAAGGCATCGTCACGATCGTGCGTGCGACGTACGGCGAGGTGTCGCCTTCGCCAACTCCGATCAGGCCGTCGTCGGTGTGCACCCGGACTAAGAACGCGTCCTGTGTGCCGTCGGCTCGTGACGTATCGACCGAACCGCTTGAGAGCACCAGTGCCTCGACGTCGGTTATCTTCACTGCAGAACCTCCCCTAGGTGGTGGCGGATAATGTCGCGGGCTTCATCGACCGATGCTTCGAGTTCGCTCAGAGGCAGTCGACGAGCCACCGCCGTGACGCTCACAGCGCCGTCCGGCTTAACCTCGGACGTGAGAAAGAGGGGTATTGCCAAGCAGTTAACGCCCTCTTCGTGCTCTTCGCGGTCCACCGCGTAACCGACATCTCGGATACGTTCCAGCTCCTCGCTGAGTGCCGCCGCCGTGACAATGGTGTGTGACGTGTAGCTGTGCATCGGCTCACCGACCTCGGCCACGAACTCCGCCACCGCCTCAGGCGCTGACAGCGTGAACGCAAGCAGCGCTTTGCCGACGCCCGTGCAGTACGCGGGGTTGCGCCCTCCGATCACTGAGTTCAGCTGATAGCGCGAGGTAGCGGGTTGAACCTTGGCGAGGTAGACGACTTCGGTGCCGTCGAGTAGGGCGTAGTGAGCGGTCTCGCCAAAGCGATCGGCCAAGGCAGCCAACACGGGACGGATTCGTACCATGTCATCAGAAGTGTCGTAGTAGGAGAACGCCAGCTTTAACAACCCATAGCCCAGCCGGTAGCGCCCGTCCAGATCTTGCTCGACAAAGTCGGCACGCCGAAGAGCAGCAAGCGCTCGATGGACGCTCGAGCGCGGCGAGTCGAGCAGGCGGGCGAGGTCGTTCAGTCCGACGCCGTTGGGGAATGATCCCAAGAGATTCAGCGTTGCGAGGACCCGGTCGGAGCCACTTAGGGCCTTCGTGATTTCCTCTGGCTCGCTGGCCCTGTCCACTGCGTCAGATGCCACTAAATCCCCCTCCCCATGCTCTGGAGAAACACTATAGTCAAAAGAGAGGTTTTAGGAACACTGTTCTGATTATTGAAACTGGCTGGGGAGGATCCATGGAGGCACTTGTATGGCTGGGAGGCGACCGCCTCGTTCTTGAGGACGTCGTGAGTCCAGAAACCAACGAGGACGAGACCCTCTTTCGTGTGTCCCTTGCTGGCATCTGCGGCTCGGACCTCCACGCCTTTCGCGGTGCTGGTGGCAAGCGTATTCCGCCGCTGATCTTGGGTCACGAGGCAGTTGGCCGCGTTGATGGCGATGACCGACTCTTCGTGGTCTTTCCTCTTGAGGGCTGCGGCAAATGCGAGGCATGCGCGAAAGGACAGGAGAATCTGTGCGTCGATCGACGACTTCTCGGACTTGATCGGCCTGGCACCTTCGCCCAAGAGGTCACGGTTCCGACGTCTTCGTTGTTGGCCGTACCCGATGGACTCAGCGCCGACTTGGCAGCCCTGACCGAACCTCTCGCAACATCACTGGCCCTCTTTAGAGGCATCGCACTTGACTCAGACACCGAGCTTGCCGTTATTGGGTGCGGCTCCATAGGACTCCTGGCGGTGTACGCGGCATCCCAAGCAGGCTGCTCCATCGTCGCGACCGATCCGCTGGAAGAACGTCGCGAAGCGGCGCTGGCGTTAGGTGCAACTCGAGTCACGGATTCGGCCGAGGAGTTTGCACTCGCGAGTGCCGACATGGTGATCGACGCCGTAGGTATCGAGGCCACCTGGAGTGCTGGCATTCGCACGGCGAAGGCGGGTGGCGACGTAGTAGTGGTGGGGCTCGGGCAGAGTTCGGGCAACGTCGAAATCGGTGACGTGGTGCGACGCGGCATCACTCTTCGCGGAAGCTACGCCTATACCCGCGAGGACTTCGCACGCGCTCTGGACATGCTTGCTGCGCATCCGCCATCGGCGGCGTGGCTGACGCGCCTCCCCCTCGGCCAGGGCGCCGATGCCTTCGCCAGCCTCGTGGAGAAGCGTTCGCCGGCGATCAAGATTCTGCTTGAGCCGTAACACCCCGCGTTTGCTCAAAAGGTGACCGATAGTCCGCCGTCCACTCGCAACACCTGGCCGGTGAGATAGGTGTTGTCGGGCGAACAGAGCCACGCGATGATGCCGGCGATGTCGCCCGGCTGGGCCGCGCGTCCGACGGGCAGCTTCCCACCCTCTACGTAGACCTGGAGAAAGTCGGCCGTCCGCGTTTCAAGAACTCCGTCAACCAGTGCCATGTCGGTCTCGACGAAACCCGGCGCGACGGCATTGATGAGCACGCCACGGTTGGCGTACTCAATCGCCAACGTCCGGGTCCCCTGATTGAGACCGCCTTTGGCCACGTCGTAGGCCAGGCCTCCTCGTTCACCGAATTCACCATGGATGCTGGTCACATTGACGACACGGCCGAATCCCCGAGCGGCCATCATTTCGGCCGCGGCGGCTGTCAGTAGCAAGGGCGCATCGAGATCGACCGCGAGCACTCGACGATAGGCGGGCAAAGAGAAGTGAGCGGGATCAAGTCGCTCGTAGACTCCTGCAACGTTCACTATTGCGCGCAGCGGTCCGTAGTGAGCCTCGATCTCTTGACAGAGCACATCGAGACCCTCGAGGTGTGAAAGGTCACGTTGGACAAGGGAAAAGGACACGGGTGGACGTGGTTGAGCACGGTCGATGCCGACCACCGTTCGTCCGTCGGCGACGAATCGCTCGGCCACGGCGCGACCGATGCCGTTGGCTGCTCCGGTTACGACGACAACGTCTTCAGACACTTCGACCCCCTCGATCAATCGGACCTTTGCAACAGACCACGGTGCTGAGCAACCAGTCCAAGTCAATCATCGTGCGAGCGACAACGCGGCGGGATCGCTTGAACGCAATGTCCTCTTCGCTCTTCGGCTCGCATCAGGCGCCTTAGCGAACGGCGCCAGACAGCAGGCCTCGGATGAAGACACGCGCCGTGACAAAATACAACAGCAATGTCGGAACCGCCCCCAGTAACAGCCCAGCCATCAGCACCGGCACGTCGGTGGAATACTTGCCGCTGAGCTGGGCGAGCGTCGGAGTCACCATCTCGGTGTTTGACGCGTGCAGCAACACAAGGCTGATAAAGAGGTCGTTCCATATGTTGAGAAACGTCAAGATACCGACCGTGAAGATGCCGGGTCGCCCGATCGGCAGTATCACGCGCCAGTAGACCTTGATCCAGCTCGCACCGTCTACGCGCGCGGCCTCGACCACGGAGTTGGGTATCGAACGAAAGTTTGAGCGCAGAAGGTACGTGCCGTAGGGAATGCTGATCGCCGTGTAGATCAAGATCGCCGGAACGAAGTTGTTGGAGAGGCCGGCGTGGGCCACTTCCACGTACAGCGGCAGCAGGACCACAATGCCGGGCATAAACATGATCATGAGCATCGTCCAGAAGAGCGCGTTGCCGAGCTTGACCGGCACCTTGGTGAAGACGAAGGCCGCAAGCGAGGATGAAAACGTGGCCAGTATGACGGCCGGTACGACCACGATGAACGAGTGCAGAATGCTCTGAGCGAACGGGACTTCCTGAAAGAGGGAGTGGTAACTGGAGAAGTTCAAATGCGACGGGAGCCCGAAGGGATTGAGTTCGAATGACGTCGATGACCGCATGCTGTTCAGCGCCATGAACAAGAGCGGGTAGACCGTTGACACGCCGATCAAGCACAACACCAAGAAGACGATGCCGCGCGATAGTCGAGAGGTCACGATTACGCCCCCTGCTGGACTTCTCGGTATGGGAACAGCTTCACTTGGGCAATTGTCAGGGTCAGCACAATCAAAAACAGCAGCAGCGCTAGGGCCGCGCCATAGCCGAATTGACCGTTTTCAAAGGTAGTGATGTAGGTGTAGTAGTCCACCGTCGTCGTTGAGAAACCGGGTCCGCCCGAGGTGATGGTAAAGACAAAGGCGAATAGTGACGTGAACGTGTAGATCACGTTGATCACGCTCAAGAACTGCAGTGAACCCGAGATCATCGGAATCGTGATCGTGCGAAGACGGCGCCACCACGACGCCCCGTCGATAGCGGCAGCGTCGTACAACGCAGTGTCCACCGTCGTCATGGCGGACAAGATGACGACCATCCCGAATCCGAATGAAGTCCACACCAGGGCCAAGATGACAACAGCCCTCGCCGTCCAGGGGTACTCAAGCCACGAGAACTGCCCCAGTCCAAAGACGCTCAGTAACTTGTCGACGGCCCCCCCGGGCAAGAAGATCGTGCTGAACAGCACCCCGACGATGACCGGCGACAGCACCACCGGGATGAAAAACAAGAATCGAAAGACCCTCCACCCGAGAACCTTCTCGTAAACGAGCACTGCCGTCACCAGGGACGCAGCAAGAATCAACGGGACCGAGATCAAGAAGATCAGGGAGTTCACCAAGACCTCCGAAATGATCGGATTGCTAAAGATCAGGCGGAAGTTCGCGAATCCGATGAAGTTGCTGGAGACCCCGTCCCAGTTCGTGAAGCTGTGCCAGATGGTGTCGCCAATGGGAACCACCATGAGTCCCAGCACGAGCAGCGCCGCTGGCAGCAGCGCCACGTAGGAAAACACGTTTCGACGCCGCAACCGATGCTTCTTCTCTCTCCCAGAAGTCGACCCGCCGTGCGGGGGTGGCGGCGACGTGGTGTCCACCGTCACGACCCAGACCGACTCTCAAGAACTCCTCGTCGCCCGTGCCGCGCCGTCGAGTGGTAAGGCCGACTGCGCATCTCGCTTAGCTGCTGGTGGAGGCCGTAGCCAGATAGCTCTTCATCTGTGCTTCCATGCTGGCAGCTGCGCTCGACGGACTCAACGACCCTGAGAACACGCCGTTGTTGGTTTGGTACCAGTACGAGCAGATGCTGCCCGGCATGACGTTGTCGAACGCCTCGTCCAGCGCGTAGTGGTCGGTGTTGATGTACGTGCTGAGGTCAGCCAGCAATGGCTGGGCCGTCGCGAAGGCTGGCGTCACCGCAAAGCCGACATTGTTCGGTAGCTGGCCGAGCTCATTGACCGCCAAATTCTGCACGGCCGCCGACGTGAGAAACTTTATGAGCTTCACGCAGTCAGCCACGTGCTGGGCGTTCTTGAAGATGACGTACGAGTTGTTCGGGCCGCCCGAAAGCGCCTTGGGATACTTGGAACCCGAAAGAGCCGGCACCGGGAAGAGACCGACGTTGTTCCCCAGGCCCTTGGCGATCTGTGCGTCGTAGTACTGACCGGTGATGGTCATTGCCGCGTCGCCTGCCGCAAAGTCGGCGACGCCACTCGTGTACGTGAGCGTCGCCGCGTTGGAGTTCGTCAGACCGTCGGCAAACAAGCCGTGCCATGCGGTGTACGGCTCAATCAAGAGCGACGAGTTAAGAGACATCTTGCCCGAGTACATGTTCAAGATGCCGGTGTCACCGTCCAGGCCGGACATCAGCGCGTCTTGAGTCCAGGCTCCGAAGTAGCCCTCCTTCTCACCGAATTCGAAGGGCGTGACACCCTTCGCCTTCAACTCCTTGGCCAGGGTCACGAGTCCCGTCCAGGTCGTAGGCGGCGACGAAATCGACACGCCAGCCTTCGAGAACAACTTCTTGTTGTAGTAGACGGTGTAGTAGTAGCCGTCGCCGTACGGCACGGCGTAGGCAGTGCTGCCGAGTGCGTAGTTCTTCGATACGAACTGCCATCCTGTCAATGAGTTGATGTAGGACTTGCCCAACAGCTTGTTGAGCGGAAGAAGGAACTTGGCGTTTTGCAGCACCTGTCCTCCCACGTAGAGCTGACCGATGTCTGGCGTGGTCCCCGCGAGTTCAGCTGAGCTGAGCAACGTGTCAAACGACGTGGACGCAGCAAATGGCTCTTGCGTGATGTCGACCGTGATGTTGGGATTCGCCTTTTCGAAGAGGTCGACGCCCTTGGTGAGAAATGACTTGGACGGTGGAACGCCCACCGAGCCGGCAGCCAGCGGGTCATTCCAGATCGTGATCGTCACCTTGCTGCTTGACGCACCCGCGATTGCGGGGACCATCGCGAGCCCCGCCGCTGTTGCCAGCGCCAGCCCAACTCCCGCCATCCGTCGAAGAACCGATGCGCGTCGCCTCGAACTTTCACCAGAAACCATGACTCCCCCTCTTCACACAGCATTCCGTTTATCGGAACTGAGTTCCATATAACTGTGGGCATGCTATTCGACCTCTCCGCCCGTGTCAAGGCGGTCCCGTGATCTACAGCATGTGGGCGCGTTCGAGCGAGGCGGCGTCGGAGCGGTGGTCGAAGGAATTGCGGATCAATGAGAAAGAAGTGACCTTTAGGACCGCGTGTGGGCATGCTCGTCCTTTCGCGGATTAGGTTTCTTCGATGTCGCGCCTCGCGCTCTTTGACCTCGACAACACGCTGCTCGATCGAGTGGGAGCGTTCGAGCGGTGGGTGGGCATTTTCGCTCGCGAGCACGGACTCCCCGTGGGCGCTCGGCCGATCATTCATCGAATTGACGAAGACGGATCGCTGCCGCGCGAGGCCTTCTTTCAGGAGCTCAGGGAGGAGTTTTCCTTGAAGACGCCGGTCGATGTGCTGCTCGACAGCTACTACGTCGAATACATTTCGTGTTTCGATGTCGAGCGCGCCACGGTCACGTCACTGCGATCGCTCCGCGCGATCGGGTGGAAACTCGCTGTCGTGACAAATGGTCCGCCCGAGCAGTTGCTGAAACTCGAATCGACCAATCTGGTTGACGAGTTCGACGCGATATGCATCTCCCAGGTCGTGGGTTCACACAAACCTGACGTCGGAATCTTCCATGAGGCGGCGATCCGCTGCGGTGTGCCCCTCAACGGATGGATGGTTGGTGACTCACCCAGTGCCGACATTATGGGCGGTCAGCGATCGAATCTGCGGACCATCTGGATGAGCCGCGGCCGTGCGTGGAACGAGGACCGCCCCGCGCCCGACGCCATCGTGACCTCGATATCCGAAGCAGCGGAGATCATCGCTCGTTCGTAATCGTCTCCTCACTTTGTTGTGCAGAAGGATGCGTCTACTCGCAGATGACGTGCGTACGCGGAGCCGCCACGTGCGCGCATGTCGAGTGTCTACACAACGCGCACTCACCTACGATGCAGAGATGTCCACCGATGCAGCGGAGAAGAGTTCCGTCGGTCACTCGGTGTGGACCCTGCTCATCGGTCGACCGCTCCGTTCGAACGAAGCGTCGAAGGAACAGATCACCCCATTCGAGGGACTCTCCGCACTCTCGCTCGACGCGCTGACGTCCGTCGCGTATGGGCCCGAGGCGATCATCGTCGTTCTCGCGGTCGCCGGGGCGGGCGCGTTGCACCTCATCTTGCCCATCACCCTCGCGATCATCGTGTTGCTCGCGATACTGGTGGTGTCCTACCGCCAGGTCATCGACGCCTACCCGGGAGGCGGTGGCGCCTACGCCGTGTCGAGGGCCAACCTCGGCGTCAACGCCAGCCTCGTGGCCGGCGCATCACTCGTCGTCGACTACACGCTTACCGTCGCCGTCTCCATCGCCGCGGGCGTCGCAAGTCTGACCTCGGCATTCCCGAGTCTCAGCTCCTACACCGTTCCTATCTGTCTCGGCGTGCTGGCCATCATCACACTTCTGAACCTGCGAGGACTTGGGGACAGCGCCCGCGCCTTCTTGCTCCCGACCTTCATGTTCATCTTTGGGCTACTCGCCATCATCGTGGTTGGACTCGTCCACCCACTCGGTCTCCACCAATCCCAGCCCGGTCACTCGCTCCTCTCAACACACGGGCTGCAGGTCGTCTCGGTCCTCCTCATCTTGAAGGCCTTCTCTGCGGGATGCAGCGCGCTCACCGGGGTCGAAGCCATCGCAAACGGTGTCCCACTGTTCAAGCAGCCACGCGTCCAGCGCGCGAAGCGGACCGAACTGATGTTGGGAGTATTCCTCGGCGCGATGCTGCTCGGTCTTGCCGTGCTGGCACATCGCTGGCACATCGGACCGCGCAGCGAAGAGACCGTCCTAAGCCAGATCATGGGTATGGCCGTTGGAAGACACTGGGCGTACTACCTCGTCTCGATCACAATCACCCTCGTGCTGGCCCTTGCGGCAAACACTTCATTCGGCGGTCTACCCATACTCGCAAGCCTCCTCGCGCGAGACAACTTCCTGCCGCACATTTTCGGTCTGCGTGGCGACCGCCAAGTCTTCAACAGCGGCATCTGGACCCTCGCAGGTATGTCGGCGCTGTTGCTTATTGCCGTCGGCGGCAACACGAACGACTTGATTCCGCTGTTCGCAATCGGCGTCTTCACGGGCTTCACGCTCTCTCAGTCGGGTCTTGTCGTCCACTGGTGGCGCGCGCGCCCGGCGCGCTGGCGATATCGCGCGATCGTGAACGGGACGGGGGCGGTCGTGACAGGAACTGCCACCGTCATCTTTCTCATCACAAAGTTTGCTCAAGGCGCGTGGATCGTCGTCGTCGCTGTGCCGTCGTTCATCCTCTTGTTCATGCGCATTCACGCGTACTACGCACGCGTGACGGTCGCCATTGGCATTGGGGAGATACCGAAGGCACCGATCGAGAAGAAGGTGGTGGTGGTCGTTCCTATCGTGAACGTGTCCGAACTCACCCGTTTCGCTATCAGCGAAGCGCTCTCACTCAGCCAGGACGTGGTCGCGATCTCGGTGGTGCTCGCAGAAGGCGACGAAGATCACGTGCATTGCAACAGCCTCGAACTCGAGTGGCAACAGTGGAATCCCGGACCCGAACTGCAGATACTGCACACCGAATACACCTCGATCGTGACGCCGATTTCTGAGTTCATCGACAAGGAGCGCTCGAAGCACAATGAACAGATCGTTGTGTTGATTCCTGTGCTCATACCAGGTCGGCTTCGCTACCGCATACTCCACAACCAGCTCGACCTCGTGCTCAGCCGAGAACTTCGCAAGCGCACCGACGTCGTGGTCGCGCGCGTCACGATGCCTCTTCCGACCAAGCTTCAGCGACCCTCGAGAAGCGCCTCGCGCGGTACCGCTTTATAGACGTGCTCAACGTTACCAGCGTACATTCCTATATGGCCGCCCGCGATGTTGGACGATAGGACGCGAGAGGCAGACCCTTCACACCAACGTCAACGCAGAAGACTCGACCGGCGTCGTGTTCGGCTGATAGCAACTCGGCGGACATATCTTCACGCGCAGTGGTGACGTAGAGCGTCGTCCCCCTGTCTCCGCCGAGGGCGCAGCTCGACGGCTGTGCCGTTGAGAGGGCAACGCGAGCGAGGAGCTCGCCCTCTGGCGAGTAGCGACGGACCTGATAGTCGCCCCACACGGCCACCCATATTGCGCCCTCGGCGTCCACGCAGAGCCCGTCCGGGTCGCCGTGCTGCTTATCAAACTCGACGAGGACCCTTCGACCAGATATCTCGCCCGCCTCATCGACGTCGAAGGCAGTGAGGGTGCCCGGCCCCGAGTCGACGTAGTACATAGTTCGTTCGTCGGGGCTCCATCCGAGACCATTGGAGATGGTGACGTCCTCATAGACAGTTTCGACTCCCGTCGATTCTTGGTAGCGGTAGAGGGTGCCGCGGCCCGCTGCCACGTCGTACGCCATCGAGCCAATCCAAAATCGTCCCCACGGATCCGCTGCGCCGTCGTTCATGCGAACTTCCGTCTCCTGGTGCGCTTCGGGTCGCGCTAATTCGCGCAACGCTCCCGACTCGTCCATGAAGTCAATGGACTGATTGACGGCTACGATCCAGCCGCGACTACGGTCCTCGATGGGCGCCACGGCCGTAATGAATCCCTCCACGGAGTATTGAGCGATGATGTCGACCTGGGTGCCGTTCACCTTCGCCCGGAAGAATCGGCCAGTGAGGATGTCAACCCAGTAGAGCTCGCGTCGAACCTCATCCCAGCGACAGCACTCACCCAGCTCGTACGCGTCAGTCGTGCACGGCGCTGCAACGAATTCCTGCATGTCCTCATCCTTCGTTTGATCGTTCGGTTCACCGTACCCGAGCATGGCGATCCGATCATCGCCTGGCCGTCAGGCGCATCGCTTCGCTTAAGGCCCGGCACGCCGGTAGCGTGGAATGGACCGGAGACAACACCACGGGAGATGAGATGAAGGCAAGGCTCTTGAGTGCGTTGGAGCGACGATGAATGTGAGCGATCTCGATACCCCTGCTCTTGTGGTAGATATCGACCAGGTAGAACGCAACATCGAAGAGATGGCCCAACGTGCGCGTGAGGGTGGCGTTCGGTTGCGCCCTCATACAAAGACGCACAAGATGCCCGAGATCGCTCAACTCCAAGTTGACGCAGGAGCGGCTGGCATCACGTGCGCCAAGGTGGGCGAGGCAGAAGTGATGGTCGCATCGGGATTCGATGATGTACTCATCGCCTATCCGATTTACGGTCCCACAAAGCTTGCGCGTTTGACGCCGCTTCGAGAGAAGGCCCGCATCATCGTCAGCCTCGACTCCGTCGAAGTCGCAAGAGGCCTCGGACAACTCGGCGTGAGCAGTGGCGACCCCGTCGAGATCTATGTCGAGATCGACACGGGCCAACACCGCATGGGCCGCCTCCCGGGCGAACCCAGTGTTCAGCTCATTAGGGAGATTGCCGAGATCCAAGGTGTCACCATTCTTGGGCTGATCACGCACGCAGGGCATGCGTACGGCGCCGCTTCCGTGGAAGAGCGTGACGCGCTCATCGATCGAGAAGTCTCCGATCTTGTAGCGACCAAAGAGATGTGCGCTGCGGTGGGCATTCCAATTCGAGAAATTAGCGTCGGATCGACCCCGGGAGCACGCAGTGAACTCCGCCACGACGCAGTGACCGAGGTTCGGCCCGGAACGTATGTCTTCAACGACACCACGATGATGAGCTTGGGCGTCGCGACCGAAGAGATGTGCGCCGCGCGAATACTTGCCACCGTGGTCGCACGTCCGAGCGACGACCGATTCGTGATCGACGCGGGTACCAAATCGCTCACCTCCGATGGCGCGGGTCGCCCGGGATGGATCCGCGTGGTCGGCCGCGAGGATTTGACGATGAGTTTCACGTCCGAGGAGCACGGGGTCGGCACCATCGACCTTGGTCAGGGCGGCCGTCTGGCCATAGGCGACACCCTGGAACTGATTCCCAGCCATGTCTGTCCCGTGGTCAATCTCTTCGATATGGCATACGCCATACGCGGCGACGAGGTCGTAGGAGAACTTCGCGTGGAAGGTCGAGGAAAGGTCCGTTAGGGCGTGTTGTTCGGGGCCGCTGCACGGCCCTCTGGCACGCCGCGAGCGGTCCAGCGTCGCGGACGTCGTCGCTACGATGCAGGCATGTCCAACTACAACCCCGCTTCCAGTCGTTACGACGTCATGACCTACCGCCGGTGCGGCAGAAGTGGCATCTTGCTGCCGGCCATTTCGCTCGGTCTGTGGCATAACTTCGGCGACGATCGCCCCCTTGACACGCAGCGCGCAATCCTTCGTCGAGCCTTCGATCGAGGCGTTACCCACTTCGACCTGGCAAACAACTACGGACCTCCCTATGGCAGTGCGGAGATCAATTTCGGACGAATACTTCACGAAGACTTCTCATCGTTGCGCGACGAGCTCATCATCTCCACCAAGGCTGGCTGGGACATGTGGCCCGGGCCCTACGGCGACCTCGGCTCGCGCAAGTATCTCCTCTCGAGCCTCGATCAGAGCCTGCAGCGTATGGGCCTCGACTACGTCGACATCTTCTACCACCACCACTTCGACCCCACGACGCCGCTCGAAGAGTCCATGGGCGCGCTCGACCACGCCGTACGTGAAGGCAAGGCCCTCTACGTCGGCATCTCGTCGTACTCCGCCGAACGCACCCAAGAGGCGGTTGACATTCTGCGCCGTCTCGGCACGCCGCTGTTCATTCACCAGCCCTCGTACTCGATGTTCAATCGCTGGATCGAAGGCGGGCTCCTCGACGTGCTGGCTGAAGATGGTGTCGGGTGCATCGCCTTCTCGCCGCTCGCGCAGGGTCTTCTCACCGACCGCTATCTCAACGGCGTGCCCGAAGGTTCGCGCGCGACGAAGCACGACTCGCTTGAGATGTCCATGCTCAGCGAGGAGAACCTCAAGCGCGTGCGGGCGCTGAATGACATCGCCAAAGGGAGGGGTCAGACGCTCGCTCAGCTGGCGCTCGCCTGGGTGTTGCGCGATCCGCGCGTCACGAGCGCGCTCATCGGCGCCTCCAGCGTCGAGCAGTTGGACGACAACCTTGACGCACTCAACAACCTCGCCTTCGGCGATGAAGAGCTTGCGCGGATCAATCAGTACGCCGTCGAAGGCGACATCGACCTGTGGCGCGGTCCGTCGACCAGCTGAACGACTACCCCGTCGGAGCCGTTGCCGCCCTGGCGAGAGCCTCCTTAAAGCTGAGTTCATAAGGGCCAAGTTGCGTCATGAGCCACGTGACGCCCGCGTTCTCCCACGCAGACGCGTCGTCGCCCTCCGTGCGGAGCATCACGATGTCGAAGTGATCGAGGTCCGCCCCCGCCCCCGTGAGTCGCTGCTTGAGCTCACTCATGTCGCCGGGATCTGTCATCTGGATCACGACGATGCCCTGGTAGTTGGCGGCGCGTCGAATCGGCGCGGGGTTCGGCCAGCGCGCCGCCAGCCAGATCGGGATGCCACCTAATCGCGCAGCGGTCGGCTGAAAGGCCACGTTGGCGGCACGATAAAACTCGCCCTCGTGATTCACCGCGTCGCCCGAGAGCAGTCGGGTGAGCACCTCTAATCCCTCGCTCAGCATGCGACCCCGCGTTTTCGCCTCGACCGTGTCCCGAAAGGATGAGAACTCGCCAGCGAAATCGTCACCGATCCCGAGACCGAGCACGAAACGGCCATGCGAGAGAAGGTCGAGAGTCACCGCCTGACGAGCGAGCACGGCGGGCCGACGACGCACCAGTGGCGTCACCATGGGTCCAAGCTCAATGGTTGAGGTGGCCGCCGCCACCGCGGCAAGACAGATGTAGGGATCGAGGATGTCGCGAACCCGGGAGCCGTAGAGAAGGTGATCCCAGAGAAAGAACCCGTCCCAGCCGGACGACTCGGCGGCGACCGCGAGTTCGACGACGCGATCGGGATCGGCGAGCCCGTCAAAGGCGGGTAAGAACAACGCGTGGCGCACTAGTCGCCTCCTTCGGTCTCTGCAACGACCGTCACGCTAGTAGCCCGCCACTGGGTCGTAAAGGTTGCGCAGGGCCTCCCCGCGGCGCCAGTGTGCGAGGTTCTCAAGAAACAGCTCGACCAGATCCTCGTTCTCTGTCCGCACGGTCGATGCGGAGTGCGGAGAGACAATGACATTGTCAAGCTCCCACAGAGGGCTCGACACCGGGAGCGGCTCCTCCGCGAAGACGTCCAGACACGCGCCGCCGAGCGCACCCGAGCGAAGCGCCTCGATCAGCGCTGGCTCATCGATGAGCGCACCTCTCGACACGTTGATGACCAGCGCTCCTGCGGGCAGCCGGGCCAGTTGGACTGCGCCCAGCATCCCGCGCGTGTCGTCGGTGAGCGGCGCGGTCAAGACCACTATCTCGACATCGCCGAGGGTCTCGTCGAGTTCGGAGCGATCGATAACTCTCGTGACGCCGTCGACCTCGTAGGTACGTCCCGTCCGCCCGAGCCCCGTGACGTCAACTCCCATGCCAGCGAACACGCGCGCTACCTCGCGGCCGATGCCACCGAGCCCGATCACGAGCGCGCGAAGACCCCGCAGTTCGCGAGTGGTGTAGCGCTGCCAGTGACGATATTCCTTTAGTTCGTTGAGAAACGGCACACCCTTCACGAAGTAGAGCGCCCCCATCAGCGCAAACTCGGCGAGCGGGACCGCGTGGATACCGGCCGCCGTCGTCGCGACGATCCTCGTCTGGTCCAGGCCGCTTCGCTGCATCACGCCGCCGATGCCGGCGCTCGTGCCTTGAATCCACCGCAGTCGCGCGCACCGCTCGGCCATGGTCGAAGGATCGAACCAGTCGAAGTCGAAAAAGATGTCGGCTGTCGCCGCGAGAGACTTCCACTCTTCAAGTTGTTCGGCCGTGAGCTCGCGGGCAGGCGCCGAGTGGTCACACGCGTAACGCGGTATCGGCAGCAGATCGGGTCGATAGTGCACGACGAGATCGTCGCTCGACGATGCAATGCGCTCGACGAGCTCTGGCTCGAGGTATGAGCCGATGACGATGTTCATCAACTCTCGACGCCTAACGATGAGCGCGCGGCGCAGGCGCGAGCCTTACGTCGAGGGGGTCGTAACACGAATCGAAGTTACCAGTCAGGGCATCGTCGCCATCGGGCGCGGGCGCCGTTAGGAGCGAGCCGCACAGATCCTTTCAATCTCGACGGCGAAACGTGCGAGTGCGTGATGCGTGCGGTGACCCCACCAAAAGAGGTCTTTGCCGTCGACGAAATACGTGGGTGCGACGAGTTCGAGTTCGGGCAACTGACGGACGCTGAAGGGGTAGGGCTCACTCGGCGCAAGGACCACGTCAGGGTGTCGCTCACGAACCGTCTCGAGCTCGATCGTCGGGTAGGGGCCCTGGCCATCGAGGAGATTCTTGACACCGACGTACGCGAGCAGTGAGCTCCCGTACGTCGGCGACCCAAGCGCGATCCACGGGCGTCGCCAGATGGGAACGAACGCGCGCAGTCGAGTCGGCGCCGGCTCTTTGAGTTCGATCACTCGCCACGTCACGCCCACCCGAGTCGCAAGGTCCTCCATCGACGAGTTGACGTCGCTCAGCGACCGAATGTGCAGCACGCAGACGGGTAGATCGCGCTCGATCAGCGCGTCGTAGTCTTCGCGACGATTCTCTTCGGCGTCCATGACCACGAGGTCTGGATGAAGCGCCGCGATGCGCTCGACGTCGGGATCCTTGGTGCCGCCCACGTGCTCAAGATCGGGACGCTCGCAGAATCTCGTGCAAGCGACCGGCACACGGTCCCAGGCCGTCAGCGTCTCGGTGACCGACGGAACGAGGCTGACGATCCTCACGACCACATCTTGGACGAGAACGTCGCCCCGCTCTAGAGATTCCTCTCGAACTCCTCGAGGACCGCGACGCGGTCCTCTTTTGCCGGCATCTCGTAGTACGGGTTCTTCTTCGCCCAGTAGTAGAACATGGGGATAAGCCCGAGCGCCATGGCACCGAGGCCCACCCAGAGCGTCGGCGCGTTCAGCTGGGGAATGGACTGGACGAACAGATAGGCCATGAACACGGCGCCGATCAGCGGCCACAGCCCCATGAAGATAAAGTTGGTCGCCGAATTGAAGAGCTGCCGGCGGTAGAGCACCACGACGGCGAGCCCCGCCAGCGAGTAGTAAATGCAGATCTGCAGACCGATCGCGTTGATGGCGTCGCTCATGATGGAGCTGATCGAGCCCACGTACTGCGAACCGATGAAGAGTCCGAGCGAGAGGATGGTGACAACCCCGGTTGCAACGAGTGGTGTCTGGCGCCTGCGGTGCACGGTGCCGAGGATCTTCGGGAGCGTATTGTCCCGGCCCATCGCGAACATGGTGCGCGTCACCTGGATGAGCGTGGTCTCGAGGGTGGCGATGGTGGAGAGCACCACCGCGAGCACGATGAACTTGCCTCCCGTTCCGTGCCAGACCTGTTGGCCCAGTACGCCGAGCACGTCGGCCGTGTTGTTAGTGATCTGATGCGTCGTGAGGACCATGTTGGTGGCGACCGTGAACACCTCGAAGAGCAAGAAGACGACCACGATGCCGATGATGGCGCCCAGCCCGGGCGTCCTCTTGGCGCCCTTGGTCTCCTCATTCAAGTTCGCCGTGACGTCCCAACCCCAGTAGTAGAAGGCTGCAACCAAGGCACCCGCAACGAATCCCTTCTGGCCGTGGAAGATCCCCGGCGAGAACCAGTGCCAGCTGAAGCTGTGCACGTGATGGCCGTGAAAGATCGCGAGCGCGGCGAAGAGCACCAGCAAGAACAGCTCGATGCAGGACATGACAATCTGAACCCCGACCGTGATGGTGATACCGGCCGCCACGGCGCCGACCATCAACATGAAAAAGACAGCGCCGACGAGGGTCACGTCAGCCGTGTTGCCCGCGGCCGACGTGGAAAAGAGCCCGAGTATGTAGGAACCGGCGGGAACGGTGGCCGCGACCATGAAGATCAGCGCGGAGACAACGAGGGCCCAGCCCGAGAGGAATCCCAACGCCGGGTGCAGTGCGCGACGTACCCAGCTGTAGCTCGCACCCGCGTTGGTCTCAACCCGGCCGAGATAGCTGAAGGCGAACACGATGCCGAACATCGCGATGCCGCAGTAGAGCAGTGCGGCAGCACCCCCGAGGAGTACGGCGCCAAAGAGCACCGCGGTCGATGCCGCGAGGGAGTACGCCGGCGCCACGCCCGCGACGCCCATGATCACCGAGTCGAATAGTCCAAGAACGCCAGCGCGCAGACCTTGCTGCGGAGCGGTCGACTCGGGGACCTTCAGGGTATCGGCCATGGCTACTGCACTCCTTTGTCGGATATCACCTTCTGCAAAAATGTTGGGGTCCCGCAATGTAACACGATCCGATGCGACGCCATATAT
Source organism: uncultured Acidimicrobiaceae bacterium (assembly GCA_963724865.1). GTDB lineage: Bacteria > Actinomycetota > Acidimicrobiia > Acidimicrobiales > RAAP-2 > RAAP-2. The sequence continues at coordinate 395,888 of CAVRWO010000002.1, read as the reverse complement.
ATACGTGATCCTCGACCGAATCACCTCCGACGATATCCGTGGCCCTCGTAATGTGCGGTGACTGCAGCGTCGAAAAAGGCGGGGCCTCGTGAAAGGTAACGTTGAACAGGTGATTACTCGCTTTCGGCGCGCCCTCGTGTCGCGAGTACATTCATCGTGGACGGTTCGATCGTCCAGGCGCGCGTAGAGAGAGATTCAAGAACTTGCCACTCCTGCAACGATTCGACGACGACGCCATGCCGGCCCTCACGCCCGAGGAGCTCAAGGCTCGCTGGGTCGCCTTCCACCAAGAGATTCGGCGGATGGCGGGCACTCGCGTTCAACGAATAGCGGGGCGCATGCTCGGCGAAGATACACGACGGTATCGCCTCGCGCGACGGATCTTCCGTCCGGCGCTACAGGCCTGGCGAAATCTGAGAAAGCTCGAGAAGAAGAAGGCTCCGCTCGTTTCAGTCGGGAACGCTCCTGAGGTCTTTCCAGTCAACTATCGCCCGCGCGTCATCGACTACGCGGCGTTCGAAATTCTCAGCGTCGACTTGAGCGACGTCAGCGTCGTCGAGGTCGACGAGGAGTCATCTGCCCCGAGTGAGTTCGTGGCCGTGCTCAACGACACGTTGAACGAGACGGCCGCGGAGTGGCTCTTTCTCTGCGACCCGTCGACGCCGCTCGAGAACCGCCGCTACAGCGTGTCGAAGCTCCTCGCTCGGGCTACACCAGATGACGACGTGGTCTTTGGCGACGAGACAGGGCTCAACCAGTTCGCGCCATTGCTCAAGAGCCCGGCCGTCGGTCCCCACACGCTGCTCAGCTACAACGTCGTCGGGCGACCCGCGCTCATTCGGGTGGAGACGCTGTTTGCTGCCGGGGGATTCTCGCCGGAGGCGGGTTGGGCGTACGAGCACGACGCCTACTTGCGCCTCAGTGAGGCCAAGGCCCGATTCCGTCACGTCCCGCGCGTACTCCCGGCGGGACGCACCGAACGACACTTCGACGCGACGCGGCTGAACGCCGACACCTGCACGGTGGTCCGGGCAGCGCTGGAGCGTCGTGGCTGGCGCGGTGTTGTCACGCCCAGGGTGCTCCCCGGGCTCGTCAACTGGTCACTCGAGGCGCCGTCGCCCGCGCCCTCGATCGACATCATCATCCCAACGCGCGACCGGATCGAACTCGTTCGTCAGTGCATCGAATCGATCGAAGAGAAGACCACGTATCCGAACTACGACATCATCATCCTCGACAACGACTCGGTAGAGCCCGAATCCCTCGCCTACTTCAACGAGACAAAGTATGCGGTCGTCCCCTGCCCGGGACCCTTCAACTACGCGAAGATCGTCAATCGTGGGGTCAATCACTCAACCGCCGAGTACGTCGTCACGCTCAACAACGACACGATCGTCGTCACGCCCGACTGGCTCGAGCAGATGATCTCGCTCTGTTCCCTCGACGACGTGGGCATCGTCGGCGCGTCACTGCTCGACCAGGAAGGGCACAAAGAGCACGAGAGCATCGTCATCGCCCCCTACCCGCAACACCTGCGCACCGACTCGAACTATCCCCACGTCGACTACTTCTCACTCGCCGTTCGCGACGTGGCCGCTGTGACCGGGGCCGTGCAGATGGCCAACCGAGAGTTCTGGCGGTCACTGGGCGGTATGGACGAGCAGCTGAAGGTGGTGATGAACGACGTCGACATCTGTCTGCGCAGCCAGATGGAAGACCAATACGTCGCGTATACGCCGAATGTCAAACTCTTCCATCACGTCGGCTCATCGCGGGGCGACCTCGATCCCCTCGACGATCGCAACCGTTTCATTCGTCGTTGGGATATCTTTGGCACGTTCCGCGATCCCTACTTCCCCGAGTCACTCATCCTGCTCGGCGAGAAGATGTACTTCATCGTCCGATGAACGTTGCCGCGTCCCGACGTTCGACACTTGTAGCCTGAGATGGTGCGTTCGACCGGTGACCGATTGATCACGCTCTACCGCCGGTTGCCACCTTCGGCAGTTGCCATTGGCCTCATCGTCGTCATTGTGCTGCTGGCGAACGGGATGTACGTCTTTGGACTCGCGAACAACGATCCAATCTCCTGGACAGCGGGGATCTCTCACCACCTGTGTCGCATCACGTGTGGTCGCCCTGCGATCGACCCGAACGTGGGCTTTGTCACTCAGACGCTCGGACATCAGGCCGCCATGGACCTCCTGCACGGGCACTTCCCGTGGTGGAACTACTTCCAAGGTCTCGGCCAGCCGCTCGCCGGCGAGATGCAGTCGGCCGCGCTCTTTCCTTTGACCCTCCTCTTCGCGCTGCCCTCGGGATTGGTGTGGTTTCACATCTGCCTCGAAGTGATCGCCGGTGTCTCGACGTACTTCCTCGCGCGACGACTCTCGTTGCCCATCTTCTTTGCGACCGTCGCAGGCATGCTCTTCGCGCTCAACGGCACGTACGCCTGGCTCGGGAACTCGGTCTTGAATCCGGTTGCCTTTCTCCCGATGCTGGTGCTCGGCGTGGAGATGATCCTCGACAGCTCATCGAGCTCGTCCAAACGCGGCTGGTACATCGCCGCGATCGCGCTGGCCCTCTCGCTCTACGCGGGCTTCCCCGAGGTCGCCTATATGGACGGCCTCTTCGCCGGAGCGTGGGCGATCATGCGACTCTTCCAGGTTCCACGTCTACAGCGCCCTCGCGCACTTCGCCGCCTCGGTCTCGGCGGCGTCATGGGCGTCGTCCTTGCGCTCCCGATTCTCATCCCCTTTGACGACTACTTGAAAGTCGGCTTCATCGGCGGTCACACCGCCGCCGTCGACGGGGCCTTGACCCTACCCAAAGAGTCCCTCGCGACATTCTTCGACCCGTACGTCTTCGGCACGATCTTCTCTAACACGGTCGTTGACTCGATGTGGGGCGAGATCGGCGGCTACTTCGGGGCGGGCATCTGCGTGCTCGCCATCGTCGGCCTCTTCGGATCCAAATTACGGCCGCTTCGCATCTTTCTCGGGGCGTGGACGGCCATCGCCGTCGCGGGCGCCTTCAACTTCCTCGGCGTGAAGGCTCTGTGGAACCTCATCCCGCTCGTCAGTTCGTCGTCCTACCCTCGCTACATCATGCCGAGCTGCGAGCTCGCCCTGGTCGTCCTCGCAGCATTGGGACTGTGGGACTTCACGCTCGGCACTCGAGCGAAGCGACTGTTCACGACGGCGGGGGCCTTCATGGTCCTCGTCCTGCTCTGGTGCGTCAACGAAGCTCGCTCGTACAACAAGGGCATGACGTTTTCCTCCTCCAAGGTCCACATCGTGTTCATCGGAATCCAGTTCATTCCGTTCATCGCCGTCGTGCTGCTCCTCGTGCTCAGTCGCCTCCATCGCTTCCGTTGGGCGCCCTTCGTGATCGCTGCGGTCATCGTCGGGGAGTCTCTGCTCTACTTCTTCGTGCCGACGGCGGAGTCGCCCAAGCAGATCACCATTGACTACGCACCGATCACGTACCTGCAGACACACCAGGGTCAAGAGCGCTTCTTGGACTTCGCCGTGCTCTATCCGAACTGGGGCACGGAGTTTGGCATCAACGAGCTGAGTGACATCGACCTTCCCTTCCCGCGCTCGTTTAAGAACCTGCTGGAGGACCAGCTCGACCCGGGCCTCACCCCCGGCAACCAGTTCGTGGTGAAGAACGGCATGATCGGCGTCAAGCACCTGGAGTACGAACTAGCCAATCGCTTCCAGGCGTACGAGAACGCGTCGGTGAAGTACCTGCTCATGCCGAGCGCCGTCGTACTCAGCTCCCGGCTCGTGAAAGACGGCGTGACCCAGGTCTTCAGGGATTCGCTCGCCACCATCTACGAACTCCCGCACCCGCGCCCGTTCTTCTCGACGGCGAACTCATCGTGCACGGTGACGAGCACGAGCGACAACAAAGCGACCGTCAACTGCCCACGTCCAAGCAAGCTGCTGCGCACCGAGCTCTCGATGAAGGGTTGGAAGGCGTTCGTCAACGGCAAGCAAGAGACGATCGTCACGAAGGACCACGTGTACCAGCAGGTCCTGGTGCCGGCCGGCGCGTCGACGGTGACGTACAGCTTCTCGCCGCCCCACGAGCGCGACGCGCTCATCGTGGGATTCCTCGGGGGGCTCTTCCTCATCGGCTCGTTCGTGAACGAGCGCTACCCCTTCGTGCCGACGCGACGTCGCCCAAAGCACGGCGCGAAGTCGACCCTCTAGCTGTCGGCTACGTTGAGACGCACGTAGCCACCACGTTCGAACGGAGTCCGATGAGCCGCGTCGATGACATCGATCTCACGAAGTCCATGAGCAAAGAGGAGTCGGACAAGCGCGTCGCCAAGGCCCAAAAGCGGCTCACCCAGCTTCGTCTCTTCAGCGCGGGCCTCCTCGGACAGTCGCCGGGGCCCGGCCTCATCGTGCTCTTCGAAGGCTTTGACGCGGCTGGCAAGGGCGGTACGATTCGTCGACTCACCGCCAGCCTCGACCCGCGCCACGTGCTGGTCCGTCCGGTCGGTCCTCCGACAACAGAAGAGCTCCGCCACCACTTCCTCTGGCGATTCCAAGAGCCGCTCCCCGGTACGGGCGAGATGACGGTCTTTGACCGTTCCTGGTACGGACGACTGCTCGTCGAGCGTGTTGAGGACCTCATCGACGAGAAGTTGGTGGAGCGCTCAGCCAAAGAGATCGTTGAGTTCGAGCACTCACTCACGGACGACCGAACAACCATCGTGAAGTTCTGGCTGCACATCTCTGACAAAGAGCAGCTGAAGCGCTTCGAGGAGCGTCAGAACAATCCGCTCAAACGTTGGAAGCTCACCCCCGACGACTGGCGAAACCGTGAAAATCGAGGCGCGTACATGACGGCGCTGCGCTACATGGTCGACGTGACCGACGAGAAGCACGCCCGCTGGGACCTCATCCCCGCCGAGAGCAAGTACTACGCACGCGTCGCGGTCCTCGAAACCCTCATCGACCGGTGGGTCCACGATCTGGAGCGCCACGGCGAGGACGTCCCTGCTGCCACGAGTGGGGATTACCTGAGCTAAGTCCCACCGCGCACAGCGATCTGAAACACTTGGGCCATGACATCTCGCTACGGCATCACCATTCCCTTCGACGGCGTCACGCTGCTCGAACATCGCGACTGGTTCCACCGACTGGCTGACCTCGGCTACACCGACGTCTGGTCGGCCGAGGTGGACGGTGCCGATGGCTTCACCCCGTTGACGGTCGCCGCGCTCAGCGAGGCTCGTCTCAATCTCGGCGTGGCCGTCACGCCGGTGTTCACTCGCGGAGCGGGACTGCTCGCCATGAGTGTCGCCGCGATGGCCGAGGTGGCCGGTGGGCAATTCACGATGGGACTTGGTGCCTCGAGCCAGCCGGTCGTCGAGCGGTGGAACGGCATCGCCTACGAGCATCCCTTTGCGAGGACGCGCGACACGTTGCGCTTCTTGAAGCGCGCCCTCGACGGGGAGAAGATCGACGAGGTCTACGAAACGTTCGAGGTGCACGGCTTCAAGCTGTCGCGGCCAGTCATCGAACGTCCGCCCATCCTGCTCGGCGCCCTTCGTCCGGGAATGTTGCGACTCGCCGGCCGCGAGGCCGACGGTGCGATCCTCAACTGGCTCGCCGCGTCCGACGTCGCGCAGTGTCGAACCGAGGTCGGCGACGGAAAGACCATTGCGGCACGGCTCTTCGTCATCCCGACCGAAGACGACGACACCGCCCGCTTCATCGCTCGACGGATGATCACTTCGTACCTGACGGTGCGCGCCTACGCCGAGTTTCACCGCTGGCTCGGTCGCGGCGAGGCGCTGACTCCCATGTGGGACGCGTGGGCCAGCGGCGATCGCAAGCTCGCCAACGAAGTGATACCCGACGCGGTCGTCGACGAGCTCGTCATTCACGGCTCCTACCAGGCCTGTCGCGAGCACGTCGATCGCTACATCGATGCGGGGGTCCAGATCCCCTCGATCGCCATCGTGCCGTTCGGGATCGACCTCACCGAAGCAGTCGAAGGCCTCGCTCCGCGCTAGACGGCGTTCGCTTCGAGGAACTCGAGCACCTCGGCGAACTTGAGGCGTGCCGCAACCGTGCGCGTCGGCACGTGATCGGTCGGCACCTCATGGGGCTCGTAGCTCTTCAGGGCGTGGCGCGCGACGGTCTGCTTGTGCACTTCGTCCGGTCCGTCGTAGATGCGCGCGGCCCGTGCTGCGCGGTACATCGACTCGAGCGGCATGTCGGTCGAGTAGCCGAGCGAACCGTAGGTCTGAATCGCGCGGTCAATCACGTTGTGCAAGACGCCCGCGCCGAAGTACTTGATCATAGCGATCTCGTCACGCGAGGCCGACGCGCCGACCTGGTCCATCTTCCACGCGGCGTGCAGCGTCATGAGCCGCGCGGCGTGCATCTCCGCCTTCGAGTCGGCGATCCAGTTCTGCACCGTCTGCTTGTCAGCGAGCAGCGAACCGTGGGTGAAGCGGCTGAGCGCCCGCTCGCACATCATGTCAAAGGCCCGCTGGGACTGGCCGAGCCAGCGCATGCAGTGATGGATGCGCCCCGGACCCAGGCGCGCCTGAGCGAGCAGGAAGCCTGAGCCCTCGGGCCCGATGAGGTGATCGAAGGGAACGCGCACGTCCTCGTAGAGGATCTCCGCGTGGTTGCCGAACTGTCCGTAGACAACGTCGGGGTGGTCCATCGCTCCCACGTCGCGCACGATCGTGACGCCCGGCGTGTCGACCGGCACTACGAACATCGACGATCCCTGGTAGGGGTGGACCTCGGGGTTGGTCACTGCCATCACGATCAAGATGTCGGCCACCGAGCCGTTGGTCGTGTACCACTTGTGGCCGTTGATGACCCACTCGTCGCCGTCTCGTTCGGCGCGTGACTTGAGCAGTCGCGGGTCGCTGCCCGCGGTATCGGGCTCGGTCATCGAAAAGCCGGATCGCAGGGTCCCCGCGAGCAGCGGCGCGAGCCAGCGCTCGCGAATGTCCTCGCGTCCGGTCATCTCCATGCCGGCGGCCAGCAGTTCAGCGTTGCCGCTGTCGGGCGCGTTGTTGCCAAAGACGACGGGGCCGTACATCGACTGGCCAAGGATCTCGTGCATGAGTCCGAGCTTCACCTGGCCGAACCCCATGCCGCCGAGCTCAGGCGGCAGATGGGCGGCCCACAGACCCCGGTCCTTCACCTGTTGTTGCAGCGGTCGCATCACGGTGAGGAGCTGCTCGTGGCTGAGCGACAGCACCTCGAGGGGCATGACCTCCTCGCGCACGAAGCTGCGCATCCAGACGAGCTGCTCTTCGTACGTTTCGTCGGTTGAAAAGTCCCAGGCCACCGCCACCCCCTTGACCTTGCCACTCTAGGACAGGCGAAAAATCGCCTCGAGTGGCGAGCGGACCAACTGTCTTACACTGTTCACGGATTGGAGAGCCATGGCAAAGAAAAAGAAGACGAAGGCTGACGCGAAGGTGTTGATCGGCGTGGTGGACACGATGTTCGCCCGCTACGACATGGGAGCGACGGCGCGCAAGGAGCTCGCGAGCTGCCCCGGGTACGGAACGACCTTCGAGGTCATCTCGGCGACGGTGCCCGGCTTCAAGGACCTCGCCGTCGCGGCGAAGAACATGGTCGAAAAAGAAGGCGCCTCCATCGTCCTCGCCATGGGCATGCCGGGTTCCCAGCCAATCGACAAGCAGTGCGCCCACGAAGCCTCTCAGGGACTCATGATGGCTCAGCTGCTGACCTCGACGCCGATCCTCGAAGTCTTCGTGCACGAAGACGAGTCCGACGACGAGAAAGTCCTCGCGTCGGTCTTTGAAAACCGCTCTCGCGACCACGCACGCAACGCGTACTGGATGATCTTTGAACCCGAGCAGCTCGCCAAGCGCGCGGGACAGGGAATCCGCCAAGGCTTCGCCAACGCGGGATCACTGAAGAAGAGCTGATCCGAGCGGCCCTTCGCCGGTCACTAGGCTCGCCAGAGTTACAGAGGAGGACTCCATGCCCGAAGCCGTCATCGTCGCCACCGCTCGCACGCCCATCGGCAGAGCGTTCAAGGGTTCGCTCGTCGACATGCGGCCCGACGACTTGACCGTGCTCATCGTTCGCGCGCTCTTGGAGAAGGTGCCCGAGCTCGACCCCCACAGCATCGAAGACCTCATCCTCGGCTGTGGACAGCCGGCCGGCGAGTCGGGCTTTAACATCGCGCGCGTGGTCGCCGTGCTCGCGGGCCTCGAAGACGTGCCCGGCGTCACCGTGAATCGCTACTGCTCGTCCTCATTGCAGACGATTCGCATGGCCGCCCACGCCATTCGTTCCGGCGAGGGCGACATCTTCCTCGCGGCGGGCGTCGAAACGGTCTCACGGTTCGGGAGTGGCGCCTCGGATAGCGGCCACAACATGAATCCGCTCTTTCACGATGCCCTCGAGCGCACGAAGGACCGTTCCGTGAAGTACACCGAACCCTGGAGGCCGGAGCCGGGTCTCCCCGACGTCTACATCGCCATGGGCCAGACCGCAGAGAACGTCGCCGAGTTCGAGCGGGTGTCGCGTGAAGCGATGGACGAGTTCGCCCTGCGCAGTCAGGAGCTCGCCGTCGCTCACCAAGAGAACGGCTTCTTCGAGCGCGAGATCATCCCCGTCACGCTTCCCGACGGCACGGTCGTCACCAAAGACGACGGACCGCGCGCGGGCACGACGCTCGAGAAGCTCGCGAGCCTGAAGCCAGTCTTCAAAGAAGGCGGCGCCGTGACCGCCGGCAATGCGTGCCCGCTCAACGACGGCGCAGCCGGGGTCATTGTCATGAGCGACACCAGAGCCCAGGCCCTCGGCATCACGCCGCTCGCGCGCATCGTTGCCAGCGGCGTCAGTGGGCTCAACCCCGAGATCATGGGCCTCGGGCCGATCGAAGCCTGCCGCCAGGCGCTCGCGCGCGCGAACATGACCATCGACGACATCGACCTCGTCGAGATCAACGAGGCCTTTGCGGCCCAAGTGATCCCGAGCGCGAAGCACCTCGAGATCCCCCTTGAGAAGCTCAACATTCGTGGCGGGGCCATCGCCCTCGGCCACCCCTTTGGGATGACCGGCGCTCGCATCATGACGACGCTGCTCAACTCCTTAGAGGACGCCGACAAGCGATTCGGTCTAGAGAGCATGTGCGTTGGCGGTGGTCAAGGCATGGCGATGATCGTCGAGCGGCTGGTCTAACTTATGGCGACGCCGGTCGAAGAGCTCGACCTGGCAACGCTCGACGCGCGCTTCGGCGAGGACCCCGAGCGCGATATGGCAGTCCTCGGGGCAGCGTCGAGCAACGGATGGCTCGCGAAATTCGCCTTCGGTTACGTCGTCCTCCCCTACGACGACGTCGCGGCGTTGTTGCGCGACCACCACCTCCACCAAGCCTCACAGCTCGTCGCCCAGCTCTTCAGCGGCGCCGGCACTGAGCTCGACGATCTCGACCGCGAAGGGCTGCTCAGCGCCGAAGGCGAGCGTCACGCGCGACTCCGTCGGCTCGTCGCGGCTCCCTTCGCGCCGCGGGCCATCGATCGACTTCGCCCCTTCATGCGCGAGTATGCAGGAGAGATCGCTGACGCCCTCAATGAGGGCAAGGAGGCCTACGTCGTCGACGCGCCCAAGGCGCTGTGGCGCTACCCGATCGCCGTCATCTGTCAGCACCTCAACGTCGAGCGCGCCGACTGGGACCTCTTTTCTCGGTGGGCGGAGACGACGTTCCTCATCTTCTCCTCGCAGGTGAGGGGGAACGAGGAGCGCATCGTGCGCGAGTCGAGAGAGTTCTCTCGCTACATCACCTCACTCATCGACGAGCGGCGCAAGAACCTCGGTGATCACCTCATCAGCTCGCTGATTCTCGCCGAGCAGGAGGGCGATCGCCTGAGCACGCGAGAGATGGTGAGCCTCATCCAGGGCATCATCGCGGCGGGCACCGACACCACGCGCAACCAGCTTTCAACGTCGCTCGCCTTGCTGTCGCGTCGGCCAGAGCTGTGGTACGCACTCGAAGGCGATGACGAGCTCGTGATGGGCGTCGTTGAAGAGTCCCTTCGCTACCTGAATCCGATCCGCTTCGTCATTCGCCAAGTTCATGAACCTCTCGAGTATCGCGAGGTGTCCTTCAGCGCTGGCACGCTCATCGCCTTCAGCCTTGCGGGAGCCAACCGAGACGGAGATCGGTTCCCAGCGGCCGACACGTTCGATCCGCGTCGCGAGGGCGCCCGCGAGCATCTCACTTTCTCTTCGGGGATCCACCACTGTCTCGGCGCCGCGCTCGCCCGGGCCGAGCTGTATGAGGCACTGTGCGCCCTACGCGCGCGGTGGGCGCGCATCGAACCCGCGGGAGAAGTCGTCTGGAAAGACGCGGCGCTCGCCGTATGGGGCGCCGAATCGGTGCCGCTGTTGGTGACGACGGCCTAGGACTGCGGACCGGTCAGTCGAGCGTTCGTGTCGTCACTGAAGAGGCGCTCTTCGTCCTCGCTCACCGGGCGAGACTCGTCGGGCAGCATCACCGGAATCGAGTCGCGCACCTCGTAGGCGACGTGCAGGCGAGGGTTGTAGAGGACATCCTTCGACGGGACGTAGAGCAGCGTCCCGTGGTCGACGGGGTCTTCCAAAAGGTCGAGCAGAAAATTGTCGAGCGCCATCAGTCAAGCTCCTTTAGCAGTGCGAGCAGTTCGTCCAGGTGCTGGCGCAGTGACGCATCGTCCTGCGCTTCGACGTTGAGGCGAAGCAGCGGTTCGGTGTTCGACGGACGCAGGTTAAACCACCACGTCCCGTAGTCGGCCGTGAGTCCATCCAGCAGGTCGACATTGACGCCCTCGGCCTCCAGCTTCGCCCGGGCGCGATCGACGGTGCGCTTGGGGTCTCGCACCTGCGTGTTGATCTCGCCCGAGTCGGCGTAGCGCTGAAAGGGTCGAATGAGTTCTGAGAGCGGCAGGTCAGAGTTGCTCATGAGCTCTAAGACGATGAAGGCGGTGATGATCCCCGAGTCGGCGCGGTAGTTGTCGCGATAGTAGTAGTGCCCCGAGTGCTCGCCACCGAACACGGCACCGGTCTCTGCCATGGTCTGCTTGATAAAGCTGTGTCCGACGCGGGTGCGCACTCCCACCCCGCCCTCTTCGGCAATGACCTCGGGCACGGCCTTGGAACTGATCAGGTTATAGAGGACGGTCGCTCCGGGGTAACGACGGAGCATGGCAGACGCCACCATGGCCGTCGTCGTTGATCCGCTGACGGGCTGGGCTTTCTCGTCAATCAAGAAGACACGATCAGCGTCGCCGTCAAAGGCGAGTCCGACATCGGCGCCGGACTCGAGGACTCGCCGTTGCAGGTCCTTCAGGTTCTCGGGATTGAGCGGGTCGGCGGGATGATGGGGGAACGAACCGTCGAGCTCGCCGTAGAGGATCTCGAGGTCAAAGGGTGTTCCCGCGAAGACGAGCGGCGCGACAAAGCCGCCCATTCCGTTGGCCGTGTCGGCGACGATCTTCAGCGGTCGAAAGCTCGCCATGTCGACAAAGGAATGCACGTGGTCGACCCACTCCCTTGTCAGGTCGAGGGTCGAGGTGCCGGCGAGCTCACCTTCGGTCGGCGCCCCGTAGAACTGCTTGGTCATCTCTTCGATCTCGACGAGCCCCGATTCACCGCCGATTGGCTTCGCACCGGCGAGCGTGAGCTTGATCCCGTTGTACTCGGCGGGATTGTGCGAGGCCGTGAACATCGCACCGGGCACGCCGAGGTAGCCCGTCGCAAAGTAGAGGAAGTCAGTCGAGCCGAGTCCGAGGTCGACGACCTCCACGCCCACGGACCGGGCCCCCGTCGCAAACGCGCTCGAGAGCGTCTCGCCGGAGGTGCGCATGTCACGCGCGATGACGATTCTGGGGGTCTTCACAAATACGCCAAACGCTGAACCGACCGCTTGGGCGACCCGCTCGTCCAGCTGATCAGGGTAGGTACCCCTTATGTCGTAGGCCTTAAAAATGGCAGAGGTGTCCACAGAGGCGCAGTCTACCGACGGGCCATTCGACGACGGCGTAGCCAAAGTACGAGCGTGACCAGGCCCGCGATGACGGTGAGGTCGCTCAGCACGTTGCCGAACGTCACGATCGGCGTCGCGCCATAGACGAGCGACACGTTCTTTGACGTCGGGATCACGACCATCAAGTTGGGACTCACGCGGTAGGGGCCGGTCGCTCCCGACGCCTGCCAGCGCGGGTAGTAGGAGATCTTCACGAGCATCGGTACGCCCACCCGGTTCACGTGAAACGAGAGTGACTGCAGACCAACCTTCACCTTCGTGACCTTCACCGACGGCAGGGTCGGTGACGACGTCATCGTCGTCACGCTCGTCGCGCGCGGCCACGACGACGGTCCCGACTCGGCGAGATAGACGGGCCAGAGCGACGGCGTGAGCCACCAAGTCTGGTTCGCGTTGAGCCAGTTGGCCATGCCCGACGTGTTCGCGACCACGTTGGGCGTGTGGGTGAGGGCTTCGACCATCGGACTGTTCTTGATGAGATAGACGCGCCACTGCGCGCCCGGCGCGGGCCACGTCTTGGTCTTCGCCACGAGCGTGAGCTCGGGGTCGTGCGCCGCTTGGGCAAAGACGGCCGGTGAGAAGGCGAGGAAGTACTTGACGCCAAGTATCTGAAGGTGCTCGACGCCCTCATCGACGTTGAGCGGCCCATAGTCGAGTCCGACCTGCGGGTCGCTCGGAGCGACGCTGAGCTCTGACTGGTCGAGGTAGTGGAACGGAGTGGTCGGCGAAGACTCCATCAAGAGCCCCTCCATCGAGTCGACGCAGTTGTTGGTCCAGTAGGGCAAGAGCATGAGCGCTTCGGGCGTGCCGAAGCGGTTCTCGGATGAGCTGTACTCCCACATGGCCCGCCCGCACCCGTAGCGATCTGCGACCTTGGTCATGGTCGTGATGATGTCGTGATACTCGGGCCAGGACGCCCTTCCTTGATAGCCCGAGTAGTTCCACTGCGCCCAGCTGCTCACCTGGTTGCCTCCCGTGGCCAGATGCAGGTCCTTGGCGAGGGGCGTGATGAGACCGGGCAGCGTCGAGAGCAGACCCGCGAGAGCGACAGCGCTCGTCGCACGGATGACCCGCGAGCGGCGCCAGAGGGGATCCTTGGTCACGTCGACCACCTCGACGCGCGTGCCGCCCACTCGGATGAAGCCGTCGTCGCTCGCCGCAGCGACGACGCCCGCGCCGTCTTCGTTGACATCGGGTGCTGCAGCGTCGCTCGGCCCGTCGGACGCTCCCGTATCAGCGATATCGCTGACCTTCACGTAGAACGGCACTCTTCGGTAGCGCTCGGGCACCCGATTGGCCCAACGCCAGGCGAGATACCCGACGAGCCAACCGGCGACGAGGTGGATCGTGATGAACCAGAACGGGATGAGGCGCTGATTCCAGATGGCGCTCTGGGGGTCGAGCACGAACGCCCAGAACGAGAGGACGGTAAGGGTCGCGAGCACCATGCCAAGTCGGTCCCGAACGGCAAAGGCGACGACGATCGCGACGGCCCCGAGCACGATGACCCACCGGTCGCCCGCCGCGCCGCCGTTCGCATTGAACCAGCCGAGCGTCGAGAAGATCGCGTGAAGGTTCGACACGTCCACGTTCGTATAGCCCAGCGAATCCGAGAGCGACTGGCTCGTGGCAAACGGGAACAACCACCACGCCGAGAGCCCAAGAGAGAGCAGTCCGGCGCCGATGGCAAAGCGCAACGGCCGAGAGTAGTCGCCGAGCCCTTCGAGGCGAGGGCGCGTGTCGTCACCTCGACGCAGGAACAGCTCAAAGGCGATCATGGCAAGAATCGCGGCGAACGCGAAGCGCAGGGCAACGAACAGGGAGGCGATCGTCGCGATCGCCCCGAAGGCGACCAGCCAGTATCCCCGACGCGAGTAGTAGGACTGCCAGGCCCGCGTGAGCGTGAACAGCGCGAGGAGCACGCTGAATAGAAGCGAGTACGTGGCTTCGCGGGTCGAAAGAAAGCCCGTCGAGTTGGTCGACGCGGCCTTGTCGAAGAAGAAGGGAATGAACGCGAGACAGAGCAATCCGACGCCCACGGCAAAGGGATTCGGGCGACCCTCATCGGCGCGATGCCTGTCGTACGGCTCTCCGACGCCGCGTCGGTACATCAGCTCGAAGACCACGAGCACGGCGATCGCGCCGAGCGAGAAGATCCACGGCAGGACGTGCGAGGCGAGGGTCAGGCTAAGACAGATCGCCGCGAGCCAGTAGCCCTTTCCGGTGCGCACCCCGCGCGCGAACAGGCCGATCGTGAGCAGCGCGAGCGCCAGCGAGAGCGAGAACGCGTACTCGCCCGCCATCGTCGAAAACAGGTTCCCACCATCGATCGTGAACGTCGCGTCAAAGAGAAAGGGCAACGTCGCCATCGCGAGCGCGATGGGAATCGGTCGGGGGGCACGAAAGAGACGCCCGAGCGCGTACGCGGTGATCGGCATGAGCACCGAGCCGAGCACCGTCGCGAGCTTGAACGCGACGGCAAAGCCAATGACGTAGCTCGCGAACGTCGCGAGCACGTCGGGCAAGACGAAGTAGTAGGTGTAGGCCGGAAAGCCCGCGAACCATCCCGGATCCCACGGCGTGAAGTTAAAGACGTTGCCGGTGGACTTCAGGTACGCCGGCACTGCGAGGTGCGAACCGGTATCGCCACCAGTGAGCAATGACGACGAGAAGACCAGGTTGGGATGAAGCGACCAGATCGTGATCGCGATCACCGACGCGACGAGCGCCGCGTCGAGGACGCGCAGTGGTGTCCAGAAAGCGCGGAATCGATTCACCAGTGCCCCGCTCGCTGGTGGATAAGGGCCACGACCGCCGTCGCGTTGAACGACGCGTGCGTCACGTAGCTCGGCACGAGGCGTTTGGTGCGGTAGACGAGCACGGCGAGCACGGCGCCGAGCGCGGCTAGTCCAGCGAACTGGAGCGGTTCACCGTGCGCGAGACCGAACAGAACTGCGCTCGTCACCACTCCAGTAACGACGGCGGTACGACGGCTGACGCTCGTCAGACCCTCGGCGAGGGTGCGAAAGAGCACGCCGCGAAACAGCCACTCTTCGAAGAACGGCGCGAGCAACGTCGTCATGAGGGCGATCAGGACGAAGCCTGGTCCGTGGGCCGCCTTGAAGAGGTGGTTCTCGGGTTTGTTGAACGACTTGAGGTGAAACGGGTAGTAGGCGAGTTCGATGGCGTACTGGCAGGCGACGCCGAGCAGTATGTAGAGCGCGTCACTCGGACGTGGTCGCCACTGATCGGGCAGTGCTCGCAGATGCCCTTCGCGGTGGGCGAAGTAGATGGCCGCAGCAAAGCCGATCCAGAGTCCGAGCAAGCTGATGGCGTTCGCCCACGCGGGGGGATTCGCGGCTCGCTCGAGTGCGTTGAAGCCTCCTCGATAGTGCGTGAGGGCGACGCCAATCGATTCGAAGGCGAACCCGAGGATCTGTCCGGCTAAGAATCCAATAAAACTCGCAACCAGGATCGGCACGACGCGCGGCCGATCGGCCTGTTCTGCAAGGAAAGGAGAACTCAAAGGGAAACGCTTTCGACTCGGGGTTATACACAGGCCCAAACGACTTGTCGCTAATCACCTCTAGATTAGATACGTGGCCGAAGCACCAAATGATCAGAACGGATACAAAAAGTTTCTCCCTAACGGAGAGCGGCCCATGGTGCCCCAAATGCGTCGGCGCGTCATCACGATAGCAATCATCGCCTTCATCCTGGGTCTGCTGATCATCAACTCGCTATTTTCGCACACCAACGTGAAAACCCTCACCTACTCGGCGCTCCTGCGTGAGGCGAAATCCCAGTCAGTGGACTCGGCGAGCATCAACAACTCCAATGGTGTCATCACCGGTCAACTGACCAACGGAACGAATTTCACGACGAACGGTCCGGTTCCGGCTCTCTCGACCGAGGTGAATACGCTGCGCACTGACAACGTCTCGGTGACCTTCGCGAACCCCTCGAGCCTCTCCTCCTATCTCCCCTACCTCATCTGGATCCTCATCTTCGTCGGCTTCTTCTACTACGCGAGTCGCCAAGCGCGCGGACAGATGAACGGCATGATGTCGGTCGGTCGCTCCAAGGCAAAGCAGTTCAACGAAGACCGCCCGAGGACGACGTTTGCTGACGTCGCCGGCTACCTCGGCGTAAAGCAAGAGATCAGCGAAGTTGTCGAGTTCTTGAAGAACCCCGTTCGCTATAAAACCATCGGCGCGACCATTCCAAAGGGCATCTTGCTGGTTGGGCCCCCGGGCACCGGCAAGACGATGCTGGCGCGTGCGGTCGCTGGTGAAGCCGGGGTGCCATTCTTCTCCGTATCGGGATCGGACTTCATGGAGATGTTCGTGGGCGTTGGCGCGAGCCGCGTGCGCGACCTCTTCAACACGGCCCGCAAGCAGGCCCCCGCGATTGTCTTCGTCGACGAGATCGACTCCATTGGCCGAAAGCGCGGCGCCGGACTCGGTGGCGGCCACGACGAGCGCGAACAGACACTCAACCAGATGCTGAGTGAGATGGACGGCTTCGAGCCGACTGAGGGCGTGGTCGTCATTGCGGCGACGAACCGACCGGACGTCTTGGACCCGGCGTTGCTGCGACCGGGACGCTTCGACCGTCAGATCGTCGTACCGCTGCCGGACCTCGAAGAACGGCTCCCGATTCTCGAGGTCCACTCGAAGGGTAAACCGCTCGATCCGTCGGTCAACCTGACCCTGGTTGCTCGCGGTACGCCCGGCATGAGTGGCGCGGACCTCGCGAACCTGGTCAACGAGGCGGCGCTTCACGCCGTGCGGCGCAACTCGGCGACGATCGGCATGGAGGACTTCGAGGCTTCGCGCGACCGCGTGCTGATGGGCCAAGAGCGTGACACCATGGTGATTCAAGACGACGAGCGTGAGCGCATCGCCTTCCACGAGAGCGGTCACGCCCTACTCGCCTACGTCCTCGACAAGACCGATCCGTTGCACAAGATCACGATCATCCCGCGCGGTATGGCCCTCGGCGTCACCATGACGTTGCCCGAAGAAGACCGCCACATCATGTCCCGTGAGCACCTCGAAGACTCGCTGTGCATGCGAATGGGTGGCCGGGTGGCCGAGCTCCTCGTCTACGGCGACCTCTCCACCGGGGCGGCCGACGATCTGCAGCGCAATACCGAGCTCGCTCGGCGAATGGTGCGCGAGTGGGGTATGTCAAAGGAGATCGGGCCCATGGCCTGGGGATCTAACAACCAGGTCTTCCTGGGCGAAGACCTCATGCACACCCGGGATTACTCAGATCACACCTCAAAGGTCATCGACGACGAGATCGAGCGCATCTTGCGCGAGCAGGAGTCCCGCGCGATCGAGGTGCTCACCCTGCACCGCCGCGGACTCGAGGCTCTCACCCGAGCCCTGCTCGAACACGAGACCATCGACGGCGCCGAAGCGGCCCGACTCATTGACGAGGCGAACGGCGAGCCCGTGCACCCGGCGGGGACAAAGACCGTGAGCGCCCTCAATGGTGTCGGCAAGGCTGCCGCCTCCAAGGATCCCTCGCCCGTCGTTGCAGCGCCGGCGCCGGCGCCCAACTGGCAGCCGCCCTCGCTACCTGCCGTCTAGGGTCGACGCCACGAAGAGCCCCCGCGGGCGGCTCGGAAGCGTCAGTGACAGCACCAGCACCGGCTTTGCCGTCGAGATGACGTACGTGTCGCCGGGCTCGTGCATGAAGGTCGTGACGAGACTCGACAGTTTCTCTGTGACCCCGCCTGGTATCTTCATGCCGCTCGCGGTGAAGACCTTCTTGTTGGACGGGTCAAAGGAGGTGACCGTCAGTTCGACGCTTCGCGATGACGTGTTGGTCACGGTAGCCGCGTCAAAGCCGAGGCCGCTGAAGTTGCGCACGAGATAGGCGCTGCTCGGGATCTGCGGTGACGTGAGCGCAACCCATGCACCCGTCCCCGTCGCGAGCCCGGTCACGACCGGCACACTCGAGTGCAACGTCAAGCTCGCGTACCCATCGACGGGAATCGCTGGATTCGGCGTGATCGTGATGGCACCCGTGCTGTAGGGATTGATCGTCGTCGTTTGCGGGGGCACCTTGTACTCGCCGAGCCCCACATCGACGGTGACGTTGGCTGGCCGGTCGCTCGGGTTGGCGATGCGGATCTGGGCCGTCGCGGACTGGGCCGTCGTCACATTGGGGAACCAGGTGGTCTTGGCCGTGGTGTGGAGCCCCTCGTCGAAAGAGAGCGTGCCCATCGAGTCCTCGACCCCAACGATCTCGAGCGCCCCGCGCAGCACCTTGACGCCGACCCCGATGTTGGAGGTGTTCACGACCTCCCGAGCGAGGTTGACGTCAACCTCTGCGTGCGAGGGAACGGAAAGCCCTTGGAACGCCTCGGGCGCAGAGAAGCCGGCTGCGGTGTAGACCGAGACGTTCATCACGGCCGCGGTGCCGGTCGGATTGTAGACACTGATCTCGCCGCTGGAGCCGACGGTGGTGTCAAAGCCCGTCGCGTACCAGCGTGTCGTGCCGGCCGACGCGCACGGCGCTTCGGCGTCGCCCTGCGCTGCCAACTCTTCGGCGATCACGCCGCCGCCCGAGATCTCGACCCCGATTCCATAGGACACGACGTAGGGAACTTTGGCTTTGGGTCGCAGTGGCGCCTTGTCGAGTGAACTCGGAACGAGCACTCGTGCGCCGTGCGCCGCCAGCTTGACCGTGCCGGTCCAGGTCTGGCCGCGACTCGACTTGATGCTCACGTTGAGCGTTCGCGTCTGGGTGGCCGTGTTGTAGAACGACACGCGACCTGGCGCTGGACCGCTCGTAAGGCCAGTGCAGTAGAGCGCCGTTGACTCAGCGTTCACCGAGACCGAAAGCCCGCTCGGCAGCGCCGACGGGTTACGAGGATGGTGCAAGGTCGTGGCGAGTCCGGTTCCAACCAGCGCGACCACGAGGACAGCCAGTAGCGGGACCCGGCGCAGGCTACTCATCGCGCACTCTCCCTCGTCGCGGCGTCGCGCGCCGCCGCCGCCCCGTAAAGAGCCACTCGACCCGCTGGATCCAGCCAAAGCCCAGCCAGACGATCAACCACATCAGAAGTGTGACGAGCGCGAGCAGTCCGTTGAACGGAAAGCGATGCATCACGATCGTCGCGGTGGGCGAGGCCGGACTCGCTGGCACGTCGAAGTAGGGCGTCCAGGTGCCAAGCGTCGTGCGCGGTGCTGCCCGGCCGTCGACGCTGAGCGAAAAGGCGCTCGCGGGGGCGAGCCCGGCGACCACCGTCGATCCCGCGGCAACGGGACCGGAAGCCTTCGTCGAGCTAAAGATGGGCGTGAGCGTCGTCGATCCGGGAATGGATTCCGCGTAGATGCCATGGAAGTCAGCGTTCGAAAACACCTCGACCGACGATGTCTGCAGTTCCAGTGAGAGGTCGCTCTGGCTTGACAGCGCGCTCGCGAGCATGCCCGGCACGCGGCGCATTGGCGAGCTCTCCACGCCCGAGAGCTCGGGCGCCGACGAGTTCATGACCACGATCGTCGATATCCCCGCCGGGGCGAGGAGGGACCCGAGTTGCACCGTGTGACCGGTCATAGCGCTCTCGACGGCTTGGATGATCACGTTACTCGCGCCGGCGTCGGGCGGGTTGAAGAGTGTGGAACCACCGGGCAGACCGTTCATGGAGGTTGCCGCCTCGAGACCGGGCGCGACCGACCATCCCGCGAGCGGCAGCACGGACGGGTCGCCCAGCCAGAGCACCCGATAGCCGCCACTCGTGTTGGGTGCGAGTTCGCTCAGTGACTGAGCGACACTCGTCGTCGGCAGGTCGAAGCGACCCGAGCCGAGACTCTGGAGAAACGGCAGGATCGCGACGAGGAGCGTCGCTACTGAGAGCGCGGCCGCGACCTGGCGCCACCCGAATCCCGCCTCACGAAGGTCGTGTTCGAGCGCACCGACGCCAAGGCCGATCAGCGAGGCGAGACTCACGGCGTAGAGCACGAGCACAACGTCGAGGTCGGGGGCGAAGGAGCCGAGCCAGTGGCGGGACGCGAGGGTCACGAGCACGAGGCCGAGCGCCCCGATCGCCGCCAGCTTGGTTGCGACGCGGCGGCGGTCACCGCGACACAGCACGAGCGCGAACAGCGCGGCGAGCGGGAGCAACCAGCCCCACCACGCCGAGCCAAAGCTTCCGTCGACGTCACGAAGGAAGAACGAGAAGGACGGCACCGACCACGGTCCTCGCGCCAGTCCGAAGATCTCGGGCGCTTGGCGACCCGCGAGCAGCGTGTCGACGGTCATCGGCAACAGGAAGATGGCGACATTGAAGACGATCGAACCGAGCAGGCGCCACGTTCCGCGAAAGGTGCTCGCCGGATCCGGTTCGAACAGGCGCGCAAGCCCGACGCCGAGGACCACGAGCACGACAAGCACGAGGGTTGCGGGCGCCATCGCGGTGACGAGCGCGATCATCATTATCAGCAGCATCCGCTGGCCCGCTTGCGTCGTGCGCCACCCGCGCTGGCCGAACGGCACCGGTTCGCTGTAGGGCCTCGTTCTAAAGCCCGGAACGTCCATCACTTCGAAGATTCGCCGCACGATGAAGGGGAGGCCCGCCACGACGACAAGGACGTCGATGCGACCTTGGCCGATTGCGTTCATTCCGATCGGCATTGCCGCATAGGCAAGGGCGCCTACGAGTCGTGCGCGGTTTGACGCGCGATCCTTGAGCAGCCGTCCAACGCCGACCGCCCCGATCGGCACGGTAAAGATCAGCGCCAGGCGCGGCAGTATCCCCATGCGGCCGAGTACGAAGGTGGCCGCGACGCCGATCACGCCATATCCCGGCATTCCCGGAGATCCGGTGCCCACGCCGTTGGCCGACCACGAGGCGAAGAAGTGTCGCCACGTCGACCACCACGAGTCGAGCGGAGCGAGTCGACCCACCAAGGGCAAGTGCATCGCGACGAGGTTGCGCGATCCAAGCGCCCACAAGACTGCGGCCACCACGACAATCGTCGCTTGCGCGCGAAATGACGTCATCACCCTCGACGGGCGCGATCGCAACTCAAGCTGCTCGCTTTCTGCGATCTCGTCGAACTCTTCATCCTCGGAGAAGGCCGCGGCGAAGCCCACCCCCGCCTCGACCGGATCGCCGAAGCGCTCGGTCTCTTCGGGCTCGTGCGGCAAGATCCCGCGCGCTCTGTCGTAGCCCTCACGTCCCAACGTGACAAAGAAGTGACGCAGGCGAACCGCCCCGCCGATCTGGAGTCGATGCAAGTCGGCGTCTGAGAGCACGCGCAGCGGCCGAAGCTCGCGTCGACGCTGGCGCACTCGACGGCGGTGATTGAAGAGCCAGCGCCAAGAGCCAGCGATCGCCCCCGCCCGGTCAGTGTCGCCGCCGACCAGTGAGATGCCGGTCTCCAGGACGTCGAGAACGAAGAGCGTCCCGAGCGTCCACCAACTCGAACGCCGACTCCAACCTGTCGCAACAACCAGGAGCTGGTGGCGGCGCTGAAGGTCACGTCGACTCGCGCGGCGCGTACCGAGCGCGGCGATGGACCGCTCGCCCTTTGCGATCGTCTCTTCGTGCGCGACCTTCGCGAGCGGCGCGACAATGATCCGCGCGCCCGCGACCTGCGCCCGCCAGCAGAGGTCGAGGTCTTCGCCGAGCAGTGTGATGAGCGGGTCGAATCCGCGAAGGGTCGCAAAAAGGTCCGCGCGCACCAGCGTCACGCCACCGGGGGCCACGAACACGTCGCGTTCGAGGTCTTGTTGACCGTGGTCGATCTCGCCAAGCTCGACACGCTCGCGAACGACGCCAAAGCGGTCCGAAGTCTGTCCTACGTGGAGAAGGACGAGCGGATCGTCGTACGCGACGACCTTGGGCGTCACGATGCCGGCGTTGGCCCGGAAGGCTGCTTCGACCATGAGCTGGACGGCGTCAGGTTCTAACAACACGTCGTCGTGGCAGAAGAGGAAGAACGCCGAACCCTGGACCATGAGGGCCGCTTCATTGCAGGCCGCACCAAAACCGCGGTTCTCTTCGAGTATGCGAACGAACGCGTGCGGTGCGACCGACGCGACGCGCTCGGCGACGCGCGCGGCGTCGCCGTTCGCGAGGACGAGCAAGCTCAGTTCTTCGTAGTTCTGCGCCGCCAGCGAGGCTGCCGCGGCTTCGAGCCCCGGTCCCGCACCGGTAGTGACGACGACGGCCACAACGGCCGGAGCACGAGAGTCCATCAGTTATTCAAGGCTAGTTGGCGCCGACAGAGACTTTTGACTGCGAGACCTCACTAAACACACGGTCGTCGGAAAACTAGCGGTGACGTCGTCGCTCGACGAGATCAGCCACCACATCCGCGAGTGACGTGTCGAGTGTGATAAGAGGCGACCAGCCCGTCGCGTCGTGCAGCTTCTCGTAGCTTCCGCGAAAGACCGGCACGTCGTTCGGGCGTAGGAGTTCGGGATCGACGACGAGCTTGACGTTAGGCGCAATCCGCTCAACGAGCCGCTCTGCGATGTCGCTCAGCGCGACGTCACGTCCTGACGCGATGTTGTACACCTCGCCTGAGACGCCGAGCTCGGCGAGCAGCCTGTACGCGCGAACGACGTCGCGCACATCGCTGAAGTCACGGCGCGTCGAGAGGTCTCCGACAGGAATCTCAGAGTCACCGTACTCCTTCGCGTCAAACAGTCGCGTCGCGAGCGCGGGGACGACGAAGGCCGGCGACTGACCCGGACCGACGTGGTTGAAGGGGCGAGCGATGACGACGCGTTGGCGCCGAGCAGTCCACGCCTCGCGCGCGACGTGTTCAGCTTCGACTTTGCTCGACGAGTAGGGATTGGCCGGTGCCACGCGGAAGCTCTCACGCAGTGGCTGGTCCGCTTCACTCACCACGCCGTACACCTCAGACGAGCTCACGACTATCGTCGTCGAGTCGGCCACGGTGCTAAACGCGGCGTCGAGCACACGCTGCGTGCCCACGACGTTCACGCGAGTGAACTCCTCTGCGTGCTTCCACGAGTCCCCGACGTGCGTGAGGGCCGCGAGGTGATAGGTGACCTCGGGTCGAAACGACTCGAACACCTCTCGCACGCTTGCCTCATCGGTAACGTCGCGCTCGCGATCGATTCCGTAGACCTGGTCGCCACGATCACGAAGATGTCGTACGAGGTGGGTGCCGACAAAACCGGTCGCTCCGGTCACCAGGGCGCGCATCACGCGCCCGCGGCCAGGGCGTACGCGGCAAGATGCTGGTCGACGCACGCGTCCCACGTAAAGTGCTCGGCGCGTGCTCGAGCGCGGCTCGACCACGCGGACCGTTCGCTCCCGTCGGCCTGAATCGCCTCCGTCAGCGCCGTCGCAAGCGCGGTCGCGTCACCAACCGGCACCAAACGTGCGGCGTCGCCAGCAACCTCGGACATGACGGTGTCGCGCGTGGTGACAACTGGTGCACCACACGCCATCGCTTCGAGGACCGGCAGTCCAAATCCCTCTCCCCGCGAGGGATACGCGACGACGGTCGCGCCACGATAGAGGGCGCAAAGCAGCGCGTCGTCCACATAGCCCAGCTGGCGAATCCTTTCGCCGTAGGAATGCTTCGCGATGGCCGACTCAATCGGACCCTCTCCCCAACCGAGCTGACCCGCGAGCCACAGTTCGATCGACGTGTCTTGTCGCGCCACGTCAGAAAAAGCGTGAAGCAGCACGTCAAGTCCCTTGCGCGGTTCAACGGTGCCCACAAAGAAAATATAGGGAACACTGCCGTTCAGCCCGTGAGCGAGGAAGATCTCCGAGTCGTCGGTCGAACTCATAGTGAACCGATCCAGTTCGACGCCGAGCGGGGCCACGATCACGGGCGCGTGGGCGGGCAGAATCTCCTCGAGCTGTCGGGCGGTGAAGTCGCTCACGCTGATCAGCGCGCGCGCGTGCGCGGCCGAGTATTGGATGGCTCGACGAAAGAATGCCACCTTCGAGCGCTCGTGCCACTCAGGATTCGTAAAGAACGTGAGGTCGTGCACGGTGACGACCGTCGGCACCCCACCCCCGTGAGGCATCGTGTAGTGGGGGCCGTGCCAGACGTCGGTCGCGCGGGCCGTCGAGCTACGGCCGAGCAGCATCGCCTCAGTCGCGAGACGCGCCACTCGTCCGCCGGGCACGAGTGGCGCCAACGTCGCCCCTGGAGAGACGTGGCGCCAACGATCCGTGTCGTCGCGCCGTGTGACAAGCGTCGTCTCGATCGCGCGCTCAGGTAGTCGGCGAGCGAGTTCGACAACGTACCGTCCCGCACCGGCCACTTTTGTCGGAACGGCCGAGACGTCGAGGGCGACTTTCACTGCCAGCTCTTTAGATGGTCGAGCGCCACGTTTCGCCATGTGAGGTCGGCGACACTCTCTCGGCGCCGCGATCGCGCTGCCTCGTCATTGGGAAGGGCCAGCGCCCTCTCGAGCCCCGCGCCAATTGCCGATACGTCGAGCGGGTCGACGAGCACCACTTCGCGATTGTGCAGTGCGCTCGGCGTGGTCACGCTCGCGACGACTCGCGCGCCTTCGTGGAGCGCCTCCATCGGCGGAAGTCCCCATCCCTCGGCACGCGGCACGTAGGCCATCACCGTCGCGTTACGGTAGAGACCTTTTAACATCGCTCGCGACACCGTGCCGAGCACGATCGCGTCGCCGAGATCGACGCCGCCCCAGCCCGACGGCCCCACGATCACCAGGGGACCGAGTTCACGAGTGGCGA
Source organism: uncultured Acidimicrobiaceae bacterium (assembly GCA_963724865.1). Classification (GTDB taxonomy): domain Bacteria; phylum Actinomycetota; class Acidimicrobiia; order Acidimicrobiales; family RAAP-2; genus RAAP-2. Next base: position 371,110 of record CAVRWO010000002.1, on the reverse strand, counting down.
GGCGCGCGTGAGCGTGCGCCTCGCGCAAACGCTCGAGATTCTTCCTCGGTTCGTGGGTGCCGACGTAGAGGGTGAACGGCCCCTCGACGCCATGCTCCGCAAGGAGCGCACGAACGTTGACGTCGCTCTCAGAAGGTGTCTGGTCGTCGTCGACGCCAAGTCGCACTTCGTAGAGGCGACCGGGGTCAAACCCATCGTCGACCAGTCGCGTCACGAGTCCGGGTGCTGTCAAGATGACGCGCACCTCGCTTCGCCACTTTAAGAGCTGCAACCGGCGCTCGTGAAAACGTATGCCTCGAGGCGTGCTCGCGCCCGGTTCGTCGCGCCATAGAAGGTCGTGCACCGCGACGGAGTGCACGGCGCCACGCGCGCCGCCCCCGTAGGGACCCGCAAGGGACGTCGCGTGCACCACGTCGCTGATTGTTGGCACCCCGAGGGGCCAGTGCGCCCACACCCTCGTGAGCAGCTGTTCAGGTGCCCGGGCGCTCACCCGTTCAAGTGCGAGATCCGACGTCGATTGGGTGGGCGTGCCGGTGGGCGTGATGCCGAGCACCCGCAAGGACTCGTCCTGGAGTGACGCGAGACCGTTGACGAGTCCGCGCACGTAGGTGGCAATACCTCCTGGCTGGGGCCGGTAGAACTGGTCCAGCGTGATGCTGACGGCGCGGCGCACCTCGCTAGCCTCGCACGACTTCGCGATAGAGGGCGACGTAGGCGCGTGCGGCGGTCGCTGGTGCGAAGTCCTGCGCTCGAGATCTACCCGCCGCGACCATGATCGCTCGGCGCGTGGGACTCTCCCAGATGAGTTCGAGCAATGGCAGGACCTCGTCGTCGCTGTGGGTGAGTGCGGCCGCGCCATTCAGCAGCTCACGATTGATGGCCGTGGCGCGAGCGATGGTCGGCACGCCGGCCGCCAGCGCCGCGATCGCGAACGAGGGAAAGCGCGCACCGTCTGAAATGTGTAAGACCACGCGTGCGTCGCTCAGCGCGTCACGTGCCTCACCGCGCGAACGAAGCCGCACGTCCAAGCCGCGCGCTCGGATGCGCTGGGCCACCTTGGCGCTCGCGACCGCCTCGACTCGTGCGCCGTGTCGCTGCGCGAAACTGACGAGATCGGGCGCCATTTTGAGAAATGGCTCGACCACGCCCGTGAGGTTGACCACGAGGGCGGCGCCATTCACGGTCGCCTTCACGAGTGGGACGGCCGGATGCACCACAACGACCTGGGGCCGATCGACGTCAAGCACGCGCAACACCTCGTGGCTTGCGCTGCGCGATGACGCAACCAGCAGCGCACCGTGATCGACGGCGCGACGGAGTTGCGTGACGCGTTGGTGTTCGTGCGACTCGCCGCGCAACGGTCGCAAGTCATCAACGGAGATGAGCAGTGGGGTCGATCTTGTCGGAGGCGTCGCTCGACCGGCGACGTGCACGACGTCGAGCGGTCCGAGCATTCGATCGATCGAGGGCCCCAGTCCGCGTCGCCACAGCGGGGCCCAGAGGGGCCGCAGCCAAAGGCGCGCCTCCCCGGGCACTTGCCTTCCCTCGCTCGTATGAAAGCGCACGAGCTCGCATGCGTGCGTGGTGTCGAGGGCGTCGGCGAGATCGGTCATGGAGTTGCCGAGCGACTCGAGCGAGCCGTCGAGATCGAGACCGACCCGGGGCAGCTCGGAACTCACGAACCGAGTGCCAGCAAGCGGGCCGCGCTCGACCAGTCAGGCCAGAGCGCCACGGCCCACGGGCCGAAGTCCTCGGTCGTGGTCGCCACGACCCCGACGCCCTCGTCCCGGTTGAGCAGCATCAGCGTGCCGCTCATGCCGAAGTGCCCAAAACTCGTCGGCAGCCAGTCGCCCATCCAGTGGTGTTTATCGCCTCTCACCTCGGGGCCTATTCCCCACGGACACGGGTTGAATCGACCAAAGCCCGGCACGATCCCTCCAAGGTCTGGCAGGTAGGGCCGAATCATTCGATCTCTCGTCGGTACGCCAAGGAGGTCCGGGCGAAGCCACGCAACCGCCAGCTTTTCCATGTCTTCTGTCGAGCCGCTGACGCCACTCGCGGGACGGCCGAGCAACGCGGCCGACTCCATGCCGAGTGGCGCGAAGACTCGGTCCTCGAGCCACTCGTTCGGGGGATTCTCCCCAACGATCGCGGCGACAGCGTGGTCGACGCCGTAGTTCGAGTACACCCGCTTCGTGCCGACGGGAATCACGGGATCGCCCTCTTCGAGTCCGAGCCCACTCGAATGCGAAAACAGATTGGCGAAGTTTGCGCCGCGCGGCCCCACCATTTCGCCGTAGGCGTGGAGCCCCCAGTCCATCTCAACGCCAAAGGCCATCGCCACGGCCATCTTCGATACCGAAGCCCATGGTCGAACGGCCGACACGTCGCCGTACTCGGCGACTCGCTCTATTGCGCCGTTTCGCAAACGAAAGATGAGGTAGGCCAGTGAGCCACGCCAGTCGCTGTCGAGAGTGCTCACAGCACTCGATGTTACCCAGGCCCCCCTAAGGTCTCGGGAGTGATTACCGTTCTCAGTGGTGGCGTTGGTGCCGCTCGCCTGCTCCGCGCCCTTAGTGATGTCGTCGACCCTCACGAGCTCATCGCGGTCGTCAACGTGGGCGACGATCTCGTCCTGCATGGACTAACGATCTGCCCCGACCTCGACACCATCACGTATACCCTCGCGGGTCTCAACAACGACGAGTTGGGCTGGGGGCTGCGCGGCGAGTCGTGGCGAGTGATGGAAGAGCTCGAAGCACTGGGTGGCGAGTCGTGGTTCCGCCTGGGCGATCGCGATCTCGCGACGCACCTGTATCGAAGCGAACGACTGCGTCAAGGGGCAACCAAGACGGAAGTCACCAAGGAACTCGCACGGCACTACAACATCGCAGTCACGCTGTTGCCGGTCAGTGACGACCCCATCGCCACTGAGTTCATGACGCCCGAGGGTCGACTCACGTTCCAGGACTACTTTGTTCGGCGTCACCACGACGTCGTCGTGTCGTCCATCGAATGCGTCGGCGCGTCGAGCGCGTCGTTGAGCGACGAGGCGAAAGACGCGATCAAGAGGGCGTCGCGCCTGGTCATCGCGCCATCCAATCCGTTGATCTCGATCGATCCGATCCTCCAGGTGCCCGGCGTGCGCGAGTTTGTGCGCCAACGCGCGTCTGACGTGATCGCCATCTCACCCTTGATCAACGGCGAAGCCCTGAAGGGCCCCGCCGATCGTCTGATGCGAGAGCTCGGCTACGAGTCCTCGGTGCTCGGCGTCGCCGACTTCTATCAGGGGCTGGTGGGTACCTGGGTCATCGACGAGGCCGACCGCGAGCGCGCTGACGACCTTCGCACCCGCGGGGTCAATGTCGAGGTGACGACGACGATCATGGCAGACCCCGAGAACGCGCGTCGGCTCGCCAAAGTGGTCGTCTCGTGACTGATGTGCGCGTCGTCGCCCTTGCCTCGGGCGTCAAGGTTCGTCGAGACGACGATCTCGTCACGCTCTTGCTCGAATCGCTCACCGACGCGGGCGAGGAGCTTCGCCACCACGACCTTGTCGTCGTCACGAGCAAGGTCGTCTCAAAGTCAGAAGGACAGGTCGTCGACTACGACGGCACCGACCAGCACAAGGTCGCGATCGTAGAAGGCGAATCGACCCGCATCCTTCGTCGACGTGGCACCTTGCGGATCACTGAGACGCGCCACGGTTTCATCAACGCAAACGCCGGCGTTGACCTTTCGAACGCCGATGACGGCACCGCCGTGTTGCTCCCTAAAGATTCGGATCGTTCGGCGAGGCGGATTCGCGCCGGACTGCGCCAGCGCACGGGCGTTGACGTCGCCGTCGTCATCACCGACACCTTTGGGCGAGTGTGGCGTCGCGGCGTGACTGACGTCGCGCTCGGTTCGGCGGGGCTGAAGCCGATCTTGGACCTTCGAGGAACGCGCGACGCCAACGGTCGACTGCTCGAAGCGACCGAAGTAGCCATCATCGATGAGGTTGCCGGAGCAGCGAACTTGGTGCTGCACAAAGCGGCGGGCACGCCATTCGCACTGATACGAGGACTCGACGAGGCGTTCTTTGGACGAGGATCGGTGCGCGACGACGTCGTTCGTCTAAAGAACGACGACCTCTTTCGTTAGCTACACCCCGCCGAGGCGCACGTCGCCTGAGAGCTGCGAGTCGGCGGCGACGTGCTCCTTGGCACCCACCACGCACGTCGGTCCGAGGATGGATCCCGATCCGATCACGGCCTCGGGTCCGATGATCGACGAGCGAATCTGACTCCCACCCTGCACCGCGGCCCCGGGCAAGAGAACGGAGCCTTCCAGCACGACGTCGGCGCCCACCACGCAGTCGATGTCGACAACGGAGTTGATGATCGTCGCCGAGGGATCGATCGTTGACGACTTGGCTCGCCACGCGCCGTCGACGATGTCAGTGAAGTCGTGCTGTGAGTTGCGACCCTTCAAGATGTCGACGTTCGCCTGCAAGTAGAGCCGCGGCGTGCCGGTGTCCAGCCAGTAGGCATGGTCGGCCATCGCAAAGAGCGTGCCCGCGGCGGCGAGCGCCGGAAACGTCTCGCGCTCGACACTCACGCGACCTTCGGCGGCGATGCGATCAAGAGCTCGAGTTTCGAAGACGTAGGTGCCCGCGTTGATGAGATTCGTGGGCGCTTCGTCGGCCGGGGGCTTTTCGACGAAAGCGATCACCCGCCCGTCCTCGTGCGTGGGCACGACGCCAAAGTGCGAGGGGTCTTCAACAGGGTGAAGGGCGATCGTCACCTCCGCCCCGTGCTCGCGATGGAACGTGAGAAGTGAGGTCACGTCAAGATCGGTCAAGACGTCACCATTCACGACAAGGAACGTCTCATCGACGTCAGAGCACCTCGCCGCAAAGCGGATCGCCCCCGCCGTATCGAGCGGTTCTGACTCGACCGCGTACGTCACTCGAACCCCGGAGATGAGATTCGACGGATAGGCCTCAGTAAAACGGTCGGGTAGATAGCCGAGCGAGAGTACGGCGTCGGTGACGCCGTGTCGGCCGAGCGCCTCGAGCACGCATTCGATCATCGGTATGCCGACGAGCGGCAACATCTGTTTGGGCGTTTCGAACGTGAGTGGTCGAAGTCTCGTTCCCTTACCGCCGACCAGAATGATGGCCTGCATCAGCCCTTGGTCGTCGTTGTCGTGCCCGAAGTCGTCGTCGTGGTCGTCGCCGGACCAACAGTCGTTGTCGTGGTCGGAGCAGTCGTGGTGGTGGTCGAGCTCGTGGTGGCGTGCAGCGTCATCTGGTCGACGGTCGTTGTCGCCGGAAGGCCCGGCGTCACACCTGAAGGCTCAAAGGCCATCGTCAACAGCAGATCCTTGACGAACTTGATCTTCGCGGGATTGGTGGTGAGCGTTGGCTTCTTCTGGTCAAAGGAGGTCCAGTAGGCGTAGACAACCTTCCCCTTCTCGCCTGGGTACTTCGTCTTCGGGCCGCACACGTCGCCGTTTTTGAAGGTCGTCGCGGGGTTGGCGACGCCCGTGCTCTTGGGCACCGCGAGCTCACTCGAGGTCGCGACCAAGTTCGGGTATTCACTGGCGAAGGTCTTTACAGTGGCGTTATTGCCGGCGTCGGCAGCCGAAACAGGCGAGACTTGGATGACGTCGTCGCTCTCGACGATAAATCCGCCCTTGGTGGTCGGGTCTACCGGCAGGTACGGCAGGCTCACACCGCAGTCTTGAATGGAGAGTGCGGCGAACTGGGTGGTGCCAATCGCCGGTTCGACCACGACTTTCTTCAGTGGATGCTGGTATTCGTAGCGCGAATACACGACCAACGCGAGTCCGACCACGATGATGAGCACCACGACTGCATAGAAACTGCTCGGACGAGCTTTTGTGTATGTTTTGCCGCCGCCGGTCGCACCGACGCGACTGACCCATTTGCCTGAGGTGCTTTTAGCCACCCTACAACGCTACTAAAGAATCGAAAGGGCCCACGCTGTGTAGGGGCGAAGGGACTCGAACCCTCACTGGAGGCGGTTTAAGCGCCCTGCCTCTGCCAATTGGGCTACGCCCCCAACGCAGCGTTGACGCGTCGTAACGCTAATGCAATTTTCTAAAAGATCCGAAACAACCCGTTTTCTTACGTTCGCTCAGTAGGCTTGAAATCATGTTGCGCGTGCGTCGTCGGGGCACGATTCGAAGCTTCGCTCTTGTCCTTTTGGCCACGTTGAGCGCCTCGTGGCTCGTGGTGCCCGCGATCGCGGGCGCCGGTACGATCGCCCAGACCCAACAGGCGATCGCCGACCTGTCTGCCGCCCTCAACCGACAGGAGCAGCGCAGTGAGATCTCGGCCAGCGAATACGACGCCGACGAGGCAGACCTCACTTCCATCAACGCAAATATCGTTCGTCTCCGGGTCCACGAGGCAAAGACACGCGCGAAGATCAAGGTCACGACCAAGAAGCTCGTGACCGACGTCGTGCGAGCTTTCGTCCTCGGCGCATCGAACGATCAGATCACATCGCTCTTCAATCAGAACGTCACGCGAAGTGACGAACGTACCGTCTACGAGAACGAAGCCATTGGCAACCTCAATCTGCTGAAGGCGCAACTGCAGCGCGAGAAGCACTCCTTGGACCTGACGGTCGCCAAAGTGGCGAACCAGCGCGCGAAGGCGCAGACCGCGGCATACAACATGAAGGCGCTGCTCGAAGCGAACGTCGAGCTGCAGAACCAGACGCAGGCGACACTCGCGACCGTCAAGGGCAAGCTCAAGATCGAAATCATCAACTACGAGATCCAAGCCGGGGCTGCCGCGGCGCGAGCGAGCGACACGGCCGCCGAGCAGAAGGCCATCGCGGCGGCGACGGCCGTCGGCGGGCAGAGCGCCGCGAACCAAGTGATCGAGGCGGAGCAAGCGGCGACCCCGTCCTCTAATACGGTGGCGATCGCCGAAGTAGGCAGCACCGCCCAAGGACTGGCCGCGGTGAGGTACGCCGAGTCCCAGATTGGCGTCCCGTACGTCTGGGGCGGCGAGACGCCGTACGTCGGCTTCGACTGCTCGGGGCTCGTCCAGTGGGCGTGGGACAAAGCCGGCATCTCGATACCTCGCACGACCGAGAGCCAGTGGCCCGCGCTGCTGCACGTCTCGCTCACTGACCTCCAGCCGGGCGACCTACTGTTTTACTACAACCTTGACGGTGACGACGAGGTCGACCACGTCGTGATGTACGTCGGTTCAGGACCGTGGGGCGTTGACACCACCATCGCTGCTCCCTACACGGGCACGGACGTGTCGCTCGCTCCGATCTTCACCGCCGGGCTTGAAGGGGCCGCCAGGCCCTAGCCCGTGAGCATCGAACTCTCCATAGTCATCCCGGCATTCAACGAGGGCGATCGACTGGCCGCCGGTTACGCGCGACTCGCGCCGCTGTTGGAAACGCTCGACCCGGCATCGTTCGAAATCATCATCGTTGACGACGGCTCGACTGACAACACGCTGGAGCGCGCTCACGAGGTCTACGGGCACCTCGAGCACACGCGCTACGTGCAACAGCCCGCCAACTTCGGCAAGGGGGCGGCGCTCCGTCTCGGACTCTCGCTCGTGAACGGGTCGAACGTGATCACGGCGGACGCCGACATGGCGATCGACCCCATGCAGTTTCCGCTGTTCGTGACCGCACTTCGCGAGAACGACTTCGTGCCGGGCTCGAGGGCGATCGCGGGACGGATCAGCTACGACTCGCGTGTGCGCACCGCCAGTGGCGCCGTGTTCAACGCGGTCGTGCGCCACTACACGAACGTGCGGGTGCGTGACACGCAGTGTGGCTGCAAGGCGCTTCGTCAAGGTCCTGCGCGGCTTCTCGCGCAGCTCGCCATGATCGATGGCTTTGGCTTTGACGTCGAGCTGTTCTATCTCGCCGACCAACTCAATCTCAGCATGAAGCCGCTGCTCGTCACATGGCAGGACGTCACTGGTTCCTCAGTCCACCCCGGCAAGGTCGCACGCAACATGTTCGGCGACATTCGCGACATCCCCAAGACGCGATACGAGAACCTCGCCATTGAGCTCGCGTCCGACGTCGCGCCCGAAAGGATCTCATCCCTCGCGCGCGAGGCGCGACTGACGGGTCTCGTGCTCGCGCGAGGCGAGCGCGACGCGCTGCTCGTCGTCGGTCGCGACGGCGGACTCGCCGGCGCAGGCATCGCGACGGCGCTCGGCGGGACGCTGCGTCCGACCACGCTCAGCGAGCTTCGTGGGCGCTCGTACGAAGCGGTCTAATCGCGTCGAGGCAAGAGCCAGTTCGTCACGAGTTCGGGCGCGCGGTCACTCCACTCCTCGGCCGTGATGGCGTAGCGAGCGTGGTCCTCCCAGGCACCGTCGATCTCCAAGTAGCGCTCGGAGATGCCCTCAAAACGTAGACCCAGCTTCTCGACAACGCGGCGCGACGCGGCGTTGCGCGGAATGATGTTGATCTCGACGCGGTGCAGGCGCAGCGACTCGAAGGCGTACTGGAGCATCGTGACCACGGCTTCGGGCATGAGCCCCTGGCCCGCGACCGCTTCGTCGATCCAGTAGCCGATGTAGGCGGACTGAAGGGGCCCGCGCTGGATTGACGACAGCGTTATCTCCCCGACGAATCGGCCGTCGACGAAGATGCCAAACCCAAATCCCGTGCCAATTTGGCGCTCGCGCTCTCTGATGGCGCAGCGGCTGACGAAGCTACGGTGGTCTTCGGCCAGGTGTGTCGAGTGGGCCGAACGGGGCTCCCACTTGAGCAGCCACTCGTGACAGCGCGCGCGCACCTCGTACCAGGCCTCATAGTCCTGATCAGTCATCGTGCGCAGGACGACCCGCCGCCCGTGCAGGGTTATCGGCGAATATACAGCGCTTCGGGTCGTCACCATCGGCGAGGCCTCACTCCTCTATCGTTACAGGTCACGGTAATGGGTGCAATCAGCGCCGAAGCGTCGCGATGATTCCGTCCAGAATGTCGCTCTCTGAACTGATGAGCGACTCCACGCGAAAGCGCCCCATCACTGCGTCGAGGATGTAGAGCCCTGCCACCAGCACGTCCTCGCGGCCAACGACCATGCCGGGATGGCCGAGGCGCCGGTCTGGGGTCTCGCGTGCGAGGACGTCACGCCAGTGCTGGACCGTTGCCCGCGAGAGGATTCGGTGGTGCACGACGTCGCGGTCGTAGTGCGTGATCCCGGCGTCGAGTTGGGCGAGGGTCGCGACGGTGCCCGCGAGGCCCACTAGCCGCACTGCGCCGACCGCTCGCGAGAAGTCGGGCTGCACCGCGAACATCGCCGCAAGCTGGGCGTTGATCATCTCTCGGGCAGCGGCGTCACTGGCGGGCGTGACAATCCCGCGTCCGAGTGCTCGCTCGGTCACGCGAACACAACCCATCTGCATGGAGTAGCTGACGAGACGGCCGTCGATCTCGACCGCGAGCTCGGTCGAACCCCCACCGACGTCGACGATCATCGTCGGCACCGTGGTCTCTTCCAGATCGCCGAGTGCCCCCGCGTATGACAGCGCGGCTTCTTCGCTTCCCTCAAGGATCCTCGCCTCGCACCCACAGATGTCTCGCGCGGTCGCGAGAAACTCGGCACCGTTGGACGCGTCACGCACCGCTGACGTGGCGACGAGGAGGCCTCTGGTCACCTGCGCCTCGTCGCACTCGCGACGGTAGGCGCGAAGCACCACGAACGTTCGCTCCATCGCGGTGGCAAGCAGCGCGCCTGACGCATCAACACCCTCGCTCAGGCGGGTGATGTTCATCTCGCGACGCAGGGCCTTCCCCTCGGCGTCGGCAATGAGCAGACGAGTCGAGTTGCTGCCGCAGTCAAACGCGGCGAGAGCGTCAGTCACGAACGTCGTCAATCACGAACGTCCCGGCGTCGATCGACGCAGCCACGAGTTCACCCACCGGATCTGCGTTGCCCGCGAGGTAGTTGGCGAGGTGTGCGTGAAGGCACTTGACACCCACGCGCGTGCCCCCGACCCCGCCCTCCGCTTGGACGAGATCGGTGCGCACGGTCGCTGACGAGCGCCGTCGTGCGTAGTCGTCGTGCGCTCGTCGTAGCTCTTCGGCGTCGACGAGCTCCTCGAAACGGTGGACGCCCCCTTCGCTCTCCAGTCGGCTCACGGCGTCGAGCAGCTGAGGATCAACCAGCCAGTACAGGGTGGGCATCGGCGTACCGTCGCGCAGGTGAGGTTCGTTCTCGATGACGACGGGTCGGCCGTCCTTCGCACGAACGACCACCGCGAAGCGGCCGCCGAGTGGGCGACCAACGAGCGATTCAACAAGTTGTTGGTCGTCGAGGGACGCGTCTCGAAACGTCAACGCCAAAACTCAAGCGTGCGCACGAGGCGCGAAAGAAAGCCGGCATGATGGCTCGGCGGCGCGTGCGGGGTCGTGACGGTGAGCGGCGCTGCGTCTGACGGCGCGACGAGCGGCTGGAATCCGGGATCGGCCGAGCTGGCCGTGACTTCGCCCGCAGAATTCTCGGGTAACACCTGAATGAGACTCTGGCCGGGTGCAACGAGTTGATACTGCTCGCGCGCGAGTTGGATCGCGGCCGCTTTCGAGTCGATCGCCTTCGACTCCTCTTTGAGGGACTGCTCTTGGTTTTGCAGCACCTTGATCTGCGCCGCAGTCGAGTCGATCTGCGCCTGCTGGTGCCACAGTGCGCTCGCGGGGAACCACACCGCGACGATGACGACGGCCGTCACGAGGGCGAGCGGTACCATCCAGCGATTGTGCTCGCGAGTTGTGACGCTATGAGTTGCTGACACCTAACGCTCCCGACAATGATCTCGCACCCAAATACCGCGCTTGGTCACCGAGCTGTTCTTCGATTCTCAACAACTGATTGTACTTCGCGACACGGTCGGTGCGTGCCGGCGCGCCGGCCTTTATCTGACCCGCGTTCGTCGCCACGGCAACGTCAGCGATCGTCACGTCTTCTGTCTCACCCGAACGGTGTGAGATAACGACGCTGTAGCGATTGAGGTTGGCAAGACGGACCGCGTCGAGCGTCTCGGTGAGCGTGCCGATCTGATTGAGCTTGATGAGCACAGAGTTCGCTACGTGGCGATCAATCCCCTTTTGCAGCAGCGTCGTGTTGGTGACGAAGATGTCGTCGCCGACAAGTTGAATCCTCTCGCCGAGACGGCTCGTGAGTGTTGCCCAGCCGTTCCAGTCCTCTTCGGCCATGCCATCTTCGAGCGACACGATGGGATAGCGACGGCACAGATCCACCCAGTAGTCGACGAGCTCGTCACTGCTGAGCACGCGACCCTCTCCATCGAGGTGGTAGGCGCCATCGCGAAAGAACTCACTCGCCGCGGGGTCCATGGCGATGGCGAGGTCCACACCAGGCCGGCGCCCGGTCGATTCGATGGCTTCGACGAGCAGCTTGACGGCGGACTCGTTGTCGGGAAGGTCGGGTGCGAAGCCGCCCTCGTCTCCGACCGCGGTGTTCAGCCCGCGCTGATCCAGTAGACGCTTCAACGCGTGATACGATTCGACGCCCCAGCGAAGCGCTTCGCTGAATGACGCGGCTCCTATGGGCATGACCATGAACTCTTGAAAGTCGATCGTGTTCTTCGCGTGCGCCCCGCCGTTTACGACGTTCATCATTGGCACCGGCAGCACGTGGGCGTTCACGCCACCCAAGTACTGATAGAGCGGCAGGTCACTCTCGATTGCGGCCGCCTTGGCTGTCGCGAGTGAGACGGCCAGTATCGCGTTCGCGCCGAGGCGGCCCTTGTTGTCGGTTCCGTCGAGGTCGATCATCGCGAAGTCCACCGCACGCTGGTCTTCAGCCTCGTAGCCCTCGAGCGCGTCGGAGATCTCGCCATTGACGTAGTCGACCGCCATCATGACGCCCTTACCGCCAAATGCGTCATCACCATCGCGCAGCTCGACGGCCTCGTGGATGCCCGTGGAGGCGCCTGAAGGTGACACCGCTCGCCCGATCGCGCCGGACTCCAAGTGGACCTCGGCTTCGACCGTGGGATTGCCCCGCGAGTCTAAGATCTGGCGGCCTAGGACGACTTCAATCGCGCTCATATGGGTCTCCTCAGTTTCGAGTCAACGTTACTCTGCCGATTTTGACGCTACGGCCGCCCTTCGATCTCGCGAATCTCGTCACGCAGTGTCGCCGCACGTTCACGCAACACTCCTTCAAGATCAACGCCGGCGAAGCGTGCTGCCGTGACGAGAGCGCTCAACGCGTCGCCCCATGCGGCAGCGACGTTCGATCTCGACGTCGCATCGCCAACGGACTCGGCGTCAAAAGAGAGCGACGCGAGCGCTGCCACCGCTCGTTCTCTGGCCACCGTGCCCGAATCGAGCCCGACGTCAACAAGGGCTGCCTTGCGCAAGAGCTTCGTGTAGAGCGTCAAGGCTGGGAGCTGCCACGCGATGCCGTCGGTCACGCTGTCTCGCCCCTTTTCGACGCGCTTCAGGTCCTCCCAGCGCGACGCGACCTCGTCTGCACCGCTCACCGTCACGTCGCCGAACACGTGAGGGTGGCGACCAACGAGCTTGTCGCGCACGCCGTCGGCAATGGTGGCGAAGTTGAAGTTGCCGTCTTCGTCACCGAGCTCTGCGTGAAAGACGATCTGAAAGAGAAGATCGCCAAGCTCCTCTTCGACGTGGTCGATCACGTCGTCGCTAACCTCGCCGAGCGCCGAAGCGTGCTCGAACGCCTCCAGGGCGTCGATCGTTTCGTAGGCCTCTTCCAGCAGGTGGCGTGCGAGTGACGCGTGCGTCTGCTCTTGATCCCATGGACACTCCGCGCGCAGTCGCTTCATGAAGTCGACGAGATCGTTCATCGCTTCGCCCGCGTCACGCAACCCGTCCACCCACAGTGAGGTCAGATGATCTGCGCCACTGAAGGTGCCGAGCCGACTTGCATCAAGTGTCGTTACGAGTTGGTCATCGAGCCCAAGGTGATGCAAGACCGTCACCTCGCACTCCTCGGGCAACCGATCGGAGACGCTGGCCAGTACTTCTGGCGAGTACGTCTGGAGAATGAGGAGCGGACCAGGACCGCGAAAGTCAACGCTCGAGGCCAGCGCGTCGACCACGCGCAGCCCAACGGTCATGGGGTCTCGGCCGAGCACCGCGCACGCGACGTCAATCACCGACACGGCGGGCTCGATCACCGTCGTCACGTCACTGCGCTGGCGAAGCAGCTCCACCGTTCGTTCGGCGACGACCGGTGAGCCCGGTACGACGTAGAGCACCTCGTGGTGCGCCGCGTCATCAGCGAGCGAGACGAGATCATCCACGATGGCGTCGTACAGATCGTCAAACGAGTCGGCGCGCTCGTAGAGCTCGTCGTAGCTCACCACGTCGCTAAACCCGTCGGCGTTCGGGTGGACGCGCGTGCGAAATCGCACGACCGGCGACGACTCAATCAGTTGAACGGTCCGCTGGGTGACGTCGCCCCGCGCACCGGGCCCGAGGCCGACCACGCGTACGACCGGGGTCACTTATACGACGTTGTTGCCGCGCCAGCGAGCTGTGGGACCCCAAGCACGCCGCCCTTGGCCGGCGCCGCCGTTGCCAAGATTCCCGGTCCGGTCGTCGAAACGCCCCAGTAGCCAAAGGCCGGATCCACGTAGACCGCTGCCTCTTCGAGCAGCTGATTCTTCTCGCTCGACGCCGCCTCGGCGTTCAAGCTCTGCAGATCGGAGAGCACGGCCTGGGCCGCTTTCGCGTAGGGCGTCGCGGTGCGCTTCGTGACGGCAACGTAGAGCGCGTACTCCTCGCTGTTGTACTCGATGTACTGAGGGGTCGTCGAAAAGACGTCGAACCCTTCGGTGCCGACGTCTGCGCGCACGCCGTCGTAGCCGGTCGTCGTCGGCGTGTAGCAGCCGTAGGCACCGCCCTTGGAGGAAGAGGCGTCTTGGGAGTACTGCTTCGCGAGTTGCGCGACGCTGAGTCCCGCCGCCTGGGACTTCGCGAATGCAGCGACTTCGGTGGGCGCGACGAGCGCGATCGACACGCACAGCGTGTCGTAGTCAGAGACGTGAGCGTCGTAGTACTGCCGCACGGCGCTCGCGGTAAGCGGAATGGCCGCTTTCACCTTGTCGACCAAGTACTGCGACGTCGCTTCCGACTCGATCTCGGCCGTGCGCATCTCGCTCGGCATCTCGGCGAGCGCGTCGGCCGCAGTTCCGGGGCAGTCGAGGGAGTCCGCCTTTGCTTGTTGGGTCATCTCGTTCTCGAGTGTCGTCTGGGCGGTCGCGAGGACATCGGCGCTAGGAACGTAGTGATAGGTCGCCGTGACGTACTGGTTGATCGCGAGCCCTTCGGCGCGAAGGTTGGCCCACGCCGCGGCGCCCGCGGCCTTGATGGAGTAGCCACCGGCCCCCGGCGCGTAATTGGTGGGGCTGAGGGCCGTCACGAAGCACTGCAGCGAGTCGTTATGCGAAATCGCTGCCAGTTCCGAGCGCAACGTGTCGCCCGAGACGGTGCTGTGGTTCACGCTGATCCCCGAGGACTGACCGCTGAGTCCGTAGAGGGCGGCCCCCACGAGAGCAACGACAAACAGGGCTACGAGGCGGCGCACCCTGCAATGCTACCGACTCACTGAGCGGCCTCGGTCGTCGGCGCACGCAGCTCCTCGAGCAGCGTGACGATCGAGATCGGCGTCGCGTCCTTCGACGAAAGCTCGATGCGAAGCTCTTTCGTCGACTCGTTATAGGCGCTCGATCCGTACGTGCGGCGCAGACGAACCTGCTGGCTGAACGTCAGCGCGAGTGGTCCGAGGCGGAGCACGGGCCGTGAGCGAACGCCGACGCGAGCCGGCATGACGACCACTGACGTCACGCCAATGTCAAGACAGACGAGTCGCAGCTGTGCCAGTTCGAGCAGTCCTCGCGTTGGCGCGGGAAGCGCCCCGTAACGGTCGATCCACTCGTTCCGCAGATCGTCGAGCTCCGCCATCGACGAGACGCCAGCGAGCCGACGGTACGCCTCGAGTCGTGCGTCGTCTGCTTCTACGTAGTCCTTGGGCAGGTGCGCCTCGCCCGGCACGTCGAGGTTGATCGGCGTGACTTCGGGGACGTGAAAGCCCTTCGCGTCGGCGACGGCTTCGGCGACGAGCTGCACATAGAGGTCGTAGCCCACGGCTGCCACGGGACCGGACTGATCGTGTCCGAGCAGATTGCCAGCTCCGCGGATCTCAAGGTCGCGCATGGCGATCTTGAACCCGCTGCCGAGCGCGGTGTTGTCGCCGATCGTGCGCAAACGCTCGTAGGCGGTCTCTGAGAGTACCTGGTCCGCCGGGTGAAAGAGGTAGGCGTAGGCGCGCTGGCCGCTGCGTCCGACACGCCCTCGCAGCTGGTGCAGCTGACCGAGGCCGAGACGCTCGGCACGGTCAACGATGAGCGTGTTCACCGAAGGAAGGTCGATGCCCGACTCGACGATCGTCGTACAGACAAGGACGTCGAAGCGTCGCTCCCAGAAATCGATCATCACCCGCTCGAGCGAGCCCTCGTCCATCTGGCCGTGGGCCACGGCGATGCGCGCGTCGGGCACCAGCTGACCGAGGCGCCGGGCCACCTGATCAATGTCCGTGACGCGGTTGTGCACGTAGAAGGTCTGGCCCTCGCGCAGGAGCTCTCGACGGATCGCTTCGACGACGGCGGGCTCGTTGAACTCCCCCACGTGCGTGAGGATTGGGCGGCGGTCGGCGGGCGGCGTCGTGATCATCGAGAGGTCGCGTATGCCGGTAAAGGCCATCTCGAGCGTGCGAGGTATCGGACTCGCGCTGAGCGTCAGCACGTCGATGCCCACCGACCGGCTCTTGATCGCCTCTTTGTGCTGCACGCCGAAGCGCTGTTCTTCGTCGACGACGAGGAGTCCGAGCTTCTTGAACGCGACGACGTCGCCCAAGAGACGATGCGTGCCGATCACGACGTCGATCGTCCCGTCGGCCAGACCCTCGAGTGTCGCCCTTGTTTCGACGTCGTCAACGAACCGACTGAGAAGGGCCACCTTCACGGGAAAACCGGCGAAGCGATCGGCGAAAGTGGCGAAGTGCTGGCTCGCAAGCAGCGTGGTGGGCACGAGCACTGCTGCTTGGTAGCCGTCCTGCACGGCCTTGAAGGCAGCGCGCAACGCGACCTCCGTTTTGCCGAAACCAACGTCTGCGCACACAAGGCGGTCCATCGGGCGCGGCGACTCCATGTCGGCTTTCACGTCGCGGATCGCCTGCGCCTGGTCGGCCGTGAGGGTGTAGGGAAAGAGCTCTTCCATTTCGCGCTGCCACGCCGTGTCGGGACTGAAGGCGTGACCTTCGGCGACCGTGCGGAGGCGATAGAGGTCAACGAGTTCCTGGGCGACGAGAAACGCCGCCGCCCGGGCCTTCGCGCGTGTCTTTTGCCACTCGGCCCCACCCATGCGTGAGAGCGCCGGTCCGTCACCACCTGTGTAGGGCGTCAGCGCGTCGATCTGTTCGGTCGGCCAGTAGCTGCGCCCGTCCTTGAACTCGAGGATCAAGTAGTCACGCGTGACGCCGTTGATGGCCCTTGTCGTCGTTCCCGAGAACCTCGCGACGCCGTGCTGGCGGTGCACGACGTAGCTGCCCACCGCCAAGTCGTCAAAGAATCCATCCACATTTCTCGTGCGCGTGCGTGCGACGCGGCGCTGACTGCGTCGGCCGGTGAGGTCGCTCTCGCTCCAGACGACGATCTCTGGCTCGTCAAAGTAGAAACCGCTGGGCAGCGAGCTCTCGAGCACGCTGAGTCGTGCGTCGAGCACGCGTGCGGGATCGGTCGTGACGTCGAGGCCTTCGCCGCGCAGCTGATCAGCCATGCGGTCGATCGCGGCGGGTGTCGACGTGAGAATGACGCCGCGACGGTTCTTCGACCAACCGCGCACGTGGGCAGCGATGCGCGCCGCGTCGCCTTGCACGACCGGAGGTGAGGAGAGCGTCGCGTCGGCCGAAGCAACGTTCGTCTGAAGGGGCACGTCGGTGCGTGTCGCGAGCACCTCGTCGTAGCCAAGGTGCAACAGCGGCACTTCGTCGCGGGCGCGCCAGGTGGCGGCAACGACGTCGGTCAACTCGCGCTCCTCGCCGAGGAGCTCTTCCAGCCGAGCGCGCACGCGACTCGGTTCTACGACGACGACCCGCGCGCGCCCGGTCTCGTCGAGCAGGCTGCGCGGCTGGTCGATGAAGAGCCCCATCCAACCCTCCATGCCGTCAAAGAGCTGGCCGGTCGCGAGGCGGTCGAAGGTCGCACTTGCCCACGGGGCGCTGAGCGCCAACTCTTCGGCTCGCAAACGCGTGAGCTCTCCGGGCATCCATTCGCGCGCGGGTGCGATCAGCGCCTCGTCGATGTCGTGGGTCGAGCGCTGGGTCGCGATGTCAAAGACCGTGAGTCGCTCCACCTCGTCGCCAAAGAAGTCCAAACGGATTGGCTCATCACCTTGGGCTGGCCAGACGTCAACGATGCCGCCGCGTACCGCAAGCTCGGCGCGGTGCTCGACGAGATGTTCGCGTCGATACCCCATATCGACAAGTCCGGCAACGAACCGGTCACGCTCGACCTCGGCCCCGCGGCGAAGGACAAAGGGGACCTGCAGCGGCTCCGGCGAGAGGACTTGAGCAATCGAGCGGGCGGAGGCAACGACGACCCGGGGGCCGCGACCTTCGCGCAGTCGCCAACGAAGCAGTGAGCGCATCGCCATCACTTGACTGTCCGGACTGACGCGCTCGAGGGGGTGCGTGTCCCAGCCGGGCCAGAGCGCGACCTCGTCGTCGCCGAGCCAGGCCTTCAGCGCATCGGTCGTGTGTTCGGCGTCGCTCGAGGTCGCGGTCACGGCGACGATGAGTTCCTCATCCAGTGACAGCGCGGCGAGGGCGAGCGGTGTCGCGTAGCTTGACTCGACGAACGATCCCGCGGCGACCGACGCGCGCATGGCCGGCGCGAGCCGTTCGAGGACGCGTTCTAGCCCGGTCTCGCTCACGATCCGTTGACGCGTTGCTGCGCCTCTTCGAAGTCGTAGTCGAGCAGCGTCTCGATGGCGTCAGCGGCGAGCGCCACGTCGAGTGCGATCGACTCGCGCAGCTTGCCCGTGGGGCGCTTCAGGACGTAGTCGGCACCCTGCTCTTTTCGTGGCGGCTTGCCAATGCCGACGCGCAGTCGCGCGAACTCGTTGGTCCCGAGCGTCTGGGCGATGGAGCGAAGTCCGTTGTGGCCCGCGAGTCCGCCCCCAAATTTCAGTTGCACCCGACCGGGCTCGAGATCGAGTTCGTCGTGCACGATCACGAGGTTCGCGTAGTCGTCAATGGAGGTGCGTCGAAGCAGTGGCGGCAGCGCGGACCCCGACTCGTTCATGAACGTTGTTGGCACCGCCAAGGTGACCGGTCCGCGCGTCGTGTGCAGTGTTACCGTTTCAGCTCGCTGGCGTCCTTCAAGTGTGAGCCGTCCGTCACGTCGCGCGACAACTTCACGAACGGCGTCGCCGCCGACGTTGTGGCGTGACCCTTCGTACTCCGAACCGGGGTTGGCAAGCCCGACGATGAGCAGCGCACTGCGCTCGCCGTGTCGGTCGTTCTCGCGAGTGCGCCGAAGCGCCACGACGAACTACTCCGGCGTGGCAGCGTCGCTGGCGGCGCCGGGGGTCTTCGCCGCCGTGCGTCCGGCGTGCGTGGCAACCACCGCCACCGAGGGGTCGCCCGCAGCCTCTACGCCCTTGGGCAACACGAGATCGCCCACGCGGATGGCACCGCCCGCCGTCAGCCCCGAGATGTCGACCTCGACAAAGTTCGGAATCTGGTCCGGCCGAGCATTCACCTCGATGCTGAACATCTGCTGGTCGACTTCCCAGTCGGCGTGGCGCACTTCAACCGCGTCGCCCACGAGGTGCAGAGGAACCTCGGCGACGACCGTCTGCTTGGGGTCGACGATCTGGAAGTCGATGTGCGAGACGGTGCCGCGAACCGGGTGGCGCTGAAGCTCGCGCGCCATGACCGTGTACGTGGTGCCGTCGGCGTCAAGAGTGATGAGTGCGTTCAAACCGTGCTCGCCCGAGACGGCCGTGCGAAACTCCTTCGCGTTCACGGCGACCGGTACGGGCGCGACGCCGTGGCCGTAGACGACACCGGGAATCGCGCCCTCGTGGCGCAGGCGCCGCGAGTTGGCCGAGCCCTGCTCGCGACTCGTCGACGCGTGCAATGTGACCTGTGGCATGAAAGCTCCTCTTACGAAATCGCTGGCGGCCCGAGGGCAACGCACAGGAAAGACAGTCTACTCTGCGGGGGCTCTGGCTCTCCACTTGAAGAAATGAACCGGCGCTGGTTGCTGGCTCGCGCCGGGCTCAGGACAACTGGACCTTGTTCATCGACGCAGAGACGACCCCGCGCTGGGCGAGACGAGCGTCTGGATTAACCGATCGCAGGTAGCGCGCCACGAGCAAGGTTCGCGCGTCGGCCAGTTTCGCCGTCGGACCGTAGCCCACACAGTGGACGAGCGTCGCCGACGACAGCCCTTCGGCGAATACTCGCAGGGCCCTTTCTTCGGACCCGCTCAGGGTGGCGACGTTCTTGGAAAAGCCGACCGCGAGGGGCTGGAGCGTCCCAAAGACGAACGGCGCGACAGTAAAAACGTCCTCGCCCGTTGCGCTCGTTCCGCCCGGGTTGGTCACAGTCACGTCGCTGGCGCCGACTCGCGAGCTCGAAGAGACCGTGATCTTGGCGCTCAAGGCGTCCGCGGAGACAAATGTCGTCGACGTCACGTTTATCCCGGGACTCGAGAAGGCGATCGTGGCACCGCTCTCGAAACCGCTGCCCGAGATCGTTACGACCTGGTCATTGCCTTGGGTCAGCACGGTCGGTGTCACCGAAGACACTGTCATTGTTGTCGTTGCTTCATTAACCATTGCGAAGGCAGTCGGTGAGAAGTATCCGCTTAACGTGGCGTCCACCACGTATCCGCCGGGCGTGTCGTTGGCGTAGAAAGTTGGCGAGATAGCCACGCCCTCGGTGTCAGTGTCCTCGACCACGGAGGTTGACCCGCCTGCGAAGGTGCCACTTGCTCCCGACGACGGGGCGTAAAACATCACCGGTAGGTAGGCGACCGGTTTCCCGTTGCCATCGTCGACCGTCACCGCCAGCGGCAGCGCGAACGCCGTCTCGACCTTCGTCGACTGATACGACGAGACGTCGGGAGTCAAGGTATCGGATGCGAGGCTGCTGTTCGTGAGCGAGAACGTCACACTCGGACTTGACGAGCTCGCAGTTGCCGAGGAGGTGGCGATGACGCTGTAGCTTCCCGCCACACTGTTGGCGGTTGCCGACACGGAGGCGAAGCCCGTCGAAGTGGTGATCGCACTCGTGTCGAAAGACGCCGACGCGCTCGGCGTGCCGACGAGCGCAAAGGTGACGCTGTTGGTCGACGTGTCGGGCGTTGGTGAGCTGCATGACGTCGTGCTGATCTCGACCTCCAGCGGATCGGCGAAGGGAGTCGACTCTGTCGTGGTCTGCGTTGCGCTGTCGACGACGCAGAGATAGTCGTTCGGCGACGCGGCGGAGGATACCTGCGCGGCGGACGCGAGCACCGTGATCATCGAGCCGCACACGAGTGCGCCTGAGATCAGCCATCGACCGAGTGTTCGCGCACACACGACGCGGCGCATTCGAGCTCGTTCATTGTGACGAGAGGCCATGGGAGACAACTCCTGTTCTTTTGAGAGAGACGAAACGTTTCGATCTCATTCGCTTCTCAGCGCGTCGATCGGAGCGAGCCGTGCGGCGCGCGCGGCAGGATAGACACCAAAACCGAGTCCGATCACCATGGCGACGCCAATGGACCCGGCGACGGCCCACCAGACCACGTCAATGTGCGCCGTCGACGCGAACCTGGGAATGACGACCGCGCCGAGCAGGCCCAGCCCAGCCCCGAGCACTCCCCCGCTCAACCCCAAAGTCGTAGCCTCGACCAGAAACTGGCGGCGAATCGCCGCGGGCGTCGCGCCCAGTGCCTTGCGCAGTCCGATCTCTCGCACACGTTCGGTTACCGAGACGAGCATGATGTTCATCACGCCGATTCCCCCGACCAAAAGGGAGATGGCAGCAATGCCGGCGAGCAGTATCGTCAGGGCATCGTTGACTGAACTCACGGTGGACTCGAGCGTCGACTGCGCGGTGATCGTGAAATCGGCATCCTTCGGATTCGTGATCTGGTGAAGCGCCAGAAGTTCGTTGTTGGCTTCGTCATACGCCGCCCCGAGCACACCTTGCGACTGTGCCTGCAGGTAGATTGTCGACACCGATTGCGAACCAGTGATGAGACTCTGAGCAGTGGTGATGGGCACCAACACCATGTCGTCTTCGTCGATCCCGCTCGAGTCGCCAGCCGTGTTGAGCTCGCCGATGACGGTGAGGGCGACGTTATTGATGGTGATCGTCTGGCCGAGTGGGAACGTGAGACCGAGTTCCTGCGCGGTGGTCGAACCGATGACCGCCACGTCGGCGTCGCCGTTGACCTGGGCCGAGGTGAAGAAGGACCCTTCCACCACCGAACGGTTACGCACCTTCTGCCATGTGGACGTGGTGCCCACAATCTGGGTCGTCCAGTTCTTCGTACCCGCCGTTACTTCGTCGTATGTCGTCGCGGTGGGCGCGACCGCCACAATGTTGGGACAGACCAAGCGGGACCCGAGATCCTGCGCGTCGGCGTAGGTGAGCGTCGTCGCCGAACCGTAACCCCCTTGCACACCGCCCGAGGACGTTGAGCTGCCCGGCGTCACGATGAGGAGGTTGGTGCCCAGCGACGAGATTGCCGTGTCCACTTGGTTGCTCGCCCCTTCGCCGAAACCGACAGTGAGAATCACGGCCGCGATACCGATCAGGATGCCAAGCACCGTGAGCGTCGAGCGAAGCCCGTGACTCCAGATCGCTTCCATGGCAGATCGAAGCGTCTCAAAAAGGCTCACGACGCCGTCTTCTCGTCGGAAAGGATCTCGCCGTCTTTGATCCGCACGACACGCTGCGCGCGGTGGGCGGTCTCGACGTCGTGGGTGATGAGGACGACGGTGCGCCCCGATGCGTTCAGTTCCCCGAGCAAACCGAGCACATCTGCGGCCGATGCCGAGTCGAGGTTGCCGGTCGGCTCGTCGGCGAGCACTAGGGATGGCTCGTTCACGAGTGCTCGGGCCACGGCCACGCGCTGCTGTTGACCACCCGAGAGCTCGTTCGGATGATGATCAACCCGGTCGCCAAGGTTAACTCGATCGAGCGATCGGAGCGCCCGCTCTTTTCGGTCAGCCCGCCCGACCCCCGCGTAGATGAGTGGCAGCTCGACGTTCCGCCACGCAGAGAGGGTCGCAAGCAGGTTGAACTGCTGGAAGACGAAGCCGATGCGCCGGTTCCTGACATGGGCGAGGCCGGTCTCGTCCATCTCGCCCACGTCAACACCGTCCAACTCGTAGGTACCCGACGACGCCGAGTCAAGGCATCCCAAGATGTGCATGAGCGTCGACTTGCCCGATCCTGAAGGCCCGATGATGGCGAGGTACTCCCCTTCTTCGATGCGCAGGCTCACACCCCGCAGCGCCTCAACGGTCTGGGAGCCAAGTCGATACTCCTTTTTCAGGTCGACCAGCTCAACGATCGGACGTTTCGTCGTTGTCGCCGACATCACGGTCCGCCGAACGAACTGCTTTTTTGGATAATGACGCCGTTGCCTCCGCCGGGGCCGATGATATGAACGCCACCGCCGGAAAATTGGTTACCGTTGTTCGACTTCTGCCCCGGTAGCGACGCCGACAGGTTCGCGATGACGACCTTCTCGCCAGGCTTGAGACCCGCCTTGATCTGGGTGAACACCCCACCCACCGCACCGATGACGACCGGATGCATGACCTCTTTGCCGTGCGACAGAATCCCTACGAAGCTTCTCGTACCAAGTGTCTGCACGGCGCTCGAAGGCACGGTGAGGACATTCCTCACGTTCAGGAAGATCGCCGTGAGGTCGGCCGTGGCCCCGACGTACATGTCGGTCGGCTTGCCCGTCACGCCGATCACGATCGCAAAGGTGGCGACCCCGTTGCTGATCGTGGGGATAGTGCTGATCGATACGACAGTGCCCGTCGAGGGCTGCGCTGCTCCGGTCGGCACGACAAGCACCTGGTCGCCGACCTTCAACTCCGAGACCTGTCGGGTGCTCGCGTTCGCGTCGACCTCAAATGTTGAGGGGTTCTCGACCTCAATGGCGGGATCGCTCGTCGAGCCCGATGAACTGCCACCGACCGTCACGCTCACTTCAGTCACGACACCGCTGATCGGTGAGATCAAGTTCGCGTCGGCAAGGTTCTGCTCTGCGGTCGTGACTGCGTTCTTTGCCGAGTCGACGGCCATCTTGTCGGCGCCTACTTGATCTGCGTAGAGGTCGTCCTTCGCGTCGCTCAACGCGCTCAATGCTTTTTCGAGTTGCGCCGTTTCGGTCGTCACCTGCTGCTCATCCTGTCGACTCGTCTGGGCATTCCTTATCTGCGTCTCGGTGAGCGAGGTTTCGGCGGACTGCACACCTGACGCATCGCTCGACATGCTCGCCTGGCCCTCGTTGAGCTGGCTCTGGTCGCTCGCCACGGTCGTTTGGTCGCTCGAACACGTCGCGGTCGCGACGCCGTCGCCCGCGCAGTCCGCGGCCTCTTTCGACTGCGCCGCCTCCAACATCGACTGGTCGTCGCTCAACTGTGTTGCGGCGCTCGTGTAAGCGCTCTGCGCCGACGACACCGCCTCTTGCGCACTGGTGAGCCCAAGCTCGTCGGTCGTGGCGTCGTTCTTCATCGTGATCTCGTCGTTGGCGAGGGTCGTGCGGTCCGAGCTCACGGTTGCTTCGTCGCTCGCGATCAGCGAGCTCGAGGGTGACTCGTCGGTGGCGAGGGCGGACTCGGCGTTATCGAGTGAGGCTTCACTCTGATCAATCTGTGAGCTCAAGCTGGTGGTCTGAAGCGTGGCGACCACCTCGCCCGCCTTCACCTTGTCACCCACCTTCACCGGCACTGTCGCAACCGTTCCGGTCGTGGCAAAGTTGAGATCAACATCCGTGACAGGCTCGATGGTGCCGGTGAGCGATGTGCTCTGCGAGACGTTTCCGATGACCGCTGGAGCGGCCACATACTGATCCTTGGTCGAAGTCGTGAGCGAAAGCCCGAGCAAGGTACCGCCCACGATGACAGCGACCACCACCGCGATCACGACGATGCGCTTCGGAGTAATGCGCGTCCACCCCGTCCTTCGAGTCACCACGATCCGCCCCTCAAGGAAACTCTGCCAGTCACGACGTCGAACACGGCATTCCATCCACCGTTCAATGGATCCAACCTCACGTCGACCCTCAGAGACACCATATGAAGCCGGCAGAAGACGCGTCGTCACTCAAAAGCGCCATTTGTCTCGTCGTCGCTTGGTACCAGAGGCGCATGGTGACGTGTCAAGTCATACCTGGGTATGACACCGTGGGCGCGATGACGCGGCGAGGCGTGTTGACGTACCGTAAGAACATGAACCGGACGTCGGACCTCTTCTCAGCGACGCATCTACCGGCGCGAACCCGCGAGGCTGGTGCAGGCCTGGCCGAAGTGATCGTGGGCGCCGATCCAGCCGTGCGATGGCTGTCACCACGGATGAAGCGCGTCACGAACATTGCGACGCTTGTCGGTGCAGCGATGGTGATCGCTGCGATCGCAGGCGTCGTCGTCTCGCTACGCGTCCCGATAGGCGCTGTCGTGAGCCGGGGGTTCACGGTGAAGCTCGCTACGCCCCCGTTAATGCATATTGTTCAGCAGAACCTCGGTAACGCGACTTTGAGGACAACGGCGAAGTTCGGCGCCGCGGGCTCGGCGACGCTATTCAAATGGTCCGCTTTCGGAGTGATCGGACTCGGTCCACTCTTCCTGGCGTGGCGCTTTCCTCTCTTCGCCTGGCGAGTCGGCTACCTCGCGGCGCTCATCATCCCCGCCACCACGCTGCGGCCGTTCGCGGCGCTACCACCCAACTTGCGACTACCACCCGAGCAGCTCATCCCGCTCGTGGCAGTGATGTGCGTCGCGGGACTTCGTCACAGCCGCGCGGCGCTGTGGTGGATGTGGGCATTGATGGCGCTGCCCGCGTGGATCTGGCTCGGTCCGGGACTTCTCAAACCGCTCTCTGCCGAGGCAGCGCTTACGGTTGCCGTCGTTGCGCTCGACGCGACGGGAGCGTCCCGGCGAGCCCGTCGTGAGCTTGCTGACCAGTTCGAACGTACCGAGCTCGAAGGGGCACGACGAGCCGTGCTCGAAGAACGAACGCGCATCGCGCGCGAGATGCACGACGTCGTCGCACACCATATGTCCCTGATCGCGGTCCAGGCGGAGACGGCGCCATATCGTCTGACCGAGCTGTCCGAGTCAGCGCTCGACGAATTCTCCTCGCTCAGCGCGCACGCGCGCGAAGCGCTGTCCGATATGCGTCGACTCCTCGGTGCGCTGCGCAACGAGAGACCAGCCGAGCGAGCTCCACAGCCGCGCCTGGGCGATGTGCCCGACCTCGTCGCGGCGAGTCAGCGCGCCGGCGTAGACGTCAGCCTCACGATGCCCGACATCGAGGCGTCAACCTCGCCCGGAGTGGAACTCTGCGCGTATCGCATCGTCCAAGAAGCACTCGCCAATGCCAATCGACACGCGCTCGGATCTGAAGTCTCGGTCGTCGTCGAGGGCGACGATGACGCCCTGCGTCTGCGCGTGCGAAACGGGCCGGGACTCACCAGGCCGGAGACCAACATCGCTACTCGAGCGGGACACGGACTTGCGGGGATGAGCGAGCGCGTCGCAATTCTCGGCGGCGAGCTCGTGACGGGAGAGGACTCCGAGGGTGGCTTCGTGGTCGCCGCGGTGTTACCGCTGCACTCGACGCTCGTCTCGCCCGTATCGTGACCATCAACTGCCTCGTGGTCGACGATCAGGCGATGGTCCGCGAAGGCTTCGGGGCGATCCTTAACGCCCAGAGCGACATGAGCGTGGTGGGCCAGGCGGCTGACGGCGCTGAGGCGATTGCGCTCTGCCGCGAGCACCATCCCGACGTGATCTTGATGGACGTGCGAATGCCCGTAATGGACGGCCTCGAGGCTACTCGCCAGATTCTCTCTGAGCACGGAAGTGAGAGAGCCGTGCGCGTGTTGATCCTCACGACGTTCGACCTCGATGAGTACGTCTACGAAGCCCTTCGATCTGGGGCGAGCGGATTTCTTCTAAAGGACGCACCCGCGACGGAGCTCGTGCATGCGGTGCGCGTGGTCGCCGCGGGCGACGCGCTGCTGGCGCCCTCAGTCACCCGGCGCCTCATCGCCGACTTCTCGCGACAGCGACCGAGCGCGCCGCGCACTGTCGAAGTGGAGGAGCTCACGCCGCGCGAAAACGAGATCCTCCAGCTCGTAGCCCAAGGCCTTTCAAACAGGGAGATAAGTGAGAGCCTGTTCATTGCCGAGCAGACCACGAAGACCCACGTCGGAAGAGTCCTCTTCAAGCTGGGACTGCGCGACCGCGCCCAAGCCGTGGTCTTCGCCTACGAGTCGGGATTGGTGAGTCCCGGAGAGTAGATCGGCTTAGGACTTGTCCTGCAAGAGATCGCGCCGCGTGCGGTAGTCCTCCGCGTCGATCTCTCCACGCGCGAAGCGCTCGTCCAATATGCGCAGTGCGTCAAAGGAAGGTGAGTGCCATGAGGCCGTCGCAAGGGGCCTCGCGCCGGCAAAGCGACGCGCAAAGCGGCCCCTACGTATGAAGAGCGTCACGAGCAAGGCGATCAGTGCGATGGCCACGACGAACAGAAGGAGCACGAGGAGTGCCGCGAGTGGCCCGTTTGGCCCAAAGGCGCCGGGACCAAAGGGCCCTACGATCCTCACTCGAATGTGGCCGCCAGGTCCAAAGAACGGCGAAGGCACCGGGCCAACTTTGAAGTTCACAGCTCTCCTTTTGACGTTGCCAGAGATTCCGTCGTTGTCGGCCCATGGCCAACACCAGCTACGACCACGTCGTCAGTCTAGAGAAGGTTCTCGCCGGCGAAGATGTCTGACACGGAAGTGTCGTCGAAGATTGCCGAGATGGCGTTGGCGAGAATCGGCGCGATGGAGAGCACTTCGAGCTTCTCGAAGCGCTTTTCTGGTCCGAGCGGCAGCGTGTCGGTCACGATCACCCGGCTTATCGGAGCGTTGAACAGCCGCTCCACCGCGGGGGGAGAGAACACCGCATGGGTCGCCATGACCCAGACGTCGTTCGCTCCGTGGGACTTGAGGAGATCACACGCCGCCACGATCGTCCCGGCGGTGTCGATCATGTCGTCGATGAGCACGCAGTGGCGCCCGTCGACGTCACCCACGATGTGGCGCGCCTCGACGACGTTGTGGGCACCGCGGGGCCGAGTCTTGTGCACGAGGGCCAGGTCGCAGCCGAGGTGCTGGGCGTAGCGCTCGGCGACCTTCACACGCCCGGCGTCGGGCGCCACCACGACGAGCTCGTGCGGGTTGGCGTGGGCCTTCAGGTAGTCCTCGAGGACGGGTGCTGCGACCAGGTGGTCCACGGGGATGTCGAAGAAGCCCTGGATCTGTCCCGAATGAAAGTCGACCGAGAGCACGCGCGTGGCTCCCGCCGTCTGGAGCATGTCCGCGACGAGCTTCGCCGTGATGGGCTCTCGTCCAGCCGTCTTGCGATCCTGCCGCGCGTAGCCGTAGTTCGGCACGACCGCGGTGATGCTCTTGGCCGAGGCGCGCTTGGCCGCATCGATCATGATGAGCTGCTCCATCACCGAGTCGTTGACCGGCGACGCGTGGGTCTGCATGATGAAGACGTGCGCACCGCGGATCGACTCGTCGATGCGACAGTGGATCTCGCCGTCGGCAAACTCCCGCAGGTTCGCCTCAGTGAGCTCGACCCCGAGCTTGTCCGCAACGTCCTGGGCGAGCGCGGGATGGCAACGCCCCGAGACGATAACGAGGCGACGCTTGGCGAGGGACTCCACCGCGCCAGCGTACCCGTGAACGCGAGGGCTCAGTGTGGGCGAGGGGTCGACGACGAGACCATCTCACCCGCCGCGACGTCGGTCCCGGGGCTGAGTACGACAAACGACGCGACCCGCGCGTCCGCACCGATACGAACATGAGCAGCTTCGACCGCGCCGACGATCGCGTTTTCGCCCACCTCCACGTCGTCGAGCAGCGCGTTCGGGCCGATCTGGGCGCCGCGGCTTACGATGCAGCGTCCCTTCAAGACGGTGCCGGGCAACAACGAGACTTCGGGAGCGAGATCGACGTCGGCGTCGACGTACGTTGCTTCGGGATTCCACATCGTGACGCCGCGCGCCATCCATTCGTTGTTGATCCGACCGCGCAGCACCTTCTCGGCGTGCGCCAGCTGGCGCCGGTCATTGATCCCGATGGCCTCGTCGGCGTCCTCGAGCATCCACGACGTCGTGAGGTGCCCCACGTCGTGCAGCACGGCGATCAGGTCGGTCAAGTAGTACTCGTGCTGGGCGTTGTAGCGATCGATACGTCGTAGCGCCGGGCCGAGCAGACTCTGGCGCACGACCATGATCGACGTGTTGACTTCGTCGATCTGGCGCTCCTCGGTCGAGGCGTCGCGTTCTTCGACGATGCTTTCGAGCGTCCCGTCCTTCGCGTGCACCAATCGGCCGTACCCGGTCGGGTCCTCAAGGCGCGCGCTGAGCACGGTGAGCGCGGCGTGGCGCTCGCGGTGACGCTCGAGCAACTGGGACACGCTCGAGCGTCGCAGCAGCGGCGTGTCCGAGGGCAGGATGACGACGTCGCCGTCCGTGTCGCCGATGGCGTCGTCGATGGCGCCGAGCGCCACCGACACGGCGTGGCCAGTGCCGAGCTGCTCACGCTGCTCGACGAAGGTGAGGGCCCTGTCGGGGTGCGTCCCCTCGCTCAGCTCCTTTTCGATCCAGGTACCTTGGCGTCCGACCACGACAATGGTCGCGCGAACGTTCTCCTGAACGGAGGCCTCGAGCACGTAGCGGACCATCGCTCGACCGCACAGGTGGTGCAGCGGCTTTGGGCGCGTCGAACGCATCCTTGTTCCCTCGCCGGCGGCGAGCACGACAACACACGTCGGACGACTCACTCACATATCTCTACCAGCCATCTCCTACGCTGAGGTGCGTGGGGAACAATTCTTATGACGAATTTTCACTTTTTCGTGAAAATCTCGACGAGTGGGGCCTTGAAGTTGAGATTCCCGCCGTACAACGCTTCTTCGTCGCGGTCGACGGACTTCGTCAACTGAGCGGTCTGCGGTGGGGTTCGGGTGAACCAGAGATGGTCCTCGTCCACGGTGGCGCGCAGAACGCGCACACCTTTGACACGGTCGCGCTCGCACTGGGCCGCCCGCTCGTTGCGCTGGACCTCCCGGGTCACGGCCACTCCGATCCCTCGCCCTTCCCCGCCTCGGCGATATCAAGCCACGCTGACGATCTCGCGCGCGCCATCGAGCAGATCACCACCCGCGCGCTGCCCCTCGTTGGCATGTCCCTTGGCGGGCTCGCCTCGATCCTCGTCGCGGCGCGCCGGCCCGACCTCGTCACATCGCTCGTCTTGATCGACATCACGCCGGGCGTCAACGTCGAAAAGGCCCGACACATCACCGACTTCGTCAACGGACCGAGGACGTTTGATTCCTTTGACGAGCTCTTGGCCCGTACCATCGAGCACAATCCCACGAGGTCGGTCTCCTCGCTTCGTCGAGGCATCCTGCACAATGCCATCGAACAGCCCGACGGTACGTGGGTGTGGCGCCACCAACGTCACGCGCCCTCGACGCTCGCGGCGCCGAACGCGGGCGACCTGTGGGAGCAGTTGGGTTCGCTCGCCATGCCGGTCGCCCTCGTTCGCGGCATGTCCAAGGGCTCAGTCGTCGACGATGATGACGAGGCCGAGTTGCTCGCCCGCCTGCCCGACGCCACGGTCGTGCACGTCGAGGGGGCGGGCCACTCGATACAAGGGGACCAACCCGTCGTCCTCGCACACGTGCTCGAAGAGCTGTGCTTGTGACGACTGGCCGGTACCGCGGGATCCGCGCAACTGTTGATGGCTGGCGGGGGAGGGCTCGAACCTCCAACCTACGGATTCAAAGTCCGCCGTTCTGCCAATTGAACTACCCGCCACTACTCAAATGCCCTGATATGCAGCAATCTTCCGAGATTCTTAAAGTATGTCTGAAGACACTTAATACCAAGCAACCACACTAGAGGCTGAAAGAATCCACTTTGAAAGTCCCGTCGTGACTAGCGCACCCACTCCCAACTCCTACGTCGCCATCGTGGACGACGACTCCGCCATTCGCTCGGCGCTCGGACGGGCGCTGCGCATGGAGAACTACGACGTCGAACTCTTCGAGGACGGCGCCACCGCGCTGAAGGCCATCCAGCTCCGCGCGCCCGACGCCGTCGTGCTCGACCTGCAGCTCCCCGACATCGACGGTCTCGAGGTCTGCCGGCGCATTCGACGCTCCGGCGATACCACGCCGATCTTGATGTTGACCGCGCGCAACGCCGTCAACGACCGCGTCGAGGGACTCGACGTCGGGGCGGACGACTATCTCGTCAAGCCCTTCGACCTCGCCGAGCTGCTCGCGCGCCTTCGCGCGCTCCTGCGACGCCACAACGCCGGTGATGTTGACGGCACGGTGCTGCGCTTCGAGGACCTCACACTCAATCCCCAGACCCGCGAAGTCCACCGCGGCGCTCGCCTGGTGGAGCTCACCAAGATCGAGTTCGATCTGCTCGAGCTGTTTCTTCACCACCCCCGTCAGGTGCTTACCCGAGACCAGATCTTGGACCTCGTGTGGGGCTACAACTTCGATTCGGGTACGAACTCGCTCGCCGTCTACATCGGCTACCTGCGTCGCAAGCTCGAAGAGGACAACAAACCGCGTCTCATCCAGACGGTGCGCGGGGTAGGTTACGCCCTTCGAACCTCGTGACGTTTCGCATCCGCGTCATCACCGCTACCATCGCCGCCGCCGCCATCGCGGTCATCATTGCGTGCTTCGCGTCGTACTTCACGACGCGCACGGCGCTGTTTCACTCGGTGGACGCGTCCTTGATCGCCGCCTCCGAGCAGCCCCTTAACTCCCACTACGACGATCGCGTCACGGGCTCCTACTCTGAGATCGTCCTCCCCAATCGAGAGACGATGCCCTCGTCGGACGTGCCGATCGATTCGACCATCATGAGCGTCGCGAAGGGCAAAAGCTCGCGGATCATCCGCACTGTCTCCTTCGACGGCCAGGACTACCGCGAGCTGATCGTTCCCCTCTCCGCCGACTCCTTCGTAGGTACCCCCGACGGCATCGAACAGATCACGACGACCGCTGCGGACCTCTACGTCGTCGACGTCACCGGTGAGGTCGGAGAGCTGGGTCATCTCGTCGACACGCTGATGCTCGTCGCGGCGGGCGGTCTGCTCCTCGCCCTGGGACTCGGTCTGTTTCTCGCGCGACAGGCGCTGCACCCGCTGGAAGAGATCACCGATGAGATCGAAGCGGTCGCGACGACAAACGACTTGCAGTACCGCCTCGTCGAGGGAGGCGAGGATGAGCTCGGGCGGCTGCGACGCGTGTTCAACCGACTCCTGCGATCGGTCGAGAACAGTCAATCATTGCAGCGCCAACTCGTCGTCGACGCGAGCCACGAGCTGCGCACGCCGCTCACGTCGCTGCGCACCAACGCTCAAGTTCTCTCGCGCGCCAACGAGCTGAGCGACGACGAGGTCGAACAGATCACGAATGACATGGTGACTCAGGTGGACGAGCTGGCCGCCCTCGTCACCGACCTCGGTGAGCTCGCCCGCGGCGATCGATCTGAAGGGGCACTGGAGGTCTTACGGCTCGACGACTGCGTGGATGAGAGCGTCGAGACCGCTCGCACGTACGCACGAACGCGCCACATCACGATCGACGTCGATATTCAGCCCTCCTTCGTGAGCGCGCGCCACGACCGGCTCAACCGCGCGATCTCCAACCTGCTCACCAACGCGGTCAAGTTCACCCCCGAGGGCGGTCGGATCTCGGTCACCACGGCACGCGGCGTCGTCACAGTGTCCGACAGCGGGCCGGGCATTGACGACGAAGACCGACAGTATGTCTTTGACAGGTTCTGGCGCTCACCGTCGGCGCGGTCGTTGCCCGGCTCGGGCCTCGGACTCTCCATCGTCGCTCAGGTCGTCGCAGAGTTCGACGGCACCGTCGCGGTCGACCGCGACCCCCTCCTTGGCGGCGCGCGATTCACCATACGGCTGCCCGAATCGACCCAATAGTCGCCGCTTCGCGCAATTCTTAACGGCTCCACGGCTGACCTTAAAGATTCACCGCAAGACTGGTGGGCTAAGGATTCCATGAGCCCCGCCCCCCGCACCCGTCACCGGCGCGACCGTCAACTCGCCCGCGTCAGACGCGTCTCTCGTGGCGTCCTCGTCGGGTCGGGGCTCTCATCGGCGGCCCTCGTCGGCCTTTTTGCGACCACCGCCAAGCCCCACCTTGCGACCCGCGAGCCGGGCGCCACTGCGACCACCACAACAACGACCACGACCGCACCGACCACGACGACCACGCCGACGAAGTCCACGTCCTCTTCGACGTCGCACGCTACGACCACGACGACCGTGCCGGCGACGACCACTACGGCTCCGACGTGCTACACGACGCCCTCGGGCATTCAGAACTGCAGCTGATCGGTGAAATTCGAGATCTGGGGCATGAGCGGTACTCTCGCCACTGAGCGCGACGATCAGCGCGCGTTCGCTGAGCAGCGTCTCTGGCACTGGCTTCAGGAGATTGATCAGTCGTGCAATCGATTTCACGCTGACTCGGAGCTGAGCCGGCTCAACGCGCGCGGTGAGGCAACGATCAGCGCAACCTTCGAGCGGGCGCTGCAGGCGGGGCTTTACGCCTACGAAGTGACGGGCGGGCTGTGTGATCCGACGGTCCTGCCCGCGCTCATGGTGCTCGGCTACGACGTCGATTATGAGGAGCTCTTGACACGCGAGGGCGCCGGAGTGATCTTCCCAGTCGAAACGCCGGTCCCGAGCGTCGGACTCCCAGGCATCTCGCTCGACGTCGCGTCGCATCGGGTCACGCTCGCCCAAGGATGCCAGGTTGACCTCGGGGCAAGCGCCAAAGCGCTCGCGGCGGACCTCATCGCTGAGGACGTCGCCCGCAGCGGCGGTGTTCTCGTCGAGATCGGCGGCGACGTCGCCATGCGCGGAGAGGGCCCCCACGGCTCCTGGGCCATCGGAGTGAGCGACATCCTCGAGATCACGGGCAACGAACCGCGCGTCACGCTCACGAACGGGGGCGTCGCCACCTCCTCGATCGCCGCACGAACGTGGCATGTCGAGGGACGCTCACTGCACCACATTGTCGACCCGCGAACCGGCACGTGCGCGGGGGGTCCGTACGTGACGGCCACCGTGTCGGCCGAGAGCTGCGTGCGGGCGAACGCCTTTGCCATTGCGGCACTGCTCTGGGGCGAGGACGCCGGCTACTACGTGGCCCAAGGCGGGTGCGCGGGACGTCTCGTGCGCGTCGATGGGAGCGTCGACTTCGTCGGAGGATGGCCCGAGGACGGCGGCGTGTGATCGCTCTCACCTCTCCCTACCTCTGGTACACCTCGCGAGCGACCGGAATCGTCGCGTTGGCGCTCTTTACCGCAGTGGTTGCGCTCGGCACGATCGTCACCACTCGCGTCGGAGGAAAGAAGGTCGGCCGCTTCGAGTTCAATGAGCTGCACCGCTCGCTGTCGATCGTGGCCGTGGTGTTTCTCGCGATCCACGTCGTGACAACGGTCGTGGACACCTACGCGCCGACGGGATGGCTTTCGGCCGTCGTGCCCTTTGCGTCGCGCTATGACCGCCTCGGCGTCGCGATCGGCGCGATCGCTCTCGATCTCACGATCGCCGTATGGATTTCCAGCATGGTGAAAGCGAGGGTGAAGCCCCACTCGTGGCGATTCATTCACTGGTTCAGCTGGGTCGCTTTTTTGAGTGCCCTCGCGCACTCGTACCTGACCGGTGTCGACACCAGAAGCGGTGCGGGGCTCGGGCTCGTCGCAGCCTGCGCGGCCGTCGTGCTCTCCGCCGGCGTGTGGCGTTTTGTCGCACGTCCGCCGCGTCCAACCGGGGGCACCGCACTTTCACCGCTCGCGCCGACGAAGGTTCCCGTTCGCTCGGCCCGCGATCGCACGAAAGGAAATCGATGACCGACGCACCAGCGCGGCTCCTTCGCGGCACACCGGGCACTCCCCTCACCCTCGCCCAACACGAAGCGATGTTTCCAGCGCCCGAGACCCCCATGTCACTGCCCGACCAACTCGACGCGTCGGGGCTGACCGGCCGTGGTGGTGGCGCCGTTCTCACGGCCAACAAAGCACGCCTTCTGGCTGGCCAGAAGCATCGGGCCGCAGCCGTCGTGGTGAACGCCATGGAAGGCGAGCCGGCGTCGCGCAAGGACGCAACACTGCTCAGCACCAATCCGCATCTGGTACTTGACGGGGCCGAGGCGCTCGGTTCGATCATTCGCACAAACGAAGTCATCATCTGTGTCGCCCGGGGCCAGCGGGCAGTGATCGATCGTGTGCAGCGCGCCGTCAACGAACGGCGGCGGCGCAACGGTTACGGCGCCAGCTTCATCATCCAGACTCCGCCGGGCCGCTACGTCGCTGGCGAAGAGTCGGCCCTCACCCACTGGCTCAGCGAGCACGAATCGCTCCCCCTCTATCGTTCACACCGTCCCAGCGTCCCTAGAGTTCGCGAGCGCCCGGTACTCGTCGACAATGCTGAAACCTGCGCGCACGTGGGTCTGATCGCTCGCTACGGCGCCGACTGGTTCCGCGCCGTGGGGACCGAGTCGAGCCCGGGCAGCACGCTCGTCACCGTCAGCGGGGCGGTAGAACGCCCAGCCGTGCTCGAAGTCGAACTCGGCATACCCCTTCGTCGCGTGCTCGATGCCGCCCTCGCCGAATCGAACCTCAAAGCTGTCCTCCTCGGGGGGTACGGCGGCTCGTGGCTCGACGGTTCGCTCCTTGACATCCCGTACGCCAACGAGTCGCTGCTCGCCTTCGGCGCGTCGGTCGGCGCGGGCGTCATCGTCGCCCTTGGGGACCAGGGCTGCGGCATCGCCGAGACCGCGCGCGTCACGAAATGGATGGCCGAACAGAGCGCTCACCAGTGCGGACCGTGCACCTTCGGACTGCCAGCACTGGCCTCTGACCTCGGGGCGCTTGTGAGCGGTTCGCGCGGTGCGAGCGACGCCCTCGTGCGGCTCGAGGTGCGGTGCGAAGCCATCTCCGGGCGCGGCGCCTGCCGTCACCCCGATGGCGTGGTGCGGCTCGTGCGCTCCGCGCTCGAGGTCTTTCGCAGCGACGCGGAGGCCCACGCCAACGGCCAGCCGTGTCAGGGGGCGTCGATGAGCCGCCGTTACGCACGGCTGCCCGGTATCGATCGCGCGAGGGCAACAGCGTGAGTCGCCACGAGACGGGGTTCTTCCTGCGCGTCGATCCGATCCTGTGCGACGGCTTCGGGCACTGCCACGAACTGGCGCCCGAACTGGTTACGACCGACGACTGGGGCTACCCGATCGTGAAGACCGAAGCCACCTCGCTCGATGATCGCGAAGCGCTGCGGTCGGCCCGGTACGCCGTTCGCGGGTGTCCACGTCAAGCGTTGCGCATCGAACGAACCGGCCAGCGCTAGCGCGGTCGATCAGTCCGATCCGGTTCCAACCGGTTCGCCGGTGCCAGCGCCCACCGCGCCGAAACTCAGCAGAAATGGGCCTCGCTCACCACGTAGTAGTGTTCTACGAGCCATGGGATCACTAATAAAGAAGCGGCGCAAGCGAATGCGCAAGAAAAAGCACAAGAAGATGCTGAAGCGCACCCGCTTTCAGCGTCGCGCCGCCGGCAAATAGCCCTCTAAGGCGCCTCTTTGGGCGTCGTGGTGGTCTGGCGAAACTGCACTAAGCCCTCGGGACCCATGACGTCCCAGGATTCGACGCCCGACTCGAGGTGGCCCTCGACGAACAACGTCGATCCCGAGCCCGCAACGTGCACCCGGTCCTCGAGTGTGGCACTCAACCAGTCCATGGTTTCGCCCAGGCGCGGCTCGACCAGTCGTGCGGCCGCTTCGAGGTGATTGCGCCCGACCGGGCGCTCCCCACTTGCCAAGAGCTCGTCAAACGCCTGGTAGCAGGCTGCAGTGTTGACGCCAAAACTGAGTAAGACGAGCGTGACATTTCGATGCTCGAAGTCGAGTTCGCTGATGCGCTCACCCAGGCCCTCGACGAGCGCACGTCCGCCCACTTGGCAGAACGGCACGTCGCCACCGAGCGTCGCCGCGTCGTTGGCGCTGACGCCGCCGGCCCAGCGAAGGATCGCGCCCGCGTCGGCGCTGCCGCCACCGAGCCCTCCACCTGGAGGAATCTCCTTATGCAGACGCACCCCGGCTCGGCGGCCGACGAGGCGAAGCGCGCGCGAGACCAGGTTTTCCTCGTCCGCGAGGACCGCCGAATAGGGACCCTCCAGCGTCAAGTAGTCAGCCTCGGGATCGATGGTGAGTCGATCGGCGAAGTCCACGGTGACCATCTCCGCGCGCAGGTCGTGCATGCCGTTCTCGCGTTTGCCAATGATCTCTAGGAACCAGGTCAGCTTGGCCGGAGCAGCGAGCTCAGTCATCGCGCCGCCGCCAGGGCTGCAAACTCTTCGATCGTGAGCTCCTCGGGACGGCGGGTCTCGTCCACGCCAGCTCGCTCGAAGACGCCGTCGGTTCGCCATTCGGCCAGTGATCTTCGCAGCATCTTTCGCCGCTGACCAAAGGCCGTGCGGATGACCGTGAAGAGCTCATCCTCGGTCACGAGGTCCGGATCGACGCGGACCAGTGGACGACGGGTAATGGCGACGAGCGCGGACTCGACGTTCGGACGGGGTACGAAGACTGACGGCGAGACCTTGCCGACGACCTTCGCGTCAGCGAAGTACTGCAGTCGAAGCGACACCGCGCCGTAGGCTTCGTCGCGGGCGTGGGCCGCCAAGCGCTCGCCGACTTCTTTTTGAACCATGACGAGCATGCGCCTTACGAGCGGCTGGGTTTCGAGTAGGTGCAGCACGACGGGTGTCGCGACGTTGTAGGGCAGATTGGCGACGACGACCGCGGGCTCACCGCCGAGGATCTCTTCGTAGGGTGCGTTCAGCGCGTCGGCATGGTGGACGGTCACGCCGTGCGGCTCGACGACCTCGGAGAGTGGCCCAATCAAGTACCGGTCAACCTCGACGGCGTGCACCTTCGCCCCGGTCTCGGCGAGGGCGAGCGTGAGCGACCCGAGCCCCGCGCCGATCTCTAGTACCTGGTCACCCGGCCCAACGCTCGCGAGACGCGCGATGCGGCGCACCGTGTTGGGATCGACCACGAAGTTCTGGCCGAGCGCCCTCGAGGGCTTGAGGCCGTGAGCGTTCAGCAGTGCGACGAGTTCAGTTCGAGTGTGGGTCACCAAGAAACTTTGACACTAATCACACCTCTCCACAGCGGTTCGAGCTCGCTGAACTGCGTTTCGGAGAGATCGACCACGTGGTCGGACCCCTCTGACTCTCGATCGGTGATGACGCACGTGATTGATCTGCCCGTCGTGAGGTCTCGCACGGTGATACGGGTGCCCTTGGGTAGGTACCACGTTGCGCAGTCACCGGGGATGTAGTTGTACCAGGTGGCGATACCGACCTTGTAGTTCTCTCCGCTCATGACGGTGGCCGAGATGGCAGCGGGAGTTGTCGCGGTCGCGACGGGCCGTGGCGCCGGTCGCCTCATCGCCACGTGCACAGTGACCTCGGCGTGCCAGGCGACCTTCGTTCCGGGCGCCGGCGACTGGCTGAGGGCAACAACCCACTTGTCACTTGAACTACCTGGTCCGACGGTGCGGAAGTAGAGCTGCGCGCGACTCATGGCGGCGAACACTCTGGCACGCGAGAGTCCGATCACTCGGGGCACGGCGCGCGCGGTGTGAGGTGTCAAGGTGGAGACCGTCAGGACCGCTTCACCGTGCCAGGCGATTGCGACGCCGGGACGAGGAGACTGCTCTGCGACGACGGCCCAGTGGTCGTTCGCGCTCCCTGGTCCGCGTGTCACAAAGTAGAGACCGTCGTGGCGCATCGTTCGATAGACCGCGAGTCGCGATCGACCGACAAGGTCGGGCATGCGGACGGCGGCGTGCCCGCTCGCGTCCGAGACCGAAGGCGTGAGCAGCACCAGTGACGCAGCCGCCACTGCAATCGCAGTACGAAGTATCCGGGGGCACCGCAGTGCCCCTCGTCGTAGTCTTCTCAGTAGTCGCCCTCCGCCAGGACCGCAGGAATATAGGCAATTCCTGCCCACTCACGCTAGAAGAGGGCGCCTCTCCTGGCAAACGACAACTAAATGTCCCTTAAATTATGGGTTCTAAGGTCACTGAGGGTCAGATGTTGAAGAGCCGCGCGGAGTTGGCCGACGTGGCCGTCCTCACGGCCTCAACCTCCTCGCCTCGTAGCTGAGCGACGTACTCGCCCACGAGAGCGACCCAGGCGGGCTCGTTCTTCCTTCCACGATTCGGTACGGGCGCCAAGAATGGACTGTCGGTTTCGACGTGAAGTCGATCGAGTGGCACCAGCTGCGCAGCAACACGAAGCTCGTCCGCGTTCTTGAAGGTGACGATGCCCGAAATGGAGATGTCGCATCCGAGTTCTAGACATCTCTCCGCCTCAGAGGGCGTGCCCGTAAAGCAGTGGATGACGGTGCGAGGCGGCACGCCCTCGCTGCGAAAGATCGCAAAGAGGTCGTCGAACGCCCCGCGCGCATGCACCACGAGCGCGAGATCGAGCTCCTTTGCGAGGGCGATCTGGGTCGAAAAGGCTTGGCGTTGCTGGTCTCTGGGCGAATGTTCGTAGTAGTAGTCGAGCCCGCACTCGCCAATGGCGACGAGGCGATCGTTGCCCGCCTTTGCGAGCTCGACGACGGGGGCGAGGTCGTCCTTCGCGTCATGGGGGTGCAGTCCGACCGTCGCGTACAGCTCGACCGGGCTTTCGAGCGTCGTGAGTTCGAGCGCCTCGTAGGAGCTAGCCCCTCCGGTGCCGACGATGACGACGCGATCGACGCCCGCGTCGTAGGCGCGCTGCAGCGTCGCCGAGACTTCAGTCGGCGTGTCCGCTCCCTCGTCGAAGAACTCGTCTTGGAGGTGGCAGTGAGCGTCAGTCCACGCGCTCATTCGTCGCTCTTGATGCGCGGAAAGAGCGGCTCACCCTTTTCGACCGTTCCCCCGGGGTACTGGCCCCAGGACGCGACGTCCGCCAACGGCGCGACGTTCGGGGCGCCTGCAAGCCCGATCCTCTGCCATATCTCGTGCGCAACACCCGGCATGGCGGGCGATATCAACACCGCCACCAGGCGTATCGCTTCAAGCGCGTCACCCATCACCGCGTCGACGTCGCTCCCTGGTTCCATCTTCCACGGGGCGTGCGCTTCAAGGTACGCGTTCGTCGCGCCGACGAGATCGAAGGTCACCTCGAGGGCGCGCTGCGGAGCGAACTGCCCCCACGCCGTCGTCGCCCTTTCAATGGCGAGCATCGCGGGATCCTTCAGGTCCGAGTCCGGTCGCGGAAGCGGCCCGATCCCGGCGCACTTCGACGCGACGACGGCAGCGACGCGCGCAACGAGGTTGCCCAGGTTGTTGGCAAGATCGGTGTTGTAGCGTGCGGCGATTCCCTCGAGCGAGAACTCTCCGTCGTTGCCGAGGGCCGTCTCGCGTAGCAAGTAGTAGCGCAACGCATCGACGCCGAACTCCTCAGTGAGACCGATCGGCTCGATGTCGGTGAGCTTGACGGCGCCCTCGGCCGCCATCGTCTTGCCGAGCTTCTCGCCGCCGACGAGGAGCCATCCATTCACGTGGACGTGGTGGACCGGCTCGAGGCCAGCCGCCATGCACATCGCGGGCCACCAGACACAGTGAAAACGGATGATCTCCTTGCCGATCAGGTGATTTGAGACGGGCCACCATTCTGCCACCTCGTCGTCATCGCGCCCGTAGCCGATCGCGGTCAGGTAGTTGATCAGGGCGTCGTACCAGACGTAGAACACGTGGCGCTCGTCCCAGGGGACCGGCACGCCCCAGGTGAGCGAGGTCCGCGTGATCGAGATGTCGCGCAGCCCTCCCTTCACGAACGAGTACGCCTCGTTTCGCTTTGTCTCGGGGGTGACGAACCCGGGGTGGGTGTCGTAGTACTCAAGCAGCCGATCTTCGAACGCGCTCAGCTGAAAGAACCAGTTCTCCTCTTCCATCTCGGTGAGGAGGCTGTGGTGAATCGGGCACATGCCGCTGTCACTCGCTTCGAGCGTGTAGTAGTCCTCGCAGCTGACGCAGTACAGACCCTTGTAGACGTCCTTGTAGATGTAGCCGTTTTCGTAGATGACCGAAAGGAACTTCTGGACCGACTCGTAGTGGCGGGGCTCAGTCGTGCGGATGAAGTCGTCGTAGCTGATGTCGAGTACGGCCCAGGCCTCGCGGAACCGCTCGGACACCTGGTCGGTCCACTCTTGAGGTGTCGCACCGTGCTTTTGCGCGGCGTCAGCCATCTTCTGGCCGTGCTCATCGGTTCCGGTCAGGAACTTCACCTCATCACCGACGAGGCGGTGCCAGCGCGCGATGGCGTCAGCGTTGACCGTGGTGTACGCCGAGCCGACGTGCGGGGCGTCATTG
Source organism: uncultured Acidimicrobiaceae bacterium (assembly GCA_963724865.1). Lineage (GTDB taxonomy): Bacteria > Actinomycetota > Acidimicrobiia > Acidimicrobiales > RAAP-2 > RAAP-2. The sequence continues at coordinate 330,326 of CAVRWO010000002.1, read as the reverse complement.
GCGTAGTAGATGGGTGTCGTTATATAGAAGCGGCCCATCGGAACAGGATACTTACGAGGGCGACTGCTCCTTTCGGGACTCGAGCGCCAGTCGGTAGACGTCGCGGCGACTGACACCGAGCGCCTCGGCGACGTACTCGACGGCGTCGCGCGTGGTCGCGCCGTCGTCCCACTGCTCGAACAGCGCCGCCACGATCACCTCGTCGCTCACTCGCTGCGGCACCACAGACGCCCCTTCGAGCACGACCACGATCTCGCCCAGCACGTTGCGCGCCTCAAGCAACGCAGCCACCTCGGCAACCGTCCCGCGAAGGACCTCCTCGTGGATCTTCGTGAGCTCTCGTACGACCGCCACCCGGCGTTCGGGCAACAGGGTCGCGAGCTCGCTGAGCGTCGCGGTCACGCGCTGAGGCGACTCGTAGCAGACGATCGTGCGCATCTCATGGGCCCACTCGCCAAATCGCTTCGAGCGCTCACCGGCCTTTCGGGGCACGAATCCCTCCATGACAAATCGGTCGGTCGACAGTCCACTGATCGAGAGCGCCGCGACGACGGCTGAGGGCCCTGGCGCGGTCGACACGCGCAGCCCCGCTGCCACGGCCGCTTCGACGGTCCGGGTCCCTGGGTCCGAGATGCCGGGGGTGCCGGCGTCGGTGATGAGGAGGACCAGCTCACCGCGGCGCACCCGTTCGACGATCTGGGCGCTTTGAGCAACCTCGTTGTGCTCGTGCAACGACTCGAGACGTCCGCCAGTGGGGATGTCGTTCGCGCTGAAGAGGACTCGCGAATGGCGCGTGTCCTCGCAGTAGATGGCGTTCGCTGAGCGAAAGAGCTCGAGTGCGCGCGCCGACAGGTCGCCCAGGTTCCCGAGCGGCGTCGCCACGAGCACCAGCTCCCCTGGCAGTGTCTCATCCATCGGAATCCTCGTTTGGCTCTCGGACCGCTCTACCCATTAACATTGTCACCTATGTCAAAGCGGACCGTGAAGCGCAAACTACGCGCCAAGAAGAAGGCCAACCACGGCAAGAAGCCGAACTGCGGCCGAGGTTAGCGGAGGGCCAGTTGGCCGTCCCACCCACAGTCACGCTCTGCGAGTAGTCCCGCCAGCACCGTCGGGCGATCGCTGACGATGCCGTCCACGCCCAGCTCGAGCAATCGAGCCATGTCTTCTCGCTCGTTGATCGTCCATACGTGCACCGCGACGCCCGCCACGTGGGCCGCCTCGATGAACGACTCGGTAACGACCTCGACATCGCCGTAGCGCGGAGGAATCTGCAGGGCGGCGGCGGGCGGTGCCACCGGAGCGCCCTCGAGGTACGAGGCGTAGAAGGTCACCGTCTCATCGGTCGCTGCCGACGTGGCGACCTGGGGCGCCAGCGCACGGAAGCGCTGAATGGCGTCGTCGTGGAACGAGGCAACGATGACCGAGTCCGCGATCTCGAGGCGGCGCAGCTCGTCAGCGAGAAGCTCCTCGTAGGGTTCGACGAACGGATCCGTTGCCTTGATGTCCAAGTTGAGCAGAACGCCGGGAAACGCGGCGGCGACCTCTTCGAGCGTGGCGACCCCGTAGGTGCGGTCGTTCGGCGCGCGACCGCGCAGCACATACTCCTCCGGTGGGCGCCTCGCGGTAACGACGTCGCCCTCGATCCACCAGTACGCGTTATCCACCTCGCTCAGTTGGCAGAGCGTCATCGACGCGATCGCGCCATGGTGGTTGGACGTGCGATCGACCGTGGCGTCGTGACAGACAACCAGACGGCGGTCCCGAGTCGCGTGGACGTCGAGTTCGATCGCGCTCGCGCCGACCGCGAGGGCGTGGGCGATCGCGCCGACCGTCGAAGACGGTCCTTCAAATGAGCCGCCTTGGTGCGCGAACGCAATGACGCGTCGCGTCAACCACTCATTCACCGGGCGGGAAGACCACGTGGATAGAGTTTCATGCGCATCCGGTGCTCGAGATAGAAGGCCAGGCCCGGCACGAATCCGGCGAACAACATGATGCCGATGTAGAGCACGGGTAGGCGGAACCTCATGACGAGGTTGAAGCACATGATCATGTAGATCGGATAGAGGACGATGCCGTGCCCGATGCCCACCACGTCGACGAAGAGGTGGATGTGGTCCCACGCCTTGAGGTCAACGGTGTGCAGAAACAGCGTGCAGAAGAGAATGATGAGGGTAGTCCCAGTGATATACGACATCGCTCGATAGCGACGGAACGTGCCCTCCACTCAGTGGCCCCAGAGACGCTTTTTTGGTGAGTGCGAGAGCTGGGCCAGGTGATCGTTGTAGGCCGCGAGTTGGGGGTCTTCTTCGTCTCGAGTGCGTTCGCGCTCAGCGAGGGCGTCGGCGCGCATCTTCTCTTCATACTCTTTTCGAGCGCGCTCTTTGTGTTCACTGATCTTTTCCGAGTTCAGCAGCGAATACCAACCAACGACGCCCAAGATGCCGATCAGCGGCCATTCGATGGAGTAGAGATAGCTGAGCGAGTTGCCCTGGATGGCTGCACCGACCTGCCACCACGCCGCGAACGCGCAGCCGAGTACCCAAAAGATCACAGCGAAGTGCAACCCGATCGCGCGGGGAGAGAAATACTTTCGACGCACGCGCTCATCCTACTGATAAGAATCTCAGGCTCGACTCAGGTCCTAGAATGACGGGGTGCCGTCCATGAAGATCATGCCGTTTTCCTGGCATCATCTCAATCACTGGGACCTCGGTGTACTACCCATCATTCTGTTGATCGGCGCCGGCGCCCTCTACTACTGGGGGGTGCGCCGGGCGGGATCGTGGCCCCGAGTGCGCAGCGTCTGCTTTCTCCTCGGGCTTCTCATCACCTTCCTTGCCACTGAGACCTTCGTTGGCTCCTACGACATGGAGTACTTCAGCGACCACATGGTCCAGCACCTCTTGTTGATCATGGTCGCCGCGCCGATCTTTGCGCTGAGCGCCCCGCTCGATCTCGCCTATAAGGCGGGCAACGCCACGATTCGGCGATTTCTCGACAGCAAGTTCATGGAGGTCGTGACACAACCGCTCTTCGCCTTCGTGCTGTACTTCGCGTTCATTCCCTTCACCCACTTGACCAGCTTCATGAATCTGATGATGGCCCACATGTGGATACATCATCTCGAACAGATAGCCTTCCTCGTCGTTGGGTATCTCTTCTTTCGCGCGGCGTTCGGTCTGGAGCGCGGCTACAAGATCCACCCGGGACTACGTCTCGTCTACGTAATGGCAGCCGTGCCCGTCGACACCTTCACCGGGCTGGTGCTGTCGATGTCGTCGCGCAATCCCTACTCGAACTACCCGGCGATGGCGCCGTCGGGTGCGACGAAAGCCTGGATCCTCTCGAACATCAAGCTTGGCGGGGGCATCATGTGGATCGGCGGTGACGCGCTCATGCTGCTCGCCCTGATTCCCATCGCCGTCATGTGGGTGAAGTGGGAGACCGAGCGTACGAGGGAGCTCGACAAGATCCTCGACGCCCAGGGAATCTAGCTACAGCAGTCCCGCTTCAATACCGAGCTCTTCGAGATCGGACTCCGGGCGCGCACCGAGATGCGTGATGATCTCGCCCGCGCAGATCGATCCGAGCTCGGCCGCCTCTACCGGGTCCGCCCCGAGCGCGAGCCCGTAGAGGAAGCCCGATGCGAACATGTCTCCCGCGCCGTTCTGATCGACGACGTGCTCTACTTCGACGGCGGGCACACGCACGACGCCGCTCACCGTTGCGACGTCGGCGCCGTGCGGCCCGCGCGTGACGACCGCGAGCACCCCGATCTCGTCGAGCGCCGCGAAGGCTCGCTCGAGCTCGTCGTACTGAAAGAGCGACAGGATCTCGGTCTCGTTCGCGAGCAGCACGTCGACGTCGCTCGTCACCAGATCGAGGAAGTCGCGGCGGTGCCTCGTGACACAGAACATGTCCGACAGCGAGAGCGCGACCATGGAGTCGTGCTCGTGGGCGAAGTTGACCACCTTTCGAATCGACTCCATCGCGGGCGGCAGGTCAAAGAGGTAGCCCTCGACGTACGTGATCTCCGAGCGCGAGATGAGATCTCCCCTGATGTCGTCGGCGTTCAGCTGATTTGAGGCACCGAGGTAGGTCGCCATCGTGCGCTGGGCATCAGGGGTGATGAAGACGTGACAGCGGCCCGTTGCCCCTTCGCCCGGTTTGGCGATCGCGAGCTCGAGCTCAACGCCGAGCGAGCTCAGGTCGTGACGAAAGCGTTCGCCGAACTCGTCGTCGGCGATCTTGCCGATGTATCCGCAGGTTCCCCCGAGATTGGCAATGCCCGAGATCGAGTTGGCGACCGATCCTCCCGACATCTCGACGGTCGGTCCCATGGCCCGGTAGAAGGCGTCGAGCTGGTCCTCTTCGATGAGCGACATGGCCCCCTTTACGAGCCCGAGTCCCCGGTAGCTCTCGCGCGTGTCCTGGGTGATGATGTCGAGCATGGCGTTGCCGATGCCGGTCACGGCGAGTCGGTTCGGCCCCGGTTTTTGTCGCAGCGCGACGCGGGTGGGTGGGTTTGTCACTTAGCGATCGTACGAGATTTGGTCCTAAGGTAGCCAACTATGAGCTCAACTTCCAACCCCTATCGTCTTGCCCGAACGGTCATTCCGTCCTCCTATCGCATCTTTCTCACCCCTAATCTCGAGGCCTTCACCTTCGCCGGACGCGTCGAAATCGACGTCGACATCAAGAGTCCTATCTCCGAGCTGACGATGAACGCGCTCGAACTCGAGCTGGGGGCAGCAACCGTGAGCGCCGACGGCACGAGCTATCGCTCCCTCGAACACCGCCTCGACGACACCTACGAAACCGTCACGTTCATCTTTGACCGAGAGATCCCGGCCGGTCCCGCCGTCATCGAGATCGCCTTTGACGGCGTCTTGAACGACCAGCTGCACGGCTTCTATCGCTCGACCTATACCGACGACGCCGGCGTTGAACACGTCATTGCGACCACGCAGTTCGAGAACACTGACGCGCGGCGCGCCTTCCCGTGCTTCGACGAGCCCGACTTCAAGGCCACCTTCCAAATCAACCTGACCATTCCCAGCGAGCTCGCGGCGTACTCGAACTCTCCCGCCGAGACCGACACCAACCTCGGCAACGGCCAGCGCACCGTGAGCTACAAGCCGACCATGGTGATGTCGACGTACCTCGTCGCCGTTGTCGTGGGACCGTTCGAAGAGACGCCCGCCCTCGACGTCGACGGCGTGCCGCTGCGCGTGGTCTATCCGATCGGCAAAGGACACTTGACCGACCTTGCGATGGAGGCGGGAGCCTTCGCGTTGCGCTTCTTCTCTTCGTACTTCGACATCCCGTACCCTGGTGAGAAGCTCGACATGATTGCCGTGCCCGACTTCTCTGCCGGGGCCATGGAGAACCTCGGCTGCATCACGTACCGCGAAAACGCGCTCCTCGTCGACCCCAACACCGCCTCCCAGCCCGAGATCGCCCGCGTCGCCGAAGTCGTCCACCACGAGATCGCCCACATGTGGTTCGGCGATCTTGTCACCATGGCCTGGTGGGAGGGGATCTGGCTCAACGAGGCCTTTGCCACGTTCATGCAGCTGATCTGCACGAACGACTTTCGCCCGCAGTGGCGAATCTGGGCGACCCAGCTCACGTACCGCGACCTTGCCATGCAGGTCGACGCGCTGCACACGACGCGAGCGATCGAGTACGAGGTCCTCTCGCCCACCGACACGCACGCGATGTTCGACGTCCTCACGTACGAGAAAGGTGGCTCGGTGCTGCGCATGCTCGAGCAGTATCTCGGTGAAACGGTGTTTCGCGACGGCATCCGCCTGTACCTGAGGAAGCACCTCTACGCAAACGCAACGACGACGGACCTGTGGGACGCGCTCGAAGAGAACTCCGGCCAGCCCGTGCGCATGATGATGGACACCTGGATCCTCCAGGGCGGCTTCCCGCTCGTCACGCTCGACGCCGGGCGTCTCACGCAGCGACCCTTTAGCTACGGGCCCGCCAAGGGCTCGAGCGCCATTGGCGATGACTGGCTCGTTCCCGTGTTGACCCGCACCCTCGACGGAGGTGGGCCGTCGCACCACCTCCTCAGCACCGAGGCGATTGAGGTGGAAGAGCCCGCACCGGTCGTCGTCAACGCCGGTGGTTCGGGATTCTTCCGCTCTCGCTACGGCGCCAAAGAGCTCGAGGCCCTCGCGCCGCGCGTGGCCGAGCTCGAAGAGCTCGAACGAGCCACGTTGCTGTCGGACTACGCCGCCGCACTGTTTGCGAACGCGATCACCTGGGATGAGTTCCTCACGATCGCCCGCGGACTCGGCGACCAGGACGAGCCCAATCCGTGGGAGTCCGTTGCTGGCGCCTTTGACATGGTCAATCGTGCGTTGGACGAACCCCAACGAGCGACGTTGCGCCGCGAGCTTCGCGAGCTCTTCGCTCCTCAGCTCCAGCGACTGGGCTGGGACCCCTCACCGGGCGAGGGAGAGCTTGCCCCGCAACTCCGTTCGATCGTCATCTTGACGCTGGGAGCGATCGGCCAAGACGAGGACGTGCGCAAGGAGGCCGTTCGTCGCTTTGAAGCAGATGAGATGGACGGCGACATCGCACTGTCAATCCTGCGGGTCGTGGCGAGCCTCGACCGGCCCGGAGACTACGAGACCTACCTGGAGCGCCACCGCCACGCGGCGACGCCCCAAGAGGACCTGCGGTATCTCACGGCACTCGGAGGGTTTCGCGACGAAAAAGTCGCCCTTGACGCGGCCGAGAAGTGCCTCATCGACTTCCGCAGCCAAGACGCTCCCCTCATCATTCCTGCGCTCATGCGTAACGACGCAACGGGGCCCGCAGTGTGGCGCTACGTCACCGACCACTGGGACCAAGCGACGAGTCGCATCTCGAAGAACCTCCACAATCGCTTGGCGCTCGGGGTGACGACCTTCATCAAGGACCCGTCCTTCGCCGACGAGGTCGAAGCGTTCCACACCGCGAACCCCGTGCCCGGCGGCTATCCGGCATCCGTCGAACAGCAGCTGGAGCGCATGCGGGTCGGAGTGGAGTTCGCCGCGACCATTCGCGCGCAGTTCTAGCTCGATGAACGTCGGGGCATTTCTTGGCATCTTCGCCCTGATCTTTCTGCTCGAGCTACCTGACAAGACGATGATCGCGACGATCGTGATGAGCACCCGCGCGCGCCCGTCGTCAATCGTCATTGGGGCGTCAGCGGGATTCGTCGTTCAGATGGGCATTGCGGTCACGGCGGGCGGGCTCTTGACGTTGCTGCCGGTCCACGCGAAAGACGTCATCGTTGCCGTCCTCTTCCTCGGCGGGGCCGGGTATCTGCTGTTGTCTCGCGAAGAGCAAGAAGAGAGGGTCGGCCAACGCGAGGCGATGAGCGAACGCTCGGCGACCCGGCTGAAGGAGATTGCGACCGCGTTCACCATCATCTTTCTCGCCGAGTTCGGTGACCTGACCCAGATACAAGCGGCGAACTTTACGATAAAGACCCGCCAGCCCCTCGAGGTCTTCGTCGCGGCGTCGCTCGCGCTCGTGTGCGTCTCGTTCCTCGGCGCGTACGGCGGCCAGTTCCTCCAGCGCTACGTAGCATTGCGATGGATTCGTTTCGGGGGTGGGCTGGTCTTCCTCGGACTCGGCATCTACACGCTCGTGAACCTGGCGACCTCGTGAGCCGCGCCGACGAGCTCCTGGCGCTCGCGGACGAGGCGAAGGGATTCATGCCCCGTCTCGAGGGCCTCGCCCTCTACGAGCACGCGCTCGAGCTGGGCGAGAAGGTCAGCGGCGGCACATGGCTCGAGGTCGGCGCATGGTGCGGGAAGTCCGCGATCTACCTCGGCGCCGCCGCCGAAGCAACGAGCAGCGTGTTGTACTCACTCGATCACCACCACGGCAGCGAGGAGAACCAGGCGGGCTGGGAGTACTTCGACCCCGAGCTCGTCGATCCGATTGATGGACGTCTCAACACGCTGCCGCGATGGCAGCGCGCCATCGCCAACGCGTCGCTCGAGCTGACGGTCATCGGCCTCGTCGGACACTCGACGATCGTGGCCGCGCACTTCGCCCAGCCGCTCGATCTCTTGTTCATCGACGGCGGCCACGCCCGCGACGTCGCGTGGGCGGACTTTCAGGCGTGGGCCCCGAAAGTCGTGATCGGTGGCCTGCTCCTCATTCACGACGTCTTCCCCGACCCCGCCGACGGAGGACGACCGCCCTACGAGATCTACCTGGCTGCTCTTGAGGGTCCGTTCATCGAACGCGCTGACGTGGGATCGCTGCGGGTGCTCGAGCGCCGCTAAGGAAGCGGGCAGCCGGGCTCGGCGAGGTCGAGCGGCGGCGCGAGCCCGTCGTGGCGAAAGATTCCCGATGCGCCGCTCGATGAGGTGAGGGCGTCCGCGGCGAGGATGACGGCCGCTGCAGTGTAGGACGTGGTCTCCTTGTCAGGAAACGTCACGCCGTCGGGATAGGCGATGCCCGTCCAGTAGGCGCCGTCGCTGCGCCGATGGAGAATCGTGCACGAGAACAGCTCGAGCGCGCGATTCGTCAGTCCGAGCGCGTCGAGGGCAAGCACGCACTCCGCGGTCTCAGCCGCGGTGACCCAGTCGTTGGTCGAGACGCAGCGCACCCCAAGGCCCTCCATGACGTGGCGCTCGTAGCCGTCGTCAAGACGTCGCTCGCCCGCTGGACCGCGCACGGCACCCGAGAAGATCGGGTAGTACCAGTCCATGGCGAACTCGTTCTTGGGCGCGAACGCGCCCGGATGGTGCGCGACGGCGTGCCCAAGCCGTCCCGCGGCGAGCTCCCACTCCGGCCGTGCCAGGTCGAGGCGTTCGGCCAGTGCGACCCCACAGCAAAGGGAGTGAAAGATCGACGAGGAGCCCGTGAGCAGGGCGTAGGACTCGGGTCGGCCCTGTGCGTCGAGTGACCAGCGAATCGTCCCGTCGCCGAGCTGCCAACGCAGCACGAAGTTGAGCGCGCGTTCGACGACGGGCCACATCTCGAGCGCTACGTCGACGTCACCGGTCGCGAGCAGGTAGTGGTACACGCCGGCCGCGACGTAGGCGCAGACGTTGGTGTCAAGGCGAATGTCCTTCACTCGTGTGCCGACGTAGTAGTTGAACCAGCTCCCATCGCCGAGCTGGTTCTCCGCCAGCCAGCGATACGCGGCGCGCGCCTCGTCGAGATATCCCGTGACGGTCAGCGCCATCGCGACTTCGACATGGTTCCACGGGTCGCTGTGACCACCGTCGAACCAGGGAATGAGCCCGTTGGGACGCTGCAGGCGCGCGAGATGGCCGGCCGTCGTCACCAGCTGCTCGGCACTCACGACGCCGGGCACGCCGCCGAGGGTGTTCGTCTGAGAGCTCACGGCTTCCTCAAGTAGATGACGATCGACTTACCCATCAGCGGCGAGAGGGCCGACTCCGCGTAGCGCGTGAGGCGGGGCTTCTTCATGATGTCCCACACAAGAAAGCGGTGATAGAGCTTGACGAGCCGGTGCTCATCGTTGGTCGTGCCGACAAGGCACTTGAGCCACCAGTACGGACTGTGCAGCCCGTGGGCGTAGTGGTGTCCAGTCTCAATGAGCCCGGTCGAGGTGAGTCGCTCGGTGAGCACGCGTTTGCGATAGATCCGAATGTGGCCGCCCGGCACGTTGTGGTACTCGTCCGACAGCGCCCAGTTGATCAGCTCGGGCGCAAACCGCGGCACCGTGATCGCCATCGTGCCGCCCGGGCGCAGGACGCGCGCGAGCTCTCGCATCGCGTCGAGATCGTCGGGGATGTGCTCGAGCACCTCGGAGCAGATCACGCGGTCGAAGGCGCCGTCGGAAAAAGGCAGGTGGAGCGCGTCGCCCTGGACGACGTGCGCGTGGGTGGAGCCCTCCTTCAGCTCTCCGGCGTCAACCATGGCGCTGAACATGCCGGCGACACCCTCCACTTCGCTGCGCCCGGCGTCCAGGGCGATCACGCTCGCGCCGCGCCGCGCTGCCTCGAAGGCGTGGCGACCAAAGCCACACCCGAGGTCGAGGATCTTGTCGTGCTCGCGCAGACCGAGCCGCTCGTACCTGGCGGTCAGCATCAGTCGAAGATCACTGAGTCCGGCAGCGGTCGTCCGTTCAGGATGGCGTCGTAACAGGCGGCGGTCCCTCGGGCCGTCACCTGCCACGTGAAGCGCTCCATCACCCGACGTCGACCGTTCTTACCGAGGCGCTCGCGGAGCTGCGGGTCGTCGAGCAGCTGGCGAATCGCCTCGACGAGGGCCTCGGGATTGTTCGGTTCGACGAGGAGCCCCGTCTCGCCGTTCGTGCCGACGACCTCGGGCAGCGCTCCCCCGGTCGTCGCGACGACGGGCACCTCACAGCTCATCGCCTCGATGGCGGGCAAGGAGAAACCTTCATAGAGGCTAGGCACGATCGCGACCTCGGCCTCGCCGTAGAGGCGGGCCAGCTCTTCGTCGCTCACCCCGCTGATGGTGGTCACGATGTCGGTGAGTCCGAGCCGCTCCAAGGCGAGCGCGACGCGACCCTTCGGGCGCGGCTGGCCGATGACGATGAGGTCGATGTCCCGCTCGACGCGCAGCTTTGCGATCGCTTCGAGCAGCGGGACGAGTCCCTTCATCGGAACGTCGCTGCTCGAGGTGACCATGAGGCGGCCCTCTTTTTTCACGACATCGTCGTAGGGCCGAAAGACCTCGTGGTCGACGCCGACAGGCACGACGGTGAGCCGTTCGAGAGCGACCCCCATCTGGTCGTGGATGTCGGCCTTCGAGTTGTGAGAGACGGTGAGAACGGCGGGTAGCCGCTTTACGACGCGCACTTGCATGCGAAGAAACCCGAACCAGCGCTTGGTCGCAAGTCTCTTGGCGCGAGTGTCGGCGTGATCGAGAGCTATCGACCGGTCAACGGTGATCGGGTGGTGCAGCGTCTCGAGGAGTGGCCAGCCCCGTCGGTGCAGCGTCAAGATCCCCGGGCCGATGCACTGGTCGTCGTGGACGATGTCGAACTCGCCCCTCCGCTCCTTCAGCATCTTTGCGATGCGCATCGAGTACGCAAGCGGTTCGCCGAAGCCCGCCGTCATCATGACCGCGAACTCAGCGACGTCGGCGAGCGACGTGAACTCTGCGGGCGCGGGCATGCGGAAGGGATCGGGATCGCGGTAGAGGTCGAGGCTGCGAACGGGGGTAAAGCCGACCCCATCGTCGAGCGCGGGCCACGGCGGCCCGGCAAAGACTTCGACGCTGTGGCCGAGGGCAACCAGCTCTCGGGTCAGGTGACGGGTGTAGACACCCTGGCCGCCACAGCGCGGGTTGCCCCGGTAGACGAGGAAGGCGACGCGGAGTTTGCCGGGCGCAGCGGGGCGCGCGGGGATGCGCTCCGGGACGACGATCGTCTTGCTGAGCGCCGCTGAGGCCTTCGTCGCCGCAATGGTTTCTCTGATCGAGCGAGACACAACACCACTTTCCTACACACGACGGTCTGCCATTCTCGCCTACTTCCCCGTGAGGCACAAATACACGGTTCTTGAGTAGCCTGCCCGTATGGACCTCACGTACCCCGCCGACGCCGAGTCGTTTCGCAAGGAGATACGAGCCTGGCTCGAGGAGAACCTACCCGAGGGCTGGTTCGAGCCAAGCTTTTCCATGAGTCGTGAGGAGCGCCAGCGCTTCAACGAGACCTGGACTCAGAAGCTCTTCGACGGTGGCTGGATCTGCGCCGGCTGGCCCGTCGAATACGGCGGCAAGGGGCTCAGCCTCATGGATCAGGTCGTCCTCAACGAGGAGTTCGCGAGGGCCAATGCGCCGATGCGCGCCGACTTCTTCGGTGACACCCTCGTTGGACCGACGATTCTTCAGTGGGGCACCGACGAGCAGAAGCAGGAGTTCATCCCCGGAATCCTGCACGGCACCATCGCGTGGTGCCAGGGGTTCTCCGAACCCAACTCGGGCTCGGACTTGGCGAGCCTCAAGACCTCTGCGGTCCTCGATGGTGACGAGTGGGTCATCAACGGCCAGAAGGTTTGGACGACCCAGGCCCAGCACGCCGACTACGTCTTTCTCCTCACTCGCACCGACCCCGATGCCCCACAGCACGCCGGGATCAGCTACCTGCTCGTCCCCATGAACCAAGACGGGGTCGAGGTGCGACCGATCACCCAGGTCGATGGTTCGGCCGAGTTCAACGAGGTGTTCTTCACCAACGCACGCTGTCCCAAAGGCAACGTCGTCGGTGGCGTCAACAACGGATGGAAGGTCGCCATGACCACGCTCGGTTTCGAGCGCGGCTCATCGTCGACGACAAGCTACCGTCGGTTGTTGAAGGAATGGGAGCACATCGTTGCCGAAACGAGACGCGTGAACAAGAGCGACGACGAACTGGTGCGCGACCAACTCGTGCGCTCGTGGTCGAAGATCAAGATCATGGAGATCAACGGCTACCGGACGCTCACCGATGGGCTGAACGGAACGCACAACGCCGCACTGCTCGGCGCGTGTAACAAGATGTTCTGGTCCGAAGCACACCGCGACTCGACCAATCTTGCAATCGACATCTTGGGCATGGGGGGGCAGATCCTAACGGGTACCGGGGCCTCTGAGCGAGCCTCGGGCCCGACGCGTCGGGGCCGAAGCGACTACCCGGTCTCTGATCTCCAGGAATCCTTCTTCTTCGCGCGTTCGGAGACCATCTGGGGCGGGACGGCAGAGATCCAGCGCAACATCATTGGAGAGCGAGCACTCGGCCTGCCGAAGGAGCCGCGGGTCAACAGCTAGGCCGCTCTTGGCGCCAGCGGGTCGTTCGTTGCTCTCTGCTTGACTGAAAAGATGTCCCACGTCGCGGTCACGATCTACGGCGTCTGCGCTGTCTCGTTCATGATGGCGATGTACGCCCTCGAGCGACGCAACCGTCGATTCATCCTGCTCTTTGCTCTTGGGTGCCTGCTCTCAAGCGCCTACGGCTTCTTGTCGGGCGCCTGGCCCTTTGGCGTCGTCGAGTTCATCTGGTCGGGTATCGCGCTTCGTCGCTACCGGGCGGCACCCTCGGCTCACGAATAGGCCCGATACGCTCGACGAAGCGAAAGGAAGTCGTGTACCACGTTCCCAGTCAGCGAGGCAAGCGCATCGTCGTCACCGGCGCCAACAGCGGCACCGGCAAGGAGATCGCTCGTCGACTGGCCGGCGCGGGCGCCGAAGTCATCATGGCCGTGCGCGACGCCTCGAGGGGCGAAAACGCTCAACGCGAGCTGCTCGCGGCTCAGCCCGACGCGCGCCTCGATCTTCGTCTCCTCGACCTCGCTGACCTCTCGTCCGTGCAGCGCTTCGCGGACACACTCCTCGGCGAAGGTCGACCGCTCGATGTGCTCGTGAACAACGCGGGTGTCATGGTGCCTCCGAAGCGATTCGAGACGGTCGACGGCTTCGAGCTGCAGATGGGCACGAACTTCCTCGGCCCGTTTGCGCTCACGTTGCGGCTCTTGCCGCTCCTCAACGGCCCTCACGCGCGCGTGTGCACCATGAGCAGCACGGCCGCCATCATCGGACGACTCCACTTCGATGATCTCCAGTGGCGCGCTCACTACCGCTCGGCACCCGCCTACGCCCAGTCCAAGCTCGCGGACCTCGTCTTCGCCTTGCATCTGGCAGAGATCGCCCGTGATCGCGACTGGACGCTCATCAGCAACGCCGCTCATCCCGGCTACACGCGCACGAACCTTCAGAGTGCCGGTGCGAGCCTCGGGCGCGACCGTCCACGACGCCAGTGGGTCAACCGGGCGGCGTTTCTCGTCTCCCAGTCCGTCGTGGCCGGCGCCGAGCCAATGCTCTACGCAGCCGCGAGCCCCGATGCCTTCAACGGCGCCTACTACGGACCGAACGGCATCATCGTGGGCTCGACGACGCTCGCGCGCCCGCCGAGATCTGCCCGTTCGCCCGAGCTCGGTCCGCGACTGTTCGGGCTCGCTGAAGAGGTGACGGGCGTCTCGCTGCCGGCGTAGCTACAGCGAGCGGTAGCGCGGCACGTACCCACCGGTGCCGAGCAGTGAGGACTCTTCGGGATCCATTGATTCATCGACGTCGCCGAACACCTCGGTGACCCACGGGAGACGATCTTTCAAAATCCTCGTGACACCGCCCTGGATGGTGTCGGTGGAGATCGCGCAACTCGAGCACGCACCCTGCAGCTGCACCTCGACGACACCCGTCTCCACGTCAGCGCGAATCAAGACGAGGTCGCCACCGTCTGCCTGCACCGAAGGACGCATGAGGTCCATCAACGCAGTCAGCGCAGAGAGTCGGCTCGCTCGTTCTTGTTCTGTCAGTTCCACCTGTCCAGTCTGCCGTGAAATGGCCGCGGCGTGCCCGACGGCTTCACTACGATGAGCGGATGAACGACGAGGGCACCCTTTCGGTCGACGACATCGACCTGTCCGACAATGCCTTTTGGCAGCGTCCCTACCGTGAGCGCGCCGAGGCGTTTCGCCTGCTTCGCCACGTGCGGCCCATCAGCCACTTCGAGGAGCCCGAACTTCTGCATTCTGCGATGACGTTTCCCAAGGGCAATGGCTACTACGCGGTGACCCGCTACGCCGACGTCGCAGAAGTGACCCGCCGTCCCGACGTCTTCCTCTCGGGGCACGGCTCGGTAACCATGTTCGACCTGCCCCCAGAGATGGCCGAATACTTCTCGGGCATGATCTCGACCGACGACCCGAAGCACGCGAGGCTTCGCCGCATCGTGTCCAACGCGTTCAACCCCAGGAACGTGCGGGCCATCGAAGAGTCGATCGAGAGCGTCGCGGGTGAGATCGTCACGCGAGCCCTTGAAGGCGGGTCCGGAGACTTCGTCACCGACATCGCCGCGCCCTACCCAAGCGAGATCATCTGCCAGATGATGGGTGTGCCGAAGAGCGAGTACGAGACGGTCGTGCGTTGTGCGAGCGTCGTTCTGTCGAACGGCGACGAAGAGATCATCGGCGTAAGCGTGGATCCGGTCGTGGCGCTGCTTGAGGCCGGCGCGACGTTGATCGGCATCATGGAAGAGCTCGGAAAATATCGAATCGATCAACCGATCGACGACGTGACGAGCGCGCTCGTGAACGCCGAGATCGAGTCGGAGCGACTCACCCAGCAAGAGCTGTCGTCGTTCTTCGTGCTGCTCATGACGGCGGGTAGCGAGACGACGCGCACAGCGCTCAGTCACGCGCTGCACTATTTCGGCGAGTTTCCCGATCAACAGCGCCGACTCGCGGACGACTTCGACGGACTCGCAAAGACGGCGACCGACGAGATCGTGCGCTACTCCTCGCCGATCGGCTGGACGCGACGAACGCTCGCAAGCGACTACACGCTCGCGGGCGTGGAGCTCAAGGCCGGCGAGCACGTGGTCCAGTTCTACGGATCTGCCAACCGCGACGAGACCGTCTTTGTCGATCCCGAAGTCTTTGACGTCGGTCGCACGCCGAACGATCACTTCGGATTCGGCGCGCCCGGACCACACTTCTGCCTCGGGGCGCATCTCGCACGCCGAGAGATCGCGGTCTTGTGGCGCGAGCTGTTCACCCGCACGCCGGGCATTCACGCGACTGCTCAACCTGTTCAGCTGGCGTCAAGCTTCGTGAACGGTATCAAGCACCTCAACTACAGCTTCGAGTAACCGCCACTCACTTCGCGGCGCGCGCAGCAGCGGCTTCGTCGTAGACGCGCAGCGCTCGAGGTCCCCACACCGTACCCGGCCCCCCGTTCATCGAGATCGCGACACCCATCGCTTCGGCAATCTGCTGACGGGTCACGCCGGCGCGCAGCGCGCCACGCGCGTGCGCCACCATGCACCCGTCGCACTCTCGAGTAACCGCAATGGCGAGAGCCAAAAGCTCCTTCGTCGCGCTCGAGAGCTCACCTTCCGCCATCGCGGCAGTAGATAATGCTGTGTAGTTTTTCATGACGTCGGGAATCATCTTGTGCAGCTCGAGTGAGGGCTGACGAAGTTCTTCACGGATGTGTTCCATGCTGTCCATACTTCACCTCCACGGGTGAGCGTAGCGAGTGATCACGACACCTCGAAGTGATTGATGACGCCGCGCCAGTTTCATAAGATGACCCCGTGACCGCCATCGACGATCTTCTCGAGAACAACCGTCGCTCGCTCGAGCAGCATGGACATGGGGTGTTGCCAACCGAGCCGAAACTTCAGCTGGCGATTCTCACGTGCATGGACGCTCGGATCAACCTCTTCGCCGACCTAGGCCTCAAGACCGGCGACGCACACCTGGTGCGAAATGCGGGCGGCATCGCGAGCGACGACGCGATTCGTTCACTGCTGCTCAGCCAGTGGTTGCTCGGCACGAGGTCGATCATGGCTATCCACCACACGCGATGCGGGCTCGACACGTTTGAAGAGCAGACGCTCAACGACGAGATAGCAGCCGAGCTGAGGGTGAAGCCCCCGTTTCGTCTCGGCGCGTTCAAAGACGTCGAAGAAGACACCCGCCAGACGGTGCGCGCGTTGCGCGAAAGCCCGTTCTTGAGCGACTCGGAGATTCGCGGCTTCGTCTTTGACGTCGATGACGGCTCGCTGCGCGAAGTAACGGTTCCCTACAGCAACTTCTTGAAGCCCTGACTCGTCGCGACGTAGTCGTTCGCTTCGTAGAACCGGTGCGCGTCGGTGCGCACGTTGCGGCTCGTGAGCTGTATCCGGTAGCACCCCCCACGCCGAGCGATCGCTTCAGCCGCTGCAAGGAGTGCTGCGCCGACACCGCGACTTCGCCAGTCGTCTCGAACGTGGACGCTCTCGACCTCACTGCACCACCCGCCGGTGTGTTGGAAGTGTGGAAAGACCATCACCTGCACAATGCCGATGACCTCACCGTCGGCGTCTGCGACGAGCACGTCACCTCGGCGACGGCGAGTCTCCTCGACCGCTGCCCAGTACGCGTCAACGTCGTGCTCGTGCTCGAACTCGGGTGTCATCGAGCCGCCCTGGACGACGAGGGACGCCGCGGTGACATCGCCGTACTCAATGGGGCGGATGGTGAAATCCACGTCTAGCCTCGCGGGTCGATCGGCGTGAGAACCCCGACGCTCTGTTCGATCGCCTCGGCGGCGTTAAGACAGAGGTCCTCGCGAAACAGGTCACCAATCACCTGCACGCCGGTCGGAAAGCCATTCGCGACGCCAGTTGGGACGCACGCAACGGGAAGCCCGAGCAGATTTGCCGGCAACACGAATCGAAACATCTCGACGACCTTGAACGCACTTTCGACATCGATGAGGTCATAACCCAGCTTGAAGGGCGGCTGGGTTGCGGTCGGACCAACAATGAGGGGATATGTTTCAAAGAACTCGCGCCAGGCCCGCGCAACTCGCGTCCGGTTGTCGAACATCTGGGAAATCGACGCTGCGGTTGCCGGCGGAAACTCGACGAGCGTGAGCTCGATGAACCGCCGCCCACCCTCGCCCATGAGCGGTTCGATGAAGGGTCGGATGACCTCGAAGCTCCTCATCATGAGCTCGCTCCAGGCGAAGTAGGCCTCAAAGAGCATCGGCGGCTGGATCTCTTCAACTTCATAGCCCGCCGCTTCGAGCGCACGACCCGCCACGCGCACCCCTTCGGCCACCTCGGCGGCGGTATCCCCACCCGTGGGTTCAACAACGAGCGCCACGCGCTTGGAGACCGGTCGTCCGTGCAGGGGTATATCGACCGACTGGGGGTCGCGGCGGTGCGCGCCCATCACGACCTCGAGCCCGCGACGCAGATCGCCGACGTGGCGGGCGAGCACGCCTTCGGCGTACATGAGTTGTGAGTGGATCGGCTCCTCGAGGATCGCACTCGGATTTCCGTGCGCCACCCGGCCACGAGACGGTTTGATCGAGGCGATGCCGCAGCAGTATGCCGGATTGCGCAGAGAGCCGCCGATGTCGTTTCCTAGGCCGATAGGACTCATGCCTGAGGCGATGCTTGCCGCCTCTCCGCCCGAGGAGCCTGCCGCCGTATAGCCCCGCTTCCAAGGATTCTGCGTCGCGCCAAAGAGCGACGATTCCGTGTTCATTCGCAACCCGAAGTCGGGCATGTTCGTGCGCGCGAGCATCACGGCACCCGCCGCGCGCATCTTCTCAACGGTGGGCGCATCCTCCGTCGCGACGAAGTCCTTGAGCGCCGCCACACCCTCGCTCGTCGCGTAACCCGCGACGTCAAGGTTTATCTTTACCGTAAAGGGCACGCCGTGGAGGGCGCCGAGCGGCTCGCCCGCTCTCAGTGCGGCGTCGGCAATGTCGGCGTCAGCGAGGACTGTCTCGGGCCGCACCTCGACGACGGCGTTGACGTCGTCGTTGACCTGCTCGATGCGCTCGAGGTGCGAAGTGACGACCTCGCGCGAGGTGATCTCACCGGTTCGAATGCGTTGCGCCAGCGTCGATGCCGACTCTCGCCACAGTTCATCTGACACGCTCACCCCCGCTCGTACTCGGGTAAGTCTGCCACGCCGACGCGGCGGGCCGGCTCAGCCGAAGCGGCCGAGCGTATAGTCGAGAGTTCGCGAGTCGTCAGGGTTGTTGAAGATCTTCTCGGTCGTGTCGAACTCGATCAACTCGCCTGCCCGGTCCTCGCCCATCAACAAGAAAGCGCAGTCGTCCGAGATGCGCGCGGCCTGCTGCATGTTGTGCGTGACGATGATGACCGTCACGCGACTCTTCAGCGTCTTCATGAGCTCTTCGATGTGCAGCGTCGCGATCGGGTCGAGCGCCGACGTCGGCTCATCCATGAGGAGAACCTCGGGGTCGAGCGCCAGCGCGCGAGCGATGCAGAGGCGCTGCTGCTCGCCGCCAGAGAGGTTGGAGGCTGCGACCTTTAGACGACTCGACACCGAATCCCACAGTGCCGCAGAGCGGAGTGACGCTTCCGCGGACTCGTCGAGCAACGCCCTCTTTTTGATACCGTTGAAACGAAGACCCGATACCACGTTGTCGTAGATCGACATCGTGGGAAACGGGTTGGGGCGCTGGAAGACCATGCCGACCCGCGTGCGGAGCTCGGTGACGGTCATATTGCCGCGGTAGATGTCCGTGCCCTCGAGCGTGATCTTGCCGGACACCTTCGCGCCCGGCGTGAGGTCGTGGAGTCGATTGAGCCCACGCAGCAGCGTCGTCTTGCCTGAACCGGACGGACCGATCAGACTTGTGACTCGATTCTTTGCCACATCGAAGGTGCAGTCGCGCACCGCGACTCGCCCGTGGAACGACACGGCGACGTCTCGTAGCTGCATGGCGCTCGGGCCGCGCTCGGCGGACGACGACGTCTGAACTTGGGTCTTGATCTCAGTCATGGCCTCTATCTCTTGTTCCATGGTTAGTTTCTAACCTGCTGCTTTCTCGAAGCCCAAATCCGGGCGGTGAGGCTAAGAATGAATACGAAGATGACCAGGACCAACGCGATTCCCCAGACCTGGGCACGCTGGGCCGGCCACTCCGACTTTGCGTTCTCATAAATGGCGAGCGGCATCGCCGACACGGGATTGAACGGCTTCCACGAGTTCGTGTAACCACCGCCAATGACGAGAAGTACCGGAGCGGTCTCTCCCACGGCGCGAGAGACGGCAAGGATCACGCCCGTCACGATACCGGTCAATGCGGTGGGCAGCACGATGCGCATCGAGACTTTGTGGGGCTTTGCGCCGAGTGCGAGTCCCGCTTCGCGCAACGTGAGGGGAACATTGCGCACGGCGATCTCGGTCGAGATAATGATGACGGGGAGCATCAAGACGGCCAGCGCGAAAGAGCCAGCGATCGAAGAGAATCCGACATTGAGGTCGTGGACAATAAGAGAGAAGGCGAAGAGCCCCATGAGGATCGAGGGCGCGCCGGCCATCGTCTGGGCAACCACGCGCAGCGTGGTTGCCAGCTTCGAGTCGGTTTCGGCGAGATACACGCCGACGAGCACACCCACTGGAATGGCAAGAATCGAGGCGTAGATCGTCAAGGCGATGGTGCCGATGATGTCGTTGGAGATGCCACCGGTCGCGTTGGGGCTGAGCAGCGTGGGCGTCATGGGGAGCGTCGTGAAGAACTTCCAGTTGATCTGGCTCGCGCCCTGTTTGAACAGCTGGAACATCAACAACACGAGTGGCACCGCTGCGATAGTCAGAGCAACCGAGCAGAGCACGACCATGAGGCGCGACGTCGCGACGCGGCGGGCGCGAAACCGCTCAGATGTCTTGCGGATCTCGTCACGCATTTCGTGCCCGGTGTCGCCCGGTTCTTTGAGGTCGAGGAGGTCGCTCATACGATGGCCAGTACTCGACGTTGACGGTTGACAAGAGATCGGCTGATAAGCGCAAGGCAGACGTTCAAGACCATAAGGATCACGCCAAGCGCCATGAGGGCGGAGACTTCGTTACCCTGCGATTCGCCGAACTCGGTGGCAATCCAGGCCGCGATCGACGTGCCGGGATAGAGCAGGTGAGACTGGACATTCGCCACGCTACCCGCGACGAGCGCCACGGCGACGGTTTCTCCCGTCGCGCGAGCCAGCGCAAGGAAAGTGGCGCCGAACAGTCCGATTTTGGCGGTTGGCAGCACCACTTCGCGAATCATCTGCCAGCGGGTAGCACCGAGCGAGAGGCTCGCCTCCATGAGATCTTGGGGAACCACGGCGATCACCTCGCGGCTAATTGCGACGAACGTCGGTAATATCATGATTCCGAGCACGACGGACGCAAGCAGCAGTGACGTTCCGAACTCCTGACCTGAGTTGCCGAAGATCTCTTTTGCGAAGGGCCAGCTGTTGAGCCACGGATTGACCGTTGACTCCATCCACGGCGCGACAATGAGCAAGCCCCACAACCCATAGACAACGCTCGGAATCGCGGCGAGGAGCTCGACGAGGGTTGCCACGATCGTGCGGAAACGCCGTGGAATGAAGAAGACGATAGAGATAGAGGTGCCGAGGCCGATGATCACCGCAATGACGAGTGCGATAAGAGATGTCTCGAGGGTTCCTGTGATCATCGCGAGACCGCCGAACGGGCCGTTCGGGGAGGTCCAACCCTTTCCGGTGAGGAGCGTCACACCATGATGAATCCACGTCGGCCACGAGCTCCAGAAGATCGTTCCGACGAACCCGATGCTGACGGCCGTGAACAGGAGCGCGGCAAGAAGGAGTACATAGTGATACCACGAACGAGGGGTGGAGGAACCTGATTCAGGTTCCTCCACCATGTCCTCGTATTCGAGCAAGCCGACGACCGGTCCATCAGACATCTGAGGTCAATCGCTCCCTTGCACTTGCGGCCGCCGTATCAACTATGAATGCTGCGTTACGCAGACGGTGCCGTTGACCGTGACTGTCTCGAGTTGAGCTCGCGCATAGGTACGAGCAGCCGCGGGCAGGGGGACGTAACCCTCAGTCGTGGAGTCTGCATTCTGTGCATAGTGAGTCTCCCAGTCGAGGTACTTCGTCACAGCCTCGCAGGTCGCTTCGCTCGTCTCGGCCTTCGGAACAATCGCCCAGCTGTAGGTCGCGAAGGGCCAGACGTTATTGCCAGGCTCATCGGCAATTGAAAAATTGTCCGGAGTGATGTTCGATCCGCCTGCGGCTCCTGCCGCAGCGATGTTCGTGAGGTTCGGCTGAAGCCACTGGCCGTTCTTGTCCTGGAGCTGAGCAACCTGGATAGCGTCGTTTCCGGGGATCAAGAGGTAGCTGTACTCGACGTAACCAATCGAACCAAGCGTGTTGTCGATGCCTTGCGCCATCCCAGCGTTGTTCGCCACGCCGTCAATGTTGGTCGCCTTCCACGCACCGCCGGAGCCCTCCATCGGGGCCCCACCGTTCGGGGCAATGCCCGAATTACCGGCGTCGTATAGCCAGTAGGTGAACGCCTCCGTTGTGCCCGAGCTCGCCGCGCGGTACAGGACCTTGATGGTGTTACGCGGTTCGTTGTTGGTACCGAGTGCCGCAAGGGCCTTGCCGAGCGCAGTGCCCGTGCCACCGTTGGTCGCAACGATCGCCGAGTTGGACCATGTGGTGATCGTGCCGTTGTAGATGTCGGCTACTTCGGCCGCTGTGAGCTTGAGATTGTCAAAGCCCTCACCGAGGTTGTAACCCATGACCCCTCCACCCAAGAGGTACGGTACTTGCACATAGTCGGCCTCGGTTGCCCCCGCGGGAATCGTGCCAGCGGCCGTCGACGTCATTGGTACGTCAGAGAAACCGATGGACAGTGAACCGTTGGTGATACCGGTACGACCGGCACCTGAACCAGCTGCCGGGTAGGAGCTGAAGGTCACCTTGCCACCGGCGGAGTACGCCCCCGATCCCGAAGTCGTCGCGCCGACGAGCGGTGCATCAAAGGACGAGCCGTTGATGGCAAGGGAGACCGCACTCGGAACAACGAGGTCAGTGTCGCCGGGCAGGCCCGAGCCCATCAGGCTCGGCTTGGTCCGAGACCAACCAGCGGGGCAGGCCTTGGCGAAAGACTTGTGCTTAAGCGCAGTCGTCGTCAGTTCGTAGCACGTGACGTGCTTGACCTTCGGCTTTGCCACACCACTGGCGGGCAACGTCGCCACGGCTAAGAGACCAGTCGCGGCAAGCGAAACCGCCGCGAATAGTCTGAGTGAATTTCTCATGCTGAACTTTCCTCCTAAAGAAGAGATGGTGACTGACTCGACCGTTCGTCGATCGAACGTATTAGCCATCAGCAACCTAGAAACGGAAGGTAAACGGCGCGTGACGTCGCGTCACGTGCCAAGTGAAATGAAAGAGAATTCGCAAGATCGAATTGAACACCATTTATTCAGTCGCAGCAGCTATCGCGCCACCTGCAGCGCCGACAGCGATAGTGCGCGTGTTCGGCCCTCAATGGAGAACCGCAGTGAGGGCACTCGCCGAAGATTGCCAAGGGACTCGAACACGCGACGTCCGGTGAAGTATGAGGCGAGGGATCGGGCGACATCTTCTTATCCTGACCCGTGCGATCAGCGATTGCAGTGACGCAACGGCTTCAGGCCGTCGAACGGCCATATATATGTCTCTTGCGGACCGCTCATCACGTGGGCGCTGAGCTGACCGAGGCGGTAGTGGCGCCGGCACAGCACCTGATAGTGCACCGCACCCTCAGCGACGTCGCCCGTCACGAACTGTGAACCCTCGCGCGCGACGACCCCGTTCACGACCCGCGCGTTGCAGCGCCCTTTTCGTCCGCACCAGCACGACGCCGTGAGCGGAAGCTCGTGCGCCCAGTCCGAGATTGCGAACAATCGAGCGGACGCCGGAAAGACATTGAGCAGAAAATCGGCCGCGAGCCCGAAGGCGTGAACGTCGACGTCGTGTTCATCGACCAGCTCGGCGAGCTGGTCGATCTGGCCGAAGGTTGCGAACTGCACCTCGTCGATTACGAGAATCTTGATGCCGCGGCGCAGAAGGTCCTGCACGTGCGCGCCGAGTGCAACGCCGGTCTCAATCGCTTCGGCGGCGGCTTCGATGCCGATTCGACTCGTGACCATGCCGTCGGCGCTTCGATCGCCAAAGGTCCAGAGAGCTACGTCACTGCGACCCTCGCGCAGCTGCCAGCAGAGCTGGAGGGCGAGGGTTGACTTCCCAGATGCCATGGTCCCGTAGGTAAAGGTCAGCTCCGCCATCTCGCTCCTCGAACGTTCCACGATACCGCTCGGCACATCGAACGCCCGTCGTCGCTCGTTAGATTGGTGCTTGTGGAAGCAGTCATGCGAACCATCGCCTACGTGCGCAATGAGCGTCGCGACATGGTGGACGACAACTGGGACGAGTTCGTCTCCACCATCGAACTCGCAGACGACGTGCCCAGCTCGTCGCTTGGCGGTCTCGAAGCGTTCTCCCACGTCGAGATCGTGTTCTTTGCGGCGCTGGCCGAAGACGTGCCTCCGGGTCCCTGGCACCGCCGGCCTCGAGGCAACGAGGAATGGCCCGATGTTGGCATCTTCGCTCAGCGCAACAAGGACCGGCCGAATCGGATCATGCTCTCGGTCGTTGCCCTCGAGCGCGTCGACAAGCGTTCGCTCGTCGTTCGTGGCCTCGACGCGATCAACGACACGCAAGTGCTCGACATCAAACCCGTCTACTCGTGGAGCGGCCCTCGCAGCGAGCTACGCGTTGCTCCCTGGAGCGAGGAGCTCGGCAAGAACTACTTCTAAGGCCGGGTCATCTACGACCCGACGAATGCCGCGACCTCGGCTCGCGTCGGCGACGTGGCGGGGCCGAGTCGACTGACGGCGATGGCGGCAGCGGCGTTCGCCCAGCGTGCGGCCGCGAACGCGTCATGGCCGCTTGCGAGCTCCGCCGCAAAGACGCCGTTGTGCACGTCACCGGCGCCGTTCGTGTCGACGACGCGGGTCACAAAGCTGTCGACCTCGATGGCGCCGGCGTGGTTGAGCGCAACAACACATCCTTCGGCACCGCGACGAACCACGACGTTCAACCGGTCATTTTTCGCCGCGAGCACTCCCGCCGCCGCGACGACGTCGTCAACGCCGGTCAGCCGCGTGGCTTCTTGAGCATTGCAGAGCAGCCACGTCGCTGCGCCGAGGACGCCCTCGAGATTCGGCGCAGGAATGTCGGCCACTCGAGTGGCCGGATCGAAGAAGACGACCACTTCGTGGGGAAGCACGCCAAGCCAGTCAAGCGTCACCTTCGCGCCATCCGGGTACATGACGTTGTAGCCGGACACCAACACGTAGTCACCACCCTTCACGTTGAGCGATTCGAGGTCTGACGCACGCAACGTGCCCTCCGCGCCCGGGGCGGTGATGAAAGTGCGCTCTCCGTCAGGCTCGACGAGCACGACGCAGACTCCGGTGTCGAGCTCAGGGTTTGCGTCAACGGGTGTGCCGATGCCCTCATTGACGAGCGAACTCGCCGCAAGCTCGGAGAACGGTCCCGCACCGAGTCGACCCGCATAGTCGACGCGTAAATGGTGACGTGAGGCCGCGCTCATCGCGTTGAATCCCCCGCCGGTCGTCACGAGCTGCTCGAGTGCGCGAACGTCCCCGGCGCGCGGGGGGAACGCCGATACCCTCAGCACGACGTCGACGAGCACGGTGTCGAGGCAAAACAGTCGAGGCGCGCCGGGCATGACGCAACCCTAGGGCGCACGTGTAGTCGATAGCTGCGACTCGTCACTCGCGAGCGGCTCGGCTCCTACAATCGATGCGAGCGGCGCATCCGTGGTCGCGAGGAGGTCACGGTGAGCGAGGACGTAGCAGAGATCCTGGGTACCGGCACCGCCAGTGCACTTCGAATCGAAGAGAACGGCGTCAACGTCATCGCCGAGGACGAGCGCAAGGGTCAGCCACGCGAGCTCTTTTGGCCCTGGTTCGGAGCGAACGTCTCGGTCCTCGGGCTCAGCTACGGATCGTGGGTCCTGGCCTTTCACATCTCGTTCCTCCAGGCCATCGTCGTCGGCTCAATCGGCATTGTCGTCAGCTTTTGGATTTGTGGCGTGATCGCGACGGCGGGCAAGCGGGGATCAGCACCGACGATGATGCTCTCGCGAGCCGCCTACGGGATTCGGGGAAACCGCCTGCCATCGGCGATCTCCTGGCTTCTCTGTGTTGGCTGGGAGACCGCGCTCACGGTGATCGCCGTACTCGCGACGTCGACGATCTTCGCTCGACTCGGAGTGCACGGTGGCGCGGCACTCAAGGTCTTCGCGATGCTGGTCGTCGCGGCGCTCATCATCGTTGGCGGCGTGATGGGCTTTGACCTCATCATGCGCATGCAGGCGGCGATCACCGTCGTGACGGCGGTCCTGACCGTCGTGTTCATCGGACTCACGATTCACCACATCAAGTGGCACGTCGTTGCCCACGTCGGGAGCGGAAGTGTGCAGTCGACGATGGGCGCGCTCGTCTTCTTGATGACCGGATTCGGGCTCGGCTGGGTGAACGTTGCGGCGGACTATTCGCGCTACTTGCCTCGCAGCGCATCGACGAGGGGCGTCGTGTGGTGGACGACCTTCGGCGGATCGGTGGCTCCTTTGATCCTGCTGTTCTTCGGGCTCTTGCTCGCTGGATCGTCGGCGACGCTGAGCACCGCGGTGAGTGCCGACCCGGTCGGTGCGCTCGCGAACCTGCTGCCGACTTGGTTCCTCGTGCCGTTCGTGATCGTGGCGTTGCTCGGACTCGTCGGTGGAGCGGTGCTCGACATCTACTCGTCCGGCCTGGCGCTGCTCTCGGCCGGTCTGCGCATCCCCCGGTACGCGGCGGCGGGGGTTGATGGGGTGATCATGTTGATCGGCACCATCTACATCGTCTTCGTCGCAAAGAACTTCCTTCCCCAGTTCGAGGGGTTCCTCACGACCGTCGGCGTGCTGATCGCCGCCTGGTGTGGAGTGTTTCTCGGCGACCTCGCGCTGCGGCGCGGGGACTACGCCGACGCGGACCTCTCACGTCCGGACGGTCGGTACGGCGATGTTCGAGCGATACCCATCGCGACCACGATCGTGGCGAGCTTTCTCGGCTGGGGACTCGTGACGAACTCCGCGGCGTCGTGGCTCACCTGGCAGGGCTACCTGCTCAACGTCTTCGGGCTCGGCGGCAAGACCGGCGCCTGGGCCTATTCCAACCTTGGCGTCCTCGTGGCGCTGGTGGTGAGTTTCCTCGTCACGCTCGTCTTCACTCGAAAAGATGTTGCTCGTGAGGAAGCGCTCAGGTAATCAGTCCAGCCTTCCAGACACCACCATCGATCGACCGTAGAATGACGCCGGGTCTGGTGAAGGAGTTTGTGTGCGCATCGGTGTTCTCACCGCGGGCGGCGACGCGCCAGGATTGAACGCGGCCATTCGCGCCATCGGCGGGCTGGCGATGCGAGACGGACACGAAGTCATCGGGATCGCGAACGGCTGGGCTGGGCTCGTTGGAGAGTTCGAGGGTTCTGCCCTGAGAGCAGAGGATCTGCGGGGTGTCATCGGTCAAGGCGGCACACTGCTCGGCACCGCGCGATACGACCTCGACCAACCGCCCGGTGGACGCGAGTCCGTGCTCGCCGCGATCGATGAGCACCTCGACGCCCTCATCGCAATCGGCGGCGACGGCACCCAGCAGATCTCCTACTGGCTCGCCCAACGCGGCGCCAGTGTCGTCGGCGTACCAAAGACGCTCGACAATGACCTGCCAGGCACCGAGTACTGCATCGGCTTCGACACAGCCATCAGTATTGTCGCGGAGTCACTTGACCGCCTCCACACGACGGCCGCATCGCACCACCGCGTCATCGTCGTTGAAACGATGGGCCGCGCCACCGGCTGGGTCGCCGCGCTCGGGGGGCTGGCGGGTGGCGCCGACATGATCGTCATCCCGGAGTTTCCCATCACGATGGACGAGATCGTTGCACACATCAACATGCGTCGTTCGGCAGGACTCGCCTTTTCAATGGTTGTCGTCGCTGAGGGCATCGACGTCGCGATTCTCTGCGGTGACAAACCGCACGAAGAACCCACCGAAGGCACTCGCCGCATCCGCTACGCCTCACGAGGGGTCGGTCCCTTCGTTGCAGGCAAGATTGAAGAGCGTGGCTTTGAGGTTCGCACGACCGTGCTCGGTCACTTGCAGCGCGGCGGCAGTCCGACCGCTTACGACCGCATTTTCGCCACGCGCGTCGGCGCCGCCGCGTACGACGCAGTCATCGCGGGCAAGTTCGGCATGATCCCCGTCGTGCGCGACGGCACCGTGGTGCTCGCTGATCTCTCAAGCGTCGCGATCGGCCAGCGCAAGGTTCCCCGAGAGATCTACGACCTCTGTGCGGCGTTCTTCTAACTACGAGGTAACTGATCCCCGATGGGGGACATGGGCGGCCACGAATCGCAGTCCGAGCATCAGTGCGCCGAGGAACCCAAGGGCGACGAGGATGAAGGGGAGCGCCGTTCCCTGACCGGCCCACACGCGTAGCATCATGCCCGCACCCACCGTGCAGAGCCAAATGGCAACGCCGCTCGCCATCGTCGACGCGTCGCGACGTCCGAGCTCGACGCACGCCCACCCGATCGCCAGTCCAGCGGCAAAAGGCCACGCCGTGGACACCATCCCCGACAGTGTCATGGGGTGATGGTGAGCGGTGCGGCCGATGCCGACAAAGAGCAGGACGATAAGCACGTCGATGATGAGCCAGATGCGTCTCATGAACGTGCACTCTATCGACATTCGAGAAAGACGGTCACGTTCGCCATCGAGTCTTCGAGAGACGACGTCGCGCGCAATGCCGTCAGCGCTTGAGCGAACCACGGGCCTCACGAAGCGCATAGTAGAGAATGACGTAACCGGCCGCAGGATCGGCCCACCACCAGTTGAAGACCGCATTGAGCAACAGGCCTAGGAGAACTGCTGAGGCCAATATTCCGTCGATCATCGTGACGCGACCTTCTACTTTGAGAACTGCATTGTTGAGGGCCGCTCCCACCTTTCCTTTGCCAGCGGCGAGTGCGAACATAGCCAGCGCGGTGAGGCCCGTCCAGGCGATGCCCACAAGACTATGGTGGGGCCGGAATCCAGCGGCGAGAACGAACGTGCTCTGCACGGCAAGATATACGGCGAGGGCGATAAAGGCAATCCCAATCATTCGCACTGCTCGGTGCTGTCGAGTCTGCGCCACGTCGGCAAGCTCCCACAGAACGACTGAGGACGCGCCGATCTCAATGACGCTGTCCAATCCGAATCCGGCGAGAGCAATCGAGCGCGCCCCAATCGCCGCGAGGGCGAGGATCACGACGCCAACCACATTCCAGAGGAGCGTCGCGACCTCGAGTTGGCGACCCCGCCTGAGGAGAGTCTGCTTTGCCTCACCAACGGACTCGTTACTCACCGTAGTGAGCGTATGTTCGCGCGACTCGAAACCGAATCGAATACGAGGTCACAATCTCGGTCGAGATCCGTCATGCTGGGCAGCGTTAGTGGACGCAACCGGTAAGTCAGGGGACGACCGAAGCGCTTCGCGGCGAACAGTGACAGATAGATTGACGTTCGGCCCGCGCGGGCATGAGGAGGACAGTGAGTACTGACACAGGACCGGGTCCAATTGCGCTCGTTGGTTCGGGCGAGTACCTGCCCCAGATGGCGCCGATCGAAGCAGGCCTCATCAAAGGACGCGCGCCTCGATACGTCCAGCTCGCGACTGCCGCGGTGCAGGACGGCCCTGCGGTCGTCGAGCACTGGCACGAGCTCGGCATCGCCCAAGCCGAGCGCCTCGGCGTCGAGGCCGTGATCGTGCCCGTCAACGACCGCAGCGACGCGGACAACCAGACGTTCGCCGACATGATCCCGGGCGCCGGACTCATCTATCTTTCCGGCGGCGATCCTCACTACCTCGTTGAATCCCTTCGCGACACCCGGGTGTGGGCCGCCATTGAAGAGACCTGGCGCGGCGGCGCGGCGTTGGCCGGATGCAGCGCCGGTGCCATGGCACTCGGTTCCTGGATTCCCTCCCTTCGCCACCCGCGCAAGGGCAGCACGCCAGGTCTCGGACTGCTTGAGACGATGGGCGTCCTCCCCCACTTCGACGCGTTCGCGGTGAGGGTGCCCGAACTGTTCACGCGCTTCGTCTTGCCGGACGAATCGGCGATCTCTGTCTTTGGCATCGACGAGGAGACCGCGCTCGTCGGCGGCCCGAAAGAGTGGACGGTGCAGGGACGCTCCAGTGTCTGGCGCGTCACCTCGAAGGGCCGTGAGGAGTACCACGCCGGCACCACGATCACCACGCGAGGCTGACTGTCTATCGAGCCGCCGCCTTGTCGAGGTGATAGCGAATCTGGATCGAGGCGGCCGCGCCCTCGCCGACGGCTGACGCCAACTGCTTCGTCGAGCCTCGACGCACGTCACCGGCCACGAAGACACCGGACGCGCTGGTTCGAAACTGTTCGTCGCTCACGACGAATCCGTTGTCATCGAGGTCAAGCGTGCCTTTTAAGAACGCCGTATTGGGATCGAGTCCGATGAAGACGAAGGCGGCCGACGCGTCATGTCGTCGACGCTCGCCACTCGCCCGGTCTTCCAACTCGATGTAGTTGAGCTTTGCGTCGTCCCCACCGTGAAAGCTCACGACCTTCGTGTTTGTCAGCACCGTCATCTGCGGGTGATCACGAACCTTGTCCTGTAACAGGCGACTGGCCTTGAGGTGTTCGTTGAACTCGACCACGGTCACGTGCTGTGCGAACTGCGTCAAAAAGAGTCCCTCTTCCAGCCCGCTATTACCGCCTCCGATAACGAGCACCTCGTCGACACCGCGATAGAACGGGCCATCGCACGTCGCACAGAAGTGAATCCCGGCGCCGATGAGTTCACTCTCGCCTTCGGCGCCGGTTCGCCGGTACATAGAGCCCGTTGCGACAAGGACCGCGTGCGCCGAATAGGTCTCGCCAGTCGCCGTGGTCACCTCGACGCCGCCCTCGACTGGAGCGATCGACGACACGGCGATCGCCTGGAGGATCTCTACGCCGTAACGTTCAGCCTGACGTCTCATGCGATCGGCGAGCTCGTGCCCCGCCACACCGTCGGGAAAACCGGGGTAGTTGTCGAGGCGCTCGGTGACACCGGCCTGGCCGCCGGGAGCAGACTTCTCGACGACGAGCACCTTCTGGTTTTCGCGAGCGGCGTAGATGGCCGCCGTCAGCCCTGTCGGCCCCCCTCCCACGATGATGACGTCGTACATCGTCATCTTCGCCGAGCGGCTGAGACCGAGCTTCTCTGCGAGCTCGTCGTTGCCGGGTTCGCTGAGGTGAGAGCCGTCAGGAAAGATGATGGTGGGGATCACGCGGCCACCGCTGTTGTAGCGCTCGACGATCTCAGTGGCGTCAGGATGCTCTTCGAGATCGACCCACTCGTAGGCGACACGTTGATCGGCGAGAAAGGTCTTTGCGCGTCGACAGTCGGGACACCACCGGGCTCCGATGACGGTAATGGCGTCGCGGTTGATCTCCATTGTTTCTCCCTCAGTAACGGCCAGTAAAGATCAGTCCTTCTTTCCCGCGCCGGCGTTACGCGAAACTCAGCGAGGCTTGCGCCGATACGTTGCCACGACGACCCCTTCGCCGGTCGACGTCACGTCGAAGAGGTTCCATTCGGCCACCGGGTTGAGGCCGTCGAAGAGGCGCAGTCCCGATCCGACAATGACGGGATGGAACCAGAGTCGGTACTCATCAACGAGATCGTGCTCGTGCAAGAAGTGAGCAAGCGTGCGACTGCCGACGAGGACGAGGCCGTTACCGGGGTCTTCCTTCAGTTGTGCCACGTCGCGCGCCACGTCCCCGCTCAGGAGTGTCGCGTTCCACGACACCTCGTGCAGCGTCGTTGACGCGACGTACTTTGGCATGTCGTTCATTCGCTCGGCGAGCCCGCTCTCATCGTGCTGGTCCGGCCAGTAGGCAGCAAAACTCTCGTAGGTCTTACGTCCGAGGAGCAGCGCGTCAGCCTCGCGCATCTGCTGAACCATCAGCATCATGTGGTCGTGGCCCACGAAGGGGCGTTGCCATCCGGCAGCCCCAAACTCTTGGTCGTCGCCGGGCCCTTGCATCACACCGTCGAGTGACACGAACTCTTGCACGATGAGTGGTCTCATGAGCTCCTCCTCCATACGACCGCAACCGACCTAGGTTTGCGTTATGCATCGGCCGTGCCCGCGCCAGGCGTCGACTCCGATCATGGCACCTCGGGGCACTCGTGCGTCAGCAGAGGACCCCGGTGACTGCCCGCGTGAGTCGAGCGTTCGGTGACTGGCGAGAAACTCAGTTCCTCGGACTCTTCGCGCGAGGTGGCCTGGGGCCAGATTGGCTTTGCCGTCTTCATCGGGGTCTGCGTGGCTCTCCATCCGGGTGTCGCCCTCAAAGCGAACGAGGGCGGTATCAGCGACTACGGCGTGCACGCGAAGACGATTGCGCCCTATACGTTGGCGCTCGGCCTGCCGAGTGTGCTGACCTATCTCGCCGCTCGGCACCTGCCGGTCGTAAGTCTCACAACCCGACGATTGCACGCCCTACTCATCACCTACTGTGCGCTCATCACGCTCACCTTGTTGAGCACGTATCCCTACACGTTGGACCGAACGCTTACCGACCTGCACATCGTCGTCGGCGCGGTCACCACGATCTTCGAATCGGGCGCGTCCCTGTGGATGTTCCGAGCCTTGCGCCGCTACCCAGAGGTGCTCGTGGCGCAGCTACTCGGGCTCGCGCTCGGAGTGCTCACGATCGTCGGCGTGCTGCACGTGCTGTTCGTGAGCGAGGTGGTCTCGGGCGTGGCGTTCGCCTACCTCCTGGTGCGCACCACGCAACTCGCGCGTTGATCGATCAAAGAAATGGGCTTGGGGACGACGACCCGTCGCTCGGTCCCAGCCCCGCACGCTCGCGCACGATGCGCTCGACGGTGTCGGGGGCATCAGGCGTGATAAAGGGCCTAACGGACTTTCCGATATCGATGATGAGTCCGACGCTCTTTGAGGGACGCTTCGTGTCGAGATTGGCCCAGTACTTGAAATTGCTCGTGCCCCAAATCCGCCACTTGCCGCGCAGTGCTCCCATGTCAACCCGCTGCACTCCTTTTACCGCTTTATAGGGGATGACCTTCGTCCACCCAGGGAAGCAGTAGTTGTGAATGCGCAGATCGTTGCTGGCGCACTCGATGTTGCCGTCGTTGTAGTCCGCCACGGCTTGATCCTACGTCCGAGCGTGTCATCGTTCGATGATCGATCAGGGAAAGTACGCGTTCGTCGCGACGACGTAGGCAGAAGGCCCTGAGACCGTGAACTCTTCGCCCCATTTGGAGAACATCAGCTCGTCGCTCACCTCTTCGCCGTCCTCCGTGCTTGCCCTTGTCGATGTTCGACCGCAGGGACTACGTTCATGGGGCCGAAAAGGGCGCGCGGCGGACGCGAAGTAGGGTCATGTAATGAGAATGTCGGGCTCTCAAGGGTTTGCGAGCCGCGCGTGCGCGGCCCCATCGTGCCGAGGATTCGATGTGCGATGGAGGCTGTCGTGAGCAAAAAGGGTGCAACGCTCTTGGCGAGGGCCGACGACACCGAAGCCGAGCGCGAGATCACCAAATCGTTCACTCGCGAGCTCCTGAACATGGCCGAAAGCGACATCAAGCTGGCGGACTTCATCGTGCGCAACAACCGCCGTGAGGGGGTCCCGGACGATCCGGAATCAACGCGCAAACTTCGACTATCGTTCCGCCGGGTGCAGTATCGGCTGAAGACCATGGCTGACATCGAGGCGACGCTCGGTGCGGAGCCATTGATCGGTCGCTTGCGCGAAGTGGGAAAGCCCTTTGGACGACTGCGCGACGCCGAGATACTCGAATCGAGCGTCATCAGGGCACTTGGACAACGTGTCGCGACACCCCAAGGTCGCCAACTGATGGAGCTCGCAGCCCACGTCCGTCGGGCTGAGCAGCGCGTCACCGACGACCTGCTCAACTCCGACGCCTACCAGAAGACGCTCAGTGAAGTCAGCGAGTTTCGTGCCGCCCTACCGTCACGGCACGCTTCTTCAGAGATGCTTCGCCCGATGGCCCAGCGCGCCATGCATCTCGCGTGGCGTGAACTCGAGCGCCACGCCAAAATAGCGAAGCGTGCGCCCACGAACAAGAACCTGCACCACACCCGTATTACCGCGAAGCGAACGCTCTATGCCGCGCAAGCCCTCTCAGATGTACTCGGGCCGCCCGTCGAAGAGTTCGCTCGACGAGTCGATGCCTTCCAGAAGTTCCTTGGCAAGCAGCACGACCTCGTCATCGCCACGGCATGGTTCCGCGAAGTGGCGCGCACCTACCCCGGTCTTCGCAAGCTCGCCAAAACTCTTGCCGTCGAAGAAGAGAGCCGCGCGCGCAAACGCGCCAAGCGATGGCGCCACTACTGGAACTCGGTGCAGGTGCTCCACCCCGGCAAGCTCTGGTAGTCAGTCGGCAGGCGGTACGGGAGACGAGCGCTTTGCGATGTCGATCGACTCACACGTGGCCGATGATGCTGGTACGGTACGCCTCGATGGTCTGATCAGGGTTATCGTGCATCAGATAAAGCGAAAACTGACCGACGCCGGACTGTGCGAGCTCGCCCAAGCGTTCAAGGTGCTGGCCCACCGGACCGAGCAGGCAGAAACGGTCGACGACCTCATCGGGTACAAACTCAGTGTCGGGATTCCCCGCTTGGCCGTGGTGACGGTAGTCGTATCCCCGACGACCCTTTATGTACTCGGTGAGCGCGGCAGGGACCGGAGCGTCCGAACCATAACGCTCGACGATGTCGGCGACGTGATTGCCGACCATTCCGCCAAACCAGCGGACCTGGTCGCGCTGATGGGCGAGATCGTCGCCAACGTAGGCGGGCGCCGCCACGCAGACCTTGTAGGTCGAGACGTCACGTTCTGCGGCGAGGCGTGCTGCTCGCGCGGCGTCGATGGCCCACTGGACGATGAAAGGATCGGCGAGCTGGACGATGAGCCCGTCGGCCTCACGGCCAGCGACCTCGAGCGCCTTCGGACCGTACGCAGCCATCCACACGTCAAAGTTGCCCGCGTCGACCCAGGGAAACGTCACCGTCCGATCGTTCACGATCGTCTCGCGGCCTTCGACCAGATCCTTGATCGTGCGCATGCACTCCGACAGCGTGGCGAGCGACGCGGGCGTGCGCCCGGTCACGCGCAACGCAGAGTCGCCGCGGCCAATCCCGCAGATTGTGCGCGGACCAAACATCTCGTTGAGCGTCGCAAAGAGCGAAGCCGTCACCGTCCAGTCGCGTGTGATGGGGTTCGTGACCATCGGCCCGACCTTGATGTGCGACGTGGCACCGAGTATCTGGGAGTAGATGACGAAAGGTTCTTGCCACAGCACACACGAATCGAAGGTCCAAAAGTGGGTGAAACCTGCGTCCTCGGCTCGTTTCGCCAGTTCGACCACGCCCATGGCCGGCGGGTTCGTCTGGGCGACAAGACCGAAGTCCATCAGACACCAACCGCTGAAGGTGCGCTCATTGCAGGCATCCGTTCAACCCGCGCCGGAGAAACTGACCGGAACCGGGTCGCCCGACGTAGTCGCCGCGGTCAATGATCACTTCGCCGCGAGAGAGCACGGTCGTCACTTGTCCGGTGATCGACATTCCTTCGTAGGCCGAGTAGTCGACGTTCATGTGATGGCTCTTCGCCGACAGCGTCTGGGAAGCCTTCGGGTCATAGAGGACGAGGTCGGCGTCTGAACCTGGTGCGACAATGCCCTTCTTCGGAAAGAGTCCGAACATGCGAGCGGGCGTCGTCGAGATGATCTCTATCCAGCGAGCGAGTGAGATCTCACCCTGGTCGACGCCCTGATAGATGAGATCCACGCGATGCTCAACGCCCGGGATGCCGTTAGGGATCTTCGAAAAATCGCCGAGTCCGAGCTCTTTTTGCTCCTTGAAGCAGAACGGACAGTGGTCCGTTGAGACGACGCTGAGGTCGTCAGTGCGCAGACCGCGCCACAGATCAGCGTGATGAGACTCGGCGCGCAGTGGCGGCGAGCAGACGAACTTCGCGCCTTCGAATCCTTCGCGCGCAAGGTCGGCCTCGGACAGAAACAGGTACTGCGGGCAGGTCTCGGCAAAGACGTTCTGGCCACGGTCTCTCGCTGCGACGACCTCAGTCAGGGCTTCGGCGGCCGAGAGGTGCACGATGTACAGCGGCGCGCCAGCGACACGGGCGAGCTGGATCGCCCGATGCGTCGCCTCCCCTTCAAAGAGCGCCGGTCGCGTCGCGCCGTGAAAGCGAGGGTCGCCCTCACCCCGGGCGAGCGCCTGGGCGACCAGCACGTCGATCGCGATGCCGTTCTCTGCGTGCATCATGATGGTCGCGCCGTTACCCGACGCCTGCTGCATGGCCTGGAGGATCTGGCCATCGTTCGAGTAGAAGACGCCAGGATATGCCATGAAGAGCTTGAAGCTCGAGACCCCCTCGTCGACAACGAGATCCATCTCCTTCAGCGACGAATCGGTCACGTCCGAGACGATCATGTGAAAGCCGTAGTCGATGGCGCACCGTCCGTCGGCTTTCGCGTGCCAGGCGTCGAGGCCCTCTCGAAGGCTCTTGCCTTTGGACTGAATCGCGAAGTCGATGATCGTCGTCGTGCCACCGAATGCCGCCGCGCGCGTCCCCGTCTCGAAGGTGTCGACCGAGTGCGTACCGCCAAAGGGCATCTCCATATGCGTGTGGCCGTCAATGGCACCAGGGAGCACGTAGAGGCCGCTCGCGTCGATGACCCGATCTGCTCCTTCGCGCCAAGCAGTTGCCACCGCAGACCCCGACTCGACGAGTCCCGTGATCGTCTCGCCCTCAATCAGCACGTCGGCGGCGAGGGGACCGCTCGCGTTCACGACTGTTCCATGACTGATGACTGTCTTCATCGGCTGATCGCTTTCTCTCGGTTGATGTCGGTTAGGGAACGACGAGCTCTCCATAGCTGTCGGGGCGGCGGTCTCGATAGAACGCCCACGTGTGGCGCACCTCCTTCAAGACGCTCATGTCGAGGTCGCGCACGAGGACCTCGTCATCGCTGTCGGACGCTGCGTCGCCGATGAGCTGGCCCCTCGGGCTCACGAAGTACGAGGAACCGTAGAAGTTGTTGTCGCCGAGCTCTTCAACGCCCACCCGGTTGATCGCGCCGACGAAGTACTCGTTGGCGACCGCGGCAGCAGGCTGCTCAAGGTTCCAGAGGTAGGCCGAGAGTCCCCGACTCGTCGCTGAAGGATTGAAGACGATCCTCGCGCCGTTGAGTCCGAGTGCCCGCCAGCCTTCGGGAAAGTGACGGTCGTAACAGATGTAGACGCCGATCGGGCCGACGGCCGTCTGAAAGACGGGGTAGCCGAGGTTGCCCGGGCGAAAGTAGTACTTCTCCCAGAATCCCTTCACCTGGGGAATGTGGTGCTTGCGGTACTTTCCGAGATACGTGCCGTCGGCGTCAATGACGATGGCGGTGTTGTAGAAGACTCCCTCTTGCTCCACCTCGTAGATCGGCACGACGAGCACCATGTGCGTCTCGCGGGCGAGCTCTTGCATCAGCGTCGTGGTTGGACCCGGTATGGATTCGGTGTAGGAGAAGTATTCGGGGTCTTGCACTTGGCAGAAGTAGGGGCCATAGAACAGCTCCTGAAAGCAGAGCACTTGAGCACCGTCATCGGCCGCAAGTCGCGCAAGCGCCACGTTTGCTTCGATCATCGACTCTTTATCGCCGGTCCACTTCGACTGGACGAGGGCTGCTCGAATGATCTGGTTCTCGGGCTCGTGCGTAACGCTCATGTCAACCACCTCTGTTGGATCCTGCGCGAAGGGACCGTCGTCATCTCGTATGGCTCACCACTTATTGATCAGAGTCGGATACTAGACCTCTGCCTCAGCGGTGTGAAGAGGATGGCCGAGAAGGACGTGAGATGAATCGGGAAAGCCAGTTAAGGGCTGTCGCGGAGGTTGACGAGACGTTGCTTCGTCACGCCTTCGTACCGGTTGCTCAACCCGGAGACGCCCTACTCTGGTGCAATGGAGGTCGTGGTATCGGATTCGGCTCGGGACTATCTCGCCGATCACGGCGGGGTCGCCTTCGTGCGCGCGAACTCTCGCCGATGCTGTTCGGCGGGAACGTTGACGCTCCTTGACGTTGACGTCAGAACGCCAAGTGACGCGGAACGGTTCAGCGCGACGGGCGCCAAGGGCGTTGACATTCGATTTCTAGCGGGCGCTCAGGGTTCTCCGGATCAGTTAGTCGTCGATACTCGAGGGCGGCTGCGTCGTCACCTCGTGGCGTATTGGGACGGCTGCGCCTTCAAGCCGTAATACTCCGACAACATGTCATGCCGTGCCCCCGGCAGGACTCGAACCTGCGCTCACGGTTTAGGAAACCGATGCTCTATCCCCTGAGCTACGAGGGCAAATACTGGGTTTTCAACTACATCCGAGGCTCCGCAATCGAGCCAGCACAACCTCAGCACAACTTCGAAGAAAAAGTGCCTCGCTCTTCGCGATACCTCTCCACTATTCAAACACGCCGTTGTGGAACCACGAGAACGTTGGGCTCCCGTGAATCAAGGGGTCAAGGTCACGGTATCTGAGCCGATCCAATGCCCGGATCGAAACACGCCCTACGTCTTCGGTGGGCGGTTGAATGGCCACGGGCACTGGAGAAGCATTGCGACCAAGTGGGGAGCCAACGGCGCTGAATCGTTTCACCGCTGGTGAGGCTTCGGTGATGGCGTCTTTCACTCGGTCGCGCAGTCTCGCCAGCTCCGCGGGCGAGTCGACGTCCTCAGAGAAAACGACGCGCTGGGCAAGGTTCGACGGACCCGAACCTTCTCCGACGGTCCATGCACAGATCAAACTCTGTCCACGGTTAGTCCCGCCAATGCATCATCGCCGTCATCCAGTAGTGTTACTATTCTCCTATAGTGATAGATAAGCATAACGACTCAACCGAAGAGTCCCAGTCCGGACCCTCCATCGTCTTTCGGTTGGACCTGCGTTCGGGCGTGCCCACCTACCTCCAACTCGTCCAGCAGGTGGAGAGCGCTATCCGGCTCGGTTACCTGCGACGGGGCGACCAACTTCCTCGAATAAAAGATGTCGTCGCTTCCTTGTCCATCAACCCCAACACCGTGCTGAAGGCATATCGGGATCTCGAGCAGAAGGGTCTTATCGGGGCGCGTCCGGGGCTCGGCACCTTCGTGGAAGCGGCACCGGAGACAGTGGGTCTCCCCGAGTTGACGACACTGCGGCGCAGTCTCGTTACGGGATGGTTGCGCGATGCAGCCGCGGCGGGCCTCGATGAGGACGGGATCGTCGCGCTATTCACGGGCGCATTGCGGGATGTTCGTAATCAGTCCGACGAGCACGGGTCGACGCGGCGCTCGCGGCGCGCCGCGTCGGGCGAAACGATGGAAACTGCGTGAACGTCGTCGAAAGCTTCGGGCTCGGTGTGTCCTACCGGGGCGCCTGGGCGCTTCGCGACTGCACCCTCGCGGTGCCCGGAGGGCATATCGTCGCCCTCGTCGGGTCGAACGGTGCTGGAAAGACGACACTGCTTCACTGTGTGGTCGGACTCGCCGCCCCAACGACGGGAGAGGTAACCGTGCTCGGCGACATTGAGGCCGGTTCGCCCGAGGCGCTAGGGCGCGTTGCCTTCGTGGCGCAGGAGGCGCCGTTGTATCGCCACATCACGGTGCGCGCGATGGTCACCGTGGCCGCCAACTTGAATCAGGACTTCGATCGGAACCTCGCTGAAACACGCCTGGCGACACTTGACATCCCACTCGACCGACGAGTTGGCAGGCTATCGGGCGGCCAGCAGGCTCAACTCGCACTCGCACTTGCACTTGCTCGCCGTCCCGATCTGCTCGTGCTCGACGAGCCGCTCGCCAGGCTCGATCCGCTCGCACGTCATGAGGTGATGGCCGTCGTCATGTCCACCGTGGCCGAGGAGGGCCTGTCAGTGATCTTCTCCTCGCACGTGGTGTCCGAACTAGAACGAGTAGCCGACTACCTCATCTTGATGAGCCACGGTCGAGTCCAGATGGTGGGACCGATTGACGACCTTCTCGGCAAGCACGCGGTGTTGAGCGGACCCACCGACGAAGCCCAGCACGTCGCTGAGCTATTCGCTGTCGTCCAGTCTCAACACGCAGGACGTCACACTCAGTTCGTCGCGCGAATCGATGCGCCTACGGAGTTCCCGAAGGGCTGGGTGGCCGAGAGCATCTCGCTCGACGAACTTGTGCTCGCCTACCTACGCGAACCGTCCGCCTCCGCGATGTCCGGCCCGCTCGCGGTTAACGCGAACCGTGCGGGTAGGTGACGTAGTGACAACGACGGTCGACTCTTCCTCGGTCGCTTCGTTCGATTCTCACCCGTCGGGTCAACCTGTCTCATGGCGTCGCCTCATGCACGTCGCACTGATACAACACCGCGCGGCGCTGAGCACCGTTCTCGTAGCGTTTGTTGTCCTCGTCGTTGCCATCGTCATCGGGCGTGACGCCGTGAGCGCGGGCTACGCGAGTTACCTCGCGGCCGGCTGCACGCTCGCCCATCCGACAAATCTCAGCGTGTGTGCAAACACGGCCAACTCATTTGCCGATATACCGAGCTTCACGCCCCTCGTCGTCGCGCTTCGTCTGTTTCCTTTAGTGATCGGGGCCCTCGTTGGCGCGCCGTTGGTCGCAAGAGAGATGGAGTCGGGCACGTATCGCTTCGCCTGGACCCAAGGGGCGGGCCGCATCCGCTTGCTTCTCGTGACGCTCGCGATGTTGGCCTTGATCGTGGCGCCCGTGGCCGTCGCCCTTGGATTCTTGCTCGGGGGCTGGTACATACATCCTTACGCGGTAATCAATATTGGGGTCGGGAGCCATTGGCAGGCCGAGTTGTTCACGACGTCCTGGTGGATGATGCCGGTATGGACGCTCTTCGCGTTGGCGCTCGGAACGTTCGTCGGGGCCGTCGTCAAACGCACGGTCGCCGCGATAGCAGCCACTGCGGTCATCGTCGGCGGGATCCTCCTCGCAGTAGGAATGTATCTTCCTCGGATCTACGACATCGGCGCGGTCGCGTCGTCACGGATGCTCCTAAATGGAATGAATTCCGGACCGCTTAATGCAATCGCGACCAAGGGTCAAGGCCCTGCCGGGAGCTGGCTTGTGCGCGCGTGGTACACCGGTCCAGGCGGCCGCGTGCTGGGTCTGAAAGCCGCAAATAGGGTCAGTGTTCAGGTAGACAGCGTGTACGAATCATTGAAGGGAGGTGCCAGCGCCGCCCGGCGGTGGCTGACGCTCCACCACTACACGTACTGGGTTTCCTACCAGCCAGCCAATCATTTCTGGATTCTCCAGGCGGTCGTTGGGCTGGCCATACTCGCCATCACGGTGTTGTGCGCACTCGCGGCCGTACGGTGCATCCGGGGTCGTCGCGCGTAGCTGACCAACCAAAGGTCAGGGGTCCACATCCCGTCTCCCACACCGGTGCACAACCCTGTCGTTAGAACCAGTGAAACCAGGGGTGATTGTGACGCCAGATCACTACAAAGACGCGGCCGATGATGTTCTTGAGGGGCACCGTTCCCCAGTATCGGCTGTCGTAGGAGTTGTCTCGGCAATCACCCATGACGAAATAGTGATTAGCAGGAATGTGAGTTGTTGGAATGTTGAACGCTGGTTCCCAGCACCCGGATGACTTCATACCGGCCAGCCACGGCTCTGCGATGGCGTGCCCGTTGATGTAGACGGTGTCTCCTCTCGACGAGATCGTCTCGCCCGGCAGGCCGATCACTCGCTTCACGAGAATGGGTATTGAGTTCTCGGTGTCAGCGCGAACTTTGTGAAACACGATGATGTCTCCTCGATGAATCGAGTGTGCGAGGCCCGGCAGCTCGTCGACGACGATACGGTCGTTGATTTGAAGTGTCGGCAACATTGACCCAGACGGAACGTGAAACACTTGGAAGGCGTAGGTGCGGATTGCGAAGGAAGCAAGAACGGCGACAACAAGGACGACAATCCACTCGATGACATGACGCCGCGTGCGATAAGCCTTGTTGGGCGGCTCAACATCTCGAGTCTCGACGTCTTCCGGGGTTATCACACGCGCTTCTTTCTGATTGTCCAGGCTCCGTTAAGAGTTGCGGCGGGTAGCGCTTAAATGCGCGAGTCTTCCGCGAGGATTCGGTGGCGAACGTCTTTTGGCGTCGTTGTCACTCCGACAGTCAC
The DNA here is from genome assembly GCA_963724865.1 of uncultured Acidimicrobiaceae bacterium. Lineage (GTDB taxonomy): Bacteria > Actinomycetota > Acidimicrobiia > Acidimicrobiales > RAAP-2 > RAAP-2. Next base: position 288,622 of record CAVRWO010000002.1, on the reverse strand, counting down.
TCGTACGCTTCCCGAGTAGTGCAGTGGAAGCACCAGTCCATCGACGCAGCCAGATCCGCCACCGTTGCATTGACCATGGAGCTCGCGGATCGCGCCAGTTTGGCCACCTAAAGCACCAACGGTGCTGACCGACACGATCGACCCGACGAGGTCCTTTGAAACTGGTCTTTCGACCACGGCGATATTGAAGTGGTGGGCGGCGAAGACAGATTCAAGTTGTCGAGTCGCGTCACCGGGTTTAGAAATGACGATGGTGACGTTGGTGCTCGACGCACCCGCCGGAGTTAGTGATGCGAACAGGGCCAGAGGAACCGCAGCGATGCCTATGATGATCGCGGCTACCGCCGATCCGACCCGCAAGCTCGGCGTTCGAAATGCTCGCTCCTTTGCGGCGCCGCCGAGAAAGTTCCCAGCGATGGACCACCAGGGGGTTCCATCTTCTAAGAGAGCCGATACGAGCACGGTCGCCTCGTCCCCATGTCGAGACCGCCAACGCGCGGAGTAGCAACCGATCATGGCAGCAATGATTCGGGTCTCACGGGAGCGTCGCACTAGATGCTCCCGAGTCCAAGACGTAGCCGACCGGTCGCGCTCACGCGCTCGAGTGCATCAAGGTGCGAGCGAAGCGCAGCGACACCCGCCGCGGTTGACCGATACGGGTGCCGTCGATCCTCCGATGGCAATTCCGCAATCAGGCCGAGCCGCTCAAGACGGTCAAGCGCTCCGTAGAGCGTTCCGGGTCCAAGTTGCACTCCAGAGAAGCCCTTAATGTCCTGAATCAGTGCGTAGCCGTGTTTCGGGCCGTCGGCGAGGCTCGTCAAAATCAGGACAGACGCATCACCGGCGCGACGCAGCACATCGTGTCGTTCCCCACCTTCATTCGCAGCCACAAAGTTCTCCTATTACGATTACTAATAGATCAGTGAACGTAATAGTAGAGCATGACTGGCTTGCCTGCAACAACGCGCTTCGTCTGGAGACCCCCACTTTTGCCAGCCGTGTCCAAGCCTTACGGGTTGCCAGTAGTGAAGGTTTTGGAACGTCGTTCTGACTTCTCAAGCGCTACTATGCAAAACATGGTAGCGGGAGACGTCAACAAGCTTCTGGCGCAAATGCGCAAGGGTTTCATCGACTACTGCGTGCTCGCACTCCTCGAGTCCGGAGATCGCTACGGGCTTGAGATTACGAAGGTCTTGAGCGAAGCGGACGGTCTCGTCACCAGTGAGGGCACCGTCTATCCCCTGCTCACCCGTTTGCGCAATGACGGACTTGTGGAGTCTTATTCCGTTCCGTCGAATGAAGGGCCGCCTCGTCGGTACTACCACCTCACCAAAGAGGGACATCGAGCCCTTGCCCCGTTTCGTGAGCAGTGGGTTCGATTTCGTGAATCAGTGGATGACATTCTCGCGAGGGGGCAACTATGAGTGCGGAAGTCACGAGTTCCGACGTCGTAGAGCAATATCTGAAGCGATTGCGTCGCGCTCTTAGGTACGCACGTAGCGAGGACCGGGAAGACTATCTCGGTCAGATCAGCGAACATCTCAACGAGACTCGGGTCGACGACGTTTCACTCGACGAACTCATTCGCCGACTGGGTTCGCCTGAAGAGCTTGCACAAGAGTTCTACGCGGCAGAACGCGCCAAGCTCAGCGAGCTGGGGCGCTTCTCGCGATGGCTTCGCCAGTGGTGGGTCCTGCTGATCATCCTCATCGTGCTGCTCGCGTTCGTTCCGGTGTATTGGTGGGCCAGCTCCTATCAGCCTCTGAGCACCTACATGGACGGGAGCTATCTCGACAAGGTCGTCGCGTCCAGTGGTGCTCCGCCCGTGAAACTTACCGGTGGCTTTGCGGCGCCGGTTACCTGGAAACTTACCCATGGTCGTTACCGACTATCGATTCTCTTTGACGCTTCAAACATGAATTCGCTTCCAGTGAGAATCGCTCCGCCCGAATTGGTGAACGGCTTCCCGAATCCCGTGACGTGGCATCTCGAGAACTCTCAAACGCAGGCGCTCAGCTCGTTTGTCGGCGTGCAAGTCAAAGGCCACGGGTATCAGGAGATCGTCTTCAGCGAGACGTATGTGTGCACTCCTTGGACACAAGGCAGCCCAAATGCCCCCGTGACTCAATCGACGTTCATCACCGACCTGCCGATTGTGGAGTCCTTCTGGGGATTTGAACACACGGTTGATCTCGCAGTGGAGCCCTTCTACCTTGAGTTTGCCGGCAATTGCTTTAGCTCATGATTCGACCTAATCCAGGATCTTGGTCCAGGAGGTTGATGCACCAAGGACGTAGGCACATCTCAGAACTCGCTGCCGCGGAGGCCGCGAGGCTTTTGGTGATTCTTGCCACGGCGGCAATTTTCCTTGTCAGTTTCTGCATTCCAGTCGGTGCCGTGTCGCGGGACCTTGTAGCACGCGCGTCCATTGGGACGAGTGCGCTCTATTCAGTGGCGAAGAGACTCAGTCTTGGCAACTGCGGACCGGGCGCAAGCATTGACGCGGTCGACACATCCTCAATTTTCCTAACGGGGACCTTCAGCTGCGGAAACGTCACTCCGGCAGACTTGATTCGCGTGAATCGCGACACGCTCAAAGTGGTTGCACGGGTCTCGCTTCCGAGCGTGACGAGCGTGGCATATGGTGACAATGCGCTGTGGTGGGCGACCGGGGCGCCACTTGGTAACGCCGGTACAACGTTGACCCCAGGTCATGGGCGACTGCTGCTCAAGGTGGATCCTGAGAGTTTGAAGGTCACAGGGCGCTTCAAACTCCCGGGGGCAACCGAACTCGTCACGGTCGTTCGAGGCAACGTGTGGGTGGCGACACCGACAAGTCTCCTCCGCGTGAATCCGACGAGCGGTGCCATCATGGCAACGATCCACCTGGGTTACTTCCCAGCGGCTCTGGCTGGCTCGTACAACGGTGCCTGGCTCTACGTACTCGGTGGCGCACGTCCCGCAAGCCATCTCGTGATGTCCGTTTTCTCGTCGGTCTCGGGACGACTCCTCGGCACTCGGAGGAATCCAAACTTTAGTGACGGCCCGTTCGCCGTCGTACGCGGAGGAGTCTGGGTTCCTGTTCAAAGCACGAAGACGCAGTCCACGACGGTGCGACTGTTCAGGGGTCGAGACTTCGCGCCCAGTTCGTCACTCGGCAAGTTCACGTTTGATACCAACGCGTACGCGGGAGATGGCATCCTCTGGCTCATTGACGCCGGTGGGATCGGCCCGACGGTATGTGCGAATCCTGCTGATGGAGTTGTGCGAGCCCGTGGAGGACCGATTGGAGTCGAATATGGCGCAATGGCCTTTCGCGGGGGCAGCACCTACCTACTGAGGTCCACTGGCCTCGAACAATCGCTCCTCCAAATTCTTCCTTCGACTTCTTGCTCTCGATGAGATTGGTCGAACTCATACCGTTGATAACAGGCGTTACGACGTTGGACGGCTGTAAGGCCCCAGGCGCTCGCTGACGGACGATGCCGAAAATGCCTCGTAGCAGATGTGTCATGTCGGGTCCCGGACCCCTTCACTCCGCCGCTGATATGAACACGGAGTGCCCTGCATAGGGTCCATAGCCAGTCCCAAGTTGCCAAGAGAACTTCGCCTCAGATGAACCACGAATTTTCCCGATCGGAAGTTCCATCACGAAGGTCACAGTGCGCTTGGGGCCCACACTCTTCGCCTGGGCGCAGTTGAGCTGATAGGTCCTAGAGAACGTTCGCGATCTGCCCGCAGAAGGCGTCGTTAAGACCAGTTCCGTGTAGTTGGGGCAGTATTCCCACGTGACCACTCTACGATCAGGGTTGTACAGCGCCACCACGTAACGCATGGTCGTTCCGGACTTGACGCGTCGAGGTACGGTGACACCCGCCTCCAAGGACTGGGGACTTCCTGGTGGGGCGTTGACCTCACCAGGAGTCGGCGGTTGCGTACCGAGTTGGCTCTCGTCGAGGCCACACGCTACGTCGAGGCTTATGTGATCAACGCTCAGGGATCCGACGCCATTGGGCAAGATGACCTTCAAACTCGCGTACGTATCGGCGCGCGCGTGACCGGCGTCTTCCGCCTGGGACGGCTCATTGAGCGCCGTGCAGCCGTCGGCGGTGCCAAGCAACAGTTCGCCTCGTCCCCGAGTGGCCAGGTCGGTCGGAACGAGATTGCCGAAGTACGTTCCGGTCTTTCTGGCGCGCAATAGAACGGGTGTCCCGGTGACCCTTTGACCGACCAGATCCGGATAACCGCTCAACCGACACGCGCCGCCAGTATTCGTGAACACCACGACAGTGAGGTCGTTCCCCAGTCCGGCGCCGCCGCGACCCATCGATGCCCGCAACTGAGTTGCCAAACACGCCGGTGCGGAGGCGAGTGTGGTGGTGGTCGTGGTGGTGGTCGTCGTTGAAGTGGCAGCCAGAGCGACCCAGGGTACGAGCGTGTCGGTCTTTGAGGGCCCGCTTGAGCACGAACTCAGACCCAAAGCGGCGAGGGTCACGGCGATGACACCGAGTGTGGCGCGAGTTCGAGATTGCCTCAAGGGGACTTTGGTCCGAGCACACCACTTGCGAGATTGTCCGAAAGACCGGTGCACACCAGTACTGGTGAAGACAGTGGGAAAGATTTTCGTGGCCAATCTTGGTAGATCGGAAACACGACAAATCTGTTGGCGGGCTTCGGACTGCACGTTTTTCTGACTGCGGGATCGTTGGTTCGACCCACTCCGATTAGTGCGCGAGCCGAGTCGCCAGTCTTTAGGTAGTTGTTGCCGATTACGAGGTTGATGATATCCGAGGAAGCCAAGGCGGTGGACCCCGAGAACGCCTCGATACTGACATTTACGACAGGCATATTGCAGAGTTCTCCGGTGTTCGTAAATGTGACCCACGCCTCGTACGACTGAGTCGCAGACTTGGCGATTTGTACGGGCTCGAGCGCCTCTCGCACCTGGATGGAGTGACACCGGGGCACCTTCGCGGAGTTTGCGTCTGCGGGAGAAATACTCAGAATCGTCACAGACACGAGGAGCAACGTTGCCGAGAAACGAAACACGAAACCGGCACGAACTGTTGAACTCCCCAACACAGTCAGTAACGTAGTACCTCAGCCACGAGATCGATCTGGCGATGTCACAAGAATGTATTTGGAACGCGATTCAAGCATCTGCCGAGAGACCCCTCCGCGCCGCGCCCGATACCGGGGAGACTCCTTACGCTTCATCGTCCGGATAGTCTGCGTCTCTGACTCAGGTTGCAAGTTTGGATAGGTGCGTGACCCGGATGAAGACCTCTTTTACTCGACTTGCCGTGTGTGCATTGGTTGGTGCCACATTTCTTTCTGCCACGATCGTTGCGCTTGAGGCCAAACCTGTTGCAGCGGCACCACCGTCGGCACCGGCGTGTGCCATCGGCAACTTCTTCATCAGCGGCAGACAAAGTGACGGTGGAGCTGGCTCGTACGACACGTTTGTTTATTTGACGAATAGTGGATCAACTTGCCGTCTTACCCCGATTGACGCCCGGGCGTATAACGACATTGACCACGTCTTCGTCGGGACGGCGGCATCCATTGCCAAGCCAGACGTGACGACCGGTCAAATGTTCCCATATGCAACAAGACGCTTATTAGGTTGTTGCGCCTTCCGTGGCGCGTGTCTCGTCCAGGGAACTCCAAGCCAGCATTCGTAACTGGGTGGAGACCGGCTCCACGGTCTACACGGACCAGTCGAACGCCTACACCGGAATGGACATTTGGTTTGAACACCAGTTCGTTAATCACGGAACCGGTGAGTACGTGCGCGGCGACGTTCACACGAACTCCATTGAGTCCTTTTGGAACCTCTACAAGCGCGCTTGGAAGGGCACCTACACCCACAACGCGCCCAAGCACACGGACCGCTACATCGCCGAGCGCACGTTTGCGTTCAATAACCGTGAGATGAATGACCTTGGACGCATGATCGCAGTGACTTCGTGTGTCGCTGGAAAGCGCCTTACCTACAGCGAATTGAAGGCTTGAACCTAAGCCTTTTTCGCCTTTGGGTCTATCTCGGCCTTGGGGACTTTGAACAGTTTCCGGGCCACGTCCTCGAAGTTCTTCGCCCTTTGTTTTCTTGGTCTTTGGGGCCGTTTGCACGGTGACGTACGGCGAGAGTGTGTCTCTGTTTCTGAGCTACGCGGACGTGAGTCCTGAGACTCCAAATGGCTGCGGGAAGATCGTGACAGCCAATTCGATGGCATTCTGGATTGCAGGAAAGCCTCATATGTTCAAAGTGGTTCACCTGGTCTTCTATTTGCGCGGCTGGTCTTCCACGCTAAGAACCTGCAGCAAAGCGCGATACCTCGGCGTCTCGTGGCCCTCGACAGGACCCTTCTGGTTTGCCAGCTCTCCATACACCTGAACGGCTTGGTCGATTCTGAAATCACCCAGCCGCCAGTGCTTGTTCAAGCTCTGATGCTTCGAGTCTCCGGCACCGAAATCTAGGCTGGAGTTCCTCCTATTGACGGTATACCGTGTAACGGAGTAGCCTGGTCACGTGACAGGCGGACTCTCTTCCCTCGGCCGCTATTCCGGTCCGGCAACGCTCATTCTCGCCAGCCTGGCTGAGGGCCCGAAGCACGGATACTCATTGACCAAGGACATTGACGGGTTTGCGGGCATCTATCTCGCGCCAGGGACGCTCTACGCCGCCCTTGATCGGCTCGTCGAGCTCGGCCTCATTGAAGGTCTCGAGCCGGTTGGCCGCCGTCGTCCTTACAAACTCACGGCGCTCGGAGCAACGACGTTGAAGGCGCATCTCGAAACGCAGCGCACAGTCATAGAGACTGGCCTCCGACGTCTTAAGGGCGCCTGGGAAGCGTCGTGAACAACCGCGAGCGAAGCGCTCGGCGCCTGCTTCGCTGGTATCCCCGATCCTGGCGAGCGACGCACGAGGAAGAGTTTCTCTCGCTGCTCGAAGATTCGATCGCCGATCGACCATTCTGGCCCGGTCGCTCCCTGAACGTGGTCATGAATGGCCTGCGGCTCCGCTCGGTTGAGTTACGCAGGTCCCCTCGAAGCGTCATGTACTCAAGCGGCAGCGTGACGGTTGTCGTACTCGTTCTGATCATTGGGATCGCGACGAACGGGTTCGGCTTGTTTTCGGCTTCGGGTCCCACAAAAGGTGGGATGCCCTATGACCCGCCAACGGGAGCTCCGTACGACAAGATCCCCGACTACGTGTCGGTCTACATTGCGCCCGGCAAGATTGGTTACACGCCCAAGGCGTATCTCGCATACAACGGTGCCACAAATGATCCGCTCCTCGGTCGCGTGGCGCCGGTCTATGCGAGCAATCTGACGACGCTTCTTGGTCACGAGTACCCGGGCATCGGCTTCGTGCCTCTTGGATCGTCGCCCTGGGCGCAACCGTGTCGAGTGGAGAACGTCATGAACAAGACCTCGTCCGGAACTGTCATCAGCACGATCCCCTGCCCAGCAACGACGTTGGTCTTACCTGACATCGACGGCATGGTCACGCCCACTGCAGTGGGAGAGCTTTCAGGTCTTGGCGTCAGTGTCGTTGTTGTAAACGTGCACTCCTTGTCCGTCCCGCCGGGCCACATTGTTTCGACCTCACCGACTGGCGGCTCGACGGTGCACGCTCGCCAACAGGTCATCGTGAACAATTCGGTACCGGGCTAAACCGTTGCGTGCTCGTTCCGTGCCTTGCAACCGCGACGTGACGATTGAATGATCACATTAGTCACTACATCCTTGACGGCTAGATCGCTTATGGATATAGTCGGGTAATGACCAATCAAGAAGACTCGTTAGTGGGCCTCGGGCGAAACGCTGGGGTCGCCGTGCTCATCCTTTCCAGTCTCGCAGGCGGTGATAAGCACGGATACGGCCTCGTGAAAGATGTCGAGGAGTTCGCGGGAGTCCATCTACCTCCCGGCACTCTGTATCAAGTACTTCCCCGTCTCGAAAGTCGCGGACTGATTGTCGCCCTTGAAGCCGACGAGCGTCGACGCCCCTACCGCCTGACCGCCCAAGGCGCAACGGTGCTCGCCGAGTACATCACGGCCCAGCAGCGAATCTTGAAGACTGGACAGACTCGACTCAAGCGTTCATGGAACTTCGCGTGAGCGGCAAGCCCAACGCCAAACGCCGCGCGGCAATCCTTCTTCGTTGGTACCCGACCGCCTGGCGCGCGCGCTACGGCGAGGAGTTCTCCAACCACCTCGAAGAGGAATTCGCTGAGCGTCCGAAGGATCTACGACGCAGCGTCAATGTCGCGTTCAAGGGGCTCGCCGCTCGGGCTGAGGACATCGGCCTCTCAAACGCCTCGCTGAGTCCAGGCGGCCAGACTCGTGCTGCGCTCGGTACAAGTTTTGCGTTGCTCGCAGTGGCAGCGGTCATCTCGCTCAATCTTTGGTCGTATGCCATGCTCCTGTGGAGCGCTCGCACATACCATCCGATTCCGGTTGATGCGACAACGGGCATTCTTACGGTGACTACCGGAATCCTCTTGCTGGTGCTGGTGGCGATGGTGCTGACCGTCCTGTTTTCCGCTCTGCGACAGATCGTGCGCGGACGGGTCCGACCGGTAGTGGGACCCTTAGCTTTCGCGCTGGGTTCGGTCGCTTGCTTTTGTTACTTCTTGCCTCCTTGGCTGCCCAGCATGTTTGCCAGGTACAGCAATATGTTCCAAGGCGGTTTCCGATGGACTCATCCTGGGCCCGCTGCCTACGGTTTGGCATCTATCGCACACTCCGTGACACAGCCGTGGGTCTCGATGTGGGATCCAGGAATATCGGGCGGGCCTACCTCGCAAATCGTGATGAACGACCTCACCCCGCTGCCGCTACTGGTGTTTGCCGTGGCGATGGCTTTTCTGGCGAGGCGTGTCGAACTTCCACGCATCGTTGAACGACTCGGTTCGGCGACCGTCGTGCTTCTCGGCATTCTCTTGGGAGTCTTCATCCTCACCCTCGTCATATGGTTCACCGCGGGCGGACCGATATACGCCACGTTCGGGGAGACAGGAGACATCGGCGGAGTCGTTTACCTCGTCTTTTTGGCACTCGTCACCGCTATCGTCGCGCGAATAGGCCTCCTTGCAAGAAAGAGCGAATCTCGACATCCACGAAATCACATTGAGATCGTGGGTTCGAAGAACGAGACGTAGTTGCCTCGGTGCGGGTGCCTTAGTAGGAAATCCTCGCACCCCGCAGCACACCCACTCTGTCCGAGCACAACACCCGTGCCGAACTTCTGGAGGTATACCATCCAAAAAATGAAGCGTTGGACTCTCCGCACTTGGCTCAAGTTTGGATGCATGCTCATGCTGCTTGAACTGATAGGCGGATTTAATGTAACCGAATCCGCCGCTGCCGGCACGCTCACCTGTACCGTTCGACTGAGTACTGGTCGGCCGAGCGCAGGAGACATAATCACAATGCTCGTGACGACCTCTCCGGGCGCGAAAGTCAGCGGAACGTCCGCTCAGTATCCCTCCGGATATTCCTGGGAGATGCAACCAACCGAACCGGCGAATGCCTCAGGTCACGCCTGGCTCTTTCAAAAGATCTCGGTGCCGACTCGTTCCGGAACTGTGACAGTGACGGTGCACTTACTGCTCGACGGAAACTACGGATCCTGCCGGGCTCGGTACAGAGTGGTTGCGCAATGACTAGGCCGTGAGCTTGGACTGACCGTTGGAGCGCGGCGTAGACGCCTGCAAATGGTCTTGTAACATCTGGCCTCGACACCAAGGACCACTTCCGGTAAGAGACATTCAGATCGCCGCCGCGGATGCAAAAGAAATCGTGGCGATGAACGAACATGGCTGGATCAGTCACGGGGAGGGCGACAACTCGCATCTGACCGACGAAGAGCGACGGATGGTCGAGGAGCGCATCCGTGAACGGCAAGAGCAGCGAGGAGGATTGCTAGGGGTCGTTGAAGTGAATGTCTACGAGCATGGTTGCGATCCACAAGTGAGCTTTCCACACGGGTCGCTACTCGGAGTAGAGGCTGACGCTTCCGTCATCGCGGAGATAGTGGCCCGGGCATCGGCTGAATTGGCGAACTGGCCCTAAGTTCCACCAAGACCATTGCTGAACGACTACGAATGTCGACGGTTGGAAGTCACGTTACAAATGCGGTGAGGCGGCCGTTATTCATGCGTTTGACTCATGCAGCAGCGTTCGTAGTGGCATCCAACAACTCCTCGACGCCGTGGGAGAGTTCCGCTGGAGTGATCGCTCCGAAGTGGACTTGCTGGATCACGCCCTTCGCCGAGACAAACTCAGTATCAGGGAAGAAACTAATTCTGAAGTCGCCTTGGATCACGGAGTCGCTCGGGTTGAAACCCACGGGAAACCTCACGTGATCCGTATTCATGAAGCTCACCGCATCCGATTTGTAGGTGTCACCATCTAGGCCGAAAAAGGCAACACGCCCGTCGCCGAGATGATGAGTGTTGAGGTACTTTGCGATCTTCGGGATTTCTCTCTGGCATGGTAGGCACCAGCTAGCAAAGAAGAACACCACCGCTGGCCTGTGATCCAACCATGGCTCTCGAACTACCCCGCCTCTGACAGCGCTTAACGTGAAGTCTGGAACTTTGACGCCGGTGTAGCCAGCCTCAACCCGACTGTCCCTAGACGTGACCTTTGCGCCAGTAAGAACCGAAACAACCGCGATTAGGGCTACAGCGGCAACGGCGAACGATCCCCATAAGACGAATCGGCTCCTAATCGAATTCTTCGGTTCTAAGACGGAATCCACCTCCGACCGACTCGCGTTGCGATACCTCCTCGTCGACATTTCTTGTCACACTATCGACAGTAGGCCTGGGCGATATGTCCTTCGGAGGCACATCCAAGTGCGGCAACAGCCTTCCGCGCGTCGTCTTCTCGGTGCCGAATGGAAGCCGTTCTAGCGTCGTCATCCCTTGAGGCGTGAGTCGGGCACCCGGTTATGGACTCCCACGTCCAAAACCGATCAGTGAGAATTCTTACTGATGCTCGCGCATCAGAATCTCCAAAACCGGAACGTGATTACAGGATTTCGACCCAGCGATTGAGCCCAGCTGTGACTTGTATGTGTGATGAACATCGTCAGCGGACAACTCGTTGGGGTTTTTCAAAAGGGAGAATTGGTGTTCGTGGAGTCCTTCGACGCATGGTACGAACGCGAACACGATCGGATGGTTGCCACGTTGCTCCTGGCAACTGGGGATGTGGAGCTTGCGGTCGAAGGAGTCGATGAGGCTTGCTCGCGAGCGCTGGAACGATGGCCCCGAATCGGCACGATGGAGTCGCCTTCAGGATGGGTGTATCGCGTGGCGATGAACCACGCGAGCAGGCTCGCGCGGCGACGGCGAGTGGAGGAACGAGTCTTTCGAAAGCTGGTGCCGAAGCCCGACCTTCCCGCACCTGCCGGAGAGATATGGGAGCTCGTGAGATCTCTTCCCGAGCGCCAGCGACAGGTCGTGATGCTTCGCTACGTAGCGGGTCTCCCCGAGGGGGAGATCGCCGGTGCATTGGGCCTCAGTCGGGGCACGGTATCGAGCACGCTCTACGACGCGCGCCAGCGCCTCGGTCGACTGCTCAGCGACGACGAAAGCTAAAGGAAGACGGATGACTGAACTAACACGACTTTGTCAGAGTCTCATCGAAGAACCGCCCGCAGGACGTCCGAGCCTTGATGAACTGAGATCGCGAAACCGCAAGCGACACTGGCGCCAGCGTTCCCTGGCGGTCGGCGCCTTAGCGATCGTCGTCGTCGTGGCATTCGGCGTGGTTTCGATTGAACAGTCACCCTCCACGCCGACCTCACCAACAGCGCAGCTGGCGGCGTACTACGAGGCGGCGGTCAATGTATCGAACACCACGCTCGAGTCGGTCGGCCTTCCTTCGACGGTGGCTATACCAACCAGGGTGACGCCGTCGCTTACCACGGTCGCGACCAATGGTGTGGTGTCGTACGTAGGTGCTGAATACTGCCCCTACTGCGCCATTCAACGGTGGGCGCTGCTTGTCGCCCTCTCCAAATTTGGCACGTTCACGCATCTCGACAGCGAAGTGTTTTCTTCTTCAAGTGACATCTACCCTCACCTTGCAAGTTGGAGCTTCGTCGGAGCAACCTATACGAGCAAGTACTTCACGTACGATCCGACGGAGCTGACTTCGTCCACGCCATCAAAGGGCGGACCGGGCGGGTACCAGCGGCTCGAGCGGATGTCGTCTGCCCAGCGCGTTGCGTACGACAAGTACAACCCTCAGGGATCGCTCCCCTTCGTCGACATCGGCAATCGCTACGTCACAGTCGGTGCTAGCTCGTCTCCATCCGTTCTTGAGGGTTTGTCGCTTGGCGAGATAGGAAACGACCTCAACAACCCTAGGAGCGCGGTGGCTCAATCGATCGACGGATCTGCGAACTATCTCATCGCCGCACTCTGCACAATGGCCCAGAAGGCCGCTCCGCCAATCTGCTCGACGGCAGTCATTCATACCGCATCTAAAGCACTCGAGACTGGCGTCTCGACGTCCGCGGAGAGTTCGAGCGCGAACACGTACCCCACTCAGCCGCCAACAAATGCTCCCCTGGCTGTGTGGAAGAAGTGGAGTGTCGCAGAACACGAGTTCTGGCTCCACGCGGCCGCAACCTATCGTTCGCCGAATCCGGCGTGCACCGTTATGAAAATCTTCGTGACGGGCACGAAGTTGACGAAGCCGCTCTTTGGCATACCGGCTGGCGTCTGGCTGTGGGGCATGAGTCTCGAGGGAAGTTGTCCACCAGGAGAGAGCGGCGGCCTCGTCAAACGCGGAAGTTGAGCTCGATTCTCCGAACGCGAGAATTCGATCCCGGCACAACCTCACAGACGGCCCAAAGGTACCGGCTGGCGGATCTGAACGCGAGAGACAGCGTGACGCGCACGGAAGTACCGTCTGAGAGGCGAGTACTTTCCTGAACGGAGAACCATGTTCGAGCGATTCACAGACCGATCCCGTCGAGTACTGGTGTTGGCTCAGGATGAAGCACGTGAGTTAAACCACGACTTCATCGGCACAGAGCACATCTTGCTCGGTCTGATCCGTGAGCGTGATGGGATCGCCGCCAGGGCGCTGGACGCCGCGGGGGTCACCTACGTCGTGATTCGCGACAAGGTGGAAGAAAGGTCGGGGCCCAGGAAAGGCTCTTCCCCTGGTTCTCCACCCTTCACGCCACGAGCAAAGAAGCTCTTGGAGCTGGCGCTGCGCGAGGCTCTCCAGTTCGGTCATACCTACATCGGTACCGAGCACCTGTTGCTTGGACTGCTGCGAGAAGACGACGGAGTGGCGATCCAGATACTGCTTGACCTAACGGTTGCCCCTTCCGATCTTCACGCGAAGGTGATCGAGTTGATGTTCGACCAGAGTGGCCACGAGACCGTTAGCGCTGACACTCGTGTTGCGCCCCTCAACAGCGGAGTGCTTCGGGGCGTCGTGCGCGCCGTTGGTCAACAACTCCGTCCCGACCTCGGCGCGTCAACCTTCGATGACCGGGTGGCGAAGATCGCTGACGATCTCTTCGATCAACTTCGCCAACGCTGGATGGAAGACGGCTCGCCATCAACGTGAATGCTGAATCGGGCGACGCTGCGACCGGACCCTTAAAGTCTCTGACGGAGATATGAGAAACTGACCGGAACACGCGCCAGACCTAGCGGGCGGTTCAGATGACCAAAGTCACTGCTGTCGAAACGAAAACAACGGGCGTCATTACTTCGCTTGTGGTGAATTGCATCGAGGTGTTGGGTCTTGGTATCGCGGCCTGGCTGACCGGTTCAACGGCACTCCGCGCGCAGACCGCAGTGAACGCCGCCGAGGTGGCAGTCGTCGTATTTTTGCTCGTTGGAGTGGTCTCCAGTGTCCGCGAACCAGACCAGCGCCATCCCTTGGGACATGGTCGAGAGCGGTTCTTCTGGTCGCTCTTCGCTGCCCTCGGTCTCTTCTTTGGCGGCGGAGGGCTCGCGATCGGTGAGGCGATTCAGTCCGCCATACATCCGTCGCCTGTCCACTCGTACGCGCTCGGCTACATCGTGCTCGCTGTCACCGCCGCGCTCGACGCCTACTCCGCGGTCGTTGGACTCCGCCCCATTCGCGAGCAAGCGTCGATCCGCAACATCTCATCGCGTTCCTATTTGAAGTTGAGCACCGATCCCGCTTCTGTCACGGTGACGGTCGCGGGAAGCGCCGCGGTGCTTGGCGCCTTCATCGCTGCCGCCGGATTAGTGGGCAGCCAGCTCTCGCACAGTTCGGTTCCGGACAACATCGCGAGCGCGCTCATCGGGGTGATGCTCTTTGTGGCTTCTGGTTTCCTGTTTCAGATTAATCGAGACCTCATTGCTGGCCGAGGCGTGGGGCCGGCTCTGCTCAAAGAGATGCGATCCGTCGTCGCCTCGCAACCGGGCGTCGTCGCGGTCGCCGACCTGTTCGCGGTCGTCGTGGGCCCCATGAGCTTGATCGTGGACGGCAATGTCATCTTCTCCGACGACCTCGCCGTGTCCGTCGTCGAGCAGACCATCATCGACACCAACAAAGAGCTTCGTCGTCGATGGCCAATGATCCAGTACATCTACCTCACACCGGTGCCCCCAGGTCCGATGCGATTGGCGGCGAAGAAGAAGTGAGGCGTGCCGCGTCGCTCTCCGCAGCCCTCTCCGCACGCCAGCACTGAACGCGCCATCAGTGAACGAGCTACCGGTCGTTAACGTGTAGACCGCATGACGATCTTCATCGACCTCGAACACGTAGTACTCAACGGCGCGGAACGGGCGATCTTGGGAGACCTCACTCTCACCATCTCATCGGGCGACAAGATCGGCGTCGTTGGCATCAATGGCGTCGGCAAGACGACGCTACTCAGAGTTATTGCCGGGGTCCTCGTGCCGGACTCCGGTCAGATCCGCCGCAGCCGAGACGTTCGAGTGAGCTACCTCGAGCAGATCCCCACGTTGCCTCGCGGTACGGTGCGCCACGCCCTCGGGTCAGGATGGAAGGTTGAGGCGGCCCTTGATCGACTGGGCATGCTCGAAGAGCTGGACACCGAGACCAGCGCGCTCTCGGGCGGTCAGCTGAAGCGCGTCGCACTCGCTCGCGCCTTCGTCGAACCGAGCGACGTCCTGATCCTCGACGAGCCGACGAACCACCTGGACCTCGGAGCCATCCGATGGCTCGAACAGCAGATCCTCGCCTATCCCGGCGCCGTCGTCATGGTCAGTCACGATCGCTACCTGCTCGATGAGGTCACGAACCGCATGGTCGAAATCGATCGCGGAACGACGTATCTCCACTCGGGGGGCTACGAGAAGCTGCTCGAGGCTCAAGCGGAGCGCGAAGCAGCGGCAGCGACCGCTGAGCAAGTACGGCGCAATCTCGCAAGAACGGAGCTCGCCTGGCTTCGACGCGGGGCCAAAGCGCGCTCGACCAAACCCCAGGCTCGCGTCAACACCGCACAGAAGCTTCTCGCGACACGACCTCAGGCCGCGGCTCGAAGTGAGGCGATCGAGTTCGACAAGGGCACCCGTCGGCTCGGCACCTCGGTCATCAGGGCCCACCATGTCGGCTTCTCCTACGACGCCGACCATCGGGTCCTGCACGACGTCACCCTCGAGCTCGGCCCCGGAGAACGCGTCGGCCTCGTCGGGGCGAACGGCTCAGGGAAATCTACGCTCGTGGGTCTCCTCGCCCACCTCCTCGTTCCGTCGACGGGGACCGTGAAGACGGGTCCCACCGTCGTGCTGTCCTACCTCGATCAAGGTGGGGGGACCTTTGATGAGGAGGCGACGGTGCAAGAGCTCGTTGCGGGACCTCAAGGGGTTCCCGGTTCCCTGGAAGACCTGGCGCTCATGAAGCGCTTCTGGTTCACCGGCGCACTCCCCGTAACGAAGGCAAAGGATCTTTCGGGAGGCGAACGGCGTCGCTTACAACTGCTCCTTGCACTCTCGACTCGGCCGAACGTCCTCTTCCTTGACGAACCCACCAACGATTTGGACCTGGAGACGATCCGACTTCTCGAAGAGTTCCTGAGCAAGTGGCCCGGCACACTCGTCGTGGTCTCGCACGACCGAACCTTTCTCAGTCGAACTACCGATCGTCTGCTCGAAGTCTCTAACGGCACCATCACTGACGTGCCCGGTGGTATCGACGCGTGGATCACACGATCTTCCAACCCGCGCGCGATACTCGACTCCCCGGGAACGGAGCCGGTCAACGTGCCGCGAGGGCGCCAACTGCGAGACGCCGAAAAAGAGATGGCGCGCCTGGAACGACGGAAGGCGACCCTCACCGAACAGCTCCTCGCGACAACGAAGCAGGCCGACCAGAGCCGTCTCGGCGCGCAGCTCAATGACGTTCAAAGGGCGCTGAGCGCTGCCGAAGAGCACTGGCTGAGTCTGGTCGACTACCAACGATGACAATGAGAGCCCGGTGGTAGTGGGCGGCTAATCGAAGACCTCGCTCATGTCGGTCACCCGATCGCGGTGGGCCACCCACAGATAGATGAGATAGACAATGCCGATGAAGAACCAGGCGAGGACTACTGGGCCTGCCACGTTGATCGGATAGGGCAGAGGCGAGACGAACTTGAATATCGACGAACCGACCCCGAGCGCCGCGAAGAGCACCGGAATGAGGATGAGCGAACTCACGAGAGGGATCACGAAATGAACGAACCAGTTGAACTCCGCGCGCTGGCGTCGAAAGTAGTAGCCGAAACTCGAGATGTTGATCACGATGTAGATGCAGATCATCACCGCCGAGAGAATCGTCGCGAGCAACGAAAACGCGTCAGTCACTCCGTACTCGATCGCGAGCGGCAACGCGATTGCGACCGTCGCGAGACTCTGGACGACGATGCCGACAACGGGCGATGCGTAGCGCTTGTGCGTGCGTTCGAACGCCGACGGGAACACCCTGATGCGACCCAGGGCGTACCAGGTCCTGGTTGAGGCCACGAGCGCCGAGTTGCCGTTCGCGAAGAAGGAGTTGATGACCGCGACGAATACGACGACCCAACCGAGACCCCACATCTTTCGTGCGAAGCCAATCCACGGGCTCCCACCATCGAGTCCGCCGTAGGAAGCGAAATGCCCGACGCCAACGAAGGCGGCCGCGGCGTAGGTCGTAAAGAGATAGAAGATGCCAACGACCACGCAGGAGAGAACGACCGCGCGGGGCACGTTACGCCGGGGCTCGCGTGCCTCTTCGGCGAGCGGCCCGGCCGCTTCGAAGCCCACGAAGGCGAGCATCACGAACACGCCGGCCGCCACCACGCCCGACAGCCCGTGATAGCCCTTCACCGTGGCGTACTTCAAGGTGAACACCTCGAGCGTGTTGCCGCCAGGAGCGGCATGAGCGATGAGCCATATGGAGAGCGCAATGAAGACGAGCATCTCGAACGCGCCCAGAACGACGCCGAACCATGTGCTGAGCCGCACGCCTCGGTAACCGATGAGCGCGGTGAGCACCATCGCGGTGAGCATGAATCCGATCCAACACGCCCTGAAGTCCCAGCCAAACTCCTCGTTGAGGATCGTGCCGACGAAGTACCCGATGAGCAAGTTGACGATGGGCCCGACGAGTCCGGTGATCATGGCGTAGCCCCAGCCCACGAGAAAGCCGATCGTTGGATGGAGGCCCTGCGAGGGGTATGTGTAGATGCTCCCCGCCGAGGGCAGGTGACGCGCGAGCTGGGCCATTGAAAGAGCGACGAGGACGGCGGCAATGAGGGTGAGGAGCACCGACAGCGGGAGGGCCCCGCCCGCGTAGATGGCGCCCACGGCGAGCGATGTCGCCACTGCCCCGCCGGGTGCCATGAAGGTGACCGATTGGAACAGCACGCCGGGCAACCCAACAACGTGCTTGGCGAGGCTGGTTCGCTCACCGCTCCCCTTAGGTGCGGGGACTGATTCGACGGAACTCTCGCTGCGTGTCATTGCTCCTCCTGCGTCGGGACTGCCCCCTAGTTCAATGCGTCGCCTGCTCGGTTGCTGCTGGTTGCGCCTCGCCGTGGTCGTCGGGGAGCTCGTCTACAACAAGGTATTGGACGGAGCCTCCGTGTTCGACGGTACGAGACACCGTGCAGAGCACGTCGGCCGTCAGGCGGCGAGCCACCTCGACATCCTGCTCGTCAATGACAGCGTCTTCAGGCAGGACGTAACGAACCTCAATGGCTTCGAGTCGCTCGTCGCTGGCGCGACGACCGCGCACTTCGATGTCGAGCCCGCTGAGGGGATGCCCTCGACGAGCTAACACGTTCGTGAAATCAATGGCCGCGCACCCGCCGACGGCAGCGAGCAGCGTTTCAATGGGGTTGAACGTCTGACCGTCCCAGCCCGTGCCGATTGGGAGCTCACCCCCTCGAGTGTTGCGCGCCGACATCGTGCCATCGGACGCGACCGTCACTCGCACCGGCAAGATCGCGTGACGATGAGCCCGACCGGGGCTCGCCACCTGCGCTTCTTCTTGGCGCTTGGCATCCGCCATCCGAGACCTCCTCCGTCGTGACCACTGACAACTTGCAGACTTAATCCGTCAAGTTAATGGCGCTCGCCTCCACACGGTTCATCCCGACAACGTCCTCGCGACTTCAGCCGCGTGACTCGCTAGGGCGAGCGACGATGGAAAAACGAGGTCCGCTCCTTCGAGGGTTCGAGCGGTGAGGTCCCGCCGACAAGGTTCGGCGACGCGCGGCGCGATCGGGCCAGATAACCGTTGACCTCGCGGTCACTCACCTGGGCAAAGCGCTCGTAGCCGGACCCCACAGAAAAAGGCCCGCGCACGAGTACGAGGGCGATGAACTGATCGACGATGCGAGAAAGCTCCCGCGCCGACTCGGCGCTTGCGATCGGTGTGGCGAATCCCACTCGCGCCACCCGCCGAGCCCTGGCGCTCGCGATAGCCGCACGCGCGGTCGCTCCCGTCGCCACACCGTCGTCGACGATAAGCACGCTTCGCCCCGCGAGGTCGCACGCAGGGACGCGTTGACGAAATCTCTCCGATCGACGCTCGAGCTCGAGCCGCTCACGGTCTGCGGCGCGCTGAAACTCTTCTTCCGAGACATGCGCTGCGTCACAGACCTCGCTCTCTTTGACAACCACGCCCCCTTCTGCGAGCGCGCCCATCGCGAGCTCGGGCTGAGACGGCACACCGATCTTGCGCACGACGATGAGATCAAGGGGCGAGCCCAACACCCGTGCAACCTCGTAGGCAACGACGACCCCTCCTCTCGGAAGTCCCAGCACGATGGGTGCATCTTTTGGCGACTCGGCACTCAGGCGAACACCGAGAAGCCGCCCCGCCTCGGAACGATCGGTAAAGCGATCCACATCCTCGTCCTACTCTTCAATCGTCGCGGGCGCCAGTCCGCTCGCGAAGACGAACCCCGAGGCCGCTCGTCGAGTCGATTCTTAGAGCCGTCTTAGTCGTATCTCCACTCGCCTTATCACTGGCCCGGAATGATGATCGTCGACTTCTGAAAGGATCAATGTGAATTCACTTCGTCGGGGCATCCGCAACGCGTTCCGAAACTCGATGCGCTCGATTGGCGTCGTCTTCATCCTGGCCGTGGCGATCGCCCTGTCCATCTCGATGCTGATCGCCCGCGACGCTGTCACCTCCAAGATCAACTCAGTGCGCGCATCGACGGGCAATACCATCAGCGTGTCGCCGAAGGGATACTTCGGTTTTTCGGGCGGTGGCACAGCGCTCACGACCACAGAAGTCAACGGACTGCTCGACCTCAAAAACGTAACGGCCGTCCAGGAGTCACTCAGCGAAGAGCTGGAGTCAACCCAGACCTCACTGAAGTCGCCGACGCCTACCGGTTCGCTCGGCCAGCAGTTCGGCGGTGCTGGTGGAAGCAGTGGCGGCACCACCTTCACCATTCCCGTGCGCATCATCGGAACGAACTCACCTGGCAACGCGGTCGTGGGTGGGGCGAACGGCGGCGGCACTGAGAAGCTCACGTCGGGCACGTCCTTCAGTCCCACCTCGACGTCCGACGTCGCGCTGGTCGGCGCCACGATGGCCTCAAAGAACGATCTCACCGTCGGCTCCACGTTCACGGCCTACGGCAAGACGATCACCGTCGTGGGCATCTACAACTCCGGCTCGACCTTTGCGAACTCTGACGTCCTGATGCCGCTCGCGACCGTGCAGACGCTGGCGTCGGCAAGCGGTGAGGTGACTGACGCGACCGTCGTCGTTAACAACGTCAACAACGTCTCGAGCGTCGTGAAGGCGATCGACGCCAAGATCGGCTCGAAGGCCGACGTCACGTCCACCCAGTCGTCTACCGAGGCAGCACTCGCGCCGCTCAACTCGGTGAAGACCATCTCGACCTACACGCTGCTCGGTGCGGTGATCGGGGCCGCCATCATCCTGCTGCTGTCGATGCTCATGATCGTGCGCGAGCGCCGTCGCGAGGTGGGCGTGTTGAAGGCCCTCGGCGCGCCCAACAAGTCCATCATCGGTCAGTTCATCGCCGAGTCGACCACCTTTACGGTCCTCGGCGCCATCGTGGGCTTCGCCGCCGGCGTGCTCCTCAGCAGTCCCATCACCTCGGCGCTCGTCAGCTCGACGAGCAACACTCCCTCGCCGGGCGGCTTCGTGCGTGGCGCCGGTGCGGGTGGTTTCACCGGGGGTGGCAGCGGCTTCACGGCGTCGGGCGGCCACTTCGGTGGCGGCGCCTTCCGCTTCACCGGCGTCAACAGCACGCTCACCGCGCTGCACACGACGGTCGGATGGTCGACGCTCACCTTCGCGCTGCTGTTCGCCATCGTCATCGCCGCCGTCGGCTCAACGGTCGCGGCGGCCACCATCGTTCGAATCCGTCCCGCCGAAGTACTGAGGAGTGAGTAATGCTGAAAGTTGTGAACCTGAACAAGACGTTTCATACCGCGGCCGGTGACGTGCACGCGGTCCAAGACGTCACCTTCAACGCAGATGACGGCGAGATGGTCGCCATCATTGGGGCGAGCGGTAGCGGCAAGTCGACGTTGCTCGCACTGCTCGGCCTGCTCGACGCGCCCGACAAGGGCAGCATCGACCTTGACGGCGTGGAGCTCGCCAACCTCGACTCGAGCGGTCGGACCAAGTACCGCTCGCACCAGGTCGGCTTCGTCTTCCAGCAGTTCAACCTGATTCCCAATCTCACAGCGCGCCAGAACGTCATGCTGGCCCTCGAGTACGCGCACTGGCCCAAGGGCGACCGCGAGCTGCGCGCCGACGAGATGCTCGCGCTCGTAGGCCTCACCGGGGAGAAGAGCGATCGGCGCCCGGCGCGACTCTCGGGTGGCGAACAGCAACGAGTGGCGATCGCTCGCGCGTTCGCGGCAAAGCCGCAGCTCATTCTCGCCGACGAGCCCACGGGAAGCCTCGACAAGTCAACCGGCCAAAAGATCGTCCAACTGCTGCGCAACGCCGCGTCGTCCCAGGGCGCGACGGTGCTCGTCGTCACCCACGACGAGAAGGTGGCCAGCCAAGCCGACCGGCGCATGGAGATTGACGACGGACAGCTCGCCGAGATCGCCTAGTCACTAACTCGACGAGCGCCGGGCAACTAGCCTGGACTCTTCTATGGGCCTCTCGATTGGCATCGTTGGACTGCCCAACGTCGGAAAATCAACGCTGTTCAACGCCCTCACGAAGAATCACGTGCTCGCCGCGAACTATCCGTTCGCCACCATCGAGCCAAATGTCGGTGTTGTCGCCGTGACCGACGATCGCCTCAACGTGCTCGCGGCGATGTTTCACTCCGAAAAGATCATCCCCGCCACCGTCACGTTTGTCGATATCGCGGGCATCGTGCGCGGCGCCTCGACGGGCGAGGGACTCGGGAACCAGTTCCTCGCCGCGATTCGAGAGTCTGACGCGATCTGCGAGGTCGTGCGGGTCTTCGAGGACGATGACGTCATCCACGTCGATGGCCGCATCGACCCGGCGAGCGACGTTGCGACGATCGAAACCGAGCTCATCCTCGCCGACTTGCAGACCGTAGAGAAAACGGTCGCACGACTCGAACGGGAGTCCAAGCGCGGCGGTGACGCCGCGATCAAGCTCGCCGAGGTGAAAAAAGCGCAGGCGGCGCTCAACGAAGGGCGCGTGATCAGCCAGCTCAGCCCCAAAGAGGTCGATCGCGCGCAGCTGTACGACCTGCACCTGCTCACCGACAAGCCCTTCATCTACGTCTTCAACGTCGACGAGGACGCCCTCAGCGACGAAGAGCGCCAGCGTCAGCTGCGCGGTTCGGTCGCGCCCGCGCCGAGCGTGGTGCTCTGCGCGAAGGTCGAAGCCGAGCTCGCTGAGCTGGACGACGACGAGGCGCTCGAGCTCCTCGAGTCCTACGGTCAACACGAGTCCGGGCTCGCCCAGCTTTCGAAGGTCGGCTTCGCGACGCTCGGCCTCCAGACCTTCTTGACGGCGGGGCCCAAAGAGGCACGTGCCTGGACGATCCATCGGGGCGAGACGGCGCCCGAGGCCGCGGGCGAGATCCACACCGACTTCCAAAAGCACTTCATCAAAGCCGAGGTCGTCTCCTTCGACGACCTGATCGCGGCGGGCACGATGGCGGCGGTCAAGGCCGCGGGTAAGGCGCGCGTCGAGGGCAGGGAGTACGTCATGCGCGACGGCGACGTGGTCGAGTTTCGAGTAGGTGTCTAGCAACACGTCTCGCGGTACCATGTACGCGGGCGACTGCGGCAGAGGTCGGCGCCCGGGAAACTCATACTCCAAGGAGAACCATGACCTCTGACGCCTTTGACTACAAAGTTGCCGACCTCTCCCTCGCCGAGTTCGGTCGGGCCGAAATCAAGCTGGCCGAGCACGAGATGCCCGGATTGATGGCGATGCGCGGCGAATACGGCGACTCGACGCCGCTGCGCGGCGCTCGAATCGCGGGCTCGCTGCACATGACCATTCAGACGGCCGTCTTGATCGAGACGCTCGTCGCACTCGGCGCCGAGGTGCGCTGGGTGAGCTGCAACATCTTTTCCACCCAAGACCACGCGGCGGCCGCGATCGTCGTCGGTCCCGACGGCACGCCCGAAGAACCGCGCGGCGTGCCCGTCTTCGCCTGGAAGGGCGAAACGCTCGAAGAGTACTGGTGGTGCACCGAGCAGCTGCTGCGCTGGCCGGACGCCGACGGTCCGACCATGATCTTGGACGACGGCGGCGACGCCACGCTCTTCGTGCATAAGGGACTCGAGTTTGAGCGCCTAGGCCTCGTTCCCGCGCCCGAGTCGGCCGACTCCGAGGAGTACCGGGTCGTCTTGTCGCTGCTCGACTCGATCATCATTAAGGGCGAGAAGGTCTTTGAGCCGATGGCGGCGAGCATCATCGGCGTCTCCGAGGAGACGACGACCGGCGTGCACCGGCTCTACGAGATGGAGCGCGACGGCACGCTGCTCTTTCCCGCCATCAACGTGAACGACGCCGTCACCAAGTCGAAGTTCGACAACAAGTACGGCGTGCGCCACTCGCTCATCGACGGGATCAACCGCGCGACGGACATCTTGATCGGCGGCAAAGTGGCGGTCGTCTGTGGTTACGGCGACGTCGGCAAGGGTTCGGCGGAGTCGCTGCGCGGCCAAGGCGCGCGCGTCATCGTCACCGAAGTGGACCCGATCTGCGCCCTGCAGGCGGCCATGGACGGATTCCAGGTCACGACGCTTAACGAGGCGCTCCCCGAAGCGGACTTCGTCATCACGGCAACTGGCAACCGTGACATCGTCACCGTCGAGGACATGCAGTCGATGAAGCATCTCGCGGTGCTCGGCAACATCGGCCACTTCGACAACGAGATCGACATGGCGGGACTGGCGAGCCTGCCCGGCGTGACGCGAGAGACCATCAAGCCCCAGGTCGACAAGTGGACGATGCCGAGCGGAAAGTCCATCATCGTGCTTTCCGAGGGACGCCTTCTCAACCTCGGCAACGCGACCGGTCACCCAAGCTTCGTCATGAGCAACTCGTTCACCAACCAGACCATGGCCCAGATCGAGCTCTTCGTGAACAACGGCGACTACGAGAAGAAGGTCTACGTCTTGCCGAAGCACCTCGACGAGAAGGTGGCTCGTCTGCACCTGGACGCGCTCGGCGTGAAGTTGACGACGTTGACCAAGCGCCAGGCCGACTACATCGGCGTGCCGGTCGAGGGTCCCTACAAGCCCGACACCTATCGGTACTAGTTACTCAGAACCACCGATAGCGAAGGATTATGCGCTCGCGCATCCACGGAAAATGCCTCCTGCGAAGGGAAAATGGGACTGTCCAAAGAACCATTTCCTAAAACACAGGAGGCATTCCAAAGATGAGTTTACGCGTTGATTCCACGTCGAGGGTGATAACCGCTTATGCGGGCGCCGAGCTGCTTCGCGAGACCGCTCGTGCGGTTGGTCTCGACACCTCCGTGTCCCAGCATGTGCACTTGAAGGACCGCGCCCGCGGACTGAGCGAGGCGCAGTTTGTCGTGTCGATGGCCGAATCGATCGCGCTCGGGGCGCGCTGCCTCGACGACCTCGCCATCGCGCGCGGCGATCTCGCCCAACGCGAACTGCGGGGCTTCGCCGTGCCGGCGCCCCAGACCGCGGGCACGTGGCTGCGTCGGTTCAGCCTCGGTCACCTCCGCCAACTCGACAAGGCGCTCGAATCCGTGCACCGGCGCGCGTTTGGGGCGATGGGCCTCTCCGAGCTGACTCTCGACTTCGATTCGACCTACGTCTACAGCCGCTCGACGAGACGCCAGGGGGTCGATCGCACCTACAAGCGCGCCTACGCCCTGCACCCCTTGCTGTGTTTCGAAGCGACGACCGGCGTCGCCGTGCACGCCCGGCTGCGTCGCGGACGCGCGGGTCCCTCGACCGGGATCGACACCTTCGTGCGCGAGACGCTGAAGCGCGTGCCCCGGGGCGTCGCTCTTCGCAGCCGGCTCGACTCGGGCTTCTACAGCGCGAAGCTGTTCAGCCAGCTCGATCGAGCCTCGGTCACCTACCTCTGCTCGGTGCCGCTCGTCCCCGCGATCACGGGACCGTGCACGGCGATCGCCGACGAGTACTGGCAAGCCTGTCTCAACGGCGACGGTGAGGTCGCCGAGTTCGGTTACCGCATGCGCAACGGCTCTGAGTTTCGCCGCTACGTCGTCAAGCGCATCAAGGTCGATAAGGGCGAGCAGCTCAGCTTCGACACCGGCTTCTATCGCTACTGGGTGCTCGTCACGAACGACCACGAGCGCAGCGCACTCGAGCTCGAGTCCGAACACCGACACAAGGCCGACGTCGAGGCGGGCATGCGCGAGCTGAAGAGCAACTTCGGGCTCCACGCATTTCGAAAGCACGGCTTCATGGCGAACTGGGCGTGGCTGGAATTGGTCTGCCTCGGCCACAACCTGTGCTGCTGGACTCAGTTGCTCGGTCACCTCGGCGCAGGCCGAGCGGGCGAAAGGTTGCGGGCCAAGCGCCTGCGCTACCGGTTTCTCGCCGTGCCGGCCATGGTCACCCACAGTGGCCGTCGTCTCACGTTGCGACTGCCCGAGCACTACCCGTTCCTCGATCGATTTAGAACCGCACTCTCGACACTCCAAGCGCTCCCCACCCCGAGCAGCTGAGCACGCCACCCTCGAGACGACGCGGTCGTCGATCGCCCTCGGGGACGGTTGCGCACCATGAAACACGGAGGTCGTCCCCAGAGCCACGCAGAGCACCTTCACGACGTTCGCGACGGCACAACTACCACGTCGACGTCAAAAACGATTGCCTAAAACTGCGCCTCAGGAATCTACCGAGGGATTTGAGTAGTTAGCGATAGCCGGCGAAGATGTCGGCGACGGCCCCCGAGAGTCCCTTCGGGTTCGTCACCCGCACGAACCACTCGGTGCCCATCGCCTTTTTGAACTCCTCACGGCTCATCTTCATCCAGAAGGATTCGCTGACCTGGGAGTGATGCGCGGCGAGCGCGTCGTACTTGGCATCGGTCACTGAGCTGACGTCGATCGCGGCACCGATCTCGTCGTCCGGCGTGCCCATCTCGACGATGTCCTCTTCGCTCATCTCACGCTCAGCGGGGCGCTCAATGCCCTTGGCGGCGTCGGCCTCGCGCTGCTCGCGCTCTTCACGTTCCCAGCGCTCGCGCATCATCGCCATCACGGAGTTGGGAATCGCGTTGTAGTACAGCGTCGGTTCGTAGTCGATGAGCGACAGCGCCGACACGGTGATGCGGTGCGCCTGGATGTGGTCGGGGTGGCCGTAGAAGCCGTGCTGGTTGTAGGTGACGACTACCTGGGGGCGCTCCTCCATGAGGATGAGCGCGAGGCGCTCGGCGGCCTCGTTGACCGGCGTTGCCCAGAACGATGCGGGATCCTCGTTCTGCGGCCAACCCATCATCCCCGAGTCGCGATAGCCGAGTCGCACCGATCGGCTGATGCCGAGGATCTCGACCGCCTTATCGAGTTCCGCTTGTCGGAGCTCGGCAACATCGTCGGCGTCGTGGCCCTCTTCTTCAGGCTTGATGCCCCCGGGGGCGTCTCCGAACTCGCCGCGCGTGCAGGTCACGAGCACGGTCCGAACCCGCTGGTTTGCGAGCAGGCGAAACAGTCCGCCCGTCGAGCTCGCTTCGTCGTCAGGGTGCGCGTGAACCGCAAGAAACGTCAGTGCCATCAGAGCCCTCCCATTAAGTCGCTCTCGTCGCCCGTCGTGTCGTGGCGACTCCAGGCGCGTTGGTAGTACTCGGTGCTAAAGAGTAGCGAGAAGAGGTCGTCGTTCATCTCTACGAGATCCTCGTTGTCGATCTGGGTGCCGTGGGCGGCCATCGAGTCATGCTTCACCCGGATGTACGGGCTCACGTCAAGGGTCGTCGAGACCAGCTCGTCGCTCACGTGGGTACTTGCGTCGGTGACCCAGTGCGGCAACGACAGGCCGAGCTTCGCCGCCCCCGCGAGGAGCGTGGTGATGACCCCTTCGGGCACGACCGAGTAGTAGAGACGCTCGACGGTTGAGGACAGCGCGACTCCCGCGCACGCCACTTCGTTCGCCATGATGTGGTCGGGGTGTCCGTAGAAGCCGCTCTCGTCATAGGTGACCACGACGGCCGCGTCTTCTTCGTCGAGAATCGCGGCGATCGTGCGACCCACCGCCTCAACGTTCGCGTTCATGAACGCAGACGGCGAGTCGTTCTCGGGCCAGCCCTTCATACCCGAATCGTTATAGCCGAGTGTGACAACGCGCGCGATGCCCAAGATCTCCGCCGAGCGCTGCAGCTCCGCCGCGCGCGTGACCTTGGTCTGAAGTGCGTCGTGTGCCGGCTGATCGCCGGACCTACCGGCGCCATCGAATCCCAGCTGTCCGGCGGTGCAGGTTATGAGCACGACACGATGGCCGAGCGACGAATAGTGCGCGATCGCACCGCTACCGAAGAAGGACTCATCGTCGGGGTGAGCGTGGACGCAGACGAGGGTGGGCAGAGAAGCCATTCCGAGAGACTACGAGGTCGCGAGTTGAATAATCCGCACGATGAGCAGAATCCCGGCGGCGAAAAGATACACGCTCTGGGTGCCCATGAGCAGCCGTCGGGCCCGCGAGGTCGGCATCGGCGCCAGCAGGGCGAGACGCGGCGTGCGCCAGTCTCGCTTGTCAATGTCATAGACCCGCCTCGGAGCCATGCGCCGAAGTCCTATCGGCAGACCCACCACAAGTCCGATCACGGCGATCAGCCCCAGTACGTCGAGCAGCGCGAGCACGTCAATGGATGTGAACAGCGTGGAGATCATCAAGGTCAGCGACAGGACGACCAGCACCGTCACGATCACCACGGCAACCGCGTTCAACCAGCGACTGTTCTTCCAGGGACCCATCAGCTCGGCGTCGTTCGCCAGCATCAAGACAATGATGGTCGTGCTCGGCAGCATCAGTCCGCACAATGCCTGGACCGCAAGGGTGATGATGCCGAGGGGTGCGCCCGGGATGATGGCGACGGTGCCCGCGACGACGAGCAGCGCGGCGAATCCCCCGTAGAAGCCCTTGGCTTCGGTCAATCGAGCGTTCAAGCCCTGGTGCGTCGACGAGAGGTCCCCGAGGGCGTACGAGCTCGCAAGGGTAACGACGGCCGCACCAATGATTGAGGCGTTCAGCAGCAGCACGGCGAAGATCGTGCCCACGTCGTGTCCCACGTAACGGTTGAGGCCGCGTGCAACGCCGAGGGCATTGGTGTAGGAGGCAGTGCCGCCGTGCGCCGCGAGGCCCACCGCGCAGACCGCGACGAGCGCCGACGCGACGATGACCACGATAAAGGAGCCGACAATGGTGTCCACTCGCTCGTAGTTCAGCCACCGGGGCGAGATGCGCTTGTCCACGATGTTGGACTCCTGGAAGAACAGCTGCCACGGCGCGACGGTGGTGCCAATGATCGAGATGATCAACAGCACCGAACTTGAGGTAGCGCCCCCGCGGATGTGCGGGAAGAAGGCGGCGTGGGTCATCGCGCCTGCGGAGGGGTGGGCCAAGATCACGAGCGGAACGATCAGAAAGTTCACGGCGATGAACAGCATCATGAAGCGCTCCCAGCGGCGAAACGAGCCAGAGGCCGTTACGGCGAACAACATCACGACGGCAACGGGAACCGACACGTATGAGCGCACCCCGAAGTAGTCCATGGAGAGCGAGATGCCGATGAATTCCGTGATGATGATGAGGAAGTTCAAGATGAGAATGGAGAAGATCGATAGGTTGCCCCAGTAGCGACCGAAGCGTTCACGAATGAGCCGACCGTGTCCAACACCCGTCACGGCGCCGAGACGCGCCACCATCTCTTGGATGACGATCAGCACCGGGATGAGCAACGGGAGGGTCCACAGCAGCGAATAGCCGAAGTTCTGGCCGGCTTGGGCGTACGTGGAGACCCCGCCAGCGTCGTTGTCGCCCACCATGACGATCAGCCCCGGCCCGATGATGGCTATCAGCGTCAGAATGCGCGCGCGAAGGCCCCGGCGACGTTCGTCGTCGTGTTCGCTGATGGTGCCGAAGGCGCCGGCGATCTGCGGTTCTTTCGACTTTTCGCGCTGCACGCGCTACCTCCTTTCGTGTCGCAGTGGTCGTTGGGCGAAACAACCACGCGGCGACTAAGGGGCTAGCGGCTCCTGTCTTTGCAAGCGAGGTTGTGTCGGTACGTCATAGGCCGTGGGGCCGGTACTAGGGGGTTTCAGACAAACCTCCTTAGAACGTGACCTTGGCGAGCGCGCATCTACTCCTCCGCCGCGCTCGGGCCGAACTCGGCGCGCCAGCCCTGGGGCAGCAGCTCTTCGAGCAGGTCGTCCACCGTCACCACCCCAATCATCTTGGAGTGCTCATCATCAAGCACCGGCAAGACGGTCAGGTTGAAGTCGCTCATCTTTCTCGACACCCGCAACACATCCCAGTGCGGATGGACGTGCGCGAGCTGGGTTCGAGCAACCGAGAGGGCGAGCTCGTCGGATCGTGCTCGCACCAGCGGCGCAATCGACGCTGCACCAATCGGCTGGCCACTGTCGTCGACGATGAACACTGCCTGCAGTGACTCCGCGGGCACGTGGGAAGTGCGAATCGCCTCTAAGGCGTCGGCGACTGTGGCCGTGGGCGGCACCGACACGAAATCGGGGTTCATCAAACCGCCGGCAGTGTCGGCGTTGTACGACAGAAGCTGACGGACCTTCGCCTGCTGCTCACTGGGCAGCAGATCAAGGATTGGCAGGCGACGTTCCTGATCGATCTCAGTGATGAGGTCGGCGGCGTTGTCTGGTTCCATACGCGAGAGCAGACGAGCGGACTCCGCGTCCGAGCGCGACTCGAGAAACTCGAGCTGGTGGGTCGTATCGAGCTCCTCAAAGACGTCGGCCTCGAGCTCGCGATCGAGGCCGACGGCCTCAATGATCTCCTCGCCCTCTTCGTGGCTCGCCTGTTCGACGAGGTCGGCGATCTGGGCTGGGTGGAGCTTTGCGAGCTTGCGATACGGGATGCGCAGACGCGCTGTCGGCACGTGGGAGACGAACGGCTCAATGGACGCGAAGTCGACAATGCGATCGGACTGCACGTGAGAGCCGATCTTGCGCCCGAGGATGCGACGGAGGAAGGAGCGACGACCCGGGTCGACGCCCACCACTTCCCAGCGTCCATCGATCTGTGCGATCTCGATCTCATTGGCGACCATGATGCGACCGCGCACCAGGTTGATGAGGTGACGAGCGAGAAGGTCCTCTGCGAGAAGGATCTCTCCAGGGCGCCGCTCAAAACGACGAAGGTCCACTCGCCGGCCTTCAAATGTCATACGCCCTTCGGTAAGCCCGCCGATCTTCTTGATCGACACGAAAAGGTTCCGGCCCTCGATGCGGATCACCGCGCCCACGATCGGCGGGTGCGGATCGTCGCCGAGTCGCGCGACCAGGTCTTGGACGCGTCCAATCTTGTCACCGTGCGAGTCGTAGATCGGACGATGCAAGAACGTTGAGAGGTGAAGAATCTCAGTCACGATACGGCTTTCAGCCTCTACAGCCTATCGGCCAAGCGTGCGGAGGGTCTCTGGGCGCTAGGAAGCGGCGAAGCGCGCGAGCACGCCGGCCACGTATTGGACGTCGTCGTCACCGATTCCCGCGTGGGTAACGAATCGCACCCTCGTCGGCGACACCGTGCCGCCTTCGACACCGAGCGACGCGAGTTGCTGGACGACTCGGCGAGCTTCGGGGTGGTTGAAGGCGACGATGTTGGTTCGACAGGTCGAAGGGTCGTAGTTGGACTCGGGGAACGCAGCGGCGAACGCGTCAGCGAGCTGGCGCGCGCGCACGTGGTCGTCCTTCAGTCGCTCGATCATCGTGTCCAGCGCAACCAGACCGGCCGCGGCGAGAAAGCCCGCCTGTCGCATCGCGCCGCCGAGTCGCTTGCGCTCGACGCGAGCGAGCTCCATCAGCGGCGCCGGACCCGCGAGCAACGAGCCCACGGGCGCACACAGCCCTTTGGTCAGCGCGGTCATGACCGTGGTCGCCGGTGCCGCCGTCTCGGCCGCACTCGCACCCGTCGCCACGACCGCGTTGAAGAGTCGCGCGCCGTCCAGATGAAGGGGACAGTCCCCGATCGCGCGGGCGAGTCCGCGCAGCTCTTCGACGTCCCACGGCACGCCGCCCGCGTACATGTGCGTGTCCTCGACGGTGACCAGTCCCACGTGCGGTTGGTGGTCGCTCTCCGCGTCGATGATGGCTTCGACGCTCGCCACGTCGAGCGCGCCCGTCGAATCGTCGATGGTCGAGAACTGGATGCCCGAGTTTCGTGCGGCAGCGCCCATTTCGAAGCTGACCAGGTGCTGATTTCGTCCCGCGATCACGAGATCGCCCGGTTGCGCGAGGATCCGCAACGCGATCTGGTTGGCCATGACGCCCGACACCACGAAGACCGCTGCCTCTTTTCCGACCAGCTCGGCGAAGCGACGTTCGATCTCGTTGATCGTCGGATCCTCGCCGTATCCGTCGTCGCCCACGACGGCGCTCGCCATCGCTTCTCGCATCTGTGGGGTCGGTTGCGTGACCGTGTCACTTCGCAGATCAACGTGTCGAGTCATAGTCGAAGGCTATCGGCTCCCTACACTGGCCCTATGAGCGACGACCTTCTCCGTACCTTCAATCGAGCGAACGTGAACGACCAACTTGGCGTCGAGACCGTGAGCGCCACACCCGACGAAGTCATCCTTCGCGTGGAGGTCGGACCGAAGGTGCACCAGCCCTTTGGCATCTTGCACGGCGGCGTCTCGGCGCTCATGGCCGAGAGCGCTGCGTCGATCGGCGGATTCTTGAGCGTGGCGCCCAGCCACATCGTCGTTGGCACCGAGCTGAACTGCTCGCACCTTCGATCGATGAGCGAAGGCACACTCACCGCCGTCGCCACGCCCTTTCGAAAGGGCCGCAACGTCCACGTGTGGGGAATCGAGCTGCGCGACGACGAAGAACGTCTCATCGCCGTTGCGCGCTGTACTTTGCAAGTTTTGCCAGCACCAGCGCCCCAGTAGAGGCGCCATCTAGACTTTTCGGAAGGAAGCCGACGAAGGGGCTGGCACATGGGTGCTCGATTTACTGGCTGGGGAATGGCGGTTCCCGACCGAATTGTCACGAACGATGAGCTGTCGCTCACGCTCGACACGACCGACGAATGGATCGCCGAGCGCACGGGCATCCGCGAGCGCCGCATTGGCGGCACCGCAAAGAGCCTCGGCGTCATCGCGGGCCGTCGCGCGCTGGACGACGCTGGCATCGAGCCGAAGGACATCGACTTCCTCGTGCTCGCAACGACCACCCCCGACCGTCTCATTCCCGCCACATCCACCCTCATCGCCCACGAGCTCGACCTCGACTGCGCGGCCATGGACCTGAACGCCGCCTGCAGCGGCTTCATGTACGCCGTGCGCACCGCCTACGGGTTGCTTGAGACCGGCTCGAAGCGCGTGCTCGTCATTGGATCAGAGAACCTCTCGCGATGGGTTGACTGGACCGACCGCAACATGGCCGTGCTCCTCGCCGACGGCGCGGGCGCCGCGGTCCTCGAGTACGACCCGACAGAAAACGACCTGCTGTCGTTCTCCCTCGGTGCCGAAGGGGCTGACGCCGACCTCCTCACCTGCGAGCACGGGGGCTTTATCCAGATGGACGGCAAAGAGGTCTTCCGTCGTGCCGTGCGGGTCGTCGTCGACTCAGCCGAGAAGGCGCTCGCGATGGCGAACATCACAGCCGACGACCTGAGCCTGGTCATCCCCCATCAGGCCAACATTCGCATCATCCAAGCGGCGTGCCAGCGACTCAACATCGGCATGGACCGAGCGGTCATCTCGCTCGACCACTACGGCAACACGTCGAGTGCTTCGATCCCGTTGGCCTTTGACGACGCGCGCAAGAGCGACCGCATCCACAAGGGCGACTACGCACTGCTCACGGGCTTCGGGGCGGGCATGACGTGGGCCTCGGCGGTCGTGAAGTGGTCCAAGTGAGCGGACCCTCCCTCGTCATCCTCGCCGCCGGACGCGCGCGACGCTACGGCGGCGTCAAGCAGCTCGCCCCCGTCGGCATGCACGGCGAAGGCGTCATCGACCTCATCGCGTCCGACGCCTTTGCGGCGGGCTTCGACGACATTGTGATTGTGATAAACCCGGACACCGGTCCCGAGATCGTCGACCACGTGGCTACGTTCTGGCCGAAGATCCACCGCGTCAGCTTCACCTTTCAGACGGAGCTTCGCGGCACCGTCGACGCCGCCCTCGCCGCGGAGTCCTCGCTCGATCTCACCCGGCCCTTCGCCGTGTCCAACGCCGACGACCTCTACGGTCGCGAGTCCTTCCGGCTCCTCGGTCAACACCTCGCAGCGAGTCCCAACAACTGCCTCGTCGGCTTCGAGCTCGAACGGGCGCTCGTGGGCGAGCTACCGGTCTCTCGTGGCACATGCATGGTCGTGAACGGACACCTCACCGATATCGTCGAGCGCCGAAACGTCTCGGCGACGCTCGACGGCTACGTGGCCGACGATGGTCTCGAGCCGAAGAATCTCCACCCGCAGACGACGGTCTCGATGAACCTCTGGGGCTTTCAGCCTTCGATCTTTCCGCTCATGCACGTTGTGCTGGAGCAGCACGACTTCGCGAAGGAAAAAGAGATACAGCTCTCAACCTTCGTCGGCCAGATCCTGCACCACACGCCGCTGCGCTTTGACGTGATGAAGACCACGTCGCGCTGCATCGGCGTCACGCACGCCGAGGATCTCCCGCTCGCTCAAATACTCGTGCGCGAGGAGATTGAGCGCGGCGAGCGACCGGAATTCGCCTTTGCGTCCTAGCGACGCGTCGCAACGCTCGACGTGAGCCAGATTCTCACGTCCCACTAGTGTCAAAAGTGTTCACCTTGACGCGACCGTCGGTGAGCCACGACGAGTGACTCGCTCGGCCGTCGCCTCAAGTCGACGGCGGACATTTGGACAGCGAGATGAGGAGTCCGAGTGGCAGAAGCGGCTGAGTTCGTCAACCTCGGGTTCACCCCCGAGCGCTACCCGCCGGGACTGCACCTCTGCCACATGTACATCGACGAGGTGGATCGGCGCAGCGTCATCTATCCGTTCGTGCGCGCCGGACTCCAAGAGAACGAGGACGTCGCGTACTTCGCCGACGCGCTCGCCACGGAACTTCCGGAGCGCGCCACCGACGAGGCGACCGTAAAGTCGCTGTCACGCGAACAGCTGAGCCGCCTTCGCATCACGAGCGTGGAGGACGCCTACTTTCCCACCGGTGTCTTCCTGCCCGACGAGATGCTTGAAACTCTGCGACAGCTCTATAAGCAGAGCGTCGACGATGGAGCGTCGGGCTGTCGGGCCAGCGGCGAGATGAGCTGGGCACTTCGAGACGTGCCCGGCGCTGAGTCCGTGATTCACTACGAATCGGATATCAACACGCTGGTGAGATCGACGCCGATCACCGCCATGTGTCAATACGACACGGAGCGGTTCGACGGATGCCGGCTCTTCGAGGTCTTTTCCGTACACCCCCTCATGGTGATTAGCGGACAGGTGGTGCGCAACCCCTGTTACGTAGAGCCGCAGGAGTACAACCGCGACGGATTGCGTCCAACCTCGGTCTCGGAAGAGGACGTGCTCGCCCGTCTCTCCGTCGTCCAACTCGCGACCACCTGCCTACCCGATGGGAAGCGGATCGCGGAGTTCTTGCACTGCGCCCTGCTCCAGGTTCCGGGGGTCAGCGACGTTCGCTTTTGCCTCGCAGGGTCGGTCATCCCGCCCGAGGAGCGTCTCGAATCGATCGCTCATCGCTGTGCGCGGTCTGTGACCACTCCTAACACCTTCGACGTACTCGCCGTCGAAGAAGAGACCGGGGCTTCCGTCTTTGTCCTGCGCACGATCTCGCGGCTCTTCGGCGTGATCGTCGTTGACGTCACCGATGAACGCGCCTTTGCTCCCTACCGTGACGTGCTCGCCAACGTGGCCAACGCCGTGTCCTTGACGCTCGACGCTCGACACTCTCAGTCCGAGACGCGTGCGCAGGCGGAGCGGATCGCGAGTCTCGAACGTCGGCTCTGGCGCATCGCGCGCGAGTTCGAAGCCACAGGGATGCTGTCGAACGTCGCGACGGTCGCCGATCCCTCTTCGATGCCCGGGGTCGACGAGCTGTCGCCGCGCCAGTGGGAGGTGCTCACGCGCCTGCTGCACGGCGAGCGCGTTCCGCGCATCGCCGACGAGCTGTTCTTGAGCCAGAGCACCGTGCGCAATCATCTTGCCGACATGTTCAAGAAGATGGGCGTGCACTCCCAAGAGGAGCTGCTCGACCTCTTTCGCACCAACAAGTCCCACAGCTAGTGCCAGTCGCGCGACGACGGCGCGGTCGCTCCGAGGGTGAGGGGTTCGACGAACTCCGCGACGAGGGTGACGATCCCCTGACCACGCTCGAGCGACCCACGGATCACGAGCGCGGGGGCGAGACCGGCCACCATCGACCAGCGCGTCCACGCTCCCTTCGAGAAGATCACGTTCACGTGTCCGGTCTCGTCTTCGAGGTTGACGAACACCGCACCGTTGGCGGTCTCGGGATGCTGACGGTGGGTCACGACCCCCGCGACGGCAACGCGCGTCGCCTCGACCGACGCGAGCGCACTCGCGCGCGTCACCCCACGCGCGTTGAGCTCGGGGCGTAGGAGCTCCATCGCCGTCGCCTCGGTGGTAAGGCCCATCGCCCAGAGGTCGTCCGCGACGCGCTCGAGCTCACTCACTGCAGGTAGCGCCGGGGCGACCTCACCGGTGACGACGCCGGGCAGTCGGTCGGGCAGCGCCTGAGCGGCGGCGGCGGCGGACCAGGTGAGGGCTCGACGGCTCGCGCCAAAGCCATCCAGCGCGCCCGCGGCGGCGAGCGCTTCGAGGTGGTGCTGCTGGGCGCCCGCGCGGCGCACGAGGTCGGCGCTGTTGGCCCAGGGAGCGCCCGCCACGATGCGCTCGGCCAGCTCAGCGCCAACCCCGCGCACGTCACCGAGTCCGAGGCGCGCGCGAGGCCGTTCTGGAGGCCCCTCGAGCGAGGCTCCGACCCGAGACGCGTTGACGTCGGGACGACAGACCTCGACGCCGTGACGCTGCGCGTCGGCGACGAGGCTCTGGGTCGACCAGAAGCCCATCGGCTGGGCGTTCAGCAAGGAGACGAGAAAGGCGCCCGGGTAATGCACCTTGATCCACGCCGAGCAGTAGACGAGGTGGGCAAACGAGACCGAGTGCGATTCGGGAAAGCCGAAGTTGGCAAAGGCGGCGAGCGCGTCGAAGAGCTGGTCGGCCGGCGCGCCGGTGATGCCGTTGTCCGCCATGCCGGCGTAGAAGCGGCTCTTCAGCTTCATCATGCGCAGCTCTGAGCGCTTGGCTGCCATGGCTTGGCGCAGCTCGTCGGACTCGGCCGGGGAGAAGCCTGCGATGGCAACGGCCATCTCCATCAGCTGCTCTTGGAAGAGCGGCACGCCGAGCGTGCGTCGGAGGATCGGCTCGAGACGAGGGTGCAGGTAGGTCACCGGCTCGTCGCCACGGCGACGACGGATGTAGGGGTTGACCGCCCGGCCCTGGATGGGACCCGGACGAATGATCGCTACTTCGATGACGAGGTCGTAGAAGCAGCGCGGCTGCACGCGCGGCAGGGTCGCCATCTGAGCGCGCGACTCGACTTGGAACACCCCAACGGTATCGGCCTCGCTCAAGAGGTCATAGACCGCGTCCTCTTGGGGGAGCATCGCGAGGTCGAGGTCGACGCCGTGAAACTCCTTGACGGTGTCAACGGCACGGTGCAGCGCCTCGAGCATGCCGAGCCCGAGCAGGTCGAACTTCACGAGTCCGATCGCCGCACAGTCGTCCTTATCCCACTGGAGCACGCTGCGCCCGGGCATGCGTCCCCACTCGACGGGACAGACCTCGAGCACGGGCCGGTCGCAGAGCACCATGCCCGCCGAGTGGATACCGAGATGGCGCGGCCGGTCCAAGAGCTCGCTCGCCATGGTCGTGAGCAGCTCGGACACCGCGGGGTCCTTTGAGGTCATCGTCGCTCGATCGACGTGGTCGCGGATGTAGTTGGCCTCTTCTTCGCTGTGACCGAGCGCTCGGGCGACGTCGCGCAGCGCCGACTTCGACCGGTAGGTGATCACGGCCGCCACCTGGGCGGCGTGATGACGCCCGTAGCGCTCGTAGACGTACTGGATCACCTCTTCGCGTCGGCCCGACTCGATGTCGACGTCGATGTCGGGGGGGCCGTCGCGCGCCGGAGAGAGGAAGCGCTCGAAGAACAAGTTGAGCGCAACGGCGTCGGCGTTGGTGATGCCGAGCGAGTAGCACACCGCCGAGTTCGCGGCCGACCCTCGACCTTGGCAGTAGATGTCGTGGGTGCGACAGAACTCGGTGATGTCCCAGACCGTGAGAAAGTAGCCGGCAAAGCCGAGCGTCTTGATGACAGAGAGCTCGTGGTCGATCTGACGCCAGGCACCCACGACGCGCTCGCTCCCCCGTGGGCCGTAGCGCTGCGTGGCGCCACTCGCGACGAGCTCTTCTAGGTACGACTGCTCGTCGTGTCCCTCGGGGGTCGAAAACGCCGGCAGGTTGGGCGCCACGAGACGCAGGTCGAAGGCGAGCTCGGCCACGAGCTCGCCGGCGCGGTCGACGACCCCGGGCCAGCGCGCAAAGCGCCGACGCTGTTCAGCGTCGCTTCGTAGGTGCGCGAGCGGGGACGCGCTGAGCCAGCCCTCCATCTCTTCGAGGCTGCGCCGGGCACGGATCGCCGCGAGCACGCTCGCGCGCGGAAAGTCACGCGGCGTGGCGTAGTGCACGTTGTTGGTCGCGACGATGGCGACGTCGGCACGCACCGCGAGCTCGGCCAGCGCGTCGTTGCGCGCCACGTCGTCGGGCTGGCCGTGGTCCCAGATCTCTACCGCGAGGTTCTCGCGCCCGAAGCGCTCGATGAGCTGGGCGAGACGACGCCCCGCGGCGCGAGGGCCTTCGTCGAGGAGCGCGCGTGTAAGGGGTCCCTTGCGACATCCCGTCAGCACCAGCCACTCCTTCGCTGCATCAGCGACCTGATCCAGCGTGAAGCGCGGCGAGCCCTTTTCGCCCCGCTCGAGGTGCGCGAGCGCGAGCATGCGCGAGAGTCGCGCGTATCCCTCGGGCGAGCGCGCGAGCAGCACGAGGTGCTCACCCGAGGGGTCCGAGACCCCGACGCGATCGTCCCGTGCGTCGAGGGTGACTTCCGTTCCAAAGACGCTCGCGAGCCCGAGGGCGCGCGCCGCTTCGGCGAATCGCACGACGCCGTAGAGGCCGTGGTGATCGCTGAGCGCAAGGCCCGAGAGCCCTAAGCGCGTTGCCTCGACGACGAGCTCTTCGGGATCGCTCGCGCCGTCAAGGAAGCTAAAGCCCGAGTGTGCGTGCAGCTCTCCGTAGGTCGCCATCAGTCATAGATTCCAACGAGCCACCACCGGCTCGCTTCGGCAACGACGAGCAGCGCCTCGCCGCTCGCGAGCACCATCTGCAGATGCGCGCGACGCCGGCGACGTGCCCACCAACGTTCGACGATCGGCCAGGGACCGGCGTACCAGATGATCTCGCGACGCAGCGGCGAGGAGAAGATGACGGCGGTCGGTTCGGCGCTCAGCACGCCGCGTCCGTTCAAGATGACCGTCCGGTTCGCGCCGTCACGCAACTGCAGTGGCACGGGGTGTGCGAGCGTGGTCGCGGGCGAGGGTGCGGCGAGCTGCCCCGGCCACGGCGCAACGTCACGCTCGTTCGCGCTCGGTGAGCCCCAGGGCACGAGCGTCGCTCGGTCCTCGGGCCCGCGACCGCCATGAAGGTTCGCCACCACGATGGACTCGGCACCGAGACGGCGACGCACACGGTGCGCGGCGGCTTCGGCCCGGTCGTCTTCGGCCCCTCGCTGACCGAAGAACCCCTGCTGCTCTTCGAAGAGCATCTCCTCACCGCGCAGCTGCGCGAGACGGCGCACGAGGTGCACGTCACGCTGCGTGTCGAGCCCGCTGAGCTCGCCTCGAGCCACCCGGTGCAAGTAGAGCGCGTGACGGTTGAAGCGCTCAGCTACTCGCGCGGGCCCAAGGTCCGCGAACGCACCGAGCGTGTGCAGTCCGAGTCGCTGGCACGTGGTCGTGAGATCCTTGCGACCCAGCACCTCAAGGGGCTGGGCGCGGCGAAACTCGTCGCTTCCACCACGGGGCACGACGATCTCTCGGTGGGCCGCAAGCTCCGCACAGAACAGTCCCTCGGCGACCCCGAGCTTGGGCTCGACGCCGACGACGTCGAGCACGCACTGGCGCACCATGCGCAGCACCACGTCGTCACCACCGAAGAACCGACTCGGTCCGCGCAGCGGCAGCACGTAGAGTCCGAGACGAACCACCTCGGTGAAGGGGCACATCGCCTCGAGCGCGTCGAGCAACACACTCGTGTCACGCAACGTCGAACCGTCGGACTGCTCGATCGCGAGCGACTCCACCCAGATAGCGAGCAACTGTTCCATCACTTCGCCTCCGCGCCGCCGTGACGATTCGGAATCACCACCACGTGCTCGGCACCGCGGACGAGCGCCCCGCGACCGCTCACGTGCACGGTGAGATAGCGCGCGTCGAGCCGCGACGAGGCGACCCATTCGGCCTGGGTGACGCGAAAGAAGAGGTCGGCCGGCAGTGGCCAGGGAGCGCGTGGCTCACTGAGCGCGACCAAGACGGTGCCTCGTTCTCTCACTCGATCCATCAAGCGACGCGCGGACCCGTGTCCGGGCCGCGACGGAGGTCGCACGAGCACGAGGTCGACGCCGTCGAGCAGATCGGCCGACGACTCCGCCCACGCACCCCGTGGGCGCGGGACAAAGAGCACGCGACGCAGATCGATCCCGAGCTCGACCATTGCTACGACACCGGGGTCGTCAACCCCGACGACGGCCGCCCAGTGCCCCCGCGTGCTCGCCTCACTGACGAGGCTGAGCGCGAGGCTGAGACCACCGAGGCCGACGGGTGCTTCGACGACCACCGTCGAACCACGCCGCAGTCCCCCTTCGGGTACGAGTGAACGCCAGGGGTCCCCGAGGGGGACGGTACGGCTCTTGGCGAGTGACACGGGGCGCACGCTCGCGAGCAGTTCAGGAGAGAGGGAGGGTCGATCAGGTGAAAAAGCGAACATATGTTCGTAAGAGTAGCCACTGCGCGCGACATGCGCCAGAGCCCGAAAATCACGGCAAAATGGAGCGCATGTGTGGTCGAATTGCCCTCTTCACCCCGCCAGCGCACCTCGCTCGGTTCCTCGACGCGGCCCTCGCCGCGGACATCGATCCCGACGCGCCGAGCTGGAACGTCGGGCCACAGCGCACGCTCTTCGCCGCCACCGAGCACGACGAGACGCGTGTCCTCGATCGCTATCGCTGGGGACTCATACCGAGCTGGGCAAAAGACCCGTCGATCGGCAACCGACTCTTCAACGCCCGCGCGGAGACGATCGCCGAGAAGCCGTCGTTTCGCAGCGCCTTCGCAAAGCGCCCCTGCGTGATCCCAGTCGACGGCTTCTATGAGTGGGACCACCGTCCCGGTCGTAACCGACAGCCGCACTACTTCACGCGCGTCGACGAAGAGCCGCTGCTCTTTGCCGGCCTCTACGAGTACTGGCGCGACGCAAGCACTCCGAACGCCGAACTTCTAAAGACCTGCACGATCATTACGACCACGCCGGGTGAGGATCTCGATGAGCTCCACGACCGCATGCCGGTCGTGCTCGAGCGCAACGACATCGAAACGTGGCTCAACGTCGTCGAGCACGAACCCGACGAGCGTCAACTGCTCTTGCGTCCGGCACCTCGAGGGACACTCACGCACCACGGGGTCGATCCCGCCGTCGGCTCGGTAAAGAACGACGGGCCAGAGCTCTGCGCGCCGTTCGAGCCCCAGTCGCTGTTCTGACGCGACGCTTCCACGATTCTCTGTAGCGCCGTCACAAAGGTGAGTGAGACGACTCGCATTATTCTTGGGCAGTGCTGCTGCGACTTCGTCCTTATCGATTGAGCGATGAATCGGCGGCCATCGCGATACATGCGGCGATGCTTCAAGCGGATGGCTTTCCGTTCCTGCTCGGGTGGGACCCGAGCACATCGTGGTCCTCGTTCCTTTCGTTCCTCGAAGAGTCGCGTCGAGGCGTGAATCTCATGCCCGGCTGGGTTCGCAACTATCAACTCGCCGCCGACGTCGACGGCGAGATCGTTGGTCGTGTGTCGCTTCGCTTCGAACTCAACGATTATCTGCGCGAGCGAAGCGGCAACATCGGCTACGGCGTAACGCTCGCGCATCGGCGCAAGGGATATGCAACAGAGATCTTGCGCCAAGCCCTCATTGTGATTCGCGCAGAAGGCGTTGATGCAGTGCTCGTCACGTGTGACGACGATAACGTCGCCTCGGCGCGAACGATCGAGCACAACGGCGGTGTGCTCGAGTCGGTATCTCCACCGAGCTACGGCGAGCCCGAGAGTGTGCGTCGCTACTGGATCACTTGATCGATTTGTGCCTAGACAGCCGAAAACCCCGAGTGACCAGTGAGCCGAAACTCACCCGCCCCTCGGGGTTTCCGAGGCACGCCAACTACGTTCCGTGTCGGACAGAACATCTTTGACGGCAGGCACTTCACGCCATCACCAGTTCCGTGTAGCGGACCGAACTCCGCTACCCGTCGGAAGGATTCCGTTCCTCTTACGAGGCCCCTCGTCCCCCCGCTTCTTTCTCACCTTGCGGTTCGTCAGATCGTTGGTAGGTACTACGTGAACTACGAGTGATACTGTGCCAGACTTTTTGTTCCTCACCAAGGCCGAAGAGGGAAATCAAAAACTTATACCCAGATTTGGGGTACTTATCCACCAAAATCGACGCACGGCGTTCACATACCAACTACTTAGTCGCATCTTTTCCACAGCAGAGCTGCGTTTTTCGAGGGTAATCCGGAGCGTAAACCCGCGAACTACGAGACGGTAGTTTGCTCCAACCACCGTCCGTGCGCGTGACACCAGCCCCAGACCACAGGAGCCGAACTCGGACGCGTCAATACTACTTGGGACGCGGCGCGATGATGCGCCGCTTCGTCGGCGTCGATGCCTGGCCACTTCACCATCGTCGACTCCATCGAGATCCACGCAACGTTGCTCTGCGCGCATCGGCGTGAGAGCTCCGCGAAGTATGCGCTGCGTTCCTCGGGCGAAAAGTAAAACGCGCTCCACGTATTCAAGACCACGGTCATCACGCCGCTGTCACACAACGCAAACGCCTCGCCTAAACGTTCGGTCGACGTTCCCTTCAGCATCGTCATGTGCGGCCACGTGTGATGCGCGTCAACAATGGCGTCAAAGCGCTCGTGGCGCCGCCGTTGCTCTGGCCACAAGCACGCCTTCAGCCACAGTCGATCGTGCTCGTCGTCAAGATCAAGCGGGTGAGGATCGATGCCGACGCGCGATCGTACGGCGGGCATCGGTCGCGAGCGATCGATCGGTGTGAGGTCTTCGCACACGAGTGTCAGCGCCCTATGATCGTCTATCGCTCGTACGGGAAACTGATCGAAGTAGAGGTTGATGCCGGCCGAGGCACCGGCCTCGATGAGGTTGATCTCCGTGACGTCTCGACCGAGGTCGCCCACGACCGCTTGGATGACGGCGCTACGCCCCGGCTCGTTCGTCTGCGTCGCCCGCCACAGTTGGCTGCGCACAATCTCTGGGTCGTTTCGAACGACGTCCATCACCCGTCGCGCCGCGTCACGTGGATCTTCGAGTGTGCCGTGACGCGCGTCGTCATAGATCGGTCCGAGCACGTCGTGGCCGTTCAGCGCAGCGAGATGGAGGGCAGCGAGCACGAGCATCGGATTTCGTTGTTCGGCCCGCACGCTGGCGAGCAGTTCGAGAGTGATTCTTTCGCTCTCGAACTCGTGCAACAGTGCGGCGTAGAACGGAAGACGTTCGTAGTCCTCCGGCGCCAATGCAAAGTGGTAGTGCTTACGAGCTTGCTCCAGATCGAGCTCGCCGGTCACGGTGACTCGACGCTCAACCCTTGTTCTCGCCATCGGCGTCGCGTTGGCGCCGCTGACGGCGCATGGTGAGTCGAAGTTGGGCGACTCGACCGACGCCGACTGCCACCACAACGATGGCTCCTGATAACGCGGCGACCAACAGCGCAACGGCTATCGAAATGCGACCGCTCGCGGCAAAGAATTCGACTCGCACCTGACGTGTGTTCTGGACAATGAAGTCGATGAGCGCGACGCCAAAGACGATGGCGACGACGACGCTGACCCACGCCGCCGATATCCGGGTGTGGCGAAAGTGCTCATCGTGGCGCCGGGATCCTCGACCAGTGGGCGCACCGCCACCCTCAGTGGACAAGTTCGAATCGCCGTCGACAGACTCGGGGTCATCGCTCACGTCAACCTCAGTTTCTCTCGAAGTGCGGGCCGGCGAGCGTAGGTTTCGTTCCCACGAACGAAGGTACCCAACTTCATTAAGAACGATAACGCAGTTCAGTTTTGCCCTTTAATTCGACAAACGAACAATCGACCCAAACCCAGATCGCCTTCCAGTAAGCGCGGAGAACCGTTGGGAGTCAAGGACATTCGGTAGACCTCGAGTCACCGAATAAGCACCAGCGCCACACCGGCCGAGGCGCGCCGGCGCGGGGTCCGGGCCGCTGCTCAAAACATGTGACCCGGAAGGACCGAGCGACGACCGTTGGGACTCAAATCCAGTTATGCGTGGTGAACGTTCTGATATAGCAAATATGTACTATACTGTCCACATGGTCAGTGGGGACCTCATAAAGGAAGCTCGATTGCGAGCCGGACTGACTCAAACCGAATTGGGCGCACGCCTCGGCAAAGCCCAGTCAGTGATAGCCCGATGGGAACGAGACGACGTATCACCGAGTCTTGAGACCGTGCGCGACGTAGTACGCGCGTGCGGATTGGATCTCACATTCTTCATGTCCAAATTTGATGACTCGAACGTGACGATCATTGATCAGCATCTTCGGATGACGCCAGCCGAACGATTCGCCGATCTCATGACGCGCGTCAGATTCCACGACCGTCGCGAGCAGCAGATGGCGAACCGCCGTGACTGAGATGGTCCCCTATCGCCCCGATGTAATCCTTGAAGTGCTGGAGCGTCACCAGGTTCTTTACATCGTCATCGGCGGACTCGCCGCCGAACTGCGTGGATCGCCCTACGTCACTCGCGATGTCGACGTCACGCCTGCTCGCACTCGGGAGAACTTCACGAGACTTGCAGCTGCGCTGAGAGAACTCGACGCCAAACTTCGGATTCCGGATATGGAAGAACCGTTGGCAATAGCACTCGATGAGCGAACATTTGAGCAAGGTACAACTTGGACCTTCGTAACGAAACATGGATATCTGGACATTGCACTCCTTCCAGACGGCACACGGGGCTATGACGACCTGCGACGCTCGGCCACGCGAGAGCAACTAACAGACACGGTGACAATCTTCGTAGCCGCACTCGCTGACGTCATACGCTCGAAAGAGGCAGCCGGCCGAGAGAAGGACCGCGCCGTGCTCCCGATTCTTCGTCAAGTCCTCGAACGTTCACGCAAGAAGGACCGCGATCGAGGTATGGAGCGCTGATACTCCCACCTCGCACTTCACGCACGTTTCTTTTACTGCCCCGGAGTGGAGGTGATGGGATTCGAACCCACTGCCTCTACATTGC
Source organism: uncultured Acidimicrobiaceae bacterium (assembly GCA_963724865.1). Taxonomy (GTDB): domain Bacteria; phylum Actinomycetota; class Acidimicrobiia; order Acidimicrobiales; family RAAP-2; genus RAAP-2. Next base: position 243,839 of record CAVRWO010000002.1, on the reverse strand, counting down.
GAACGTAGCGCTCTACCAATTGAGCTACACCCCCGAAGAGGAACCTATTTTAGCCGAACGCGCGATGACGCTCCGGCTCGCGCTCCCACGCCACAACAACGTCGGGGTCGTAGAACTCAGCGTCTAGTTCGTCCTCAAAGCTGGCGTACTCGTCATCGGCATCGCGATACATCGGCCTCACCGTGGCGAGATGACGTCGCTGTAGCAGATGCGGCCGTAGCGAGGCGTCGCTCAAGTAGCCCTGGCTCACTGCGTAGAGCGCGAGGGCAACAAAGACGACCACCGCGAACCACGCCAGTGCGGCAACGTCGATGACAGGCGAGTAGCCGCTAAAGAACGCGACGATCGTGAGCAATACTGCGCCGAGCACGAGACGAGAGAACATGACGCGACGCTGTGCTCGCATCGTGCGACGGCGAATCGGTGGCTCATACACGGACGTCATGTCGACTTCACGTGGATGAGTGGAGTACGCGCGCGCGTAATTGTTGGTCGACGAACGAGTCGACGGCTCCTCGTCGTATTCGTAGTCGTCACTCCACTCGTCCCATGAGGTCCGCGACTCGAGTTCGGCAAAGGTATCGTCCGGATGCACGACGGTGAGACGGGGCCGACGGTCGCCCGTCGGTTCTCTTATGGGGATCTGATCAGGTTCGTCGAGACGGTGCGCGGGGATGACTGTGTAGTCCTGACGGCTCAAGACCTCGTGCTCAGCGTGAAAGGACTGGATGGACTTTTCTGCGCCACCTTCTCGAAGTCGTCGAATCACCACCGGGGCCAGGAGAGCAACCCAGATGAGAGCGAGGACTATCAGAAGCATCCGACATGCTCCTTCAGGTAGCGCCGTGGCATTGCGACAAATTTACTGTCGCACCTTGATTTATTGGTGGATGTCCAGGTGGTTGCTTAGGCCTCGTGCAGTCCACACTCGTCTTTGTCAAGACCAACCCAACGACCCGATCGCCGGTCTCCCGGCACCAGGGGCTTCACCGTCATCGGCTCGCAACCAATGGAGGCGTAACCCTCGGCCCACAGCGGATGCTCGGGCAGTTCGTGACTCGTCAGGTAGTACGCGACGTCGTCATCGGTCCAGGTAGCGAGCGGATTCACCTTGACCAGGTTGAATTTCTCGTCCCACATCAGGGTTTTCATAGAAGCCCTGGTCGCAGCGTCCACGCGCTTGACCGACGTGATCCACGCAGCACGACCCTTAAGAGCTCGCCCGAGTGGTTCGACTTTTCTGAGCTCGCAGCAGCGCGCGGTGCCACACGGCCACGCCGCGGCATCGCTTGACGGGTGAGTGCGAGTGAGGTTCAAGCTCCAGTTCTGCTCCAGCTGATTCGCGAACTCGAGAGTTTCTGCGAAATGACCGCCCGTATCGAGAAAGATGATCTCCGTCGAAGGTCGCATCTCGAGGACCATGTGCAAGAGCGCGACATCCTCAAAGGAACACGCCATCGCGACGTCGTCGCCAAAGCGGTCGAACGTCCATTGAAGAATCTCACGGGGAGCTGCTCGCTCGAACCGCTCGTTTACTTCATCGAGCTCGCTCAAGAGCGTAGGAGTCGGTGCAATCACTGGCATTCTCGCGTCAGCCTTACTTTCTCTAGTGCATTACTAGAATACAATGCATCCAAAGAGATCATGACAACGACCTTGCACACCCCTCACGCCACTGACCACCTCGATGTGCTCGAGTCCCACGCACTGTTTATCTTGCGCGAAGTCGTTGCCGAGTGCGAGCGCCCCGTCCTGCTCTTCTCGGGTGGCAAGGACTCCGCTGTTCTATTGCACCTCGCCGCGAAGGCCTTCGCACCTCAACAGCTCCCCTTCCCCGTGCTCCATATCGACACGGGGCAAAACTTCGACGAGGTACTCGAGTTTCGCGATCGCGCGGTCGACGCAGCGAAGGCCCGTCTCATCGTCGCGCGGGTCCAAGACACGATCGACCAGGGCAAGGTCGTTGATCCCGGCCCCCTCGGTTCGCGCAACCGACTCCAGACGGTGACGCTGCTCGACGCGATCACCGAACATGGTTTTGACGCCGCCTTCGGCGGCGCTCGCCGCGACGAGGACAAGGCGCGCGCGAAAGAGCGCATCTTGAGCTTTCGCGACGCCTTCGGGCAGTGGGACCCGCGCCAGCAGCGACCCGAGCTTTGGCAGCTCTACCAAGGCAAGGTGAACCCGGGCGAGAGCCTCCGCGCCTTCCCGCTTTCGGACTGGACCGAGCTTGACGTCTGGCAGTACATCGCACGTGAGGGGATGGACCTGCCGTCCATCTACTACGCCCACGAACGAGACGTCGTCGAGCGCGACGGCATGTGGCTCGCCGTCGGACAGTTCGTCGAGCCCATCCCCGGCGAGACCGTGACGCGAAGGCTCGTGCGCTTTCGCACCGTCGGTGACGCCAACTGCACGGGTGCGGTGCTCTCGTCCGCCGCGACGATCGAAGCCATCATCGACGAAGTCGCCGTCGCCAACGTGTCCGAGCGAGGCGCAACGCGTGGCGACGATAAGTTCTCTGAGACCGCGATGGAAGACCGCAAGCGCGAGGGCTACTTCTAAGTGGAGCTCGCGACCAAAGACCTACTGCGCCTCGCCACGATTGGTTCGGTCGATGACGGGAAGTCGACGTTGATTGGCCGACTCCTCGTTGACACCCGTCAGCTCTTCGACGATCAGCTCGACGCCGTCGCCGCCGCGTCAGAGAAGCGCGGAATCGGCGATCTCGACCTCAGCTTTGTCACTGACGGCCTGCGTGCAGAGCGCGAGCAGGGCATCACGATTGACGTGGCGTATCGCTACGCGGCGACGCCCACACGAAAGTTCATCATCGCCGACTGCCCCGGCCACGTTCGCTACACGAGGAACATGGCGACGGGCGCCTCGACCGCGGACCTCGCCCTCGCCGTCATCGACGTCGCGAGCGGGCTGAAGGAGCAGACGAGACGACACCTCTGCATCGCCGCGCTGCTCGGCGTGCGTTCAGTGGTCGTGGCGGTCAACAAGATGGACACGGTCGCCTGGTCGCAGTTGGCGTTCCAGCGCGTCGTCGACCAGATCGAGACGCTCTCGCGCGAGCTGGGTTTCACCTCGACGCTCGCAATTCCCGTGTCGGCACTCTTCGGCGACAACGTGGCCACGACCTCTGACAGCTCTCCCTGGTACGACGGGCCGTCGGTGCTCGACGCGCTCGAGCAGTCCGAAGCTGGCTCCTGGGAGACCGCTCAGGGGGCGCGCCTCCCGATCCAATGGGTGCTGCGTCAGCAGGGCGGCGGCCGAACGTACGCCGGCATGGTGAGCGGTGAGGCGTTTCACGTGGGCGACCGTGTCACGCTGCTCCCGGCGAACATCGAGACCACGATTCGCGCCATCAACTTCGGAGGTGAGCCGCGACTCGAAGCGACCGTCGGTCTCGCCGCGGATCTGGACCTCGCTGATGAGACCGACGCGGGGCGAGGCGACCTCATCGCGACGCAGCCGCTGCCGCGGGTAACGAAAGAGTTCGAAGCGACCATCTGCTGGTTCGGAGAGAAGCCTCTGTCGGCGAACGGTCAGCGACTGCGCCTCAAGCACACGACCAAGTCGACGCCCGTTCGGGTGCAGTCGATCACGGGTGTCATCGACATTGAGTCGCTCGCGATCGACGATGCCGATTCGCTCGCGACGAACGAGATCGGTCTCGCGACACTCACAACCGGCGACGCACTCGTCGTCGATGACTACAGCGAGGATCGAGTCACTGGCAGCTTCGTTCTCATCGACGAAGTCACCAACGCCACCGTGGCGGCGGGCATGGTCGGCCACGCTCAGTTCCTTTAAGGCAACAAGCACTTCCACGTTCGCGGGCCGTCGAATCCTCGCGACCCGAGAGGGCGCACCTTCCTTCGAGCAATGATGTATCCAGGCATCGAGAGAGGACGCCACTTCATGGAATGGAACGAATCCGACGTCGACCACCCCGCCTGGCGCATTGGAATAACCAACCTTGACGCAAAAGAGAAGGTCGCCCGTCAAATGGCAGCTCGTCTTCACGACGGCGACGTGGTTGGCGTAGGGAGCGGCTCGACGAGTCTGCTCGCTCTCCACGCGCTGGCTCACCGTGCGAACGAGATGGACTGGCACTTCACGGCCATCACCACCTCGATCGAGTTGGAGATGGCCTGCGCGGCACTTCACGTTCGAACCTCCAGCCTCGTCGAGCAACGCCCCGATTGGTCCTTTGACGGCGCCGACGAAATTGACGGCGAGGGCAACATGATCAAGGGCCGGGGAGGCGCGATGCTCCGCGAGAAGCTGATCATCGCGAGCTCGCCCGAGCGTTACATCCTCGTCGACGAGTCAAAGCTCGTCGAACAGCTCGGCCTGAGGTTCCCGATCCCGTTGGAACTGGTCCCCGAATCACTGCAGCTCGTGCGATCAGAGCTCCTCGAACATTTCGAGGTACGCGAGATGGAGCTTCGCATGGCGGTTGGAAAGGACGGTCCGGTGATCACCGAGAACCGCAATCTCATCCTCGACGTCAGGTTTGCCCGCGTCACACCCGACCTCGACCCCCGGCTCAACTGCGTGCCGGGGATCGTCGGTACGGGCCTCTTCGTTGACTTTCACCCCACGGTGATCAGCGCGTAGCGACACCCTTGACTATTCGTCGGCGACGATGGACCCCACGCGATCGCCGATGCCCGGATCGCGACTGCAGAGGTACGTCGCATAGACGACGGCAAGCACGATGACGCCGAGGGCGATGTACGGATACCAGTTGTACGGCGTCGCCTGTCCGGGCTTCGCCAAGTAGTAGAGCGGCACCAGGATCCACAGCACACCAATCGTTGGCAGTACGGCGTGACGGAATGGATTGAAGAGATCCGGGTGATTCTTGCGGTAGTAGAAGGGCAGCGCCACACTGCTGAGCCCGTAGACGATGAGCACCAGAATCGTGCCGAACGTCGAGGACTCGTCGAACATGGTGAGCGGGCTCATGGTGCTCGACGTGGCGTGGCCCCCAATGATGTGGCCAAGGCCCCACACGCCGATGATGAGCAGCCCCAGCCCAAGGAACGTGAAGAGCGCGTAGACCGGCGTGCGACGCGTCGAGTGAACCTTTCCAATGACCGACGGCAGGAGTCCTTCTCGTCCGGCGTTGAAGATCAGTCGCGCCTGGGAGTTCGTGCCCGCGATCAACGCGCCGAGCGTTGAGGTCATGCCGGCGAGGAAGGCGAAGAAGAGGCCTACCGCAAACGTTTCCTTCGCGACCGAGATGAAGGGTATCGGTGAGCCACTGAGGAGAACATTGTTTCCCTTGAACCCGACCACGGTTGAGAAGGCAAAGAACGTGTACGCGACCAACATCACACAGATCGACATGAAGACGGCCTTGGGCACGTTCTTGCGCGGGTTGTCGGTCTCTTCAGCGAGCGCGGCCGAGTTCTCCCATCCGATGAAGAGATAGATGGCGAGCGGGAAGCCGGCCGCCAGGCCCGAGATTCCATGATGGATGTTGCTCGGCTCAAAGGGCTTGAAGTTGATGTGGGAGTGAAACTTCACGAGGGAGATGATGCTGATGACGATCATGATCGTGATCTCGAAGGCAAAGAAGAATCCGGCCAGCTTCGTCGATATGGAGATTCCGCGCGCCATCATGAACGCCGCGAAGGCGAGGAAGATGACCATCCAGACGCCCCACGGGACGTTCTGGAGCCCCGACACGTGGTAGTTCTGCAGGATGATCTGGAAGAAGCCTCCAACAATGGCGATCACTGACGCCATGGCTGCGATGTAACCGGCTCCGGTAAGTATCGCCGTGGTCACCGCAGTTCGACCGCCGAACGTCTTGCCGATGAACGAGATGAATCCGCCTGTCGAAGGAAGCACCTTTGTGAACTCCGACAGCGTGTTGCCGAGGAACAGGATCGCAACACCAGCGGCGATGATCGTGAGCGGAGACGCCAGACCCGCGGTGTAGGCGAGGTACCCGAAGCCAAAATAGAAACTCATCGCCGGCCCGATGTTCGCCATCGTGGCCGTCGAGATGTCAAAGAGCCCTAGGACGCCCTGTCGCAGACGTTCGTGCTCCCCAGGAGTCACCGGCAGTTTCGCACCGAGCGACTCCGGCGTAAAAGCTTCACTCATTTACTGCTCCCCCTTTTGAATGAAAGGCGCGACGCGAGCAACACGTCACCACCCACGTTCTTGCGAACTACTTGAAAAATAGCGTGTATGCGCCACCGATGTTGACTTCGGTCGTTATCCGTCATTAAAGACTCGGCCGTAGTGGGAACTCTTCCGTAGGAGGAGGCTGGCCCATTCAATAGAACCAGGTCACGACCCATCTCGTCGTCATCGGAGAGGTTCGAACCGTTCCACCTGGCGTTGTTTACTCTTCTGGAGGTTCCATTCGCTCGGCGACGTTGCGCTCGCTCAGGGACCCTTCCGCAAAGTTCTCTCGGACGCTCAACCGATCGATCTCCGGTCGATTCTGTGACAGCTTGGCCTTTCCTTCAATCGAGACCACTTCGATCTCTATCCCCACGATGGCCTTGAGCTGTCCCTCGCGAAAGTGCGGGTCGAGATCGTCTGCGCGCCACTGCGGATCGCGATCGTGTTCGAAATGCTCGGTGACCAGTCCCGTCTGACGCCACTTCCAGTCGAGAGTGTCGTGAACGGTGGCTCTGCCGTGAATCTCTGCCGCGACGTAGTTCCAGGTCGGCACGACCCCGGGGTTCTCCATTCGGCTCGGGTAGTTAGAAGGAGAGACGTAGGCGCTCGCCGCGAGAAAGAGGGCGAGCACCTCGGTGCCCCCTCCCACCGCCTTCCACCACGGGTTCGCTCGAGCAACGTGCGTCGCCAAGATCGCGCGATCGGCGCTGACAAGGATCGGCACATAGACGCTCGCCAAACCCTCAGGAGTTTGCACGACGAGCATGCCCGCACCTGCGTCGTTGACGATCTTCCACGCCTCTTCGTCGTTGACCGCGAACTTGGGAGGTACGTACATCGACCCATTGTTCCACGTTCTGTTAACGCCGATCGGAGGTGCTCCGCTGACTACAGGTGACTCAACTATCGAGCAGGTTGTCACTTCTCAGCAGAGGAAGTCTCAGCCTTCGAAGCGGCAGTGACGCTCGCGACAGTGGTCGCTCAGTCTCAAGGCGATCGTCAAGCGCGACTCTTTGGGCCGTATGAATCAGTATGAAGGCGAATCCGGTGTTCGCCAGTATCTCAGCGAGAAAGAGAAAGTGCAGCACGCCCACGATTGTGACGAGCGCAAGCAGGGCACCGACGAGCTGCGTCGCGAGGTACACGCTGTCCACACCGCGCCGGCGGGAGCGCGCCAGCATCCACATGGCGGTGAAGGACTCGAACGTGATGAGCACGGTGCCGAAGCCAATGTGGATGTCGCGCAACACGTGGTTGAGCGAATAGACGTACGTGCTGAACAGCATCACGGTGACGATCACGCTATAAGCGGTGAGCACACTCCTGAGTCGACGCGTGAGCGGATCACTCCTTGAGTAGAGCACCGCCGCACGTCGGCTGTAGATCGCGAGCAACGCCAGCGCGAGTGTGTAGGGGACAACAGTCTTGAGGTGGATGCCGTAGTTGCTCACGCCCCCTTCGTTCCACTTCAACACGATGCCAGGGTGGATGGCGACGCACACGCCGATGAACAGCACGAAGAAGATCTGCCCACACACGATGTAGGTCACGGCACGACTTTTGGGGGATTCGGCGTCGCTCATCGCATCTCTCTCGTCCTGACACACCCACCAGTAGATCGAAATTTTCCTTCATATTACGGCGAGGATCCGTCGGTGATAACACCTGACGGCATAGGAAATACAGTGAATCCCAACTCAGGACAGGTTCACCAAATCGCCAAGGGACTCGTAGCCCGGCGCCGTGCGCGCCCAGGGATATGACGCCTCCATGACCTCTGCGACATCGAGGAGTCCGAGATCGCGATAGTGCTCAGCCGTGACCTGAAGTCCGAACGGTAGCCCCGTGGGGAGCTGCCCAAAGGGAATGCTGATCGCAGGATGTCCGGTGATGTTCTGCACAGCCGTCGAGTACACCTCGGGCGCAAGTCCGTGCACGTCGGCGTCGCGGGACATTCGGCCGTCGGCGAGCCAGCCTTCTGACGCCACGCTCGGGGTGAGCAGCAGTCCGCCCTCGCCCAGAATCTCGTCCATCCGCCGCACGTAGAGGTACCGTCGGCGGCGAGCGGCAAGGTACTGGTCGACCGTGACCTCCATGCCTGTCGTCAGGAACTCCTGGGTCGCGACGTGAAACTCGTCCAGGTGATCGACGGTCCACGCACGTCCGAGCGCCGCCACGTGCTCGGCGCTGGTCACGGTGAACCAATCAAGATCCGGGTCTCCGTCGAGAAAGAAGTCGTCAGCGTCGATCCAGGTCACGGTCGCGTCAAATCGATCGGCGAAGGCGTCGACCGCGTCAAGAAAGAGCTGGGCGACGGACACGGGCAGTGGACCGAGCGGCGACGTCCGCTCGGCGGCGATCACGCGGCTCGGTCGAGCGACGACGCGAGTACCGTCGATCGAATCGCGAGGTGGAGACGTCGGATCTCCGGCCACCGGACCTCGCATCATCTCAAAGATCAGTCGCAGATCATCGCACGACGTCGCCAAGGGTCCGTCGGTCGAGTAGTCAATCCAGTCGGGCGCTGGCCAACGTCCGACCACGCCATTCGTCGGTTTGAGTCCAACGAGGCCGCACAACGAGGCGGGTATGCGCACCGATCCGCCACCGTCCGTCGCCGTCGCGACACCGACCAGTCCTGCCACAAGCGCGGCAGCCGAACCGCCACTCGAACCGCCAGGTGAATAGTCGAGCTGCCAGGGGTTCCGTGTCACCCCGGTCAGCAGGTTCGCCGTATACCCCTCGATCGCAAATTCAGGAAGTGTCGATTTTCCGACGACGACCGCTCCCGCGCCCAGCAGCCGACTCGGTACTACCGCGCTCGTGACGGCGGGCGGCGCGGCGCGCAAGGCGACCGAGCCTTTCCTGGTCGGATGGCCGGCCAAGTCCTCGAGGTCTTTGATCAGCGTCGGCACGCCGAGCAGAGGGCCTGGCGACACGTCGCCCTCATCGATCTGACGCGCTCGCTCGAGGGCCTCGTCGTAGGTCTTTTCAGCAAGCACGTTGAGCTCTTCGGCGCGTTCTAAACGCTCGATCGAAGCGGTCACCATCGTCGTGGCGCTTACTCGTCGTTCGCGCACTGCCTGCGCGATGGCGGTCACGACTCCCGGCGGTGGTGTTCGTGAGATGACGGCTCCTTCTAACGAAGTCGCACGTACGCTAATGCAAGCGCGAGGCACGCCCCAGCCCAGCACAGCGTCTGTAGCGCTCGCTCGAGCGGACGCAACATCACCTCACGGCTGAGATCGACAACTGACCCATCGAAGCGCACGACTGTTCCCTCGACCGACGCGGTGCGGCGACGCAGATCGCGCGCCGGCGTCGAGAGCAGGCGCTGAATCTGGGTGATCAGCGCGCCGAATACGGCCGCCACGATCGCTGCCACCCCGAGCCGCCCGTGCTGGGCAAAATACGCCGTCAGCACCGGGAAGGCTCCCCATCCGAGGACGAACACGAGGCCCGTGTGCAGTCGCCCGCCAAAGAGCTCCAGGTTGTAGGCGACGGCGATGAACGCACCAATGACGATGAATATTGCGAGGTAGAAGTTCACGAGGAACAGGCCAAGCACCCCGAGTCCAATCGCTCCGCCGACTCCGACGGCTGATGCCACGACGAGCTGCCAGCTGGGAATTAGGGTCTTGAGAGGCCGTCCGTTCAGCTCGTCCAGTGAGTGCGCGCCCACCCCGACCGCCAGGAAGAAGGCGAGCAGCGTCAGCAGCAATCGGTTCGAGTTGACTGGACCAACGAGACAGGCACCGATCGTGACGAGCGAGAGATGAAGCATCGTGTACGGCGGATGGAGCAGGGTCCACCAGTCCTGCATCCATTGGCGCCGCAACACCCGGGGGCGCGAATAGAACGACGGGCCCGCCGACGTTGTTTCGTGGCTTGCACTTTCGCTCATGCCGCTGACCGGTAGCCCCACATGACGAGACCGCCGCCGAGGCTCATCGCTCGATACTCGACGTGTTCAATGCCGGCGCGGCGCCACGCATCAACGGTCCACGCGACCGAATAGTCGCGATAGTGACGCGAGATGCTCGGACCGAGGAATCTCCCGACGTCCCACCAGGCTCGGCCCCCGGTGAGATATCCAGCGACCGGCAACACGGCGCGGGTGTACAGCCACCACATCGCCCACCATCCGGGCCGTTGAGGGACGGCGAACTCGAGGCTCGCAATACGCCCTCCCGGCTTTACGACGCGGGCAAGCTCGCACAACGTCGCCTGTGGGTCCTCGACGTAGCGCAGGAGGTAGGTAAAGGTGAGGGCATCAAAGCTTGCATCGGCAAAGGGCAGCTGCTCGCCGCGCCCGAGGACAAGCGCCACCCGGCCGTCGAGGTGTGCATGACGAACGTTGCGCTGACCTTCGCGCAGCATCGCCTCGGTTAAGTCGATCCCAATGATCTGTGCCGACGTGCGTCTTGCGAGCCGCCTTGTGACTGCGCAGGGTCCACACGCGACATCGAGCACCGACGAGGGAGCACTGGCGGCGACCTGGTCCACGATGACAGCGCGCCACCGGCCGTCTTGGCCAAACGAGAGGAGTGCCGCGAGAAGGTTGTATCGGCGCGGTAGCTGATCAAAGAGTTGCGCTGCGAACTGATTGGGTATCTGTCGTGACGCCGCAACGCTTCGACTTCTCATCATGATCGGCTCACCTCGTCGTGAACCTGACATTATCTGACGCCACCTCGACCCACGGCGGGCCCGACGTGATCAGCCGCCCGATATCGGCGGCAGCACCGCGACCTCGTCGCTTGACGTCAGCTGGTCGTCGATCCCCGCGACGTCGCCATTCACCCATACCTGGCTCGTCGCCAACACGTTGACGAAATCGGCGCCGTAGCGAGCGGCGGCGAGCTCGAGCATCTCTGCAACCGTTGAAGCGTCGATCTCGTCGTGTCGAACACCGGCTGCCTCTCGAGCAGGCCCGAGCAAGAGGAGTCGCGCCATCGCCGCTACCTCGATGCTCCGACTCGGTCAGCGCCGAGGCTGTCTGCGTTGAGGATCACTGCCCGCACCACGTCACCAGTGTCGAAGCCGTCGCCGTCGGGCACCATCACAAGGGCGTTCGCACCCGCCACCGCGCTGATGAGGTGAGAGCCGGGACGGACGGTGGCCTCGATGTGCACTCGTCCGTCGTCGTGCACACGGGCGAAGGCGTGCACGACGTGCAGCTTGCCGTCTTTCGTCCGCGGGTAGGCAATGTCCAACACTGCATTAACGCTCAGACGTTCGATCTCGCGGTGTCCGCCGAGTAGTCGGAGCGCCGGCCGAACGAAGAGTTCGAAGCTCACTCGCGTGGAGACAGGGTTGCCGGGAAGACCGAAGGTCGGCACGCGCTGAGCGCCAAGGCAACCAAAGGCGAATGGCTTGCCGGGTCGCACCGCCACCTGCATCGACCGTGCACTGTCGCCTCCGAGTTCGGCGATCACGCCCTTCACGTGATCGACGTCGCCGACACTGACGCCACCGGTAGAGACGATCGCATCGCACTCTTCGGCAACGCGCTCGAAGGTCGAGCGAATCTCGTCGTAGTCATCGCGAACCGCGCCGACATCGATCGGCGTGAAGCCCGCCTCGCGCAGGAGCGCGAGCAACGTCGGACGGTTGCTGTCGCGAATCTCGCCGTGACGCAGCGCATCACCGGTGCTCACGAGCTCGTTGCCCGTAGAGATCACCGCGACGCGAGGACGAGGCACGGCGTTGAGCGACGCGAAACCTTGACCGGCGAGCACGCCGAGGCGAATGGCGTCGAGCTCGTCGCCCGGTCGTACGAGCGTCTGGCCGACCTTCACGTCCTCGCCGGGGTAGCGCACGTTCTCGCCCGCCGAGACGCTTCGGGTGATCTCGACTGTTCCGGCCTTCGAATCAACGACGGTCTGTTCGATCATGCAGACGCAGTCCGCCCCCTCAGGCAGGGGCGCGCCCGTCATGATTCGTACCGCGTGGCCCGGCTCGACTCGCTGTGACGGCGCGTCGCCCGCAAGCAGCGATCCTGAAATGATTAACGTGACCGGTCCGCTCGCGGCGTCGGCGGCGCGCAGGGCGAACCCGTCCATAGAAGAGTTCGTAAAGCCGGGGACCGCCTCTCGAGCACGCGCCTCTTCGCTCGCCACACACCCGAGCGCGTCGACGAGCGACAGCTCGACCGGATTGAGCGCAGTGAGGCCGCCCAGGACGTATTGCTTCGCGTCGTCGACGTCGATCACGAGACCACTCGAGACGTCACGTCAACCGTCACGCGTCTTCGACGCGAAGAATGGGCTGGGCCTCTTCGCTCCACGCCGAGCCGCCCTCCCAGACCTCGCGTTTCCACATCGGCACGCAGCGCTTGACCGTGTCGATGCAGAACTCGGCCGCTGCAAACGCGTCTTGTCGGTGAGGCGAGGACACGACGACCACGACCGCCGGCTGGCGCAGCGCTACGACACCGACACGATGATGGACCGCGATATTGCCTATCTCAGGCCAACGCGTGCGCGCCGACGCAACCACCTCGCTGATACGAGCCTCGGCAAGCTCCACGCTGGTCTCATACTCGAGAGCCTGGATGTCGTGGCCGGTCGTCGACGAGCTGCGCGCAGTGCCACAAAAGGTAACCACGGCGCCGCAGTCGGGGCGCACCGCCCACGCGCTGAGCTCATCGGGCGAGAGCGGTAAGGGCGAAACGCTCACCCAGTCTGCAGTCGACGTGACGGTCACGACCTCACCCTACTTTCGCAGTCGAGAGATCTCGACGGCCGTCAACCTGTCAACCACCGATCATGGACATCGAACGGACCGGGTGCAAGAAGTCTGGTTCATTGATCGCGTGCCCCGGAAACTTCGCCCACACCGCTCGGCGTAGCAGCATCGCGAGATCCTCGTCGCCGCTTCCCCTTCGCATGAGATCACGAACGGCGTGCTCGTCGTCTGAGAACAGGCAGTTGCGAATCGCGCCATCGGCCGTAAGTCGAAGACGGTTGCAGGTCCCACAGAAGGGCTGAGTGACCGAGGAGATGAGCCCGATCTCGCCGCCACCGTCGCGAAACCGAAAGTGCTCGGCGGGAGCTGGTCCGGCGTCAGCGACCGCCTCGAGCGGCCACGCGGCGTTGATCGTCGCAAAGACTTCGCTGCCCGTCACGAGCTGATCGCGTCCCCAGTGGCCCTCTGCGTCAAGCGGCATGAACTCAATGAATCGAACGTTGCGGCCGGTCTCGCGCGCGAACCTTGCGAAGTCAAGGATCTCATCATCGTTCGTACCACGAATGAGTACGACGTTGACCTTGAGCGGACGCAGCCCCGCATCTTCGGCGACGTCCATCGCGGCGAGCACTGTTCTGAGATCGCCCCGTCGACGAATCGAGCCAAAGCGCTCGGGGCGCAACGAGTCACAGCTCACGTTGACGCGCGAGAGCCCGGCGTCGACCAGCTTCGTGGCCAGGCCGCCCAGCAACATCGCGTTCGTCGTGAGCGCGAGGTCATCGAAGCCGATCGCAGAGAGCATCGCCACGAGTGAGGGCAGATCCTTGCGAACGAGTGGCTCGCCACCGGTCAGGCGTATCGAAGTGACCCCGAGATCGTGGGCGACGCGCGCGACGCGCGCGATCTCTTCGAAGCTCAGCACCTCAGACCTTGGGAGAAAGGTCATCCCCTCTTCGGCCATGCAGTACACGCAGCGCAAGTTGCAGCGATCCGTCACCGAGATGCGCAGGTCGTTGTGCAGGCGTCCGTAGCGGTCAACGAGAGGACCCTCGGTTGGCATCACACTCGTATGCGCGTCGTCTCGCGACGCAAGGTGGGGGCGGACCGAAATCGACACCGCCGTGGAACCGTCCGCGCGAAGGCCCGACCCGCGAGCGTCCGGCACCGTGACAGAACGCGGGCCCCTGCTGTGCTTCGCTGGCTCCATAGTTTCCGTTCCCCCTCGACACCAGCGTCGAGGACGCCGTTCTTGGATGCTACCGGTGCCCATTTATTTCGGAGTCGCCGCGCGCGCGTCGGAGGGGCTGTGGGGCCCTCCTGTAGAGTTACCGCAGAATCATTCGATTCTCTACACGACCTTCGGCGAAGCTGCGACGGGGGGAGCAATTGAAAGAGTCCAAGCCCTTCACGCACGTCGACGTCGCCGGGAAGCTGCAGATGGTGGACGTGTCGAAGAAGACCCCCACGCGACGGACGTCGCACGCGAGTTGCCTCGTCGTCACCAACGTCGATCCCCCTGCTGAGCACTCTAGAGAGGTCGAGCCGATTCACGCGTCGCGGATTGCGGGGATACTCGGCGCGAAACAGACGGCGACACTCATCCCCTTATGCCATCCCCTCAACATCAGTGACGTGCAGGTCGACGTAACGCCCGTACCCACGGGGCTTGAGATTCACGCGAAGGTCGTCACCGTCGACCAAACCGGTGTCGAGATGGAGGCGCTCGTCGCGTGCGCGATGACTGCGCTCAGCATCATGAGCGCTCTGCTCGAAGAGGATCCGTCGGCCCACATCGAAGACCTGGTGCTTTTGAAGAAATCAGGTGGCAAGTCGGGCGACTGGGGGAGGCTTGTTCCGCCGTCTCCATAGTTCTCGGCGTTTATCAGGCCTGCCGTCAATGTTGTAACGCGATCGGTCGTTCGAATGACTGCAATTCGGACGGGGTTGTCCGACGTCGCGGCTTCGGCCGCCTGATACATGGAGGAACCCATGAAGAAGTTGTTTACCGTTGTGGTCGTGCCAACCCTCGCGCTCGCGTCGCTTGGAGCAGGCGTCGCGATCGTTGCGCCCGCCAGCGCCGCCGTGCGCAGTCACGCAGCCTTGGCGAAGACGTGGCACGGAACAGTAGAGAAGCTCAACGCGAACATGGGTACGACAGAGTCGTTCAGTCTGAAGGTCGGAAAGGACGTCTACACCGTTCACTACGACAGCATGACCCACTGGACCATGGGTACGAAGAAAGACCTGAAGGCTGGCGCAATGGTCTCCGTGACGGGCAGCGTCAAGGGCATGACCATCGCCGCCACCACGCTGAGCCTTTAGCAACTTCTTAGGTCCTGCGGTGCGTCGGGGCTGGAGCACTTTTAGTATGAAACGAGAGGCAATGCCATGAATCTTGCGAGCGTACGGTGCGAGATGGATAGTGATTGCGCCAACGCCAGCCGGTCGATGAACATCGAGGGCGGCCGCCGAGCAGTCAGGCCATGACGATTTCCCCCCAAAACTCGCCGGGTCCCGTCAAGCGCGTCGCTGTGGGTCGGCGGGTCTTTCTCGGGGTGACCGGACTCGGCGCCCTCGGCGTCATCTTCGGGGCCAGCCTGCAGAACTTCCTCGGCAACGTGTTCGGCTCGGGGTTGGGCGGCATTCTTCCGGGCGGTGATCGCTTCCGCATCTACTCCATCACCGGCAAGTACCCAAAGATTCGTGACAGTGACTATCGGCTAAAGGTGAGCGGGCTCGTCGATCGGCCCATGACGTTCACGCTCGATGACCTCAAATCGATGCCCGTGACGCAACTGGATCTCGACTTTCAGTGCGTCACCGGTTGGCGAGTGCCGAACGTCCATTGGGAGGGCGTTCTTCTCTCGCACATCTTGAAGACCGTCGGAGTGAAATCAAGCGCCGTCGCTCTTGCGTTCGAGTCCTACGACGGGGCTGACTCAGAGAGCCTGACCCTCGACCAAGCGCACCTGCCCGACGTCATCGTCGCATACAAGATGCTCGACGCACCGATCACGACCGAGCACGGAGGTCCGGTGCGTCTCTACGTGGCGCCGATGTTCGGGTACAAGTCGCTGAAGTGGCTCTCTGCCATCAAGGTCGTCAACGAGGTGCACCCCGGCTTCTGGGAGCAGAACGGCTATCCCGTGAATGGCTGGCTGGATGGCACGACCGGTCCGAACAATCCTGACCCTCAAGACACTTAGCCATGACGATCACGCAAACGCCACGCGACGTCATCAAGATCCTTCGCTTTGACAAGGTGCAGCGCGCCGCGCACTGGGCGAACGCGGGCCTGTTCGGCATCCTCATGTTCACGGCGATCCCCCTCTACTTCGGCTCGTTCTTTGGCATCGTGTTCCCCCGTCACGTCATCGAACAGATTCACCTCTGGAGCGGATTGGCACTGCCTCTACCCGTCATCATCTCGATAATCGGTCCGTGGGGTCGTCAGATGCGCCGCGACGTGCGACGCTTTAGCTACTGGACCCGCGCGGAGATTCGCTGGTTGCGGGCAATGGGCCGGGCGCCACTGGCAGCGGACAAGTTCAATCCGGGTCAGAAGTTGAATGCGCTGTTCATCGGCGCAGTGATCATCGTGATGCTGGCGACGGGCTCGATGCTCCAGTGGTTCCGCTTTTTCCCGGTGCCGTGGCGCCAGGGCGCGACCTTCGTGCACGACACCTTCGCGCTGCTCATTTTCATCGTGGTCTTTGGACACATCTATATGGCCCTTACCCACCGAGACTCGCTTCGTTCGATCTTCAAGGGCTGGGTAAGCGAGAAGTGGGCCGCGAAGCACGCGGCGGGCTGGCTGAAGGAGCTGCAGACCGACGAAGATTCAGGTGAACATATTTAGTTGGTCACGGGTACTCGTTTATCGATGAGTACAAAGAGATGGAGTCGTCGTGATAGTTCGCGTAGTCGTCGGAGCATTGCTCAGCGTGGTGGGCGTGGTGTGGATCTTGCAGGGCGCGAATGTGATACACGGCTCAGGGATGAGCGGGCACAGCACCTTCACCGTGCTCGGCGTGGCGCTCCTGGTTGTCGGCGCGGCGATTCTCGCGTGGGCCTGGCGTCGAAGTAACGCCGTATAAACCGCACTCGCGATCGAGGCCGAAGGACTGACCGCTACGAGAGCTCGCGAAGCACCTCGTGAAGATGCGTCTCAAAGGGCTCGTAGCTCCACGATCCGTCGTAGCGGTCGCCGTTAACAAAGAACGTCGGCGTTCCGTTGGCGCCACTTCGTATCGCGCTTTCAAAGTCGGCCTCGACGCGCCGGCTTGGCGCGCCCTGCGCGAGGTCTGTGCGTACCTTGTCGACGTCTGCACCAACATCTTTCGCGTAGGCGAAGAGCGCCTCTTCGCCGAGCGCGTGCTGGTGCTCGTAGATCATGTCGTGGATCGCCCAGAACTTGTCTTCTCCCTGGAGCCCCACCGCTTCTGCCATCTCGGCCGCTTGCTCGGCGTGAGGGTGGGCTTCGGGAATGGGCAGGTTGCGAAAGACGAATCGCAGTGAGTCGCCGAAGGTCTTTCGGATCTTCTCGACAATGGGGAACGCCTGACCGCAGTAGGGGCACTCGTAGTCGCCGTACTCGACCAGCGTGATCTTCGCATCAACGGGGCCAATCGAGTGGTCCTTGTCGCTCACGGGAACAGAAAGTTGGGCTTCGCTCATGACAACTCCTCTACCGCCTTGAGGGCGCCGTCGGCGCCCGGGTTGACGCCAACCGGCGATACATAACTCCACGCCACCTTGTGGTCGCGGTCGATGACGAACAGAGCGCGCTCGCACGTTCCCTCTGCAGCCCGATAGACCCCGTAGGCGCGGGCGACCGCACCCTTGGGCTCGAAGTCGGACAGCAACGGAAACTCGATTTTGCGGTCCGCTCGAAAGGCCTGATGGCTCCAGACGCCATCGACCGAGATGCCGAGCAGCTGGGCTCCGCGATCGTGGAAGAGCTTGCTCGCCGCTTCGAACATGGTGAGCTCGTCGCCGCACACGGGACTCCAGTCCGCGGGATAGAAGATCAGTACGACGGGCTGATCAAACTCCGACAGGCTGACGCTTTGATCGGGGGTAGTGAGCAGCTTGAAATCGGGGGCCGTTTCGCCGGGCGCCAGTGCCATGGGTGCTCCTCTCCATTGGATTTGGTGAGTATATGGGCGACGATTCGTGACCTGGATCGAATTTTTGCTCACACCCGTATAATGGTTTACCCCGATTTCGAGTTCTTCGGCACGGAACCAGCACTTTCCCCGCGAGCTCGGTGGGAATGGTTGGTGGCGTGTGCCACCTCGGAAAAAGGATGAAACGTGGCTCAATCAAAAGTGACCTTGCCGCTACTGCCCCTCAAATCTGGAGTGGTGCTTCCGGGCATGGTCTTTACCATGGCACTCGAATCTGACGAGGCCCGCGTCGCCGTCGAGGCGGCCCGCTCAGCGGGAGGACGCCTTCTGCTCGTCCCTCACATCGAGGGCCGCTACGCCGCCGTCGGCGTCATCGCCGAAGTGATGGAAGAGGGCGCTCTACCAGGGGGCTTGCCCGCCGTTGCCGTGCGCGGTGACCAGCGCGCGTCAATTGGCACTGGCGTGCCCGGGACGGGCGCAGCGCTGTGGGTCGAGGCCGAACCACTCGCAGACGGTGAGGCGACGCCTGCCGTGTCAGAGCTCGCGCGCGAGTACCGCGCGGTCTTAGAAAACATCTTGCTGAGTCGAGGCGCGCGTCAAGTCGCCGCCCAGCTTCGCGAGATCACCGAACCCGGACAGCTCGCCGATGTGGCCGGGTACTCCCCCGATCTCACGCTGACCCAGAAGGTCCAAGTACTTGAGACGATTGACGTTGAGACACGCCTGCGCCTCGTGCTCGGTTGGGCACGTGACACATTGGCTGACCTCGCCCTTCGCGAGCGAATCAAGACCGACGTCGAAGAGGGTATGGAAAAGACCCAGCGCGAGTTCCTCCTCCGCCGTCAGCTCGAAGCGATCAAGAAGGAGCTCGGTCAACTGGGCGACGGCGATGAGTCAGACCCCGACGACTACCGCACGAAGATTGCCGATCGCGACCTTCCCGAGAACGTTCGCACCGCGGTCGTTCGCGAGATCGACAAGCTGGAGCGTACGAGTGACCAGAGCCCCGAGATCGGATGGATCCGCACGTGGCTCGACACGGTGTTGGAGCTTCCGTGGGGCGTCGAGTCAGAGGATCGTCTCGATGTCAGTGAGGCCGCGAGAATCCTCGACGCCGATCACGACGGTCTCGAAGACGTCAAGGAGCGCATCCTTGAGCACCTCGCGGTAAAGAAGCTGCAGGCCGAGCGCGGGCTCGTCCCGGTTGACGGCCGCGGTTCAGGCGCGATCCTCGCGCTGGTTGGGCCTCCAGGTGTCGGCAAGACCTCGCTCGGACAGTCGATCGCGACCGCACTCGGACGCAAGTTCGTTCGCGTGTCACTCGGTGGCGTCCGTGACGAAGCAGAGATTCGTGGACACCGCAGGACCTACGTCGGTGCGCAGCCTGGGCGCCTTGTGCGCGCGTTGCGCGAGGCGGGCACCATGAATCCGGTGATCGTCCTCGACGAAGTTGACAAGCTCGGTGCCGACTTCCGCGGCGACCCCTCGTCGGCGTTGCTCGAAGTCCTCGACCCCGCTCAGAACCACACGTTCCGCGACCACTACCTCGAAGTTGACCTTGACCTCTCGCGCGTGATGTTCGTCGCGACGGCCAACGTCATCGACACCATCCCCGGACCGCTGCTTGACCGCATGGAAATCATTCGCCTCGACGGCTACACCGAGACCGAGAAGGTCTCGATCGCCCGTCACCACCTGGTCGGTCGCCAGCTGGAGCGCGCCGCACTGCGCGAGGACGAAGTCGTCATCAGCGACGACGCGCTGCGCGCCATCGCGGCCGACTACACGCGAGAGGCGGGCGTTCGCTCCCTCGAGCGCGAGATCGGTCGACTGCTGCGCAAGCTGGCAACGAAGCTGGCGTCCGGCGAACGCGAAGCGCCCATCACGGTGAATGCCGATGACGTTCGCGAGTGGCTCGGCCGACCCCGCTTCTACTTCGAACCGGCTGATCGCACGAGCGTGCCCGGTGTCGCGACGGGACTCGCCGTGACTGGCGCAGGCGGCGACGTTCTGTTCGTCGAAGCGAGTGTGTCGGCTGGTCCCGAGGGCCTCACCCTGACGGGTCAACTTGGCGATGTCATGAAGGAGTCAGCGGAGATCGCGATGTCATATGTGCGCTCGCACGCAACGGAGCTCGGCATCGACGCCACAGCGTTCAAGGGCCGGCGCTTCCATCTGCACGTGCCCGCGGGTGCGGTCCCAAAGGATGGTCCTTCAGCGGGCGTCACCATGACGACCGCGATCGTCAGTCTCCTTCGCGGAGTACCCGTGCGACCGGTTGTTGGCATGACGGGAGAGGTCACCCTGCAAGGTCGTGTGCTTCCCATCGGCGGCGTCAAGCAGAAGGTGCTTGCCGCGCACCGGGCCGGTCTGACCGAGGTCGTGCTGCCCGAGCGCAATGGTCCGGATCTCGAGGACGTTCCCGAAGAGGTTCGTGAGCACATGACGTTCCACCTCGCGGCATCAGTCGGCGATGTACTGAAGGCTGCGCTCGCGACCGAGAACACCGAGACAGTCGCGGCTGCGTAGACAGTCGCTCGAGCCCCTGGCAAGCGAGGGCAACTTGCTTGGCAGGGGCTCGTTGACGTCTGAGCCCGGCCCATCTCACCATCGGCGAGCAGATTATGTCAGCTGCAAGAATTCGTAGTCGCATCGCAGCATTCGCTCGCTGAGCAAAGAGATACGATTCTGCGAGCCGCGGCGATCCGGACTGCGGGTATGCCTGATTGGATCACAGAGTGCCGTCGTTTTCGCGAGCCCAAAAGATCGCCTTCGTTGCAGCCGTAGTCTTCGCGTCGATAATCGCGACGCCCGCAGGCGCCGCAACCAACCGGGCGGTGAACTCAAGATACGGGTTTTCGTTTACCCTTCCGAGCAAGTGGCTCACTGTTCCCCTCAACAAAAGCGACTTCAACGGATTGTTGACCACCGCCGAGAAACGGGACCCCGGTCTTGCCAACGAGCTGACGAACGTCGAGAAGAACGCTGCAAGCGAGGGCATCAAGTACTTCGCGGTGGGGCCAGTTTCAGGGGGCGTCAATCCGAACATCAACGTCTCCGTGCAGTCAACGGACGGTGCGCCCAGCGGCTCAGCCTTCTTCAGTGCGATGGATTCGGAAGTGAAGATCGACTGGCTACGCGCCGGCGCTGTTGATCTCAATACCTCCGTGAGAACTCTCCCGTTCGCAAAGGCTCTCGTTATTCGTTACACGGTGCCCAAGAAGCTATTCGGGGTAGTGGAGCACGGCACGCAGTGGTATCTCGAACACAACAATCACGTGTTCATTGTCACGATCACTTCGGGAACCTCTTTGCTCAACGCATCAACGTCCTCCACTATCGAAAACAGCTGGAAGTGGTCAAAACCTCGTTCCTGACCGGCTCAACTTTGCGCGAAACGTTCCCTTTCGGTCGTCGAATTGGACGTTTTATGGACGAGCGGGCCCCTCACGACAGCGCTGAGACTCCCGTCGCAGAACTGGCGCCAACGCCGACTCTGTTGGTCGTGATAGTGATGGGTCGGTGACCATTAACAGTCAAGAAGAACTCGAAGGACTGCGTCGGATCAGCCGCGTCGTCGCCGAGGCGCGCGACTCGATGGTCGCGGCCCTGCGTCCCGGAGTGACGACGGGTGAGCTGGATGCGATCGGGCGTGACACAATGCGCTTTCATGGCGCCCGGTCTGCGCCGCGCGTGACGTACAACTTTCCCGGATTCACGTGCATCAGCATCAACGACGAGGCGGCACACGGAATTCCGTCACTCACGCGTCGAGTACACGACGGCGATCTCGTGAACATCGACGTCTCGGCGGAGCTCGACGGTTTCTGGTCCGACACGGGCATCAGCACGGGGGTCGGTACGGTGCCCGGTGTGGCGACAAAGCTCCTTGAGGCGACGCGCCTCGCCAGTCGCGACGCGATGGACGCCGCTCGCGCTGGTGAGCGCATCGGCAGTATTGGTCGTGTGGTCTACGTTCGAGCGCGACGCCACGGCTTTCGCACGATTAAGAATCTCTGCGGCCACGGTGTCGGTAGCGCGTTGCACCAACATCCCTCGATCCCGAACTACGACGACGGCCAGCGCGGCCGACTGCACGAGGGCCTCGTGCTCGCGGTGGAGCCGTTTCTCTCGGTCTCAGCCCAAGTGGTCGTCGAAGACGCCGACGGTTGGACACTGCGCACGAGCGACGGGAGTCTGGTCGCCCAGTGCGAGCACACCATGGTCGTCACGGCAGGAGCGCCGATGGTCCTGACGGCCTAGCGCCGTCAGTCCATGTAGGCGCCGCCGTTCACCGAGATCGCTTCTCCGGTGAGGAACGCCGCATCCTCGGAGGCGAGAAAGGCCACAACCTTGGCGACGTCGTCGGGTGTTTCGAGCCGAGCGAGTGGTGTTGCTTCGATCCACATCGCTTTCACTGCATCTGGCTCGATGCCGCGCAGCGCTGCCTCCCAGGCGAGCTCGCGCGTTTGCATGGCCGTCACGACAAACCCGGGGCAGACACAGTTGACGCGAATGCCGTACGGCGCGAGCTCGTAGGCCATGGCCTGGGTGAGTCCGAGCACGGCGAACTTGCTCGCCACGTAGTCAGCGAGAAACGGCACACCCCCCTGTTTGGCCGCCATCGAGGCGGTGTTCACGATGCTGCCGGGGGTGTTGAGAGAGATCATGGCCCGCGCGGCCGCCTGACCGCAGTACAGAACACCGAGGGTGTTGACCTCGAGGGTGCGTGTGGCGTCGGCGGGCGAGATGTCGAGGAACCGCTGCATCTTGGAGATGCCGGCGTTGGAGACCCACACGTCGAGTCGACCGTGGGTAGAAACGATGCCACGTACGAGGGCGTCACAGGCCGCCGCGTCGGTGACGTCGAGGGCCAACGACTCGGCACCCTCGAGGGAGTCTGCGACGACACGGGCGCTCTCGACATCGACGTCGGTGACGACGACGTGATAGCCGCGCCGATCGAGCTCCTTCGCAATGGCCGCACCGATACCCGAGCCGGCCCCGGTCACGCCCGCAACCTGCTTTGTCATGATGAGCTCCTCGCCAGTAGATGAGAGAACGCCGCGGTGGCGTCGTTCAGCTGAAGATATTCGTGGTACCGCTCTTCGTAGATCGCAACGTTGGCGTGGTTCGGCGAAATTGCTTCGCCCGCCTCGAGCGAACCCGCGACGTACGACCATTCGTCGATCCGACCTACGCCCACGCCGGCGATAACCGCCGCGCCGTAGGAGGCACCGGGATGATCGGTGATCGAGACCAGTTCGCGGTTGAGCACGTCGGCGAGGATCTCGCGCCAGAGTCTCGACTTCGAGCCGCCGTTCGTGACTCGAGTCAGGGTGAGGTGGAGGCCGTTTTGTGCGAACACGTCATAATGCGACCTGAAGCCATAGGCGATGGCTTCGAGAAACGATCGATGGATGTCCCCTCGGGTCGTTGCGAGGTGCAGTCCGACGATGACCCCGCGCAGATTCGGGTCGTTAAGGGGCGTCTTCTCGCCGAGGAAGTATGGGAGCGTGAGAAGTGCCCCCGGTGTACTGGTCGACGCCGCTGTGTCGAGCTCCTCGAGTGGTGCAGCGTCAAACATCGCCTGCTCCCAGCGCAGGAGCGATCCGCTCGTCGCCATGCAGCCGTTGGGCAACCACTTGCCCGGCATCGGGTGCCGGTCAAGGTAGAGGCGCTCGTCCAAAACCGCCCGATCGCTGACGGCCAAGATGTCACCCGATCCACCGAGCTTGATCAAGCAGTCGCCTTCGGTGACCAGACCCGCACCGTAGGCGGACAGGACGTGGTCTGCGCCCCCGACGACGATCGCCGTTCCTGCGAGCAGCCCCGTCGCCGCCGCGGCGGAAGCGCTCACCTCGCCGATCAACGTGCCCGGCTCGTACGGCGGCGACAGCGTCGGCCACGCGACGTCCGTTGCTGCGAGCACGGACTCGATCGGCGTGCCGCTCATGTCGTAAAGACCGCTTTCCAGTCCCCAGTTCTCCTCGACGTGTGCGGGCGCGCCGAGGGCCTGAGCGAGCCAGTCGTACGAGCCAGCGAGACGCGCCGTCTCTCTCCAGACCTCGGGCTCGTGATGGGCGAGCCAGAGCGCGGTGGGCGCGACGGACTGCTGGGTGAGCGCCGAACCGGTGAGTGCGAGCAGATCGACGCCGGCGAGCTTCGCCTTCAGCGCGTCAATCTCGTGGGTCGCACGAGCATCGTTCTGCAAGATCGCGCGACGGAGTACGCGACCGTCCTCGTCCATAAGGACGACCGCAGGCACCATCCCCGTCGTGGCAACGGCCGCAATGTCGCGACGTGTCGCGTGCGCTGCAAGGAGGAGCTCGGGCACGAGCGCACAGACTGCCTCCCACCACTCACGGGTGTCCGCTTCGGCCCAACCGGGGTGATCGCTGAAGAGCGCCGCCGAGCGCGTTGCTGCTGCGACGATGCCGCGCTCGGGGTCGAGCAGCACCGCCTTGACACCCGAAGAACCGAGATCGATGCCGAGCAGCAACTCGCCCGACGGCTCAGGCACTACGGGCCGCGTCCATGAATCGCTTCACGCGTTCGGGGTCCACGTCGTTCCACGTGTATCCGTCTTCTTTGAGGTCGCTGCCCACGATGCAGCCGTCGGCGTACTTCAAGTACTCGGCGATGGTCGCCGCCTTCGCGCCCGTGTTGAGGAGCACGGGGATCGACGGGTCAACCGCCTCACGGACGTCCGCCACGGTGCGAACGTCGGGCTCACTGCCGGCCATCGGGCCGGACACCAAGATGACGTCGGCGAGGCTCGACACGACGGTCGACTTCCCCATCTGGGCGGGGGTGCGTGCGCCCGTGCTGGAGGCGAATTCGGGGGTGATGTTGGCAAAGATCGCCAAGTCGTCGCGCCCGAAGTTGCGTCGATTGCGCAGCAACGTTGCGGCGTCGGGCTGCCAGGCGCCCATGTCGGACTCCCACGACCCCGTAATGACCTCGCGCATGAACGACGCGCCGCTGCCCACCGCGATGGCGAGCGCGCACTGCGCGTCCCAGAGGAAGTCGACGCCAAAGGGCCGGTCGTCGGGACGGCATTCGGTCGCAACGCGCGTCATCACCGCGGAGGCCTCGAGACCAGCCTTCAGCTGGTAGGGACGGTCGCCCTCGTTGCAGAAGAGCACCGCGTCAAACCCGCCCTCGAGCAAGAGCGCAGTGTCGCGCTTGACCTGATCGATAAGGCCCTGCACGCCAGCCGCAGCGTCGTAGAGAGGGGTACCTGGCAGTGGCGGCACGTGGGCCATCGCGATGATCGGCTTGTCGACGTTCGGAAAGATCGAGCGAAAACGGGACATCAGTCCATCTCCTGTTCAAATGGCTCCACGTGGAGCACTTCGACGTCGCGATCCTTCAATCGACGAATCATCGGATTGTCGGGCGACGCGTTCGTCACCAAGAGGTCAACGACGCTGATCGGCGCGAAGGTGACAAAGGCCACGCGACCGATCTTTGACGCGTCCGCGAGCAGGATGATGCGCCGCCCCGAGGCAACCGCGGAGCGCTTGACGTCGGCGTCGTCAAGGTTGTACTCGCTGAGTCCATTGGTGTCGCTTACGCCCGCGACGCCAAGGAACACGGTGTCGCAGTTGAGATCGTGAAAGGCACTCTGCGCGCGCGGACCAACCAGACTGAGCTCACCGAGGCGCAGGACGCCGCCGGTCATGATCGTCTTCACCGACGGCTTGGTAGCGAGTGCGGTTGCGATCAACAGTGAGCTCGTGATGGCCGTGATCGTCAGGTCGTCGGGGATGGCCTTGACCATCTCGTGGGTCGTGGTACCGACGTCAATGACGACGGTCTCGTTCTCTCGCAGCAGCGCCGCGGCGGCCGCGCCGATGCGTCGCTTCGCTTCGGCCATGTGTGCGGCGCGCTGGAGAACGGGCGGCTCGAACGAGCGGCTCTGCACCGAGATGGCTCCGCCACGGGCTCGGCGGGCGAGACCCTCAACCTCGAGCAAGTCCAAGTCCCGCCGAATGGTCATCTCTGAGGTACCGAAGAACGCGGCCAGCTCCGCTATGGACGCTTCGCCTTCGACTCGAAGCTGCTCGGCGATCGTCGCGCGGCGGGTCTTAGAGTCCATCTCGCCACATTATGTGAATTTTTAACATAAATCAACCAAAGAATGAGAGATTCTCACAATAAAACCATCGCTGTTGAACGAAAATTACAAAACATCATCGACGTCAAACAGACGGGCGTGTTCATGTCCTTCGCCCGTCAAAGTCGAGCCAACCAATCGGAATGTGCCAATGCTCCCCGCGCTGAAGAGTCTTGACGATCGCTCGTTCGAGGCGGGTGGTCTGAGGAAGATCATCGACCGCAGTCATCGGACGGCGAAAGACAAAGTCGAGTACGTCGTCATCGTCGTCACGCCAGAGCGGCAACGACGTGAATCGTCTCTGGAATCGCACGAGGTTTGACTCCTCATCGAGGTCGTCACGAAGGCGCTCGTTCATCAACCAGCTCTGACACGTCGCGAGTCGGCGCTGCGGCGTCGGCCACAGGCGCCCGAGCACTCGACGCGCCTCGCTGAACGTCACGTCGAGTGACGCCGGTGCGAGGTCAGCTCCTTGGGGAATGTGCAGGCCAATCAGGGCGTCACCACGTCGGAATCCTGGCCCGAGTGCGTTGGCTTCGTCGTCGCTCAGCCACGGTTCGGGCGACAGCGTCCCCACACCCAACGTCAACCGGTGAAACTTGAGGGCCCCAATCTGGAGGATCTCCCCACGCAAGACAGGCAGCATCCACCAACCCGCGTCGACGCCGAGCGTGCCCCACTTGAACTCGTGGGTGGCCGCGTGTCGAGCCAATACGTCCATCGTCGCATCGATGACGTTCGCGGGCGTCCCAACGCGCTCGAGAAACTCAACGGCTCGCGGGTAGTCGAGCGCAAAGACGTAGAAGTAAAACAACCGCCCACTCGCGCCGGCGTCGTCCAGGTCGGGCCAGATCGGCAACGGCGCGTCGAAGAACCCGCGGTCTATCTCGAGCATCGTGAGACAGGCGCCGAGCAGGCTCGCCCACTCAAGGTCAGCGCGGATCACCTCCCACTGGGCGACAATCTCATCAATCTGGTCACGGTGAAGCTTCAGCGTTTCCAAGGTCATCGCAAGTTCGCCAGCGCTCTTCGCGCTCACGAGCGCCATCGACTCGGTCGAAGCGAGCGGGAGGAACGCGCGCATCTCAGAGATGACGCTCTCAGCGCTCACTCTTCGTCCAACGCTCGATACGAAACGCCCATCGCCCGAAGTCGATCAAGATGCTCTTCAAGGCGTCCGCGGAACTCCGACAACGTCGTCGTCGAGCCCCACGCGACTTCGCTGAACGCACAGAGGCGGGGAAAGGCCATGTAGTCAAGCTCGTCGCGCGTTGCGATGTACTCCGTCCACAGCTGCGCCTGGGCACCGCGAACGTGGCGGCGCAGCTCTGGCTCGAGGTCCGCAGGCACCACGGAGAACCCGTAGACCTTCTCCCAGGTCGTCACATACGGCACTTGGTGGACCGAAATGGGCTCGTCGGGATTGTCACTGTTCAACCAGTCGAAGTAGAGGTACTGCATGTCAGCCATCACGACGTCGTGCCCGCGTCGTGCCGCCTCGAGTCCCTTGTCATTGCTTCGCCAGGCGGCAATGATCGTGCCGAGCGGCACCTCGGCGTCGAGCACCTCGTCCCAGGCGACAACCTCGTGACCGTCCCTTTGCAACGCGCGCGCCACACGCTTGGTGAAGAGGCCTTGCAGCTCGCGCGTGTGGGTGAAGCCGTGCAGTGCCATGAGCGCGTGAGCGAGCTCGCTCCTCTCCCACTCGTCTGTCGGGCACTCGTCGCCGCCAATGTGTACCGGGCTTCCGGGAAAGAGACTCGCTACAAAGGTGACAACCTCTTCGGCGAAGGCGAGAGCGTCGTCACTCACGTTGAGCACGTGGTCGGAGATGCCCCAGCGCGTCCAGACCTCGAGCGGTGCCGTGACATTGCCGAGCTCCGGGTACGCCGCGATGACCGCCTGCGCGTGGCCGGGCAAGTCAATCTCAGGTATGACCTCAATCTGGCGACGCCGCGCGTGCTCGCGGATCGTTTCAAGGTCCGACACGGTGAAGTATCCGCCATGGGCGACACCGTCTTCGAGGTCGTCGCGAGTGTGGCCCACCGGCGACGAGCGACGGAAGGAACCGACGCCAGTGAGTCGCGGCCATCCCGGAATCTCAACGCGCCATCCTTGGTCGTCGTTCAGGTGCAGGTGCAGCTTGCTCATCCGGTGGGCTGCCAGCAGGTCAATCATTCGACACACCGCCTCGACGCCGAAGAAGTGTCGAGCGACGTCGAGGTGGGCGCCACGCCACTCGAACTCGGGGCCGTCCTGAAGCACGACACCGGGGATCTCGATGGTCTCGAGCGGCATCATCGACTCGCTCCAGAGTGCGCTCGGACCGAGCTGTCGAAGCGTCGTCAGCGCATAGGCGAGACCGCGGGGCGTCGCGGCGTCGATCGTCGTCACGTCGGCGACGACAAGCTGGTACTCCTCCTCGCCGAGTTCGGGGAGCATTCGCACGTCGATCTCGCACGGCGCGCCAGAATCGACGAGCGCGACCTCGAAGCCAACGCTGCGCCGTATGTCGTCGGCGAAGGTCGATGCCACCTCCCGCCAAGAAGCGTCAACAGCCAGGCGAAGCGGTGAGCGCCACGTCACCGTCCCATCGAGGAACTCCGCGAATCTTGGCCGGGGCAGCAACGCCCGGGTCACTGCGGTGTCACCGCGAAACAGGCCGCCCGATGGGTGGAAGAGATTGTCACCATCTGGGGCGTCGTCGTTCGACAGACGTCCATCACGAGCGGGCAACGCGGCGCGAAGCGACACCCGGGTCCGGGGTCGATCACCTTGGGCGGCTCGCCAAGATCACGCTCGCCGTCGATCTCAGCGAGCGGCAGGCGCGGGTCGGGGGCCGTCTTCATCAGCAGCTGAGTGTACGGATGGGCCGGAGACCTGATCACCTCGTCTGTCAGGCCCTCTTCGACGATCCGCCCGGCGTAGAGCACGATCATGCGATTGGCCACGTATCGCGCGCTCGCAAGGTCGTGGGTGATGTAGAGGAGTGAGACGCCCTCTCGATCCCGCAGCCCCTTCATCACGTTGAGGAGTCCGATGCGAATGGACACGTCGAGCATCGACACCGGTTCGTCCGCCAAAATCAGCGAAGGGTTCGAAGCGAGCGCTTGGGCGAAGCCGAGACGTTGGCGCTGGCCCCCCGAGAGCTCGTGCGGATACCGCCGCAGTACTTCGGCGCCCGGGGTGAGCCCGACACGCTCGACAAGCGCGACCGCCTCATCGTGACGCGCGCTCTTATCGATATCGGGTCGGTGCAGCTTCAACGAGCGCAGGAGACTGTGCCCGACGCGCAAGACCGGATTGATCGAACCGAACGGGTCTTGGAACACCATGGGCATCCGTCCTCGCACGGTTCGGCTCGACTGGCCGCTGAGGACTTCGTCCTCGAACGTGATCGAACCGGTCGTTGGCTTGTAGAGGCCCGCCAACACTCGCGCGATGGTCGACTTACCCGAACCCGACTCGCCGACGAGGGCGACGATCTCGCCCGCGGCGACGTCGAAGGTCACCTCGTCGAGCGCGTGGAGCTGCCCGTGCGCGCGAAGCCCCCCGACCCGGAAGTACCGAGAGAGATTGTGGACCTTGAGGACGGGACCGCTCACGCCGCCTCCTCGGGAGGATTGACGAGGTGACAGCGGACTGATCGCGTGCCAACAGTGATCAGTTCGGGACGCGTCGAACGGCAGATGTCCATCGCGAAGGCGCAGCGGGGCGCGAACAGACACCCGGGAGGAGGATCGACGAGCACGGGCGGCGTGCCGGCGATGCCCGTGAGCTGGCGCGACTCGCCGAGCAACGAAGGAAAGGCGTCCATGAGGCCCTGGGAGTAGGGATGCTGAGGCTTGTCGAAGACCTCGCGAGTTCCGTCAAGCTCGACGACCTCGCCCGCGTACATCACGGCGAGTCGATCCGAGAAGTGCGAGACGACGCTCATGTCGTGCGTGACGAAGAGCACGGAAAATCCGAGTTCGTGACGAAGCGCCTCGACCTGACGCATCAAGGAGCGCTGAGCCACGACGTCGAGCGCCGACGTCGGCTCGTCCATGATGACGAGTTGAGGTTCGAGGAGCAGTGCCATCGCGATCATCGCGCGCTGGCGCATGCCCCCCGACAGCTGGAAGGGATAGCTGTGCAGGTGCACCTTGTCGATGGAGACCATCGAGAGCACTTCGGCGGAGCGCTCGGCGATTCGCTGGTCGTCCCAGTCGGTGTGCGCTTTGCATGCGTCCTCCAGCTGCTTGCCGATCGAGAGCGTTGGGTTGAGCGCGTTCATCGCGCTCTGCATGACGACCGAGATGTCGCGCCAACGGTGCTGGCGTAGCTCTTCGGCGGTCAGCGAGGTCAGATCCACGCCGTTGAACACCACTGAGCCGGCGACAATGCTCGCGGGGTACGACAGCAGTTGGGCGATCGCGAAGAGCAGTGTCGACTTGCCACATCCCGATTCGCCGACGATCGCGAGGAACTCGCCCTGGGCGAGGTCGAGCGAGACACCGTGGACTGCCTGGGCGGGGCCCTTTGCGGTCGCGTACTCCACGTGCAGGTCACGGACTTGGAGAATCGGTTCACTCACGCGCTGGCCGTCGCTTCCCTTTGACGCTTCATCTGCTTACCCGAGACGGGGCGCAGCGCCGGGTTGGCCACCTCGTCAAAGGCGTAGTTGAGCAGCGCGAGTGCGGACCCGAGGACGGCGATCGCGACCCCGGGTGCAAGCGCCCAGAGGGGCAACCCCGTCGCGAGCGCTTCATTGTTCTGGGCCCAGTAGAGCATGGTCCCCCAGGATTCGGTGTTGATGTTCCCGAGGCCCACGAACTGCAGCGCCGATGCCGCGAGCACCGCGTAGAGGGCGGCGGAGAGAAAGTTTGCGACGATGAGCGAGGTCATCGGCGGGATCAGCTCGACGGTGATCACGTACCAGCTCGACTCACCGCGAGCCTTGGCCGCGAGCAGGTAGTCCCGGTTACGAAGCGAAAGTGCTTGGACGCGAAGCTGACGGGCGCCGTAGGACCACCCGGTAAAGACGAGCACGGCAACGATCAGCCAGAAGCTCGCGTTTTTCGCGTAGGCGGTGAGCACGATGATCAGTGGAAAGGTCGGAATGACGAGGATCACGTCGGTCAGGAGCGAGAGCGAGTCGTCGACGAGCCCGCCGGAATACGCGGCAGTGATGCCGATGCCGACGGACAGTATGGTGCAGAAGAAGCCCACGATCAGTGCGAGCATGACCGATTGGCGCGCCCCATAGATGAGTTGCGACCAGACGTCCTGGCCGAAGGACGTCGTACCGAGCAGATGCGACCACGAGAGCCCGGCACCTGGAGGGTAGATCTCAGCGGCGGGATTGTCGCGCGCAAACCACTGGGGAAACGCGGAGATAACGAGGAGGATGAACAGGATGATCGCGCCCGCCGCTGCCTTCTTGTCGCGACGCAGAAAACGATACGCGCCGCGCGCTCCTCGTCGAAGAGGTGTGAGGGCGGAGGTCACGTGCGCACTCTCGTACGGGGGTCGAGTATCGCAGTCACGATGTCCGAGATGAAGATGGCGAGCAACACAGCGACCGTGATCAGCAAGAACAGCGCCTGCATTAACGGGTAGTCCTCGTTTTGGACGGCTTGGAGCAGCATAAAGCCGACCCCGGGGTAGTTAAAGACGTACTCGACGAGAATCGCTCCAGAGATGACGAACCCAAGGGACATGGCAAATCCCGTCAGGTTCGGCAGCATCGCGTTGCGGCCCGCGTACTGCCAGAGAATACGTTGAGGCTTCAACCCTTTCGCGCGGGCCATCTTCACGTAGTCCTCGGCGACAACAGTGATCATGTTGTTGCGCATCGTCAAGATCCAACCACCGATGGAGGTGATGAGGATGGTAAAGGCGGGAAGGATCGCGTGCATCAAGACGTCACCAATGAACGACCAGTTCCACGACGGGAGCACCGTTTCGCTATAGCCCCCGAGCAGTGGGAACCAGTTGAGCGTCAAGGCAAACAACCAGATCGCGAGCAGACCCACCCAGAAGTAGGGGAACGCGGAGATCACGATGAAGGTCGGTGGGAGGACGCTGTCCATCAGCCCGCCTCTTCTCCACGCTGCGATCGCGCCGACGGCAGTGCCGATGATGAAACCGAGCACCGTCGAGAGGCCGACAAGACCGAGCGACCAGGGGAGCGCCCTCATGATGGTCGTGAGCACCGGTTGCGGGTAGTAGCTGATCGAGGTGCCCAAGTTGCCGTGGAGCGTGTTGCCCAAGTACTGGAAGTAAGCCGTGACCAAACTCTGGTGCGTCTTAACGCCGAAGGCCACCTCGAGCGCTTGAAGCGCGTTGGGGTTCACGTGCCCGCGGAAGCGCGCCATCATCGATTCGGCCGGGTTGCCCGGCATGAGTCGGGGGATGAAGAAGTTCAGCGTAAGAGCCGCCCACATTGCTGCAAGCAAAAACCCCAAACGCCGAACTAAGAATCTCATCTCCCCGACTCAGTCCAGCAATCAATTCTCTTTACAGCGGCTTCAAGTTGTCCAGCACGTAGCCCCAGTCGGGCTGGTTGTAGAGACCCGGCTGCGCGTACGGGTTCGACGCGGTCGGGTAACCGGAGAACTCTTTCGAGTTGTACTGGAACCAGTCGACTTCCTCGAGGACAGGGATGACGGGGAACTGCGTTGCCATCACGTTCTCCAGCTGGTTGATGATCGAGTGCTGAGTCGTCGTGCTCGTCGTTGAACCGTATTCGTCAAGCAGCTTGTCCACGGCGGCGTTGTCGTAGCGCTCCCAGTTCGACGAGGCGGCGGTACCGATCGGCGCCGAGTTCTTCGAGTAGAGCCACTGGCGCATCTCGTAGAAGGGAGTCGGCCCGCCCGTTTCCACGTTGTAGGCCAGCTGGTACTTGCCCGCGTACACGTCGGCGTAGAAGGTGTTCGCCGCCGGCGTCTCGGGAATCGCGTCGATGCCAACTTTTGCGAGCTCTTGGGACATGATCTGGATATCAGCAACCCAGTCGGAGTAGCCGCCGTTCGTGATGATCGTCAGCTTCAGCTCCTTGCCGCCCTTCGAGAAGTAGCCGTCGCTGCCCATCTTGTAGCCAGCCGCTTTGAGGACGGAAATCGCCTTGGCCGGGTCGTAACTGTTACCGACGGTCGCGGTGGCGGCGCTACTCGTCCACGATGAGAACGTCGGCGACACGATGCCGACCTGGCTTGCGGGTGGTTCGTAGCCGTATTCGCCTTTCACCGAGATGTCCTGGCGATTAAGGCCATAGCTGATCGCTTCACGAACCGCCACGTTGTTCAGTGGTGCCACTGTCAGGTTCGGAAAGAGCGACACGTTGGCGACCGGCGGGAACCAGTAGGTGTTCCCCGCCTTCTTGTCCACGTAGTAGGTCTTGATGTTCGGAATGAACTGCGATCCCCACTGCGACTGACCCGTGGCCAGATACTCATTGCAGGTGTTGTTCGAAAGGAACGCCGGCATGTTTACCGTCTCCACCTGGGCCTTACCTTTCTGCCAGTAAGTGGGGTTAGCCGTCCACTGGATGTTCTGGGGTGTGCAGTGAGACATGACGTAGCCACCAGTTCCGATGGGGTTGCTGATTGCGTCCGTCACCGGGTTCTTGATGGAGCTCCAGATGTGCTCGGGCACGATCGGGGTCTGGTCAGCGACGTAGTAGAAGTACGGCACAGCCGGCGCCGCGAAGTTGAAGACAACTTCATTGGTGCCTTTCTGTGTCACGCTCGAGAGGACCGACCACACCGCGTCGACGTCGAGTGCCGGGTACTTCTTCAAAAGGTTGAACGTGTAGACGACGTCGGCCGCAGAGAAGGGCTTACCGTCGGACCACTTAACGCCCGGGCGAATGTCGAAGGTCAATGTCTTGTTGTCATTGCTCCACGCGTAGGACGTCGCAAGCCAGGGTGTCACCTTGCCGCTCTGCAGCGAGTTCACGAAGTCAAGTGTCTCGTAGGTGAGGCCAATTGAATACGGACTCGACGTCGGAATAAATGGATTAAAGGCGCAGGACCATAACGTGCCCTGCTCATTGGCGAGATTGAGCGGTACCTGGGAGACCGCTCCCGCGGAGACCGGTGCCACGACTGAGGGAATAGCCATCACGCACGCGCTGACAACGAGCATCAACGCCGTTGCCAGCAGGCCCCCCTTGAACTTATTCCTCACTGTGAAACCCCTCCCTTGAAGAGCCTTCGCTCCTCAGTTCACGTTTTGAAATGCCTACTACGTTTGCCCTTTATTGCGTCGGGCTCCGGACGCCTCGCTGCAATACGAGAGCGCTGATCGCCACAGTATGTGAATTTTTCACACTTATCAACCTCATATTGAGAGAATTTAACAGTTGTAGCCGCCCTGTCGAGAGAATTTCGCACTTTTCCTGATCGAACCCGTCGCGGCACGAGATTGACTGGTCAATCGCTTTACGCGGAGAGTGTCACCTTCTTCAACCCCGGTGCCGTATCAATCGGCCGCCCGCGGCGCTCTCCGAGCCGAAGCGCGAGGACCTGGCCAACCACCACTTCAGCGAGGCCGAGGCACCAGTTCGGCACCGCCTCGTTGATCACGATCTCCGCGTCACCCGCGAGTCCCTTGCGCGACTCGCCGCGAAGGACCACCGTGCGCATGCCAAAACCTTGACACTCACTCACGAGTTCATTCGCGACAGCGTCGGTCATCTCGTCGGTGACGACTAACAACAGCGTGGAGCCCTCGCCGTCAGCGCCGATAGGTCCGTGCAGGAAGTCCGCCGCGGCGTAGGCCTCGGCGCGGATTCCCGTGACCTCGCGAATCTTGAGCGCGATCTCTGCCGCGACCGCTTGACCAACGCCGCGACCGACGACGGTTATGCCCCCTCCAGCGTCGAGCAGCGCCGTGGGGAGTTGGACCGAGAGCGCCCATTCGGCCGTGCGACCAACGAGGTTGGGCAACGCGTCAAGTCCGTCGAGCGGCTCGCCCTTTATCGCTTCGATGAGTTGGGCGAGGGCCTGCCATGAGGTCGTGAACGTCTTCGTTGACGCTATGGCGCGCTCAGGACCGGCTCGCAGCTCGATGACGCTGGTGCTCACCTCGGCTAAGGGTGAACTGGCATCGTTCGTTATCGCAGCGTGCGGGCGACCTTGAGCGATCGCCTGTTCGATGACGCCGGCGAGTCCCGGCGTACGCCCCGACTGAGAGATGGCGAGCACACCTGCTCCCGCGAGTCCCATCGCCCGCTCG
Organism: uncultured Acidimicrobiaceae bacterium; assembly: GCA_963724865.1. GTDB lineage: Bacteria > Actinomycetota > Acidimicrobiia > Acidimicrobiales > RAAP-2 > RAAP-2. Next base: position 208,517 of record CAVRWO010000002.1, on the reverse strand, counting down.
CCCTCGTAGAGCGAAGGGGCAGCGAGGGCTACCACGAGGCCAAGCTCTTGACCGGCCAGATATTGGAAAAACACCGCCGCATTGTCCGACGAGCCGCGCGCGGCAACGATCACGTAGTCAGCACATTGAAACGCATCCGCGACGAAACGGGCTTCAGCCTGGCCCGCCACCGCGCGATCCCTTAGCAGCGTTGCCTGAGAGCGGATCTCTTCTTCAAAGACTGTGGTCATCCAACCTCACTTCTACGCCCGTAGCGTAGTGGGCCGCTATTGCGCCGGATTTCAGGTCGCAAAGAGCTTCGCCGCACCCGAGAGCGTCGCGTCGTTGCCGTTGACCACCACCCGGTACGCGCGTGACTCGAACGCATCAAGATGAACCCGCCGAGAGTTGCCCCCGCCGAGGTGAACCGTCGTAGCGTCGAACTCCTCGACGAAGCCGTCGACGGCCCGAACCAGCAGCTCGTTCCACCGCTCGTCGTCGCGCGCTCTCGCGAAGTCACCGAGCAGCCGGTCGTAGCTTTCGCCGTCCACGAAGACCTCCGCGCCGATGTCGCGTATGGGAACGAGCGATCCGTCGACGACGAGCGCGATGCCAAATCCGGTGCCGAGTGTGAAGACGAGTTCCCTGCCCCGTCCCGTACAGCAACCGAGCGCCGCCAGCGTCGCGTCATTCACCACGCGAACGTCTTGTCCCGTCGCCTTGCAAAACAGGTCATTGAGGTCGGTTTGCAACCACTCTTCGTGCAGCTCGGGATCGATCGGTGACGTGAATCCGTTCGGGCGAGAGAGGTTGCCGGGTTCGATCACGAGACCGTCGCGCAGGGCGCCGGGGAATCCGACACCGACCTTTGCGCATCCGCTGTCTTCAATCTCTCGAGCCACCACGCCGACAAGCCTGGACGGTGAACAAGGGTACGGCGTTGCCAGTCGCACGACCTGGTTCACCAATTGACCGCCCGCATCGACTAACCCGATCTTGATCGTCGTTGCGCCGATGTCGACTGCGAGGATCGCCGAATCGCTGGCAACTGTCGACTCGGGCACATGCGAAGTGTACTGATCGCGGGTTCGGCCCAGACGACAAGGGGGCAGAACGCGAGCCGTAGGATTGAAGGCCCGTGGACCTCGAACCCTCTCGCCCTCCCAGCGCCTCGGCAACCGAGGTCTCGTTTAGCCCGTTCGCCTTCGCGAGCACCACCGGAGTCTTCATCCTGCTGGGTGCGGTGACGTCACTCTTTGGGCCGTTGCTCGAGAGTTTCACGCACCACTTTCACATCTCCCTCGCGACAGCCGGTGCGGCACTCAGCGTCTACTTCGTAGGGGCCACCGTCGGCGTCCTGCCGGGATGGCTCGGCCTCAGGCGGCTTGAAGGCCGCCGTGTCCTGACGTTCGCGCTGGTATCAGTTGCGCTCGGCGCCGCCGGGGCGACGTTCTCGCACTCCTGGCCGCTCTTTCTCGCGAGTGTGTTTGTCATCGGCCTCGGATTCGGGGCACTCGACATTGCGCTCAACACGCTGCTTGCTCGCACCGCCCTTGAGGGTCGCGCTCACCGACTCAGTATCGGTAACGCCGGGTACGGGGTCGGAGCGGTCATCTGTCCACTCGTGATTATCGGACTCGGGCCGACGCACTTCACGACGCTCTTCGGCGGCCTCTGCGTTCTGGGCGTCGTGCTTTCGACGACCAATCGGGGCGTCCACGCGCCGCCGCTGCACACTGAGGAGCTGCAGCACGAGATCACCATGATGAAAAAGCAGCGACGTCCCATCCTGCTTACGTTCGTGATCGCCTATGTCTTCTACGTCGCCGTCGAGACGAGCTCGTCGGGCTGGATGGCAACCGACCTCCATGGCGTGGGCTACTCCCAGTCGATTGGCAGCCTCGTGACCGCGGGCTTCTGGTGCGGTCTTGCCGTCGGTCGGCTCGCTGGCGGTCCGCTGTACCACTGGCTCTCAGAGAAGAAGCTCGTGCTCGGCGGGCTCGTTGCGGCGATCGCGCTCTGTGCACTCGCCGGCATCGATCCAGTCGCTCCAATCGCGTATCCCCTGCTCGGGCTCATCATCGCGTCAATCTTTCCGATGGGCCTCATCTGGTACACGAAACTCCTGCCGCACGACAGCGACGGCCTGTCGCTGCTCATCTTGGTCATGATGATCGGCGGCGTCGCGGGACCGGGGTTGGTGAGCCTTCTCGTCTCGCACTTCGGGGTGCGCGTCGTGCCCTTCACGATCGCGGGCTATGCGGCACTCGACCTTGCGGTCTTCCTCAGCGCCCTTCGGTTTCGACCGGTCATCGTATCCGCTGCTCCAGACTCGCATTAACTGACGTAGCGGACGAAGGCGCCCGTCGACTCATTGAGCTCCGTGACCGAATCGCCGGCACCGTTCGCCACCCAGACGTTCTTGCCCGCGACCGCCACGTCGATCGGGTTGTCGAAGCCGAAGTCGTGTGCGCTGAGCGCTCGAACGAGCGAGCCCGAGGACGCGTCGAGTTCGGTGACCGAGTCGCCGTTCGAGTTGACGACCCAAACGCGGCCGCTGCTGATGGCGAGATTCCACGGCGCCGAGAAGTCGTCTGCGGCCGCGTTGACGACGCGCACCAGCGCGCCCGACGCCGCATTGAGCTCGGTGAGAGAGTCGCCGCTCGCGTCGCTCACCCACAGATGACCATCACTGGCCGCGATGCCAATCGGACTGATCAAGTTGTCCGCCTTCGCGTTCACGACGCGTACCAGCGCGCCATTTGACGCATTGAGCTCCGTGAGTGAGTCGCCCGCCTCGTTGGTAATCCAGATATCGCTGCCCACAACGTCGAGAGTGATCGGATTGCTGAATTCGTCAGTCGGCGCTTTGACGACCCGCACGAGGGCGCCGTTGATCGCACTCACTTCGGTGACGGCATCCTCTTCACTCGCAACCCAGAGATAGGGGCCAGAAAAGGCCAGGCCAATGGGATCGGCAAAGCCGTAGCTCGCGCCGCTCAGTACTCGCTCGACCGCTCCGCTTGCGGCTTTGAGCTCAGTGACCGAGTTGCCCGACTTGTTGGCCACCCAGACGTTCGAGCCGTGCACCGCAATAGCGATAGGCGAGTCGAAGTGGTCAGATGCACTGTTGATCACGCGGTCGATCAACCCATTCGAGTTCAATTCGGTCACCGAGTTACTGGCCTCATTGGTAACCCATACGTGCGACGCCGTCGCCGCAACACCGAGTGGGTGATCAAATGACGGCGGCGTGGCGCTCGCCCCAGATGTCGTCACGCAGGCCGCAGAGGTGGCAAGTGTGACGCACGCGACGGTACGGCAAAGTAGTGCAACTGACCGCACGGGCGCTCCTTACTAAGTGGCGAGCAGAATTCGCTCGCGGGAAAGCCTACCCATAGCGATGCAGTCTGCCGTGTCGCGTCTTTGCGAACGCCGGGCCTGAGATCATCTCTTGCGTCCACCACCACGCTTCCCTGGAGCATGGAATGACTTTCGTCAGTCGTTGATTGCGACCCCGGTGTCGTAGTCGAAGAACTCCAACCGTTCGGTGGAAAATTCAAAGCGCACTTGATCGCCAGCGACAACCTTAAGTCGAGGCGCAATGCGCGCCACGAAGGAGACCTCGTCTTCATCGTCACCCGAACTCGCGGGCTCGATGGTGCTGACGGCGGGTCCACCTTCGGCGCGAACCATGAGCGCATCAGTTTGAAAATGAATCAGCAACTCTGAGCCGAGCGCTTCGACCAGTTCGACTTCGCCAGCTATCGAAGCCTTGGAAGCATCGCTTGTTCCAATGGAGAGATCTTCGGGTCGGATTCCGATGACGAGTGGCCGTCCCGTGAATCGTTTGAGACCCGGCCGCATTCGCAGTGCTTCACTGGACAGAGTGAACTCCTGAGAGCCCAGCTTCGCCGTGAGTCCATCATTCAAGAGCGCGCCCTCGAAGAGGTTCATCGCTGGTGAACCTATAAATCCGGCAACGAATATGTTGGTCGGCTGGTCGTAGAGCACCTGGGGCGCATCACACTGCTGGAGCACACCCGATCGCAACACTGCAACGCGGTGACCGAGTGTCATGGCCTCCGTTTGGTCGTGGGTTACATAGAGCGCGGCGACGCCGATGCGCTTTTGAACCCTGGCAACTTCAGCGCGCATCTGCACACGTAGCTTCGCGTCAAGATTCGATAAGGGTTCGTCCATCAAGAACGCCTTTGGCTCTCTTACAATGGCTCGACCCATGGCGACGCGCTGACGTTGGCCACCGGAGAGCTGGCTCGGCTTTTGACCGAGCCAATCAGTGATTCCCAGGACCTTGGCCGCTGCCTTGACCTTCTGGTCGATCTCCGCCTTTGACAGCTTCTTCATTCGCAACGCAAAGCCGATGTTTTGTGCGACGTTCATGTTGGGATAGAGGGCGTAGCTCTGGAAAATCATCGCGATGTCGCGATCCCTGGGGGTGACGTCGTTCATCACCTCGTCACCGATTCGTATGGTTCCCGATGTTACTGATTCCAAACCCGCGATCATTCTGAGCGCCGTCGTCTTGCCACATCCAGACGGACCCACGACGACCATGAGCTCTCCGTCCTCGATTTTGAGGTCCAGGTCCTTTATCGCTTCGTACCCGTTCGGATAGATCTTGCTCACACCCTCGAGATTTATTGATGCCATTGTCTGCTCTCCTGCCCCTGTCCTCGTTGTTGAACGAGTTCAGAAATCTGCTGCGCGCCATTTGAGGCATTGAGCTCGCGAGATCGTTGATGACGTTGCGCAGCCACGTACAACTGCCGAATCGCATAGCGGCGAGATCTACTTGTCGGCACTGGGCTCCCTCGACATCCGGAGAACTGACCAACCGTCAACAAGAGGCATCGCTACCTCCAGCGCGCGGCCCTGACGATGCGAGACAACCGTGGACTCAACGCGATAGAAACGATCGTTCCGAGCGCCGAGCACCGCTACGTCGGCGCGCCAAGTTTCGGGATGGTCAACGAGCACGCGAATCGTAACTTCGGACACGCTCCCTGCCGAGGTCAACTCCGACCAACGCGCGTTTTCGCTTCCGGTCAGATCGACAACGCCAACGCTGACGAGTTCGTCGCCGTGAATCACGCGGGCGAAGACACTTCTCCCTACGGGCTCTGGCTTCACTGCTGCGTCCGCGGTAATCGATACCGATCCGTTCTGATCGCCGATCTCGTACCAGCTGGTGTCTTCTCCTTCATAGAAGAGGTCACGGCAACGCAACGAGAATCGACGCCACGCGATGACCTTCTTCGCTTCGGCGTCGTCTAGACGCGAGTGCTTCGGGTAGTACGGATCGCACAACGCCGCCCTCACGTCCCCGTAAATCAGCGAACTTCCGCCCAAACAGGTCACAACGGCTTCGGTGTAGACGACCGTGCGCAGGGCCTTCTCTCGTTCGTCGGGACTAATCGGTCCATTGGGGCTATCGATTCCCCAGACAGGGGGGTAGCACGCGATCGAACCACGAAGCAGAGGATCTCGCGCGCCATTGTTAACGAGACCAGCCGTACCCGAGCTTCGATCCATTAGGCCTTCGAAGTGCCGCCAGCCGTCGTTCGGCGGCCACACCTCGCAGTAGCGAAACGTCGATCCCTCGGGCAAACGCACGGCCGAAGGCACGCCATTCACCTGATTAAAGCTGATCAGGGCAGAAGGGCGCGCTGCTCGAAGGCGCACCAGGAAAGCCTCGTAGGCCGCGCGAATGTCGACGAGTTTGCCATCGGCGTCAAGCGACACGCGCGGATACCCGTACGTATCGACGTGAAGTCCGTTGAAGCCAATGGCGTCCATGGCCGATCCGTACGACTCGGCGAAATGCTGCTGCCAAGACTCACTACCGGGATTGGCGAGAACGATTTGATCTAGAAAGCGGATTGCCTTGCCGTTGTCTTCATACAGAAGCATTTCTGGGTGCTCATCGGCAAACGAATTACCAACCGCGTAAACAGGAGCATACGCATGCGCCACTGCGCCGAAATTTTTAAGTCCAGACGCCAGGCCGCACAACGCGTCAAATGAGACAGGCCGATTCGACGGATCCATCCAACCAGTCGATGATCCCAGTGGCTCGGTGTAGCTCGACATCCAATCGTAAATCTGAACGACGGTTGACCGTAACGCTCGATGCCATGCGAGAACCTCATCAACATCATCGACACCGAACGACGTCGCAAATCCATGTACCGGACGCTCGCCTTGATGTCGGCCGACCGTGGTGAATTCCTCGGCGACGAGTCGACCCTGCGCGTCAAACGCTTCCACGCAATAGGTTCCGGGGTCAAGGGAATCAAATCTAGCCGACTCGCTAAACGTAGCCTCGACAGTCTTCCCAGAGGCCGTCCGTGCAATGACTCGCGCGACGAGAGGTGGCAATGCCTCGATCTCCATCGCCTCGCCCACTCGATAAAAAGAGCGCAGGTCATTGAAGACGCCTTCCCCCTCGACGTTCGTACTCACGTCAACTTCCTTCCTGATTCACGTCGACCCGCACCGTCGTCGACCATCGTTTGAGCAAGTACTTCCGAGGTGATTCCTGTTGATTTGTACCCATTGCGCTATCGAATCGCTCCAAGGGACACTCCAGAACGGAACCATTTCAAAGAAATGAGAAAAACGACAACGACTGGAACCGTGGCGATCACGGAGGCCGCAAAGAACGGCCCCCACGCGACAGTGTGGACGCCAATGAAATCGGCCAGTCCCACGGGCAACGTGTAGTTGTTCGATGAGCTGATCATCGTCACCGCTATTGGAAACTCATCCCACGCTGCGCTAAAGATGAACATCGACACCACTGCGAGCGCTGGAAGCGAGAGAGGCGCGATGAGATTCCAGAGCACTCGAAGCGTCCCTGCACCGTCCATCCGAATCGACTCTTCGTACTCGCGAGGAATTGCTTCAAAAAAACCCCGCAAGAGAAAGATCGTGAACGGCAAATTCGACGAGACGTACAACAGGACGAGGCCGGAAAGAGAATTCAAGAGATGAAGTCGGTCCATCAGGAGGAACTGGGGAATAAGTAGCAGAAGATTGGGCACAGCAAGACTCGCCAGGAAGATATAGAAGATGGTCTGCTTCAGTGGGAACTTGTAGCGAGCAAAGGCAAACGCCGCCAGAGAAGCGAACACCACGGTGATCACGACCGTCGCGAGAGCGACGAGAAGACTGTTGAGGAAGTAGTGGCTAAAGCTGTTCTCAGTCCAGGCCTGCACGTAGTTCTGCACTGTCGGATGCGTAGGAATCAGCACCGTCGCTCCAAGTAGACCGCCGTTGGGTTGAAACGACAAGGAAACCATGTACAGCAGCGGGCCTAGTGACGCGAGGGCCAGCACCACGGCGATGATGAGTCTTGGAACATTGCGCTTATTAACACCAAGAAGCCCTGGACCTGAGTCCACCATCGGCTTGCTCGGAGCGGTCTTTTCCATCGTGAGTGTCACACTGCTCCTAGAGATCCTGCCGACGAAGAATACGAATCTCTAAGGCGCTAAAGCCAAAGAGCACCAGCGCAAGCAACGAGGCGAGCGCGGCCGCGTAGCCAAAGGCGAAATTGGTGAAGGCCTGTTCGTACATGTACGTCATCAATGACTGGGTCGAGTTGTATGGCCCACCTTTTGTGATTTCAAAGATCTGTGTGAACACCTGCGCGGCGCCGATAACTAGCAGCACGGTCACGAACGTAACCGCGCCACGCATTGACGGAAGGACGACATGGCGCCACACCCTAAATTCGCTCGCGCCATCAATTCGAGCTGATTCGAGCAGCTGCCGCGGAATACCGTCGAGCGCGGCGAGAAAGATGATGAATGACCAGCCAACGCCTTTCCAAATGCTAAGTAACCAGATGACTCGCGTTGGCTGTCCAGGTTTCAGCCGTCCAATCGATGCTGACGGTGTGACCAACAAAGACGCCCACCACGGCGTTCGTCGCACCCCCTTGCGACGCGAAGAGTAGGAAAAGACCCAGCTCACGACGACCCAGGACGTGACGACCGGAATGTACACGGCCGCACGCCAAAACATAGAAGCTGGAAGACGGTCCGTGAGAGTAGCAGCGGCGAAGAGACCTATCGCCATCTGGATCGGAACCGTAATCACAATGAAGAGAAAGGAGTTGAACGCGGCGGTGCGAATGACCGGATCATGGAAAATGGCGGTGTAGTTCGACCAACCAAGAAACGGATTGTTGGCGCCGGGAAAGATATGCCAGTTGTAGAAGCTGATATCGAACTGGCGAAAGATCGGATAGACGGTGAAAATCAGGTAGATGAGAATCGCCGGAGCAAGGAGCACGTAAGGCGTCACGAATCGACGCGTGCCCCGAAACCGCTTGCGGTGCCGCGAAACGGCACCCGGCGTAGTTTCCGCCGGGTGCCGTTCGGAGCTTCTTACTTCTGTCATCCCGCCGGTTTTAGAGCGGCATTCGCATCTTAAGTCGCAATCGAAGCCCCGCGTCAACCGTGACTTTTCCTGCGAGCATCTCTGCGAGCTCGTTGGAGAAGTCCGTGTCAAGGGTGCCGTAGCCCTGGTTCACTGGACGAGCTCGAGCCGTCAACAGCGCTTGAGCGAATATCTTTAGCGCCGGGTTTTCGGTCGTCTCATCGGCTGCCAGGTTCTTGTACGGAGTCATGTCCCCAGCGTCGGCCATCGACAGCTGCGCGAATGGCGATTCGAGGAACTTGACAAACTTGATAGTCGCAGCCATCTGCGGGGCATGCTTTGCGATGACAAGGTCTTCGCCACCAACGACAGAGACAGTTCCGCCGGGTCCCGCGGGAATGAGTCCCGTGGTGTAGCCCGTGAAGCTAGCGTCCTTGTAGGTTGTCGTTGCCCACGGTCCGTCCATGTACATGGCGTATTGGCCGACTGGAAAGCCGGTCTCGCCACTGATGGAACCAGAGCCGCCGGCCATGTCGCTGCCGATAACGCCGGTCGTGTCCAGAGTAACGAGCTCTTGAACGGCCGCTTCGGTCGCCGGAGAGTTCATGTATCCCGTCGCCGTCGTCCACTGTGGATTGGTGAAGTTTCCACCGTCAGTCCACACGAACGGACCGACGTTCCAAATGTCGGTGCTGTCAACTCCCAGCCCGTGTTGGCCCTTGGAAGGAATCGTTAGCGTCTGCGCGTCAGCAATCATCTGGTTCCAGGTTGTCGGAATACTGAGACCCGCCGCCTTAAAGTCCGCCGTGTTATAGAACATGACCTGCGTGTTGGTGTCATCTGGCACTCCATAGTAACCACCCTTGTAGAGATTCGTTGACAAGGGCCCGGGATCGAGATTCTTCTTCATCGCGGCGAACCACGGCTGCTTGGATGTTTCCAGCAACGTGCCTTCTGAAGCGAGTTGCGACACCCAAGCGATGTCCGAACGCATCAGGTCCGGTGGATCTCCGGCAGCCGATGACGCAATCCACTTATTCAATAACGCCGCATACGGAAGGGTGTCGTCCTTCACAATGATGCCCGGATTTTGAGATTCAAACGCCGGTATAACGATGCCATTCATCACGGGAGTTTCCGTTACATCGTTATAGGCGTTCCAGAATGTGACCGTCACCTTGTGATGCGAAGCGGCGGCGCTAACGCCGGAAATGCCGACAACGATCCCGCTTGCGATGAGCGCTGAAGCGGCTACACAAACCTGAATCCTTCTCTTTGCTCTTGACGAACATATATGTTTGATGTTCATTGGTTTCCTGCACTTTCTAATACCCTCATGAGCCAACCGGCCCGTTTTCATAAACCTGTGCTACTTAGGCCTTCGTGGCCCCACCCCTTCTCCATTCCCCCCTTCGAATGCCGTGTCTTCGAAGACCTGCGAAATTGCCAACGAGAATCGCCATTGATCCGTCGCGGGTAGCCCTCACCTTCGCGCGTCCCTAGGACTCCTCCTTCGCCCCCCTTTGGCTATCGGTTTGACGAATTTGGGCGGAATGCTCGTCTGCCTCACCCCGTCCATCGATTGCGGCGCACAGCACCACGTACATAGCGTGCGACCACGTCAGATCCTGAGCAGGCGGACCCCACCGGGCAACCCACTCTTGGTAGTGCTGACTGTCACGTTCGTCGCCTCCGTACTGTTCGCCGAGACGACCTTCGCCGTCGAACTGCGAAAGGATCCACTGCCTGCATCGCTCGGCACTTTCGCACGATCACCGACTGCTCCGTAGTGCCAACCGAGTGATCCCGTCAGCACAGGCCACGCGCCGCTGCCGAAATAGACGTCTGTGGGTAGCGGCGTATTCCTCCATGCAGCGAAAGTCGGTCCTCTATGAGAGAGACAGTCTTGGCAAAGTACTCGTCGTCGGCGTTCGACCACGCCGAATGGCGCTGCGAGCCACAGTGAGCTCGCGTCAACGTCGCCATTGTTCGACGATTTGACGTAGAAGCCGTTCTGACGACCGGTTTCCCTCACGGACGGGCCTTCACTTCGCAGCTGCCGAGTCGCGGTACTCTCGTCGCCGAGAAGCCGTGCTGCCGCATTTAAGTCCGCCGTACACGCACGCGAGCGTCGACGTGTGGCTGCGTCATCGCCGTTCTCTTCCCATACGTCGTAACAAGGGCTCAATGCAAATGTCGCGAGATAGCGTGCTACCCGATCGACAGAGTCGACAAACTCTTCGGGATGTCGGCTCACCCGTGCAAGTTCAAGTGGCTGCCCGAGTGACCACAGCCAGGTTCCGTATCCGTCTATCTGGAAGTTCGGCCAATCGTCGACGACGGTCATGCCGCCAGCGAGAAACGCGCTGGGCGGCATCTCCAAAGGCCTAACGCCTCTCCCCGCAGACGTGCCGCGATCGACGTCATCGATCGTGCTCGGCAATCCCCGTGACCGCCCGATTCACCCAGAGGTGGTAGTTCGACGACGCCGCATGCTCTCCCGCGAGGTCAAGGGCATAGGCACTGAAGGAACCGTCGCGCAGCCAGCAGAATCCGGTACTGGGCAAAGTCCGGCGACGCAACGATGGCGCCGTTGAACTCCTGATTCTTCAAGATGGCATCGACGCTGCGCCGCACCTGATATTCATCGTTTCCGTTGCTCAACTCAACTCCCGTAGACAATGTTCAATTCGCTCGAGCCGGCCGTCGATGACGAACGCGCCCGATGCCAGATCGCCTGACTGTTGTTATCGGCGCCGGGCAGATTGAACGACTCGCGCAGTACCAGCGTCGCGGCGCCGACGGCCCACGCCTCGTCGCCCCAGCTCTGCACTTTTATTTCAAGTCTGACGTCCGACGTCCGCGAAGGTCTGATCTCTCACCGAGCTCACGATCGGATCGATGAAGGCCGCACCGAGGGCCGTTCCTTCACCGCAGATGATGAGGAGCTCTGGGTTCAGCAACGTGACCATGTTCGCGACCGCGAGCCCGAGTTTGCGCCCTGCATTGTCGACGATGTCCAACGCGGCGGCGTCACCCATCTCCACAAGCATCAAGAGCTCCTCGCGCGAGACGTCGTGACCCTTTCGCTCACTGATGCGCCGGCGAAGGGCTCCCTCGCCGACCATGCTTCGAGGCATCCGAACCGCCCGCACTCACACTTGGGACCACCCGGTTCGACGATCATGTGACCAAACTCGCCAACGGCACCGTGGGCACCTCGATAGAGCGAGCGGTCCACGACGATGCCAAGACCGATACCACGTCCGACACTGAGCGTGACGAAGTCACGCGCGGCGTGCGCATCGCCGGCCCACTTCTCTGCCACGGCCAGCGCGTTGACGTCGTTCTCGACCCACACGGGCAACCCCATGCGTCGGCGAAGGGGAGCCGCGAGTTCGACGTCGTGCCACTGGAGAAGGTGCGAGAACCGGCAAACCCCTGCGCTCGAGTCGATAATGCCCGACAGCCCGACGCCGACGCCAAGCACCTTCGAGGCCGGCACCGCTGCATCGAGCAGCGCGCGCCGAGTCTCTTGCTCGATGGCGTCAAGGGCCGCGATGGGATCGCCCACGAGACGGACGTAGTGCTCCTCGCTCGAGACCACCTGCGCGTCCAGGTCGCACACGACCGTCGTGAGCCCGTCGCCACGAAGCTTGATGCCAACGACGTAGCCCGCCTTTGGGTCGACGCTCAACAGGACCGGGGGGCGCCCGCCGCTGGAGGGAGCAGTCGTCGTCTCTACCACGATGCCGCGCTTCATGAGGTGGTCAACAATGGCTGACACCGTCGGTGCGCTGAGCTGACTTTGGCGAGCGAGCTCCGCTCGCGAGATCGAACCGGCTCGGCGAACCAGTTCGATGAGGAGACTCACGTTGATGTCACGGAGTAGGGAACGGGAGGCCCGCGGCGGGTTGGGCCGAGCGGCGGGCTCCCGTTCCTCGTTCGCTGGCAGGAGTTCTGACCGAGAGCGCTCCGGTTGGGACGAAGCGTCCGACTCTTTGCGACTCATACTCCCCCTAGGACGAACCATTAAGCCACTGGAAACTTACTTAATTAAGTGAAGATACTAAGTACAGCGGCATCAACTGTCAAGACAGGGCTGACAGATTTTTCTGAGAAGTGCGTTTAGTACTGAATCAGCATCGAAATGAAGGCGATGGTGACAAGAAGAAGCAGGGTGTCGACGGAACGAACGAGCTTGCGGCCCTGGTCGCGAGAGGCAAACCCGTCACGAGCGATCGTCGAGGCGACGACGCGCTCTTCAGGCAAGGTTCGCGCCTCGAGGTGGCCAGCGGCAGCGAGGTAACAGAGAAGCCCCACGATCACCCAGGGTTGCGAGGGAGCGACGGACTTACCGCCGCTCAGAGACATGATGAGTCCAGTCACCGGCATGAGGTGGATCACCCGGGCCGCCCAGTTGCGGCGCTCTGGAAAACGCAGTCGCTGCGTCGCCTCGTCCGCGCCTCGGGCGACGGCGAGCGCCGCGAGGCGCATCGTGACAAAGACAATGATCGTGCCAACGGCGGCGATGATGTGCACGACAAAGACCCAGTCGTACGTGACAGACGTGGCGATCATGAGTCGAGCAGTAGCTCCTCGGCCGCACGATACGGATCGGTCGATCCAGCGACGAGCGCCTCGATCTGCTCCTCGTAGGCCGACCCGCGTGAGAGCTCGGACGCTCGGGATCGCAGGAGGACTCCGAGGACCTTGTCCAGTTCGATGCGCGCCCTGCGACGTCGAGTCGCAACAAGGAGGTCATCATCGAGAAAGCGCCGATGCAAGTCGATCGCCTCAAACAGCTCGTCGATACCCACGCCGTCGGTCGCCGTCGTCTCAATGATCAGCGGTCGCCACGACCGTTCTCGACCCAGATCCAGCATCTGAGCCAAGTCTCGACGGGTCTCTTTCACACCGGGGCGGTCCGCTTTGTTGATGACGAAGAGATCGGCGACTTCGAGGAGCCCCGCCTTGTTCGCCTGCATGGAGTCGCCCCAGCCGGGATTGACCACGACGATCGTGGTGTCGGCCGCCGAAGCAATCTCGACTTCCATCTGTCCAACGCCCACCGTCTCGACGATCACGAATGGAAAACCCGCCGCGCCGAGGACTCGTACGGCATCGGGGACCGCGAGCGAGAGGCCGCCCAGGTGCCCACGAGTCGCCATGGAGCGAATGAAGACGTTCTCGTCGGTGGCGTGATCCTGCATTCGGATGCGGTCCCCCAAAATCGCGCCCCCAGAGAAAGGTGACGAGGGATCGACGCAGAGGACGCTCACTTGATCAAAGCGCTCGGCGTCGCCGACTGTTCCGCGTTTGAGCGCCGCCGTGATCAGCCGATCAGTGATCGTCGACTTCCCCGCGCCCGGTGAGCCCGTGAGTCCGACAACGTAGGGGGCGGGGGTCGCGTACGCGAGGGCGACCGTGTCACGGTGGAACTCGCCCCCGGATTCGACGTACGTCAACAGCCGAGCGAGAGCACCTCGCGACCCGTCGCGGGCTTCATCGAGCAGGACGCCAGGCTCGCGTGCGATCACAGAAACCGTTCGATGTGCGCGCCCAGAGCGCCGAGTCGTCCGACGAAATCGTCGTAGCCGCGGTCCATGTGCTCGAGCCCCGTCACCGTCGTCTCGCCGTCGGCGACGAGACCGGCGAGCACCAGCGCAGCAGTCGCGCGAACGTCCGTGCCACGGACTGACGTGCCGATCAGGTGATCGACGCCGCGAATCATTGCGTGGTGGCCCTCGGTGGTGATGTTCGCGCCGAGTCGCACGAGCTCATCGACGTAGCGGAATCGGCCCGCGAACAGGTTCTCCGTCACGACCGACACGCCGTCGGCCACGCTCAGCGTTGTCGTCAAGATGGGCTTGTAGTCGGTGGCGACCCCGGGATACGGCAACGTGGCGATGTCAACTGAACGCAGGCGTCCGTGCGCCTTCACCGAAACGCCGAGCCCGCTTCGATCGACCTCGGCGCCCATGGCTTCAAGCTTTCGCAGCAACATCACCATGTGGTCGGGCCGCGCGTCAACGACGCGCACACTGCCGCCGGTGATGAGTCCCGAGGCGAGATACGTCGCCGACACGACGCGGTCGGTCACGACGTCGTGGATCGCGGGACCGAGTTCGGCAACGCCGTCGATCGTGAGCAGCGACGTGCCCAACCCTTCGATACGCGCGCCCATCGCGATGAGCTGACGACCGAGGTCTTCAACCTCGGGCTCGCGCGCGGCGTTGTCGATGATCGTTCGGCCCTCGGCGAGCACCGCCGCCATCAACAGGTTGTCCGTCGCGGTGTGACTCGGATACTCGAGTGTGATGCGCGTCGCGCGCAGACGAGGAGACGCCGACGTCGCGTGAATCGACGTGCGATCGTTGCGAAACGTTGCGCCCATCGCGCTCAGACCCTCGGTGTGAAAGTTGATCGGACGTTGGCCGAAGTCGTCGCCGCCGGGCAACGCCATATTCGCCTCACCACAGCGAGTGAGGAGTGGACCGAGCACCACGATCGATGCACGCATCGACTCGAAGAGGTGTGCCGGCGCGACCGGGTGCAACTGTTCTGCCTCGGGCACGACGACGCACAGCTCGTGCTCCTTGGGCATGTAGACGCGGCACCCGAGCGCGATCAAGAGCTCGCTCATCACCTCCACATCGCTGATGCGTGGAACGTTGGTCAAACGGTGTTCGCCGGTAGCCAAAAGACAGGCGGCCATTTGCTTTAGCACTGCGTTCTTGGCGCCGTAGGCCCGAGCCTCGCCCACAAGGGCCCCTGCGGGCTTTACGACGAGAGAAGTCACCCTTCAAGTATTGCCGCTCGGCCGATTGGGCCAAGATTCGGAGGAGACCGAGGGGGCCGCCGGTTACGCTAGGCCTGTGCAACGACCGCTCAAGCCCGATCGCAACCTCGCTCTCGAGCTTGTACGGGTCACCGAAGCAGCCGCCATCGCCGCTGCGCGGTGGTCAGGGCGAGGTGACAAGATCGCGGCCGACAAAGCTGCCGTCGACGCTATGCGCTTTGTCCTCGGGGGCGTCACCATGGACGGCGTCGTCGTCATCGGCGAGGGCGAGAAGGACGAAGCCCCGATGCTCTACAACGGTGAGCGGATCGGCGACGGACGACCACCGCTCGTCGATATCGCGGTTGACCCCATCGACGGCACACGGCTCACGGCCATGGGGCGCAACGGCGCACTCGCCGTCATTGCCCTCGCCGAGCGCGGCACGATGTTCAACCCCGGCCCGGTTTTCTACATGAAGAAGATCGCCGTCGGCCCCAGAGGTCGCGGCTCCGTTGACGTCAACGCGTCGGCAACCGACAACCTGCGAGAGCTGTCCAAGCGCCTCAACAAGCCCGTCCAGGAGATGGGGGTCGTCATTCTCGATCGACCTCGTCACGATGAGCTCATCGCCGAAGTACGCGAGGCGGGTGCGCGGGTCGTGTCGATCACCGACGGCGATGTTGCGGGCGCCATCGCAACTGGCTGGCCCAACTCGGGCGCCGACATCCTTCTTGGCATCGGCGGCACGCCCGAAGGCGTCATCGCCGCTGCTGCACTCAAGGGCCTTGGCGGTGAGATCCAAGGCGTGCTGCACGCGGACAGCGATGAAATGCGTCTCGAAGCCGAAGCCCTTGGCTACGACTTCACGCGGGTGCTCACGACCGATGATCTCGTCGCCACCGACAACTGCTTCTTCTCAGCGACCGCGATCACCGACGGCGACTTCCTGCGGGGTGTTCGTTTCTACGAGTTCGGCGCGACGACCCAATCGCTCGTCGTGCGGTCGCGTTCGGGCACGCTGCGCACGATCGAAACCTTCCATCGCCACGACAAACTCCAGGAATTCACCCTCGCCGGCTTCTAGGGATCACTTCAGAAGATTCATTTCACAAAGTTGCTGGTTGCGCTCGGGATTTTGCGCCCGTAATCTGCGCCATAGGAGCCGTTTGGCTCAGGCGCCGCGGCGTGAAGGAGGGCCCATGAAAGTCTCACACCTGTTGGAAACAAAAGGCGGCGAAGTCTCGACCATCTCCCAGGAGCGCACCGTCAGCGACGCGGTGGCACTGCTCAAGGAGCGCGGCATCGGCGCGCTGGTTGTCACGGGAGCCACTGCGCCACTCGTCGGGATGTTCTCTGAACGTGACGTCGTGCGCGCCTTGGCGACCAGTGGCGCGAAGGCACTCGAACAGAACGTTGCCGACCTCATGAGTCGCGACGTGGTGACCTGCACGTCGTCCACCGATGTGACCGCATTGATGACAACGATGACCGAACGCCGTTTTCGCCACGTACCTGTCGTCGAGGACGAAAAATTGATCGGCCTCGTGTCGATCGGCGACGTCGTGAAGGCGCGGCTCGAAGAGCTCGAGCACGACAAGCGCGACCTATTGGACTACGTCTCGGGGCGTTAACTACATCGTCGCTGCGAGCAAGCGCAGCTCCGCGCGCTCGAGCGCCCCCGCAGCTCGGCGCTCGGCGTCTTCGTCGTCGGACTTTTGGGCGGTGGCGAGATCGTTCTGTGCCTTTTCCTTCGCGGCCTGGGCGCGGGCCACATCGATCTCCGTTGTACGTTCAGCCACACTCGCGAGCACGGTCGCGAGCGTCGACTCGGGATCCGGTCCGGGGCCTACCTGAAAGAAACCCGAGTGCACGGCGAAGGCGATCTGGCCCTCGTCGGTCTCAACGCGCACAATGCTCGACACGATGTCGCCAACCATGGCGGTGTGCTGGGCGAGCACCGTGAAGTAACCCTCCGATGAGCGCGCCACGAGCGCTGTCGCCGGGCCGCTCCAGAGCGCCGTCTCGGGCGCCACGATCTCGACGTTCAGCGTCGCCACTAGCTCTTTGCCATCTCGGCGGCCTTGGCCTCGACGTCTGATGCGCCGCCCACGTTCAAGAACGCCTGCTCGGGGTATTGGTCGAGGTCACCGTTGACGAGGAGCTCGAACGAGTCGACCGTCTCTTGTACCGGCACGTTGATACCGTCGATGCCCGTGAAGACCTTCGAGACGAACATCGGCTGGGACAAGAAGCGCTGGATCTTGCGGGCACGAGTCACCGTAATGCGGTCCTCTTCAGAGAGCTCGTCGAGACCGAGGATCGCAATGATGTCCTGAAGCTCCCTGTTGCGCTGAAGAATCTGCTGAACCCGGCGGGCAACGGCGTAGTGACGCTCGCCCACGATCTCGGGCGCCAAGATGTTCGACGTCGAAGCGAGCGGGTCCACCGCCGGGTAGATACCGAGGGCTGCGATCTGGCGGCTGAGCTCGGTCGTCGCGTCGAGGTGCGTGAAGGTCGTAAACGGCGCCGGGTCGGTGTAGTCGTCGGCGGGAACGTAGACGGCCTGCATCGAGGTGATCGAGTGGCCGCGCGTTGAGGTGATGCGCTCTTGGAGCTCGCCCATCTCGTCAGCCAACGTCGGCTGGTAGCCCACGGCCGAGGGCATGCGCCCGAGCAGCGTCGACACTTCCGAGCCGGCCTGCACGAAGCGGAAGATGTTGTCGATGAAGAGGAGCACGTCCTGGTTCTCCACGTCGCGGAAGTACTCGGCCATGGTGAGCGCAGCGAGCGCCACGCGCAGGCGCACCCCTGGCGGCTCGTCCATCTGGCCGTAGACGAGGGCGGTCTTTTCAATGACGCCCGACTCGCGCATTTCGAGCAGCAGGTCAGTCCCTTCGCGGGTCCGCTCGCCCACGCCCGCAAAGACGGACACGCCGTTGTGATGTTCTGCGACGCGTCGGATCATCTCCATGATGAGGACGGTCTTGCCGACGCCCGCGCCGCCGAAGAGGCCGATCTTTCCACCCTGCACGTACGGCGCGAGGAGGTCGACGACCTTGATGCCGGTTTCGAACATCGTGGCGCGAGGCTCGAGCTCGTCAAACGGCGGCGGGTTGCGGTGGATCTCCCAGTGGTCTGCGACCGGACCGATGTTGTCGGTGTCGAGCGGCTCGCCGATCACGTTGAAGACGTGGCCGAGCACGGCGTCGCCCACGGGCACGGTGATTCCCTTGCCGCTCTGGCGAACGACGGCGCCGCGCACGAGACCGTCAGTCGGGCGCATGCAGATGCAGCGAACGCGGCCCTCGCCGATCTGCTGAGCCACTTCGGCGACCACGGTGATCGTCTTGCCCTCGAGGCTGATGTCCATCTCGACGGCGTGGTTGATCTCGGGGAGGGATTGGGGTGGGAACTCCACGTCGACGACGGGTCCGGCGATCGCGACCACTCGACCCGTCTCCAACTTGGTCCAATCTTCGGTCAGGGTCATTTGCTTCTCACTTTCCCGAGCGGAGCGCTTCGGCGCCGCCCACGATTTCCATAATCTCTGTGGTGATCGAGTCCTGACGAGCTCGGTTCATGACGCGCGAGAGCGTTCGGCCAAGCTCGTCGGCGTTATCGGTCGCGGCGGCCATCGCGCGCTGCTGGCTCGTGTGAAACGAGGCCGCTCCCTCGAGCAGTGCCGAGAAGATCTCGCTCTCGATGGCTTTTGGCATCAACCTTGTCAGCAGCTTCTCGACGTCAGGTTCGAACTCGGTGTAGCCGCGAAGGGCCTTCGGCTCACTCGTCTCGGGGAGCTCTGGGACCACGAGCGGCAAAAGCTGCTCGGTCTCGATGGCCTGCGAACCGGCCGAGAAGTAGCGCGTGGAGACGAGGAGCACTTCTTGGACGTCGCCGTTCAAGTACAGTCCCGCGACCCGCGCCGCGATGCCCTGGGCGTCTGCGTACTCAGGACGATCGAGGAAGCCGAGAAAGCTGTCTTCGACCTCGATACCACGGTAGCGAAAGAACGCCGACCCCTTCTTTCCAACCGTAAAGAGCCGCACTGCGGTGCCCTGACTTTGCAGTTTGGTGACGAGGCGCTCGCCCGCGCGCAGCGAGGCGTTGTTGTAGGGACCCGACAGACCGCGGTCGCCCGTGACGACGAGGACCGCGGCGACCGTGATCTTGTCGGGCAACGCCAGCAGCTTCTTCGCGCCCGCGGGGTCACCGGACGCCGCTTCGAGAATGATGCGCTGCATGCCGAGGCGATAGGGGCGGTTCGCGATGATGCGCGCGAGGCTGCGAGGAATCTGGGACGCCGCGATGAGCTCCATTGCCTTGGTGATCTTGCGCGTTGACTGCACTGACTTGATCCGTCGACGCAGTACTCGTTCCTGTCCACCGGCCATGACTCCTCCTTTCTCTCGCTGTCCGCTACTTAGTTACTGGTCGCAAAGGTGCTGAGGAACGACGTCAGCGCCCCGTCGAGCGGCTCGGTGTCGTTGAGTGCCTTGGTCTCACGAATGCTCGTCAAGATGTCGGCGTGCTTCGCACGAAGATCCGTCAAGAACTCCGCCTGGAACCGCCGAACGTCCTCGACCGGGATCGAGTCGAGATACCCTCTCGTCCCCGCGTAGATGACGACGACCTGCTCTTCGACCGGCATCGGCGCGTTAAGACCCTGCTTCAGCAGTTCGGTCAAGCGATAGCCGCGATCGAGCTGCTGCTGGGACGACTTGTCGAGTTCCGAGCCGAACGTCGCGAAGGATTCGAGGTCGCGAAACTGGGCGAGGTCAATCTTGAGCGTTCCCGCGACGGTGCGCATCGCCTTGATCTGGGCGGCGCCACCGACGCGCGACACCGAGTTGCCCACATCGATCGCGGGACGCACGCCGGAGTAGAAGAGGTCGGACTGCAAGAAGATCTGACCGTCGGTGATCGAGATGACGTTCGTCGGGATGTAGGCCGAGATGTCACCGGCCTTGGTCTCGATGATCGGCAGCGCCGTCAGCGAACCTCCGCCAAGCTCGTCGCTCAGCTTGGCGGCGCGCTCGAGGAGACGGCTGTGAAGGTAGAACACGTCGCCGGGGTACGCCTCGCGACCCGGCGGACGGCGCAGCAACAGCGAGATCTGACGGTAGGCCTCTGCCTGCTTGGAGAGGTCGTCGTAGACGATGAGCGCGTGCTCGCCCTTTTCCATCCACTGCTGTCCCATGGCGCATCCCGCGTAGGGAGCGAGGTACTTGAAGGGCGCCGGGTCGCCCGCACCAGCGATGACGACGACAGTGTACGCGAGCGCCCCGAAATCCTCCAACGTCTTCACGGTCTGGGCGACCGACGAGTTCTTCTGCCCAACGGCGACGTAGATGCACTTCACCCCTTGACCCTTCTGGTTCAAGATGGTGTCGATCGCGACCGTGGTCTTGCCGGTCTTGCGGTCGCCGATGATGAGCTCACGCTGACCTCGGCCAATCGGCGTCATGGCGTCGATAGCCTTGATGCCGGTCTGCAGCGGTTGGCTGACCGGCTGACGACCGATGATGCCGGGAGACTGGATCTCCATGCGGCGAATCTCCGGGTTCACGAGAGGACCCTTGCCGTCGATGGGCTCGCCCAGCGCGTTCACGACTCGCCCAAGCAGCGCGTCACCCACGGGCACAGAAAGGATACGGCCGGTCGAGCGAACGACCTGCTCTTCTTCAATGTTGTCGACGGCGCCGAGCACGACCGCGCCGATCGTCTCCTCGTCAAGGTTCAACGCGAGACCCATCGTGCCGTCTTCGAACTCGAGAAGCTCGTTGACCTTCGCCGAAGGCAGCCCCGACACGCGCGCGATGCCGTCACCGACTTCGACCACGCGACCGACCTGCTCGGCCGCCACGGCGGGATTGAAGTCGGTCACGTGCTTGCGCAGTGCCTCGGTGATCTCGCTGGCGCTTATGGTGAGCTCAGTCATCCCGTATTCCTTTTCTTATTCGTTTCGTAGTAGGGCGGATTCGAGGACGCGTCGCGGCGCGACGGCGTCGCGCAATGAGCCGAGACGTCCTCGAGTGGTCGCGTCAAGGCGCAGATCGCCAATCTCGATCAAAATGCCACCGAGCAGCGACGGGTCGTCGGCGATCTGCAGCTCAACGTTCTTGCCGGTGATCGCCTGAAGCGATGAGGCGAGGACGCGTTGACTGTCTGCAGATAACGAGCGTGCGGTGTAGACGCGCGCCACGCGCCAGTCGCGCGCGAGGGCCACGTAGTTGACGAGGTAGTCGAGCGTCCCCACTACGTCGCGCGGGCGACCGCCGACGATGGTGTACTGGGCGAGGGCGAGCGAAACATGGTCAACCTTGCCTTGGAGGAGCTGGGTCGTGAGCCCAAGACGCGATTCGAGCGGCGCGTCACGATCAAGCAGCAGCTGACGCAGAGCCTCGTTGCCTTGGATGGTGCGAGCCCAGCGAAACAGGTCGTCCTCGACCGTTGAGAAGTTCTCGGTGTCGATCTCCTCGAGGAGCGCGTCGGCGAACCCGGCGACCCGGCGACGCGCGTCGAGCAGACCGAGGCCGGGATGGTGAAATTCACCCGTGTCGAGCAGCGTCATGGCGGCGTGCGCCAGATCATCGATTGAGTGGGGCACGTCTTGGGCAGGGGCGGCCGAGGCCGCGTACACGCTGAGACGGAGCGCCTCACGGCTCACCTTGCCCGACAGCAGGTCGCTGACCACTTGACCACGGACAACCGAACCGATCGATGTGTCAGTCAGGACCGCACTCAACTCCCCTTGGGCTTGAATTGCGGTCGTAAAGGCTTCAAGGTCCAGCGCAACCGTCGAAAGGACCTCGTGGTCCAGCCGGCCGAGAAGCGCGGACGCGAATCCTTCAAGCTTGGGCAGCATGCTCAGCTACGCACCCTTCAGCGCCTCGGCGTTGAGCGCCGCCACCGCTTCACGGACGAGGTCGTCATGGGTGCTCTGATCGACTTCGCGCTCGACGATCTTCGACACGAGATCAAAGACGATCTCACCCATTCGCGCCGACGCTTCGTCGATGGCGTGCTGGCGTGCGGCATCCACTTCACCCTGGGCCGTCGCCACAATGCGGTCGTACTCGACCTGCGCGCGACCTGCCGCCTCAGACTTCAGCTGATCGGAGGTCTCCTGCGCACTGGCCACAATGGCGCGGGCCTGCTCGCGAGCTTGAGCGAGCACCTTGTCGCGCTCGTCGTCGGCCGCCGCTGCCTCGGCGCGAGCGGCGTCCGCCGCCGCGAGGGCAGAACGAATCTTCTCCTGGCGCGCCTCCATTGCTCTGTTGAGCGGCGGCAGGATGTACTTCGTCATGAGGAACAAAATGATCGCGACCACCAGCCACTCAACGAAGAATGTGCCGTTGGGCAGCAGGAAGATTGACGTTCCAGTCATCATCTCGAGAGACCTTCTTTCATAGGGCGCAACGCCTGCGACGCCCGGAGGGGCATCGTTTCAAACTCGCTAGTGCTTCTCGAAGACGTACACGAAGACGACCGTGAACAGCAGGTTGATGAAGTACATGGCCTCCACCAGACCGACCGTCAAGAAGAAGTACTGACGTGCCTTGTTTTCGATTTCGGGCTGACGCGCGATGGCTGCAATAGTCTGGCTACCGGCCAAGCCGTCACCAATCGCGGCACCGATGGCACCACCGCCGAGGGCGAGACCGCCACCGACCAGTGCTCCCGCGATGCGTACCGCACTTGCGATGTCATCTGAATTTGTAGCCATTAATCATTTCCTCCTGGGTTGTTAATGCGAGGTCTCGAGTGCCGCGTCGTGATCGTTGCTCGTCGCAAAGGCGAAGTACAGGATCGTCAACAGCATGAAGATGTACGCCTGGATCAAGCCGATGAACAGGTCGAAGGGCTTCCAGATGAGTTCGCCAAAGGGCGAGACGAAGATGGGCAGCAGCGACACCATGACGGCGACCATCAGGCCGCCGGAGAAGAGGTTGCCAAAGAGTCGGAAGGTGAGCGTGATGGGCTTGGTGATCTCTTCGACCACGTTGATCGGTGCGAGAGCGAGGTAGGGCTCTTTGTAGTGGCGAAAGTACCCCCGGAACCCTCTCGCGCGGAACGATTCGACGTGCACCCACACGATGACAAACAGCGCCATGGCGAGCGGCAAGTTGACGTCACTCGTCGGTGCGGGCAGTATCTCCGGCGAGACGCCCGGGTGCAGCGCGGAGGGAATGAATCCGATCCAGTTGCAGATCAAGATGAACATGAAGAGCGTCACCGCGATCGGTACGTAGCGGCGTCCCTTCGGGCCGATCGCCGAGTCCGCCAGGTCGTTCACCTGCTCGACCAGCACTTCCCAGACAAGCTGGAGCTTGCCCGGCACGCCGTCAGTGACCTTCGCGCGCATGCGAAAACCGAGCCAGAGCAAGATCGCCACGGCGAGCAACGTCGAGGTCACGATGTCAGTGTCGATGGCAAGCCCGAAGACGTGCACTTGAGGGTGCACGCCGACGGTGATGTTACCCCCGGCTTCCAACATCCTCACTACAGGCCTCCCTGGTTTGCCACGACGCGCAGTACGTTCACGACAAAAACAATTTGATAAAGCACAAGCCCTGACACAATACCGATTCCGAAGGGGGCGTTCAGCCAGACGAAGCCGAGCACGATGAGGGTTGTGACGAGGAGGCGCGCCGTCGTCTTGCCGCCGAGCTGGCGACGGACTGCCTTCGTGCTCTGCTCACCGCGCAGCTCGACTCGAGCGGCCTGACGGTCGAGAAAACGCAGGTTTACGATCGCCCCCGCGACTCCGAGGGCCAAGCCGAGGGCGGCGAGTGGCGGCGCGATGAAGATGGCCACAATAAAGCCGACCAGCCCCACCGCGAGGGCTGAAAGGGTAGTTCGACGTAGAAGGCGTGGGAGGGTGTTGGTGGGCAGGTTTTCTAACACGGGCGGTCAATTATTTTACAGGAAGCGCCGCACGAGCGTTACCACGCTCGCCACGGCTGCGACCGACCCCAACACTATCCCGATCAAAAGACCCCACGGCGCGAAGTTCCAGAGGTGGTCAAGGTAGAGCCCGAGCAACACGCCGATCGCGAGACACCCCGCGAGCGTCGTACCCATCGCGGCGAAGGCGGCCGCGCCCGGCAGGTCCTTCAAGTTTGATCTCTCCTGATCAGGAGCCTGATGCTCGCCCTCGCCCTGCGGGTTCGTCACCGGATGACCCGATCCTCAGACGCACCTTCGCCCTCGCGCAGGCGACGTAGCCGCCACCGCAGCGGGCTCATCCAGGTAAAGAGCGCAATGACGAGCACGGCGACGCCGAGCGGAATGAAGACGTTGGCGCGAGTGTCAAAGAGCGGCAGCAAGACAAAGCCGCAGAGGAGCGCCGTCCACGCCCAGAGAATGATGACGGTCCGGCGGTGTCCGTGTCCGAGCCGCATGAGGCGGTGATGGATGTGGTCTTTGTCGGGCGTGTGGAAGCCCTGGCCCGACGCCGTGCGCCGGATGAACGCCCAGACGGCGTCGACGAGCGGCACCCCCAGGATGAAGACGGGGATGAGCAGTGGCGCGAAGAAGAAGAAGGTGACGCCGCTCGTCGGTGGGGTGCGTCCGCCGATCACCATCGTCGAGGCGCTCATGAGCAGCCCGAGCATCAAGGCACCGGCGTCGCCCATGAAGAGCCTCGCGGGGTGAAAGTTGTCGCGAAGAAAGCCGATGCAGATGCCGCAGGTCAGGGCTGCGATGAGCGGACCGACGTTCGTCGCGGGCAGCAGGCCGAGGTCTTCGAGCCGCAGTCCGTAGACGCACAGCGTCCCCGACGCGATCGCGACGATGCCCGCAGCGAGCCCGTCGAGGCCGTCGATCAGGTTGATCGCGTTGCAGAGCGCGAACACCCATACCGCAGTGATGATCGGCAGGATCGACGGCCCGAGCACGATGAAGCCGGCAAAGGGCAGTTTGAGCTGATACATCGTGACGCCCGAGAAGTAGAGAATCGACGCCGCGAGGAACTCACCAGCGACCTTTGCCGGCGCGCTCATCTCTCGAAAGTCATCGAGCACGCCCACGACGAAGATCACTCCCGTGGCGAGGAGGACCCCGAGCATCTCGTGAGACGAGATGATGACACCCCGTAGCACGGGTATCAAGAACGCGAAAAGCAGCGCGATGCAAAAGCCCACGAGCATGGCGCCCCCGCCGCCGTACGGCGTCACATTCTGGTGAACCTTGCGCTCACCTGGCTGGGCGGTGTAGCCAATTTTCAAGGAGATCATCCGGGCGGGACGATTCGCGATCAAGGTGACGACCGCTCCCACTACCGCTACAGCGATGTACGCGGCAATGTTGTCCATGAACTACTTGAAGTTTGCGTAGGGGTTGAACGCACCGCAGAGTTCGGCCACGTCGCGGCGGACCTCTGCGATCGCCGCGTCGTCGTCGCGCTGGCGCAGGGTGCGCGCCATCAGCGCGGCGATCATCTCGAACTCTCCTTCGCGCATGCCGGCCGTCGTTTCGGCAGCCGTGCCGACCCGCAAGCCCGAAGTGATGAAGGCGCTGCGCGGATCGTCGGGAATCGTGTTGCGGTTGGTCGTGATGCCCGCGCGATCGAGCACCTCTTGGGCCACCTTGCCGGTGAGTTCCGCGTCGAAGTCGCGAAGGTCAACGAGCACCATGTGATTTTCGGTGCCACCCGAGACCATACGAAAGCCCTCCTTGGCGAGCGCGGTGCCGAAGGCCTGCGCGTTCGCGACGATCTGTTCGGCGTAGGTCGCAAAGCTCGGCTGGCTCGCCTCCTTGAAGGCAACCGCCTTGGCCGCGATGACGTGTTCGAGCGGTCCGCCCTGCTGGCCCGGGAAGACCGCAGAGTCGATCTTCTTCGCGTACTCCTCCCGACAGAGGATGGCGCCGCCGCGCGGTCCGCGCAACGTCTTGTGCGTCGTAAAGGTCACGACGTCGGCAATGGGCACGGGGCTCGGATGCGCGTTACCGGCGATGAGCCCCGCGACGTGCGCCGAGTCGAACATCAGCATGGCACCCACTTCGTCGGCGATCGCGCGGAACGGCTCGGGGTTGATGAGCCTCGCGTAGGCCGTCGCCCCCGCGACAATGAGCTTCGGTCGGTACTCGAGGGCGAGGTCGCGCACGTTGTCAAAGTCGATGACCTCACCGGGGAGCGCCGGATCGTCCGATCGCGGCGTGACACCGTAGGAGACGAACTTCCAGAACTTCGAGGTGATCGAAGCGGGCGAGCCGTGGGTGAGGTGTCCGCCCTGGTCGAGCCGCATCGCGAGAATCGTGTCGCCCGGGTCGAGCAGCGCCTCATAGACCGCGACGTTGGCGTTCGCGCCGCTATGGGGCTGCACGTTCGCGTGTTCGGCGCCAAAGAGCGCCACGAGGCGCTGACGCGCGAGCTCTTCAACCTCGTCGATGATGTAGTTGCCGCCGTAGTAACGCCGACCGGGATAACCCTCCGCGTACTTATTGGTGAGAATGGATCCGGTTGCTGCCAATACCGACGGCGACGCGAAGTTCTCGCTTGCGATGAGCTGCACCGTCGACGTCTGACGGACCCAGTCCCTTGCCAAGAGGGTCCTGATCTCCTCGTCGTCGGTGATCCACGCGTCCAACGGTGAAGCCATGTGCCTACCTGCTTTCATTCGCGCCAGCATCATCGAGCTGGCGCAGTTTTTCGATTCGAGCGCCGTGGCGGGCTTCGGGCGTCGCACGAAGCCACGCGTAGACCGTCTCCACCGCGACGGTCGACCCAGTGAGTCGACCCCCGAGGCACACGACGTTCGCGTGATTGTGCTCCCTCGCGAGGTGCCCTGACGTCACGTCGTGCACGACGGCCGCTCGAACGCCGGGCACCTTGTTGGCCGCCATGGCGATGCCGATCCCCGATCCGCAGCACGCGACGCCCAGCTCGGCCTCGTGAGACACGACGGCGCGCCCGACCGCGGCGCCGTAGTCGGGGTAGTCGACGGGTTCGCTGGCGCTGTCAGTGCCGAGGTCCAGTACCTCGTAGCCCCACGACTCAAGTGAAGACTTAAGAAGGGTCTTCAGTTCGTAGCCGGCGTGATCGGAGCCGAGGGCAATACGCATCGAACCAACCCTACCTTTGGACTGAGGCCGAACACCCCGTGCGCGCCGTGGCCGCTCGATAGTTTGCGACCCCGTTCGCCCTCGTCTGGGCGGTGAAGCCATAGGTAGGATCGGCCCATGAAGCAAGTGTCGCTCGCGCCGCCGCTCGTCTCGGCGCTCGACACCGAATCCGAGGCCTTTCAAAAGAATCGCGACGACGCGCTCGAGCAGCTCGCCGTCATCGACACGCTGCTCGACGAAGCCGCGGCCGGGGGCGGCGAGCGGGCGATGGAGCGGATGCGCTCGCGCGGCAAGCTGCCAGTACGAGAGCGCATCGCTAACGTCCTCGACCCGGACTCGCCGTTTCTTGAGATCTCTGCGCTCGCCGGGTACGGCTCGGACTACACCGTCGGCGGCGGGATGATCGTCGGCATCGGCGTCATCGCCGGCACGGAGTGCCTGATCATGGCTAACGACCCCTCGGTTCTCGGCGGTGCCCTCACTTTGTATTCGGCCAAGAAGTGGATGCGCGCGCTCGAGATCGCGCGCGACAATCAGATCCCCTACGTCAGCTTCGTCGAGTCGGCGGGCGCCGACCTGCGAGTGGGCAGGGGTGGTGGTGGCCGCATGCAGACGGGTCACTTCGCCGAGAGCGGGCGATTCTTCTATGACCTCATCGAGCTGTCCAAGATGCGCGTGCCGACGGTTTCGGTCGTCTTTGGATCGTCCACCGCCGGTGGCGCCTACCAGCCGGGACTCAGCGACTACAACATCCTCGTCAAGGATCAGTCCAAGATCTTTCTCGCCGGTCCACCGCTCGTGAAGATGGCAACTGGCGAGGAGTCTGACGACGAGACGCTCGGTGGCGCTCAGATGCACGCCGAGGTGTCGGGGCTCGGCGACTATCTCGCCGAGGACGAGATGGATGCGCTGCGCATGTGTCGAGAGGTGGTCTCACATCTCAACTGGCGAAAGAAGGGACCGGGATCCTCCTTCGAGAACGACGAGCCGCGCTACGACCCCGAAGAGCTGCTCGGCATCGTGAGTCGCGATCTTCGCCAGAGCGTCGACGTGCGTGACGTGCTCGCGCGCGTGGTTGACGGTTCGCGCTTCGAAGAGTTCAAGGCGCGCTACGGCACGACGCTCGTCTGCGGTTGGGCGAGCATCCACGGATACCCCGTGGGCATCCTCGGCAACAACGGCGTCATCCATCCCAAAGCCGCCGAGAAGGCCGGCCAGTTCATTCAGCTGTGCAACCAGATCGACGTGCCGCTCATCTTCGTCCAGAACATCACCGGATATATGGTCGGCAAAGACGCTGAGGCCGAGGGCATCATCAAAAAGGGTTCGCAAATGCTGAACGCGGTGACCAACTCGACTGTCCCGCACCTGACACTCATCATCGGCTCGTCATACGGCGCTGGCACCTACGGCATGTCGGGGCGAGCCTTTAACAATCGCTTCACGTTTCTCTGGCCCACCGCGAAGATCGCCGTGATGGGACCCAAGCAGATCGCCGGCGTCATGAGCCAAGTGCGGCGGGGCCAAGCCGAACGCCAAGGCGTCGCCTTCGACGAAGAAGAAGACGCGAAGGTGGTCGCAATGGTCGAAGAGGCCCAAGAGCAAGGTTCGCTCGCCCTCGCCGCCACGAGTGCCGTGAGCGACGACGGCATCATCGACCCGCGCGACACGCGCACGGTGCTGGGACTGTGCCTCTCGGTCGTGCGTAGTCGTCCGATCGAAGGCGCCACGAGCTACGGGGTCTTTCGCTTATGACCATGACGACGGTGCTGGTGGCCAACCGTGGCGAGATTGCCCGGCGCGTCATTCGCGGCGCGCGCGCGATGGGACTCCGCACGGTCGCCGTGTTCATGGCCGTCGACGCGGACGCACCGTTCGTGCGTGACGCCGATGTCGCCGTAGTGGTGAAGAGCTACCTCGACGTTGAGGAGATCATTGCTGCGGCAAAGCTGAGTGGCGCTGACGCCATACACCCCGGGTACGGATTCCTCTCCGAAAACGCTGACTTCGCACAGGCAATCGTCGCCGAGGGGCTTACCTGGATCGGGCCGCCCGCTGAAGTCATCGCGGCCATGGGCGACAAGCTGGAGGCAAAGAAGGTGGCGCGCCGCTGTGGCGTAGCGACGCTCCCCTCGAGTGAGGATCCACGAGACGCCCGAAAGATCGGCTTTCCTCTCATCATCAAGGCCGCAGCAGGTGGCGGAGGGCGAGGAATGCGCATCGTCGAGAGCGAGACCCAGCTCGACGGCGCACTGGGCTACGCGCGACGCGAAGCGATGAGCGGCTTCCACGACGATCGGGTGTTCCTCGAGCGCTACGTCGCGGCGTCTCGCCACGTGGAGATTCAGATACTCGCTGACCAGCACGGCCACCTCGTGCACTTGGGCGAGCGCGAGTGCTCTATCCAACGTCGTCACCAGAAACTGATCGAAGAGTCACCCTCAACCGCAGTCGGCGACGAGCTCCGCGAGTCGATGGGGGCAGCGGCCCTCGAGATCGCTCGATCTATCGGCTACGAGTCAGCTGGAACCGTCGAGTTCCTGCTCGACGACGCCACGGGTGAGTTCTACTTCCTCGAAGTAAATACTCGGCTCCAAGTGGAGCATCCGGTTACCGAGGCCGTCACGGACATCGATCTTGTGCGTGAGCAGTTGCGCATCGCTGCGGGCGAAGAGCTCGGCTACTCACAAGGTGACATTCACTTCAGTGGTCACGCGATCGAGGTCCGCCTCTGCGCCGAGGATCCCGAACACGGCTTCCTGCCCGCCACGGGCCGGCTGGAAGCCTTTGAGATGCCCGCGCAGCCCGCGGTGCGCTGGGAGAGCGGGGTCGAACGCGGTTCTGTCGTCACCGTTGAGTTCGACCCACTTCTGGCAAAGGTCATCTCCCACGCACCCACGCGCATCGAAGCGGCCCGTTCGCTCGCCCTCGCCCTCGAAGCGATGCACCTGGGTGGGGTGGCGACCAATCGCGACTTTCTCGCAGCAACCCTGCGTCACGAGCGCTTCCTCGCGGGCGACACGACGACCGACTTCATCGAGCGAGTCGAGCCTGCGCGAGTGATGCGGCTGAGTGACGGCGATGCAGCGTGGCTGGCGTCTGCGGGCGCCCTCTGGCTCCAGGGCCTGCGCCGACTCGAGGCGCCGGTGCTCAAGGAAGTCCCGAGCGGGTGGCGCAACGCGCGCCTCCCGCGCCAGCACGTTGCCCTCAGAGACGGCGAGCGCCACCTCGACGTTCAATACGCGTCACGTCGCGACGGCTCTTTCGACATAGAAGCGCTCGGGCGCGCGCTCGTCTACGACTGGAGCCGTCGAGGCATCGACGTCGAGATCTCCGCCTTGCGCCGACGCGTGCGGATCACGCAGGCGGGCGACCACCTCTATGTGCAGGCCCTTCGAGGAACGGTCGATTTCGCGGTCGTCCCTCGTTTTGAGGCGTCGAGCAGCGCCGTCGCGACTGGCGGACTCAGCGCCCCGATGCCGGGGGTCATTCTCGACGTTCACGTTGGCGTTGATCAGCACGTCCTTGCAGGCGACACCCTCGTCGTCATGGAGGCTATGAAGATGGAGCACGTCATCACTGCGCCCTATTCGGGCACCGTGAGCGCCATCCTTGTGACAAAGGATCAGCAGGTAGAGCGCGACAGCCAGCTTCTGACGCTTGAGCCCGACGACCAAGAGGACACATCGTGAGCGAACCACTTCGAATCGCGAACTGTTCGGGGTTCTACGGCGACCGCGTCTCTGCTGCCAAGGAGATGGTCGACGGCGGCCCGATTGACGTCTTAACCGGTGACTGGCTTGCTGAGCTCACCATGCTGATCCTTGCGCGCACGCAGCTGAGGCACCCGGGCTCGGGGTTCGCCCGCACGTTCGTGACGCAGATGGAACAGGTCATGGGCACGTGTCTCGACCGGGGCATCAAGGTCGTGTCGAACGCCGGAGGACTCGATCCTGCCGCGTGCGCCGAAGCCGTCGCACAGGTCGCCAACGCGCTCGGACTCGTGCCAACCATCGCGTACGTGAACGGCGACGATCTTCTCCCTCGACTCGAGGAGCTGCGCGAGACCGGCCAGCTGACAGACTTCGATTCGAACGAGGCAATGAGCGAGGTGTCGAGCTTCATCACCGCCAACGCCTACTTGGGTTGCTTCGGGATCGCCGAAGCGCTCTCCATGGGTGCCGACATTGTCATCACCGGCCGCGTGACCGACGCGGCACTCGTGTGCGGCCCGGCGGCGTGGCACCACAGCTGGCGACGCGACGACTTTGACAAGCTCGCGGGCGCCGTGGTGGCGGGCCACGTGATCGAGTGCGGCGCGCAGGTGACCGGAGGAAACTACTCGTTCTTCCGTGAAGTCCCCGGCATGGAGCACATTGGCTTTCCGTGGGTCGAGGTCGCCCAAGACGGTTCATCAGTCGTGGGCAAGCACGACGGCACGGGCGGCGAGGTCTCGATCGGCACGGTGACGTCCCAGCTCCTCTACGAGATCGGTTCCCCCTCGTACTACGGTCCCGACGTCACCGCGCGCTTTGACACGATCGTCCTCGAAGAGATCGCGAAGGATCGGGTGCGCATCAGCGGCGTGCGCGGCGAGGCCCCACCCATGACGCTCAAGGTGGCGATGAACGAGATCGGCGGCTTTCGAAAGGACCTCGTCGTCGCTCTCACTGGACTCGATATCGAAGAGAAGGCGCGCCTCATCGAAGCGGCGTTTTGGTACTCCTCTCCTTATTCGCCCGATGACTACGACAGCGTGACGACGAAGCTCGTACGCACCGACAGGGCCGATCCGATGACCAACGAGGAGGCCGTCGCGCTGTGGCGTCTCACCCTCAAGGACCGTGACGAGCAAAAGGTGGGCCGTGCGGTTGCCGACGCCCTCGTCGAGCTCGCGCTCGCGACCATCCCGGGGTTCTTCATTCCGGGCTCTCCGCCGTCGCCCGGCGCACCCTTCGGTGTCTACCGTCCCGCCCGTGTCGCGAGCAACCTAGTGCCCCAGTACATCACGGTGCTCGGTGGCAAACGAACTGTCATCGACTCCGTCGCGCCCACCGGCGAGATCCACGTCGTCGTCAACGAGGGTTCGCGCGCGAACGCGCCTGATGGATCGACGACCCTCGCACCGCTCGGCGACGTCTGTGGCGGACGCTCAGGTGATAAGGGCGGCGACGCCAATCTGGGCGTCTTCGCGCGGAGCGACGAGGGCTTCGCGTGGCTCGACAGCTATCTGAGCGTCGAGGAGCTCCGTCATCTGTTACCCGAGACTGCCCTGCTCGAGATCGATCGACACCGCCTCCCGGCGCTGCGCGCACTCAACTTCGTCATCCGCGGACTGCTGGACGAGGGGGTCGCCGCCTCAACGCGCCAAGACGCCCAGGCGAAGGGTCTGAGCGAGTGGTTACGCAGTCGATACGTGGAGGTGCCCACGTCGCTGCTCACGCCATGACGACATCGGTCGAACGTCTGCGCGATGACCTCCGCGCGGAACAGCGCGCGCTTGACGAGGTCGTAGAGAAAGCCGACGAGCAGCAGTGGCTCCTCGAGACGGCGAGCCCCGGTTGGAACGTGAGGGATCAGATTGCCCACCTCACGTATTTTGACGAGGCCGCGGCGCACGCCGTGAGCCGACCCGATCAGTTTCGCAACGAACGCGCCGACCTCTTCGCCCACGCGAGCGACATCGACGGGTTCACGCTGGCTCCGTTGCGTCAGCTCCCTCCTCGTGAGCTGCTCGGACGCTGGCGCAACGCGCGCCTCGCCCTCCACGATGCAACTGAGCACCTCGCCGACGACGCGCGCGTCGAGTGGTTCGGCCCCTCAATGGGAGCGAAGTCGTTTCTGAGCGCTCGCCTCATGGAGACGTGGGCGCACGGCACCGACGTCGTCGACGCGCTGTGCGCCTTCCGTCCAGCAACGGATCGGCTCGTCCACGTCGCGCAGCTCGGCTACAACACGAGACGGTGGTCCTACCAAGTGCGCGGCGAACCCGTGCCCGAAGGAGAAGTACGACTCGATCTCTTGAGTCCGAGCGGAGCGTCGTGGACCTGGGGACCCGACTCGGCCGACGACACGGTCAGTGGGCTCGCCGAAGAGTTCTGCCTCGTGGTCACTCAGCGGCGCAACCTTGACGACACCTCGCTTGTTGCGGGCGAGCTCGGTACCCACTGGCTGCTGCGAGCCCAGGCGTTCGCAGGGGCCGCAACCTCGGGGCCCGCGAGGAGCCCCTCGTGAGCCTCGTTGAGTACTCGGTGACGAGCGGCGTGGCAACCATCACGCTCGCTGACGAGTCGCGACGCAACGCGCTGAGCAAGGACCTGCTCGAGCAGTTGCTCGCCGCCGTTGACGAGGCCGACCTCGACGTCGAGGTTCGTGTGGTGGTCCTCACGAATCGCGGGAGTGTGTTCTGCTCGGGCGCGAATCTGCGACCGACGGATTCCACGTCGGCAGCGGCACCTTCGAAGCTGAGCGACGTCTTCACTCGCGTTCGGAACTCGAAAAAGATCTTCGTGGGACGAGTTGCCGGACACTGCGTCGCCGGAGGTGTCGGACTCGCCGCCGTCACTGACATCTCGGTCGTCATCGACACTGCCACCTTCGGCTTCAGCGAAGTTCGCTTGGGCGTCGTGCCAGCCATCATCTCGGTCGTATGCCTGCCCAAGATGCGCCTCGCTGACGCCCAGCAAGCGATGCTGCGCGGTCAGCGCTTCTCGGCGCAGGAGGCGGCACGCATCGGCCTCGTCACCTACAGCGTGCCCGGTGACATCTTCGATCGGACGGTAGAGGACGTCGTTACCGACCTCCTCGCCGGTGAACCCGCTGCCCTCGCAGCGACGAAGGCGCTGATGTACGCCGTGCCGCGACTCGACGCAGCGGACGCCTTTGACCAGATGGCCGAACTGAGCGAGTCATTCTTTCGCAGCGAACAGGCGCGTGAGGGAATCACCGCATTCTTCGAAAAGCGTCCGGCCAGCTGGGTGAAGCGGCCGACGGAGTCCTAGGCGAGCAGTCGCTCGATCTCTTCGCCGCTGATCGGTCCGCTGCGAAGGATTCGCCGCGAGTCACCCACAATCTCGACGACAGTCGACACCTCTCCGCGACGCTCTCCCCCGTCCAGCACGCCACTGAGAAGCTCGTTCGACCCGAGTACGCCGAGAACCTCCTGGGCGTTATGACACGGCGGCTCACCGTGTTCGTTCGCGCTCGACACGGCGAGCGCGCCGCACTGATCGAGCACGCCGAGCAGCAGCTCGTCGTCGGGGATCCGAAAACCGATAGATCCGGCGCCACCAACGCTGGATGCGAGCTCGGTGTGGGCGGGAACGACGATGGTCAGCGCTCCGGGCCAGAATGCGTCGCTCAGCTGGTGCGCGTTCGTCGGCCACGCGACGCCGAGCGCCTCGATCGCGTCCCGCGAGCTGACCAGCACCGGCAACGCCGCGCTGGTCGGTCGGCGCTTCAGGCGAAAGAGCGCGGCGATCGCGTCGGGATGGTCGAGCGAGGCGGCAAGTCCGTACACGGTGTCGGTCGGTACGGCGACGACCAATCCCTGACGCAGACGACTGACCGCCTCTTCGGCGTCGACGACGGTGGTCATCGCCGGGCGACCAGCACACGGGGCAGACCCGATATGTCGCAGTGATCGTCGACCTCGCGAAAGCCCACGGACTGGGCGAGCCCCAGCGCCGCGTCGCGATGGATGTTCGAGTGTTCGCAGACGAGCACGCCGTGTGCGCCAAGCCACCCCGGCGCTTCGCTGATGATCGTCTCGAGGTCCGCGAAGCCAGGAACGCCACGGGCGTCGTCAGCCACGAGCGCGCCGTAGGGCTCGTGGCGAAGAACGGGGTCGAGGGTGGCGAACTCGACCGCAGCCACGTAGGGGGGATTGGCGACGATGAGGTCCACGTGACCCCGCAAGGAGTCGTCGAGCGACATGAACCACGAGGACTGGACGAACGACGCGGCGTAGAGACGGTGCTTGACCGCGTTTCGCCGCGCCACGTCGAGCGCGTCAGCGGACTCGTCAATCGCGATCAGTGTCGCGCTGATCCCTCGTTGGGCGAGCTCGAACAGCAGCGACAAGCCAATGGCTCCCGACCCGGTGCCGAGATCGACGATCGTTGGTGCGACCACTGGCGTCGCCGCCAGCTCCTTGAGGGCAATGTCGACGAGCTCTTCGGTTTCGGGACGAGGTATGAGCACGCGCTCATCGACGTCAAGATCGAGCGAGCGAAAGGGCCAGTGCCCGATGACGTACTGAAGGGGCTCACCGCGGAGTCGTCGCTCGGCCGCCTCGTGAAGAGCAGCCGCAGCGTCCGCGTCGCCACCGGGCACGAACTCTTCAACGAGCCAGCGTGCCTCACGGCGCTCGACGCCCATGGCGACGAGTTCGGCGACGAACTCGTCGTTAACGTCCGTCACTCTCGGCCAGCTGGCGAGCGCGCTTGTCCGCGAGCAGCGCGTCGACATAGGGATCGAGGTCGCCCGCCAACACCGCGTCCAGGGAGTAGTTCGTCAAGTTGATCCGATGGTCGGTCACGCGGTTTTCCTTGAAGTTGTAGGTGCGAATCTTCTCGCTGCGCCCGCCGCTGCCGAGCTGGGAGCGCTTGAGATCGCCGAGCTCGTTCGCCTGGGCGTCCTGGGCCGCCTTCAACAGTCGCGAGCGCAGGACGATCAGCGCCTTGGCCCGGTTTTGAATCTGGCTCTTCTCGTCCTGCATGGACACGACGATGCCGGTCGGCAGATGGGTGATGCGAACGGCCGAGTCGGTCGTGTTCACGCTTTGGCCGCCAGGGCCTGACGAGCGGTAGACGTCGATCTTCAGATCGTTGGGGTTGATGTCGACGTCGACCTCTTCTGCCTCGGGAAGCACGGAGACCGTGGCCGACGAGGTGTGCACGCGCCCCTTTGCCTCGGTGACGGGCACGCGCTGGACGCGGTGCACGCCCGCTTCGAATTCGAGCCGCGACCACGCGTCGTCGCCCTTGATCAAGTACGTAGCTTCGTCGAGGCCGCCTTGCTCGGACTCGCGCTCTTCGATGACTTCGAGCTTCCACCCGCGCAGCGCCGCATAGCGCCGATACATCTCGGCGAGGTCGGCGGCAAAGAGGTTCGCCTCTTCTCCGCCCTCTGCGCCACGGATCTCCAAGATCACGTTGCGACCCTCGTTGGGGTCGTGCGGGAGGAGCAGCGTCTCAAGACTCGCCTCGAGATCAGCGATTCTCTCTTCAGCGGTATTCACTTCCTCGCGCCACGCCTCGCGGTCAGAGCCCTCGGTGTCGTTGAACATCTCGCGAGCGGTGGCGAGGTCGTCCTGGGCAGCTTTGAGCTCCAGCCAGGCGACGTTGATCTCGTTCAACTCCTTGTGGCGGCGCGACAGATCCCGCAGGCGAGTCAGGTCGCTTGCAACATCGGGTTCTGACAGCTGGGCTTCGACGGTGCGAAGTTCCGTCTGAAGAACGTCCAGCGTCTCGTCGAGAGAGCGCACGAAACTGGCGGGGCGCCCGAGGACCTAAGCCTTCGGTGCGCGCGCCTTCGTCTTTTGCGCGTAGCGGCGCTGGAAGCGCTCGACGCGGCCACCGGTGTCGACGAGCTTCTGCTTGCCGGTGAAGAAGGGGTGGCACTCGTTGCACAGTTCAACGCGCAGGGTCGACTTGGTCGACTCGGTGGTAAAGGTGTTGCCGCACGAGCAGGTCACGGTCGCTTCACCGTAGGTGGGGTGGATATCTGGCTTCATTGCGCTCCTTAGTGCGAAGAGAGAGTTTAGCGGGGAATCAGCTGGTCGGTGCCGGGCCCCGGGCGATCTCACCCAGGAACTCGTCGTTGGACTTGGTGGTCTTCAGCTTGTCGATCAAGAGCTCGAGGCCGGCGGCGTCGCGGCCTTCGGCCGACAGTCCGTTCAAGACGCGGCGCAGCTTCCAGACCTGGGCCAGTGCGTCGCGGCTGAAGAGGAGCTCTTCGTGGCGGGTCGACGAAGCGTTTACGTCGATCGCCGGGTAGAGCCGGCGCTCGGCGAGGCGGCGGTCGAGGCGCAGCTCCATGTTGCCAGTGCCCTTGAACTCTTCGAAGATGACCTCGTCCATCTTGGAGCCCGTCTCGACGAGGGCGCTCGCGAGGATGGTCAGCGAACCACCTTCTTCGATGTTGCGCGCCGCGCCGAAGAACTTCTTCGGTGGATAGAGGGCACCCGAATCGACACCACCGGACATGATGCGCCCGGTCGCGGGAGCGGCCAGGTTGTAGGCACGCGCGAGGCGGGTGATGCCGTCGAGGATGATCACGACGTCGCGACCCTGCTCGACGAGTCGCTTCGCGCGCTCGATGCAGAGCTCCGCGACGTGCGTGTGTTCTTCGGCGGGACGGTCGAAGGTCGAGGAGATGACTTCGCCGCGAACGCTGCGACGGATGTCGGTGACCTCTTCAGGACGCTCGTCAACGAGCAGCACCATGAGGTGCACTTCGGGGTTGTTCGTCTCGATCGACTGGGCTATCTGCTTCATGATGGTCGTCTTGCCGGCCTTCGGGGGCGAGACGATGAGTCCGCGCTGGCCCTTGCCGATCGGCGCGAGCAGATCGACGATGCGCGGGGTGAGGTCGAGCTTGCCCTCGTTCGTCTCAAGGTTGAGCTTCTCGTCGGGAAAGAGCGGCGTCAGGTCCTCGAAACGCGGACGCAGGCGCGCGACCTCGGGGTCGATCCCCGCCACGCTGTCCACACGCAGCAGCGCCGGGTACTTCTCGTTCGACGCGGCCGGGCGAAAGCCGCCGACGATGGTGTCACCCTTTCGCAGGTGGTAGCGACGCACCTGGTTGATCGACACGTAGACGTCGTTCGGTGACGAGTGATAGCCCTTCGTGCGCAAGAAGCCGTATCCGTCGTCGCGCAGGTCGAGAAGACCTTCGACTTCGACGAGCTCGCCCGCGTAGGGCTGGTCGGCGTTGGGCATCGCTTCGCCGCTGAAGCGTTCACGTCCGTTGCGGTTGCGACGATTGCGACGGCTGCGGTTGTTGGACTCGCCACTGAACTCGCGAGGCTGGCGCTCGGGGCGCGTCTGGGTGAACTGGCGAGCAACGGGACGCTCACTGGGGGCGACTTCGGCCCCATTTGACTCCGCGACCGGTGCGGGTGCGGGTGCGGTAGCGGTCGTGGGCTCGGGTGCGAACTCACTGAGGAGCTCCTCGAAGTCATCTTCGGGGGTCGCAACAGTGCGCCGCGAGCGCACGGCCCGCGAAGCCGACGGCGACGCGGAGATGGGAGCGTCGCCCATGATCGCTTCGATGAGCGCGGCTTTGGTGGCACGGGCGGGGGTTTCAACGCCCTTTAGCTTGGCGATCGTCTGGAGATCTTCGCGAGTTTTCGACTCGAGATCCGAACGGTCTGGGGAAGGCTTGATAGCCATGCATGATCCTTTCTCGCCGCCCACGATGATGTGAAAGGGCGGAGAAGAAATTCGGGGAAATGTCGTCTCGGAAGAAATTCCTTACGCCCAGCAGAACCGAACGGACGACAAAATCTATTATAGCGGTAGTTCAGCCCAATGTAAACGCTCAGCCGAGCTTGTCGAGCAACGCGCCAAGGGTTGCGTCGACGACGTCCGGCGGCGCGCTTGAGCCTACCGCCGTGTCCGGGTCCTTCAGTCCGTTGCCTGTCAGCACGCAGACAACCGTGGATCCCTGCGGTACCCCGAACTTCAAGAGACCGGCGACCGACGCCGCCGAGGCCGGCTCGCAGAAGATCGACTCGTGTCGAGCCACGAAGTGGTACGCGTCGAGAATCTCTTCGTCGGTCACGGCGCGAATGTCGCCGAGTGACTCGTGGATGACCTCGAGCGCGGGGACCCAGCTCGCCGGATTGCCGATTCGTATCGCCGTCGCGATCGTTTCGGGGTGACTGACCGGGTGACCGAGCACGATCGGTGCGGCGCCCGCCGCTTGGAATCCCCACATCTTTGGAAGGGTCGCGCTGCGTTTGGCGAAGTGATACTCCGTGAACCCTCGCCAGTAGGCGGTGATGTTGCCCGCGTTGCCAACCGGGATCGAGAGGATGTCGGGAGCGTCACCAAGGACGTCCACGATCTCAAAGGCGCCGGTCTTTTGTCCCTCGATGCGGTCGGGGTTGATCGAGTTCACGATGGTGATCGGCAGGTGCTGGGTCAGTTCGCGCGCGAGGTTGAGCGCCTGGTCAAAGTTGCCACGGATCTCCAGGACCTTGGCGCCGTAGACGATGGCCTGGGCCAGCTTGCCAAGAGCGATCTTGCCTTCGGGCACGAGCACCACGCACTCCATACCGGCCTTCGCCGCATAGGCCGCCGCAGACGCCGAGGTGTTACCCGTCGAACCGCAGATGACGGTCTTGGCGCCCAGGGCCTTTGCTTTCGTGATCGCCATCGTCATGCCGCGATCTTTGAACGAACCGGAAGGGTTGAGCCCCTCAAACTTCAGCCAGACATTCGCTTCCAGCCGCTCGGACAGGGCGTCGGCGTGGAGCAGTGGCGTATTTCCCTCTTGCAGCGTGACGACGTCATCGACGCCAGTGAGGTCGAGCCAGTCCGCGTATTCGACGAGCAGTCCGCGCCAGCCGATCACGAGTTCACCTCGTCGATCACCCGGATGCATGCACCAACGGCATCGACCGATGCCAGCTCGGTGAGCTCGCGCACGGTCGCTTCGACGTTGGCGCTGAGCGCGCGGTGCGTCAAGAAGGCGAGACGCGCTTCACTCCCGAAGCCCGTCTGGTCCATCGATTGGATCGACACATCATGGCGTCCGAAGACGCTCGCCACTTCGGCGAGCACGCCCGGACGGTCGAGCACATCGACGCTCAGGTAAAACGCGCTTTCCAACTCTCCCGCGGGCACGTAGTGCAGCGACCGGTCGCCACTGAAGGGCACGTCGTGGCGACCACTCGCGCGATTGCGCGCGGCGTCGAGCACGTCACCGAGGACCGCCGTCGCCGTCGGCTCTCCCCCGGCACCTTGACCAAGCCACATCAAAGGTCCGCTCTTCACGCCCTCGACGAAGACAGCGTTCATCGCGCCGTTGACGGAGGCGAGCGGGTGGCGAGCGGGAATCATGGCCGGATGAACGCGCCGCGAGATGCCCGCCTCGCCCACGCGCTCGGCGACCCCGAGCAGCTTGATCACGTAACCCGCGCGCTTGGCATACTCGACATCAACGATGCGTATTCCCGTGATGCCCTCGCGGGCGATCTCTTCGCCGCCAAGACGGGTCCCAAACGAGAGTGTCGAGAGTATCTGTACCTTGGCGGCGGCGTCGAAACCCTCGACGTCGGCGGTCGGGTCGGCCTCCGCGTAGCCGAGCGTCTGGGCCTCGATGAGCGCACTCTCGTAGTCGCTGCCCTCGCTCGTCATCTTCGTGAGGATGTAGTTCGTGGTGCCGTTCACAATGCCCATGACTCGAGTGATGCGCTCGCCGGCGAGCGAGGTGCGCAGGGCGCGCAGGATGGGGATAGCGCCCGCCACCGCCGCTTCGTAAAAGAGATCGGCGTCGTGCTCGTGGGCGAGCTGGGCCAGTTGCGTGCCGCTCTCGGCGATGAGGGCCTTATTCGCGGTCACGACCGAGATACCGCGCTTGAGCGCAGCCTCGACGTAGCTGCGCGCCGGCTCCACGCCGCCCGCAACCTCGACGAGTATGTCGAGATCACTCGCGATCAGTGCGTCGACGTCGGTAGTAACCAGCGACGGGTCGATGCCCGAACGAGTCTTTCCCGCGTCACGCACGGCAACGCCCACCAGCTCGAGCGGCGCCGTCGCACCGTCGACCAGCGCCTCGGCGCGTGACGGATCGCTGAGGAGCGCCACGAGCGCGGTGCCGACGAAGCCCCCGCCGATGACGCCGACCCGTACCGCCGGATTATCCATCAAACAAGGCTAACTCACGCCTGGCGAGGTTTAGATTTCTACTTCCAGGCGCGCGAGGTCGTCGAAGGTCTCGCGTCGCAGCACTTCGCGCGCCACGCCGTCGCGAACAAAGACGACCGCAGGACGCGGCACGCGGTTGTAGTTAGATGCCATCGAGTAGCCGTACGCCCCGGTGACGGGTGTCGCGATGAGACTGCCCACGCCGGTCGCTTCGGGCAGGTACGCCTCGTCGAGCAGCACATCACCGCTCTCGCAGTGCTTGCCCACGAGGCGCACCGTCTGAGGTCGCGCGGCGAGCGGCAAGTCAACGTCGAAGGCCTCGTATCCCGACCCGTAGAGAACGGGTCGGGGGTTGTCGCTCATGCCTCCATCGACGGCCATATAGGTGCGTTGGGTGACGGGCTTCACGACCCCGACGGTGTAGAGCGTGATGCCCGCCTGAGCGACGATCGCCCGGCCCGGTTCGGCGAGGATCCGAACGTCGGGACGAAGGCCACTGTCGGCCGCTGCCTCGCGGATGGAATCCGCCCACTCCTTGATCGAAGGAGCGGTCTCGCCTTCCACATAGGGCACACCGAGCCCTCCGCCGATGCAGAGCTCGTCGAAGTCATCTGACGCCGTGAACTCGGTGAGGATGGACATTGACTCGCGAAAGCCCTCGACTTCGAATATCTGAGATCCAATGTGCGCGTGCACGCCGTGAAGCGTCAGTCCGGGGATATCACGTAAGTCGTTGATCGCGGCTCTGGCGTCGCCCGTCGCGACCGAGAAGCCAAACTTGGTGTCCTCTTGACCGGTGCGCACGTATTCGTGGGTGTGCGCTTCGACCCCCGGGGTGACACGAACCAGCGCGTTCAGCGGATGGTCGGCCGTGACCACGTCACGGAGTCTTGCGATCTCGCTGAAGCTATCGACGACGAACCGGTGGACACCAACGGCGATCGCGTAGTCGATCTCACTCGCGGACTTGTTGTTGCCGTGCATGATGATGCGGTTCGCGGGCACGCCGGCGCGCAGGGTGATGTCGAGCTCGCCGCCCGTCGCCACGTCGATGCAGAGTCCCTCTTC
Organism: uncultured Acidimicrobiaceae bacterium; assembly: GCA_963724865.1. Taxonomy (GTDB): domain Bacteria; phylum Actinomycetota; class Acidimicrobiia; order Acidimicrobiales; family RAAP-2; genus RAAP-2. Next base: position 166,334 of record CAVRWO010000002.1, on the reverse strand, counting down.
AAACGCGAGGCGAGCCATGGCGCCACACAGGAAGGACTTCGAGGCGAAGGCGACGCCATCGTCAAAGACACTCACGGCTTCGAGGCAGCGGGCGCGCAGCGTCGCTTCGTCGTACACGAAGAGCGGCGTCCCGTAGCGGGTGGCCAACGCTCGCAGATCGACACCACCGACCGACACGCCGTCGTCGCGCAACACCGCCGTGTCTGGAAAGAGCGATCGGAGGATGGGCGCACTACTCATTGGTAGTCAGGGGCGCGGTGTCCGAGATCGAACCCGTTTCCCCATCCCCCTTTCAATCCGTGCATGCGGTTTTCCCGCACACGGCTTACCGACGGTTCTCTGGACATAGTTACGCTGCCTTTGGATAACGGATAGTGCCACCGACGTGATAGAGGCCCCGGTCGTGGAACCAGGTGCGCGTCCACGGATATGCCTGGCGCGCACGCAGGTTGCGACCGCGCTGCTTGCGAAGAAGACGCTTCAGTCGCCACTCTACGTAGCGATCCAGGGTGTTGAACTTGTTGCCGGCGTTGCCGGTGCGAAAGTAGTTGCCCCATCCCCGAAGGAACAGGTTCAGACGTCCAATGACGTCGGCCAACTGCTGTCCGACCTGACTTCGACCGGTGAGCGCCTTAATCCTTGCTCGAGCTCGCTTCATCGAACGTTGCGAAGGCCAGCGGTGCAGGTAATAGCGGATAACCCGCTCTTGTTCCCACAACCGACCCGACATGCGCGCTCGGAAGTGACACCCGAGGAAGTCAAAGCCCTCTCTGCCTTCACGCAGATCGACCACGCGGGTCTTCTGCGGGTGGAGGGAGAGACCAAGTTCACCGAGGACGGCTACTGCGCGTCGCTGGGCTTCTTCGGCCTGAGAGCGAGTCGAACACAGCACGACAAAGTCGTCCGCATAGCGCACGAGTTCACCAGTGCCACGTTCGGCCCACGCCCGGTCAAAGGCGTGCAGGTAGATGTTGGCGAGCAGCGGCGAGATGACGCCGCCTTGCGGCGTGCCCGTGATCGTCTCGGACACCACCCCCTCGCTCAACACTCCTGCGCGCAACCACTGACGCAGCAACTTCACCACCCGACGATCCGAGACACGTGCTTCAACCAGAGTGAGTAAACGCTCGTGGTCGATCTCGCCAAAGAAGTTCGTGATGTCGGCTTCAAAGACAAACTGCTGGCCTTTGGGGAACGCGACACGAATCGCTTCCATGGCGTCGGTGGCCGAACGCTTGGGTCGAAACCCGAACGAGCAGGCGAGGAAGTCTGCCTCGAACAACGGTTCGAGAATGAGCTTCGCCGCCTGTTGGGCCACCCGGTCACGGATAGTCGGAATGCCCAGTGGTCGAAGCCGACCATCGGGCTTGGGAATCTCCACTCGGCGCACGGGCGCCGAGCGATAGATGCCTGCACGGAGGTCACTCTGGAGTTCGCTGAGCATGCGCTCGACTCCATAGTCCTCCACCACCGCAAGGGTCACTGCATCGACCCCCGCGGCGCCACGATTGGCTCGCACTCGACGCCACGCCTCCCACAGGACGTCACTCCTATAGATGCGGTCAAACAGGGCGTGGAATCGCCGATCCTTTGACTGCTTGGCTGCAGCCCATAGCCGGTTCTGGAGGCGTCGAACTTTCTCCGGGGATGGTAATCCCAAGGGGGAGTTGGACGGGGCGGTCCCCGCCATGCCCTCACTCGTTCCTCTGTTCCCAGCGTGACCGAAGTCGGGGTCCTTCCCTCCCGCTGGGTTTCTCCCAGCCATCGCGAGTACTACGACCCCGTCGGACTCCCGCTGTGCTCCGCTCGCTTTCACCACTGGCTTATGCGATCGGTCTTTGCTGACAAGGCTGCACAGACGGGTCTCTCCTGTTTCGCGTCAGACCGTGCGTGCGTGCCGCTCCCCATACCCCGGAAGAACTCGACCAAGGGCATCTCCGGAACGCGAGTAGGTCGAATGTTGCCTTCGCCGTGATATGAGCGGCTCGGCTTCCCCATTGTGTATTTGACGAGGCTGCAGGACTCGTGTCGAGTGACACTACGGCCCACACACTTGCTCCCTCCGAAGAGGCTTTTGACATCCCGCTCAGCCCGCCACCTCTCGATGACAAACCGGGACCTGCTACCGGGCGTTCCGGCACTTACCCGAATGGGACTTGCACCCACTGGTCTGACGCAACTTCCAGGACGCACCATAGAAGAACACTACGAGTTGACGAGATCTCCCAAGAGATGCCGTTCGATGCGGCAATCAATTTTCGATTCAGGCCCTACCTTCGAGGCCCCTCAATATTCTCGGATCGCTACGGACCTCAATCCGTTGGCATGAGTGCCGCATCGTCCGGCGTGCCGACGTCGGGATCGTCGAGCGTCCTCACCGGGCCCTTGAATGTGTGCTTGGCGCCGGCCGCCCAGGCGATCCAGACCCCGAGCGCCAGAGCGATGGTGACGAGTGGCGCGTAGTTGAAGTCACTCCAGCTGAAGCCACTGCGCCATGGAACTGCCTCGGGCGACGTCGGCAGGCAGAAGATGACCACGCAAATCACGACCCAGGCAATTGCGATGGTATTGATCCATCGGTAGTGCTTGCCGAGGTTCCACACGCCCGGCTCGAACTTCTTCCCCATCCGTAAGCGGAGAAAGACGGGCAGGATGTAGGCGATGTAGAGCCCGATCGTCGTGATCGAGGTGACCGCAAAGAACGCCACCGGGAGTCCGGCCTTATTACCGAACAGCGCCGGGATCGTGATGATGAGGGAGAGGACGACCACAAAGAACACTGCCCACGTCGGCGTACGGTGCTTGTTCAGTCGCCGCCACAGGGAGTGGCCCGGCACGGCGCCGTCGCGCGAGAACGCGAACACCATGCGCGAGGCAGCCGCAACGCAGCCCATCCCGCAGAACAGCTGACCGACAGTGGAGATGTCGAGGACGAGTTTGGCGAGGCCGGAACTGAGCGCCGTTTCGATGATCGGAACCGCGCCACCGCCGCCCTTGTTGATCGCGGCGATGTGGGTTGCCGCGAACGTGATCGCCAGCAGCACGGCCCACCCGCCGACCGCCGAGTAGGCGATCGACGTCCACAGCCCGCGCGGAGCGGCGCGCTCGGCGTCGTGAGTCTCCTCTGACAAGTGTGCCGACGCGTCGTAGCCGGTGAACGTGTACATGGTGAGCAGGAAGCCGAGCGGCAGGATCATGAACCAGTAGAAGTGGCCTGAGAACCCGCTGTTGTTGATCCGATGTGAGAAGACCCAGGAGAAGCTCTGGTGCGTTGAGGGTCCGAACGCCAGCACGCCCACGATCACGATCACCCCCGCGAGCATCCACCACGCGGAGATCCGGTTCAGCAGCGACACCAGATGCGAGGAGAAGACGTTGATCAGGCTGTGGAGGGCGAGGATGAGGAAGAACAGGATGAACGTGTTGTGCAGAATCGTCGAGGGGTTCGTCGTCGTGAAGTTGATGATGAAGTGGAGCCCGTACAGTGCGAGCACCGAGTTGAGGAACGACGCGCAACCGTAGTCGACGGCTGCAGTGATGGCGATGAGACCGAGCAGGTTGAACCAACCCGTGAACCATGCCCAGCGGACGCCGCCAAGGCTGTACGCCCAGTAGTAGATGCCGCCCGCCGTCGGATACTTCGACGCGAGCTCGGCCATCGAAAGCCCGACGAGCAGGACCAGGATGCTGATCACCGGCCAGCCGATCGAGGCTGCGATCGGGCCGCCGTCGTTCCACGCCTGTCCATAGGTCGTGAAGCAGCCGCTGAGAATGCAGATGATCGTCAGCGAGATCGCGAAGTTGGAGAACCCGCTCCAACCGCGGTTGAGCTCCTGCTTGTAGCCGAGAGCGGCGAGCCGCTTCTCGTCCGCCGACAGCGTTCCAGAATTATCGCTCATCCGGCCCCCCCTTTTTTGGTCCCGTGGGACCCGCTGCGATAAGCCACCCCCGCGCAACTTGGAAGGAGAATACACGACTATCTAACCGTCATTCGGGAATTCTTCAAAATGTTGGCCGCGCATCGAACTGATGTTTCTGCACCGTACGGCTCAGCCGAACACCGAGCTGGCGACCGGCGGCGGAACGCAAATTGGTACGCGCTGCAACATGGCTGCTGGGGGGTGCGAACCGGGTGGCATTGTCCTACTCTGACCCGACGTCGTGTGAGGCGTTTTCGAGTTTCTCGAACTTTCATGGTGCGAGATAAACTCACTACTCGTGGGCCAAAAACCCTGCGAGCCCCCGTAGCTCAGCGGATAGAGCATTGGCCTCCGAAGCCATGTGCGCAGGTTCGACTCCTGTCGGGGGCACCGAAGGGCCGCGACGGTGGAGGTCATCGTCTTCCTAAGCGGACCAATTGACACTCGTAAAGAGCCGCGAACTCACAAAGACGTCGCGAAGGGCCGCGAGGTCTTGGGGCGTACCCGTCGAGAAGAGCACGCACTCCACGTGAAATGGCGCAGGTCCCGGGCTCTCGCAGCGCTGCAGCTGGTAGGGACCGTTTGGACCGCCTTTGAAGTTCTCCTGCCACAGGGCGTTGAGAAATTCTGAGATGTCGTGTTCAGTTGTCGTTGATCGAGCTACCGCAACGATCGTGGGACAGTCTGACGCAACGTTGCAGATCTTGGCGACAGCGTTCGTTCCCCGAGCCAGACTCGCAGCGTGCGCGACACCGTACGGCACGGCGCTCAGCGCGATCGTGCAGAGCATCGCCAACGATCGACGGAGCACTACTCGAGAGGAGACAGCTTGCGTTGACACGAGATCATCCCCCTGCCATCGCGCCGATGATGAAGAAGGGCTCCTTGCCACTCACGACCTCGTCGGGCAGCGGCGCGTCGGGCGAATCGTGCGAGAGATCGTCCTCGCACGCAAAGAAGCGGACGAACTTTCGGCGCTCGTGCGTTTGAACGTCGCGGATCGTGCCCAGGAGCACGGGGTAGCTCGCTTCCACCGCGTCCAAGACCGAACGTTGCGTCGCGACACCGACGACCTCCACTTGGATCTCCTTGTTGACGTGGGCCAACGTCCGAAGATGCACCGGGAGGACGACGCGGATCATGCCAACGTTTGTACTTCCACCGAGAGGACGGCCGGGAGATCGTGCACGATCGCCTTCCAACTGTCCCCGGCGTCGGCCGACGCGTAGACCTGGCCGCCGGTCGTTCCGAAGTAGATGCCGCACGAATCGAGGCTGTCGACGGCCATCGAGTCGCGCAGCACGTCGACGTAGCAGTTCTTCTGTGGGAGTCCCTTCGACAGCGCCTCCCACTCGTTGCCTCCCGTGGTACTGCGGTAGACGCGCAGCTTTCCGTCGGGTGGGAAGTGCACGGAGTCGCTCGTGATCGGCACCACGTAGACGGTCTCGGGCTCGTGGGCGTGGACGTCGATGACAAAACCGAAGTCTGTTGGAAGATTTCCGCTTATCTCGTACCAGGAGTCACCGGCGTTGTCGCTGCGCATCACGTCCCAATGCTTTTGCATGAATAACACGTCGGGACGGGACGGGTGCAGGGCGATGCGGTGCACACAGTGGCCGACCTGGGCGTCTTCGTCGGGGATACCCTCCGAATGAAGGCCGAAGTTGATGGGTCGCCAGTGCTCGCCGCCGTCATCAGTGCGAAAGGCGCCCGCTGCGGAGATGGCGACAAAGATTCGATTGGGGTCGGCCGGGCTTTCGATGATGGTGTGCAGGCACATCCCACCCGCGCCGGGCTGCCACGCGTGGCCGGTGTCGTGCTGGCGCAGCCCAGAGAGTTCGGCCCAACTCTTCCCACCGTCGGTCGACTTGAAGAGCGCGGCGTCTTCGACGCCCGCGAGCACCGTGTCGGGATCGCTCAGCGAGGGCTCGAGATGCCAGACCCGCGCAAACTCCCAGGGGTGCGGTGTCCCGTCGTACCACTGGTGCGTACCGGGCACCCCGTCGTAGACGAACTGATTGCCGACGGGCGTCCACGTCTCGCCACCATCGTCTGAACGCTGGATGATCTGACCGAACCAGCCCGTCGACTGGGACATAAAGATTCGATCCGGATTCACCGGTGAACCCTTCAGGTGATAGATCTCCCACCCCTCGAGGAAGGGCCCTTTGATGTCCCACTTGTCGCGCTTGCCATCGGCGCTCAGGATAAAGGCGCCCTTTCGTGTTCCCACGAGTACCCGCACACCGCTCATGAAGCCTCCTCTGGTCATCCCCATTTAACCCCAGCGGTTCCCGGCCCGCTCGCGACATCGCTTCATCAGGCGCGTCGGCCCACAGACGTCCAATCAGGATATATACGAAGGCCGTGGATCACAAGGATGCGACGGCGACAGACCGGTAAGAAACTACGGGACGATGATCATGCGGACGGTGTCGGTCACGGCGGCGCCGTTCGACGACGAGCCGGCCATGACGACGATGGGGTCGCCCGACTTCGCGAAACCGCTCTGCTTCAGTTGAGCGACCGCGTAGTCGCACAGTCCGTCAATATCGCTGATCGGAGTCACGTACGTCTCTTGAATGCCCCAGGAGCTGCGCAGCTGACGAGCGGTCGAGGTGTTGGGCGTGATGGCGACGATCGGCATCGGGGGACGAAAACGCGAGATGGCCCGCGCCGTGAGCCCCGAACGCGTGCACGCGACGATCGCGACCGCGCTCTCGTCCATCGCTGCGCGCCACGCGGCGCCCGTGATAGCGCCCGTCACGCGTTGTGCCTGTGTGGACGAGGCGACGAGGTTTTGAATGCCGAGCCCCGCGCCCCATTCCGCATAGGGGAATCCCGCCTCCGCTCGCCGGACGATGCGATCCATGGTGATCACGGTCCCGACGGGATCGTCGCCAATGGCGGTCTCGCCGCTCAGCATCACCGCACTCGCACCGTCGAGCACCGCGTTCGCCACGTCGGTCACCTCAGCCCGCGTGGGCACCTGAGCGTGGGTCATCGACTCGAGCATCTGTGTCGCGACCACCACCGGTCGCGCGTAGCGAATACCGAGACGCACAATCTCCTTTTGGAGGTGCGGCACTTCCTCGATGGGAAGTCGCACGCCGAGGTCGCCGCGCGCGACCATGAGAGAGTCGGCGTGTTCGATGATCTCGTTGAGGTTCTCGATGCCCTCGCTCGTCTCGATCTTCGCCATCAACATGACGTCAGGGCGCGAGAGCACGGCGCGCACCGATTCCATATCAAAGCCGGATCGAACGAAGGAGACCGCAAGGATGTCGAAGTCCTCGTCGTGCAGTGCTTCGAGCCGCGCGCGATCGTCGTCGGTCGGGAGACGATCGTTCATGATCGACGAGGGAAGCGAGAGGCCGGGCTTACCCATGACCGCACCACCGGAGGTGACGCGAGCCGAGGTCGTCGAACCGACGCCAGTGATGACGAGCGAGACGCCACCATCGCCAATGTGAACTCGATCGTCGACCCTTAACTGTTCGAGGACGTCGATTCGTTCTACGGCGATGAGCTCGGCAGTTGAGGCAAGCCCAAAGCCTTCGACGAGCTCGGTCTCCCCACCGACACCAAGAGGGACCGGCATCGAGCCGAACGATCCGGCCCTGATCTTCGGGCCCGGTATGTCCACCATGATGGCGAGATCCGGCGCAACGGCGCGCACTCGGCGCAGCCGTTCGATCCCCGAAGGGATATCACCGTGGGCGAAGGAGAGGCGGATGACGTCGACCCCCGCGGTAACGAGCTCTTTGAGCTTCTCGTCAGAGTCTGAAGCCGGTCCGATAGTGGCAACGATGCGCGTGCGCCGCACGAGATTCCCTTCGTTTCTTTGGATAAGTCTACGAGATTGGTTACCTCCACTAGTTGGTCGGATCGTTACCACCAGGTAACGTTCGCACCTGGCTCGTCGAGCGCCACACCGACTCAAATGTCATAGGAGAGAACCGTCGTCTGCCGCTCTGCGTCTTTCGTGATCGACTCGAACGACGCGCGAACTCATATCGGTCGCTACACACGCTTCATCGCTCGACAAGATGAGCGCGAGGAGCTGTCGGCGCGGCGACGTGAGACATCGACAAGTTGAACGCCCGCGCCCAGCACTCCTACTGAAGTCTCTCGGCAGAGGTTGGTACCGAGAACGACTTAGCGCTCAGCTGATCATGTATGCGGCTGCCCTCCAACGTCACCGCAGTTCGAGCGAGCATAGGGCTCGCCCGTGGCATAAGCAAATGAAAATTAAAAAATCTCTGAAAAAATTTTACGGTCGCGGCGTGAGCGCGCCATCTCTCCGCAACAGCGCGAGAACGATCGGTCATCGTCGCGGAGATTCTCCAATCTCGTTTCGAGATCGTTCGGCAGAGCCGCACACATAACGCGCCGCGAGGCGCGAATCGTTCGTGTCGAGACGTACTCCGTCACGTGCCGCGCGCACATCGCGTCCCTGGAGGAGCTCACCATTGGCAGGACTACCATTGCCAACACTGAGGTTCAAGGGGGCTCATGAGTACTTCAACGCCAGGGCGATTGACGCGTGATGAGTTGCTCGCGCGCGTGGACAGTGGTGACATCGACACGATCATTCTCGCCATTACCGACATGCAGGGTCGCCTTCAGGGCAAACGCATCGACGCACGATTCTTCGTGGACGACTTGCTCGACGGCGTCGTCGAGGGCTGCAGTTACCTCCTCGCTTCCGACGTCGACATGAACACGGTGAGCGGCTTTGCGCTGACGTCGTGGGAGCGCGGCTACGGCGACCTCGCCTTCACCCCAGATTTTTCTACAGTTCGTCTCGTCCCGTGGCACGAGAAGACGGCCATCATCTTCGCCGACGTCGAGACCGTCCACGGCGAATCGGTCGCCGTCTCCCCGCGCCAGGTGCTGCAGGCTCAGGTGGCGCGTCTCAGCGCCCGAGGCTGGACGGGCCTGACCGGCACCGAGCTCGAGTTCATCGTCTTTGAGGACAGCTACGAAGAGGCCTGGGACCGCGGATACCGGGGTCTCACGCCCGCCAATCAATACAACGTGGACTACTCGCTTCTTGGCACGTCGCGGGTCGAGCCCCTGCTCGGCCGGGTGCGCCGCTCGATGCGCGACGCCGGCATGATCGTCGAGTCCCTAAAGGGCGAGTGCAACTTCGGCCAACACGAGATCGCCTTCAAGTACGCCGAGCTCGTCGACAAGTGCGACGAACACTGCCTCTTCAAGCTCGGCACGAAGGAGATCGCGGCCCAAGAGGACTGCAGCATCACCTTCATGGCCAAGTACAACGAGCGCGAGGGGAACTCCTGCCACATCCACCTCTCGCTACGCGACAAGAACAATGCGCCGGTCTTTGCCGGTGACAGGGAGCACGGCTTCTCTGACGTCTTTGAGCACTTCCTCGCAGGACAGGTTGCCTACGCGCGCGAGCTGTCGCTCTTTCTCGCGCCCAACATCAACAGCTACAAGCGCTTCGTCGAGGGCTCCTTCGCGCCGACCGCGATGCTCTGGGGCATCGACAATCGCACCTGCGCCTTTCGCGTCGTCGGCCACGGGTCCTCCATTCGCGTGGAGTGCCGCATCCCCGGGGGCGACGTCAATCCCTACCTCGCTATCGCCGCACTCGTCGCCGCGGGGCTGCGCGGCGTCGACGAGTCGCTGCCGCTCGCACCCGCGTTCGGAGGGAACGCCTACGTCGCGGACGCGGCGCGCGTACCCACCACGCTGCGAGAAGCGACCGAACTCCTTTCGAGCAGCGACGTGGCGCGTCAGGCGTTCGGTGAGGAAGTCGTTGATCACTACACGCACGCGGCACGCATAGAGGTGTCGACCTTCGACGCCGCCGTCACCGACTGGGAACGCTACCGAGGATTTGAACGTCTATGAGCACCACGCTTGGCATCATCAACCCCGCAACGGAAGAGGAGATCGCCTCGGTCACCGTCCACGATCTCGACGAGACCAATCGGGCCATCGAGCGGGCGTCTGCGGCTTCGCCGTCGTGGAAGAAGGTCACGCCCGCCGATCGCGCGCGGCTGCTGCGGCGGTTCGCCGACGTCGTCGACGCGCACATAGAGGAGCTCGCGCAGCTCGAAGTGGCGAACTCGGGGCACACCATCTCCAACGCGAGATGGGAAGCCGGCAACGTGCGCGACGTCTTGCTCTATTACTCGGGCGCGCCCGAGCGTCACTCCGGTCGCCAGATCCCGGTCGCGGGCGGTGTCGACCTCACGTTCTACGAGCCGCTTGGGGTCGTCGGCATCATCGTGCCGTGGAACTTTCCGATGCCGATTGCTGGCTGGGGGCTCGCCCCGGCACTCGCCGCGGGCAACACCGTGGTCTTGAAGCCGGCCATGTTGACGCCGCTCACGGCGATACGCCTCGGTGAGCTCGCCCTCGACGCGGGCATTCCCGACGGCGTGTTCCAGGTCGTGACCGGTGACGGCGCCATGGTCGGCAACCGCTTCGTCACGCACCCGGCAATCCGAAAGGTCTGCTTCACTGGTTCCAACGCCGTGGGCCGACTCATCATGCAGGGGTGCGCCGAGCAGGTCAAGCGTGTGACGCTCGAGCTGGGCGGTAAGAGCGCCAACATCATCTTCGACGACGCCGATCTCGAGAAGGCGGCCGCGAGCGCTCCCTACGCGGTGTTCGACAACGCGGGTCAAGACTGCTGTGCGCGCTCGCGGCTCTTGGTCCAGGCGTCGGCCTATGACCGGTTCATGGAGCTCTTCGAACCAGCGGTGAAGGCAGTCAAGGTGGTCGACCCTCGCAGCGAAGAGAGCGAGATGGGACCCCTCATCACGGCGAACCAGCGCGAGACGGTGCTCTCCTACGTCGACGAGTCCGACGTCGCCTTCCGCGGCACCGCTCCCGAGGGCCCCGGCTACTGGATGGCTCCGACGGTGCTCGAGACGAGCGACGTGAAGAGTCGATCCTTCCAAGAAGAGATATTCGGTCCGGTCGTCTCGGTCGTTCGCTTCAAGGACGAAGAAGAAGCCATCGCGATCGCCAACGAGAGCCCCTACGGTCTTTCGGGCTCGATCTGGAGCCGCGACATTGGTCGCGCGCTGCGCGTCGCGCGCGGCGTCGAAACCGGCGCCCTCTCGGTCAACTCGAACTCCTCGGTGCGCTACTCGACACCCTTTGGTGGCTTCAAGCAGTCCGGCCTCGGTCGCGAACTCGGCCCCGACGCGCTGCTCGGTTTCAGTGAAGAAAAGAATGTATTCATCTCAACGGAGGACAACTAAATGGGACGTCTCGACAGCAAGGTCGCCATCATTACCGGCGCGGCGAGCGGCATCGGTCTCGCAACGGCGAGGCGCTTCAGCGCCGAGGGCGCGAAGGTCGTCGTCGCCGACATGAACGAGAGCGTCGGCACCCAGATCGCGACCGAGATCGGCGGCGCGTTCGTGTCGGTCAATGTTGCAAGTGAGGAGAGCGTGCAGGCCATGTACGCCTCGGTCGTCGAGATCTACGGCGGCGTGGACATTCTCTTTAACAACGCCGGCATCTCTCCTGACGACGACGACTCGATCCTCACGACCGGACTCGACGCGTGGAAGCGTGTGCAAGACGTCAACCTGACCTCGGTGTACCTGTGCTGCAAGTACGGCATTCCGCTCCTGCTCGAGCGCGGTGGTGGCTCGATCATCAACACGGCGTCGTTCGTCGCGGTCATGGGTTCGGCGACCTCGCAGGTCTCCTACACGGCGTCCAAGGGCGGCGTGCTTGCCATGTCGCGCGAGCTCGGCGTGCAGTTCGCGCGCCAGGGCATCCGCGTGAACGCGCTCTGCCCAGGCCCCGTCAACACCCCGCTTCTGCAGGAGCTCTTCGCGAAGGATCCCGAACGAGCGGCGCGTCGGCTCGTCCACATTCCCGCGGGCCGTTTCGCCGAGCCGGACGAAATCGCGAGCGCCGTGCTGTTTCTCGCGAGCGACGACTCGTCGTTTGTGACCGCGTCGACGTTTCTCGTCGATGGGGGCATCAGCGGCGCGTACGTCACGCCGCTCTAAAGCAAACCTTTTAGCTGGGCGTGATCCTCGACGTCAGCGACGGCGGGATGAAGTACTCGCTCAAGTACTTCTCGCCTTCGTCACAGAGTATGGTCACGATCGTCGATCCCTCGGCCAGCTCGTCGCGCAGGCGGCGGGCGACGATCATGTTGGCGCCCGAGCTCGGACCGACGAGCAGTCCGAAGTCACGCGCCAGTCGGCGCATCTCTCGCACCGCGTCGTCGCTGTGCACGCCCATGACGCGATCGACCATCTCTTGGTGACGCTGATAGATCGTGGGCACGAACCCGTCGCTGATGCCCTCGATCTGGTGCAGCCCCGTGTCCCCGCACTGAATGGTGCACGACTCGCTCGGCTCGAGGGCGACGATCAGCGCCTTCGGGTTGACCTCGCGAAACGCCTGGCCCACGCCGATGAGCGTGCCGCCGGTGCCCACACCCATGACGAAGGCGTCGGGCAGCGTTCCGTCGGGCAGCTGCTCGAGGATCTCCGGGCCGAGCCACGTGCGGTTCTCTTCGACGTTCCACTCCGATTCGAACTGGTGGGGCGCGAAGTAGCCCGGCTGGTCACCGAGACGGCTCGCTTCGTCCAGCGCCTCGTTCACGTGAAAGGTGCCCACCGTGAGCATCTGCGCACCGAAGGCGAGCGAGATCGCGGCGCGCTCGGGACTCAGCCCTTCAGGCATGACAACGAGCATCTTGTAGCCGAGGACCGCAGCGACCATGCTCATGGCGTTGCCGGTGTTGCCGCTCGACGCCTCGACAATGGTGTCGCCCGGATGCAGCAGTCCCTCGCGCTCGGCGCGTTCGATGATGTAGCGAGCCATGCGAGCCTTGATCGAACCCGAAGGATTCAGGTACTCGAGCTTGACGTAGATGCCGTCCACTTGAATGAGCGGCGTTGATCCGATCGCCTCTAAGACCGTGCCACCCGCTCGAAACTTCGACGCCACTAGGCCGCCTTCCCCCCGGGAACGTACCCGCCCCACACTACGCCTGACGCGGGACGATCTTCTAGCGAGGAATGCTATGAGACCGTCATCCCGCCATCGACGGCGATATCGGCGCCGGTGACGGCAGACGCCGCTGCCGAGCAGAGCCACACGATGGCGGCGGCGACCTCACTGGGTTCAAGGAGTCGACCGATCGGTTGCTGCTCCGCAAAGGCTTCGACGCCGTCGAGGCCGTAGACCTTCGCCGACGCCTCGAGGATGGCCGTGCGCGTTGAACCGGGACTCACGGCGTTGGCCGTCACGCCGTAGGGCGCGAGGTCCATCGCGACACCGCGAATCAGTCCCACGACGGCGTGCTTGGCAGCGCTGTAGGCCGCGAGATGGTAAAGGCCGGTGCGCCCCGCGGCAGACGCCACCGCGATGACGCGCGGGTGACTCTCTCTGCCGTTCGCGATCAAGACGGGTGCCGCGGCTTCGATCAAGCGACGGGTGCCCAGCACGTTGACGGATAACACCGCGTCCCACGCCGCGTCGCCCACTTCCCACAGTGCGGCACCGCCACCGAGCACGCCGGCGCACGCGACGACCGCGTCGAGACGTCCAAAGTGACGAGTTGCGGTCTCAACCGCGAGTCCCATGTCGGTCGCGCTGCGCACGTCCCCGACCAGTCCGAGCACGGTGTCGCCGTGACGGGCGACGACCGCTTCCAGGTCGGCCGGCGTCGCGAGCGCGTAGGGCACGTCGGGAATGTCGCGGCAGCGATCGACTGCAACGACCCGATAGCTCTCGTTGACGAGTGCATCGACGGTCGCGGCACCGATGCCGCGCGCCGCGCCCGTCACGATCGCGACGCGGCTCATCAGCCGAGCCTGCGAAAGAAGTCCGGCGGTGCGAGCACGTCGGTTCGATCGAGTTCGTCAACGTTCGACTTGCCGATTCCGAGCAGCGCCGAGTCGATGCCGCCGCGAATGATGTCCAGCACGTTCTCCACGCCGCTCTGACCCGCAACGGCGAGGCCCCACAGATAGGCCCGTCCGATCATGACGGCGTTCGCTCCGAGCGCGAGCGCCTTTACGACATCGCTGCCGCGCCGCACCCCGCCGTCCAGCAGCACCTCGATCTGATCGCCCACGGCATCGACGACGGCGGGCAGCGATCGAAGCGGCGCGGGCGTCCCGTCAAGATTGTTGCCACCGTGGTTGGAGACCGAGAGCGCGCTCGCGCCGAGGTCAACGACACGCTTCGCGTCATCGACGCGGCTCACGCCTTTCACCATGAACGGGCCCTCCCACTGCGCGCGCAGCCAGGCGACGTCCTCCCAACTCGGCAGCGTGCTCTGCATCCACTCGTAGTACGCGCCAAAGAAGGTTGGGGGTTGCTCACCGGGCGCCGCCATGTTGGGCGTCGTGAGCGTGGGCAGGTGGCCGCTCTTCGCAAACGACCAGAACCACCGAGGATGGGCGAGGACGTCGGGGGCGAACTTCATCGCGGCGCGCAGGTCGATGCGTTCGGGGATCCACGGGCTGCCCCAGTCTCGACCGTTCGAGAAGGACCAGTCGAGGGTCAAGATGATGCCCTTGGCTCCCGCGCTCTTCGCTCGATCGAGTCGCTGGATCATGGTGTCACGGTCGCCGCTCCAGTACATCTGAAACAGGACCTGCTCGCACGCGGCACAGACCTCTTCGACTGACCTGCTCGCAAACGAGCTCAGTCCCATGGCGACCCCGCGATTGGCGGCCGCCCTGGCGACGGCGACTTCGCCGTCGGGGTGCACGGCTTGGACGCCGGTCGGAGAAAGCAGCACCGGCATCGAGACCGACTGGCCCATCACGGTCGTCGCCATCGATCGCTCGTTGGCGAGCCCCGCGACGTGCGGTGCGAAGCCCAGCTCGTCGAACGACGCGAGATTGTCGTGGGACGAAAGTCCCTTCTCAGAACCCGCGACGAGGGCGCCGTAGACCGACTTCGGGAGGCGCTTTTCGGCCCGGCGCTGGGCGATTGCCACCGTCTCGAACCACGAACTCGCCATCAAACACGCTCCCCGCGACGAACCGAACACTACCTGAGGGTCTTTTTCCTCCCGGCTAGCGCGCGCTCAGCGAGACAGGGACCCGCCGGGAGTGATCGAGCGACGAGCGTGGTCGTAGCGACACGGCCTTAGCGCTGAGTGCTGCTTCGCCGTGTCCAAAGACGCACTCAGGGTCGGGGTCGGTCATCTCGAGCCCCGTGAAGAACTTGGCCGCCATGCACCCGCCGCGGCAGGCATCGAAGGAACCGCACGACGTGCACGCGCCCGCGTTGCCGGGGGCGCGCAGCGAAGAGAAGAGCTCGCTGTCGCGCCAGACGGCGGCGAAGCCCCGATCGCGAACGTTGCCCGCGAGGAACTCGTCGTGAATGACGAAGGGACAGGCGTAGACGTCGCCGACGGGGTCGATGAGACAGACGACGCGGCCCGCACCGCAGAGGTTGAGCCCCTCGAGCGGGCTCCCGAGCGCCGAGAGATGGAAGAAGGAGTCGCCGGTCAGAACGTCAGGTCGCTCGACCAACCAGCGGTAGAGCTGGCGGCCTTGTGGGAGCGTTGGATGCAGCTCATCCCAGACGTCTACCCCTCGCCCCGACGGGCGCAGTCGCGTGAGTCGCAGTTGGGCACCGTAGGAGTTCGCCAAGGCTTCGAACTCGTCGAGCTGCTCAACGCTCTCGCGGGTGATCACGACCGAGATCTTGAAGGGACCGAAGTTGGCAGCGGCGAGGTGGTCCATGGCTCGTCGTGCGGCGTCGTAGCTGCCGGCACCGCGCACGCGATCACTCGTGGCGGCGTCGACGCCATCGATCGAGATCTGTACGTCGAGGTAGTCGATCGCTGCGAGCCGCTTCGCGGCCTCTCGATCGATCCTCGTGCCGTTGGTCGAGAACTTGACGCCCACGTGTTGGCTCACGGCGTGTTCTACGAGTTCGAAGAAGTCGCGTCGAATCATCGGCTCGCCCCCGCCAATGTTGACGTAGAAGATCTGCATGTCCGCGATCTCATCGATGAGCGCGAGCGCCTCGCTCGTTGAGAGCTCGCGCGGATCCCTGCGTCCCGACGAGGAGAGGCAGTGCGTGCAGGCAAGGTTGCACGCGTAGGTGAGTTCCCACGTCAAACAGATCGGTGCGGCGAGGCCGCGCTCAAAACGGTCGCGCAGCGTCTCAGTCACGAAGTAGGCCTGAACGATGAAGCGAGGCGAGCGCCATCACGTAGCGTTCGCGTTCTGCGGGCAGCACCAGCGCGTCGAGCGCGTCGCTCACGCTCGCGAACTCGTCGAGCCGTCTCACGAGTTCGACAAGTGGGCGCGACTTCAAGAACACGAGTCGACGGTTGACGTGGTGGTACGCCAACGCACCGAACGACTCGTCACGCAAGGACACGTCCTCACTCAGCTGCAACGGCTTTGATACATCAAAGTCGCTGCTGGTCACCACCAGCGCCACGACTTAGTACACCCCGCAGAGTCCGTCGATCGAGACCTCTTCGACGAGCAGCTCTTCAGTGTCGTCAACTTCTTCAACCGGTGACTCTTCGTGGGTCAGCGTTTCGGGCGTCACGATCTCTCCTTTGATGCTCCCATTCTGGTCCGCGTGCGTAAGGACGCGGTGCCACGCGTGAAAGACTCGCCCCGTGAGCGTGTCTGTTCCCCTTGCTCCCCCACCCAGTGAGGTTCCGATCCCCGTGGGCACACCGGTGAGTATCGATGCGCGCGCTCGCTTCATCGAGCGCGGTCTCGTGGGCGGCGGCAGCCCCTGGCGCCTGTTGCGGCTTCCCGGATCATCGCGAGACGTCCTCACGCGCTGGCGCCACGGCGACCACGTTCAAGCCGGCGAGGAGCGGTTCGCGCGAACGCTCGTGCAACAAGGTCTTGTCCATCCTCGGTTTGACTCGCCCTTGTCGCTCGACGCGATCGACGTCGTCGTGCCGGTGCACGACGACGCGCAGCTGCTCATGTCGCTGCTCGACCAGCTCGACGGGTTCCACGTGACGGTCGTCGACGATGGTTCGAGCGACCACAACCGCGTCGCAGAGTGCGCCCGAGCGCGCAGCGCGACACTCGTGCGCCTCGACGAAAACCACGGCCCCGCGTCGGCGAGAAACGCGGGCGCGAAGCCCAGCGCGAGAAAGCTGCTCTGGTTCATCGACGTGGACGTGGCCATCAGTGACGCGAGAGAACTCGCGCGGCGCCTGCAGGGTGAGTTTGGCGACCCGCTCGTCGCGGCAGTCGCCCCGCGAGTTCGCGGCGCCGATGGACCGACGCGACGAGACAAGTTTGAACACCATTTCGGCGCGCTCGACATGGGCACCGAGACCAGCCTCGTCGTGCCGGGTGGCGCCGTCAGCTTCGTGCCAAGCGCTTGTCTCATGGTGCGGCGCGACGCATTCGGCGACGGCTTTGACGAGTCGTTGCGCCACGGCGAGGACGTTGACCTGGTGTGGCGAATGCACGACGGAGGATGGCTCGTGCGCTACATCGCAGACGCGGGCGTCACGCACCGAGCCCGCACGACGTGGACCGAGTGGTGGCGTCAGCGCCAGCGCTATGGAGAATCGAGTGCCGAATTGGCAACGCGCCACGGTTCTCGACTCGCGCCCGTAAGAGTCGACGCGTGGACCCTCGCCGCATGGACGTCAGTGCTTGTTGGCCAACCGGCCCTCGGGGCACGGTTCGTCGCCAGCGCTCGGCGTCGAGCGCGCGACACCGTGTTCGCCAACGACGACGACCCTGACTGGATCGCCGGTCAAGTCATCACGACCAATATGGTGCGAGCGGGTGGTCCGCTCGCGCGCGGGACGGTTCGAACGTTCGGCGCGGCCTTGCTGTTGGCGGCCCTCCACCCCGGACTGAGGACGAAGGCTCTCACGCTCTTTTTCCTCGGCAGTGCCTGGCGATGGCGGCATCGGCGGGTCGACATTGCTGACATCCCACTCGGCGTGGCCGACGATCTGGCCTACGGTATCGGCGTCATTCGGGGCGCCTGGACAGCGAAGTCGCTCGTCGCACTGACCCCGCAGATCATGAAGCCCGCTATGGGTCTGCGAGAGGCGCTTGGCTTGTCGCGCCTCTCGCGTGGCGTCGACGATCAGTTCCGCGTGTAGTGATCGAGCAGGGACGTCAGGCGCTCTCGAACCGAGTGCCATTCGTCATCGATGATCGAGAACATCGCTGAGTCTCGCAGCGTTCCCTCTTCACCTTCGACGAGGGACGGTTGCCAGTGCCTCAGCACTCCCTCGAAGGAGGCGCCGATGCGCAAGATGGCGTTTCTCGAACGTTCGTTTCGAGCGTCGGTCTTGAAATCGACGCGCCCGACGTGCCACGTTTCAAAGGCGTAGTCCAGCAGCAGCAGCTTCGCCTCGGTATTGACGCCGGATCGCTGCGCCGACTTCGCAAGCCACGTGCCGCCGATCTCTACCGCGTAGGGAGTCGCGAGCGGGCGAAGGCTGCGAATGTTCATGAAGCGTGTCACGCCCGCCGGACGATCCCTCAGGACATCGATCTGCACGAAGGGAACGACCTCTCCGGCCTCCCACATGCGCAGCATGTCGTTGACGAACCCCTCGGTGCCACCATGATCGTCGGGTACGGACGTCAGTCCGTAGGTGGAGCGATCCTCGTTCGCCGCCGCTAGGAGCCCGTCGACGTGGAGGAGCGTCAGCGGCTCCAGTCGAACGAACGCGCCGTTCAAGGTGGGGATCGGATACGACGACATCACGCCATCTTCCCACGACGAGATTTTCTTCGACTCGCTGAGCGGGCCGTCAAGCGCCGAGTTTCGTGTTACGGCTGAGCGGAGAGGTTGACCGCCGCCCACGCGCTGAGTTCATGCATGACGGGCATGAGCGCTGCTCCCGCCGAAGAGAGCGTGTAGGAGACTGATACCGGCGGGCCCGCTTGCACTTCGCGGACGATGAGCCCCGCACGTTGCAGTTCACTGAGCCGTTCGGCGAGGACAGAGTCGCTGATGCCCTCCACCCGACGCCCGAGCTCGGCAAATCCGACGGTCCCGTTCGCCAACGTGGCGAGAATCACCCCGTTCCACCGTTTACCCAGGAATTGAAAGGCCCGAGTCAGTGCTTCGTCGCAGGTTGAGGGAGAAACGCTGGCACAGTCGAAATCCGCTGAAGCTCCCTCTTTTGGGCTGCCCGGGGTCACCCCCTCAGACTAGTGGTAACTAGCCATAAGCAAGAGGCTTTGCTTTTCAAAGTACCAGGTAGAGTCAAAGTTGCCAACTATTGAGGAGTGCACATGTCGCTGTTCCGTCTTGATGCCAGTATCCGTGACGAGGGCTCACACAGCCGCGCCATCGCCGACATCGTGGAGGAAGAGTGGCGAGCGACTCACCCCGAAGGGATCGTTACTCGTCGGCACGTGGGGACGCACCCGCTGCCCTCGACGCTCTGGGCCGAGGCAGTTTTCGCCAGTCGCACGCCCGAGGATGACCGCAGCCCCGAACAGCGTGACGCCGCCGCTTTCGCAAACGTGCTCGGCGACGAGCTGCTCGAGGCTGACGCGCTGCTCTTCGCGATTCCGCTCTACAACTTCGGCGTGTCGCAGCACTTCAAGACGTGGGTAGACGTAGTCATCACCGATAAGCGATTGACGACTCCCGAAGGCCCCGCGCTCGCCGGCCGCCCTGCAGTGCTCGTCACTGTTCGAGGCGGCGCCTACGGCGCTGGTACGCCACGTGAGGGTTGGGATCACGCCACCGGCTGGTATCGCCGCATCCTTGAAGACGTCTGGCAGCTCGACCTCAAGGTCGTCGAGAGAGAGTTCACGCTCGTGGGCGTCAACCCGGCGCTCGATGAGTTCAAGGAACTCGCTGCCCAAATGGGACGCGACGCAGAGGCGCTCGCCGTTGAACATGCTCGTCATCTCTCGATGGCCGACGCGCGATAGTCACCCACAGTCGGTAACGCCGTACCCGAAAACAGTTCGGGTTGCCCAAGTACCGTTAGGCAATGGAGCAACGCCGAAAAAGAGCGCGGCGCTGGATCATTGCCAGTTACGGCTTTCTGTGCGTGAGCGCTGTCATCGAGCTCATCAACGCATTCGCTGAAGGTAACTTTCAAGAATCGCAGTTGAAATTCCAACTCTCGACGGTACTCATTGCGATCATGCCTTTCGCGGGCCTGTTCGGCTGGTGGTTCCTGACGCGGGTCTTTGTTGACAACGACGTCGATCGTTCCCTGAGCTACTACGCGTTCGTGGGATTGACGTTGCAAGCGTTCGTATACGGAGCGGCCGATTTTCTTCTGATTTACTCCTTTGACCCCTTCACGACATTTTCGGGAAGCCACTTTTGGTCGTGGCTGCAATCGCTCGAACCCTGGTTGACTTGTGCGGGACTCGTAGCGAGCGCGATGGGACTCTTCCTCATGACACTCACCTATTCGAAGCACGCGCGAGTTCCGCCCTGGATCGAGGCCTTTGACGCGTCGATGAACGAAGAAGGTCCTGACGTACCGTTCGAAGAACTAGGAAACCCGCGGCTGCCGTGAACGATTTCGAGGTCACCTTCCGGCCAGCCGCCGTGCGCGACCTCAGCCAACTAGCGCCCGGTGCACGCGACGAGGTTGTTGCCGCCGTTGGGCAACTTGGATCCGAGTTTCGACCGCAGGGCTCGAAACGCCTTCGATTCCGACCCGGCTACAGCTTGGACGTCGCTGAGGTTCGCGTTCTGTACCCCATCGATGTGGAGCAGCGAGTGGTCCGCGTCGTGGCGATCCTGGAAGAAGCGTGAGTGACACCGTCAACTCACCCGAACCCGCTGTTGACGAGAGCGCAGAAGAGCGCCCCAGGTCGAACCGGGCTCGTCGACTGCGGTCGGCTCTGCTTTTGGGCGGAGCAGCTCTAGCAGTAGTGATGTTCGTCGCCGCTAGCAAGTACCAGCCGCTCTCAATCAAGCCCAGTATGTGGACGTGGAAGGACCGCGGCTCCGATCGAAGTGACTGTCAGCCTCAGTAGCACCCTGTCGAACACGGGCCCTCTCGGCGTGGACGTCATTGCACTTCACCCCAAGGTGTACGCCGATCCGCCCGTGTTGGTTACTCCGCTTCGGCCTTGTTTTCAATACTTCAAGGGCCAGCACTGGTGTCCACAGGACAAGTCCGGGGACTTCACGGGCAATACGTTTCATCAGTTTCTTTTGACTGGCGGCAACACGATTCCCCTCGTTTGGCGGTACTCCTTCAGTTGCCAGCTTCACCCCGGAGGCTGGTCCACGTCAGGACCCGTTGAGGTGCGCGTGAGCTACCGTTTTGGGTTCTTCACCCACGAGGTGCTGCTGGTGCTCCCCAACACAGCGACGACCATCGCCAGCCCGACGGGACCTTGCGGGCCAGCTGGATAGGCCGTCGGGTTGGGCGAGGCATGGCGCGGAGCCAGACGTTCCCGCCGCGGCCGGCGAACTGAGCGCTGCTTCTTCGCTAAAAGCGGACGACGCCTCGTACGTTCTTGCCCGACGCGAGATCGTCGTAACCCTGCTGAACGTTCTCGACGGTGTACTCCTGGGTGATCAGATCGTCAATGTGGAGCTTGCCTTCGTGATGAAGGCGAAGGAGCCTCGGCACTTGGACCCGTGGGCTTTCGGAGCCGAAGATCGAGCCGCGCAGGTCTTGGTTGAGCATCGAGAACATGAAGAGATTGAGGTCGACAGTGGTCTGATCGTAGGGAGCGATCGCGACCGTGACGACGACGCCACCTTTGGCCGTGATTGAACGGGCCTGCTCGACGAGCTCACCGGTCAAGACGCCGACCGTGATGATGGTCACGTCGCAGTTCTTGCCGCTTGTCAACTCAGGCAGGATGTTGAACGCGGCGTCGAGCGGCGTCGCGCATCCGTGCGTGGCGCCGATCTTGAGCGCCCGGTCGATCTTGGACTGGTCAGTGTCGATCGCGATGACCGCCCGCGCGCCCGCGTGCACGGCGCCCTGGATTGCGCCGGAACCTACGCCACCACAGCCAATCACCGCGACCGTGTCGCCGGGCTTCGTGCCCCCGCGCGTCGCGGCCGCACCAAACCCGGTGGAGATACCACACGAGATGAGCGCCGCCGCGCGCAGGTCGTACCACGGATCGATGCGAATCAGCGACGCCTCATGCGCGACGACGTACTCACAGAACGTGCCCAGTTGACAGACGCGGTTGAGGGCGACGTCGCCGAGGTGGTAGCGCCAGGTGCCGTCGGTGATCATCGGACCCATCAGCGTGTGGGTGCCGAGATCGCACAGATACTGTCGGCCCGAGGCACAGGCTTCGCAGCGACCGCATGAGGGAATGAACGACGTCGCCACGTGATCGCCCGGCTTCAAGGTGGTGACGTTCTCTCCGACCGATTCAACGACGCCCGCGCCTTCGTGGCCACCGACGACCGGATAGATCGAGTCGCGGCCGGTCAGCATTTGCACGATCGCTTCGTCGGGCACCATGTCGCCCGTACGGATGTGCTCATCGGAGTGGCACATGCCCGCAAAGGCCATCTTCACCTTTACTTCGTTGGCGTGCGGCTCGTCGATCTCGATCGTCTCGGTGTGCCAGGGTCCATTCAACTCACTGACAACGGCGGCTCGTACTTGCATGAAATCTCCCCCGAATCAACGGCCCGCGCCGTCGTTTGTACTCTACCGACTGGGCGAAAGCCGCCCTTCTACATCTGTTCGGGCGCGTCGATGCCGAGCACCGAGAGGCCGAGGCGCAAGGTGCGCGCCGTGAGGTCGCACAATGCGAGGCGCTCATCACGCAGCGCGCCCTCCGAGGAGAGCACGGGACACGTGTCGTAGAACGCGGTGAACCGCTGGGCGAGATCGAACAGGTAGGTGCAGAGCCGGTGCGGTTGCAGCGACGCGAGCGACAACGCGAACGCTTCGGGAAGCGCGAGCAGCCCGAGCCCGAGCTCGCGTTCAGCGATTGAAGCCAGGGCGAAATGAGGATCGGTCGGCTGTTCATCACCGGCGCGCCGAAAGATCGAACGGACGCGCGCGTGCGCGTACTGCAGATACGGACCGGTGTCGCCTTCAAAGGCGATCATGCGATCGAGGTCAAAGACGTAGTCGTGCTGACGCTCCGTCGAGAGGTCCGCGTACTTGATGGCGGCGCGGGCGATCTGCTCGGCGAGGCGGTACTTGGCGTCACCATCAAGATCGGTGCCCCGCTCGTCCAAGATGACGTAGGCGCGCTCGATCGCCTCATCGATCAAGGTGACGAGCTTGACGCTCTTGCCGTCGCGAGACTTGAACATCTTGTGGTCCTTGCCGAGCACGTTGCCAAAGACCACCTGCTCACATCGCACAGAGTCGGGCAACCAGCCGGCCATCCGTGCGACGGCAAAGACCATCTCAAGATGCTGAACCTGGGGAGCGCCCACCACGTAGAGCAGCTCTTCGGCGTGCAGCGTGAAGACGCGATCGCGCAGCGCCGCAAGATCGGTCGCCGCGTACCCGTACCCCTCGTCACGCTTTTGGACGATCAGCGGGAGCGGCTCGCCGTCGCGATTGACAAAGCCGGGTGGAAACACGCAGAGCGCACCCTCACTCTCGACGAGCAGACCCATCGCGTCAAGGTCACGCACAACGTCAGCCAGCATCTCGTTGTAGTACGACTCACCAACGACGTCGGCCACCGTCAGTGTCACGTCAAGCTTCTGATAGACCTCGGCGAAGTACGCGATCGATTCGTTGACGAGCACGTGCCAGAGGCGGAGCGTTTCCGGGTCGCCGCTCTGGAGCGCCACGACGCGCGTGCGACTGCGGCCCTTGAAGGCGTCGCTCGAATCGAACTTGGCCCGCGCTTCCTTGTAGAACGCGTCGAGGTCGCCGATCGACAACGTGGTGATCGCCCGGTCCTCGCCGAGATCGAGCAGGTGCTCGATCAGCATCCCAAAGGGCGTCCCCCAGTCGCCCACGTGGTTGCGGGCGATGACGCCGTGTCCCGCGAACCGGTACATCCTGGCGAGGGCGTCGCCGATCACCGTTGAGCGAAGATGTCCGACGTGCATCTCTTTGGCGACGTTCGGCGCCGAATAGTCGATCACCACGTGAAGATGAGTCGTCGCCTCTGGAATGCCGACTCGGGCGTCTCCGACGATCTCTCGTAGCTGCTCGTCGAGAAAGGAAGCGGAGAGGGCGAGGTTCAAAAACCCTGGCCCCGCCACTTCCACCGACGCGATGCCGTCCAGGTCGACCACCACCGCGATCTCGTCGGCGACCTCGCGCGGGGGTCGTCCGAGGCGTTTTGCGAGTGCCATGACGCCGTTCGCCTGATAGTCACTGCGATCAGAGACGCGCAACACCGGGTCGGCCCCTACCTCCAGGGCGTCAAAGGCGCCCTGCAAGCGATCGAGCAGTATTTCGTAGGTCGACGTCACGCCCGACATTCTCGCACTTGCTACCAGGTCGTCACGAATTGTCGCCGGATCGCGTCACGTAAAACGCGGCAGAATGGGTCTATGACCACATCGCTGAACTCCTTTCACGCAAAGAGCGTCCTTGACGTCGAGGGCCGCTCGCTCAGCTACTACGCGCTCGAAAGCGAGG
Organism: uncultured Acidimicrobiaceae bacterium; assembly: GCA_963724865.1. Lineage (GTDB taxonomy): Bacteria > Actinomycetota > Acidimicrobiia > Acidimicrobiales > RAAP-2 > RAAP-2. The sequence goes on along the minus strand of CAVRWO010000002.1, from coordinate 141,893 downwards.
CGCTCAAGGCCTTCGGCGTCGAGCGACTGCCCTTCTCGATCAAGGTGCTGCTCGAGAACCTCCTGCGCAACGAAGACGGGGTGAAAGTAACGGCGAACGACATCGAGGCGCTGGCGCGTTGGGCAGACGCGCCTTCGGCCCACGGCGAAGCGGCGGGCGACGAGGCTCGAGAGATCTCCTTCACCCCGGCTCGCGTGCTGATGCAAGACCTCACCGGGGTGCCCGCGGTAGTGGACCTCGCGGCGATGCGCGACGCCATCGTCGCTCTCGGCAGTGACGCGAAGAAGATCAACCCCCTCGTTCCCGTCGAGCTCGTGATCGACCACTCGGTGATCGTCGAACGCAACGGAACGCCGACGAGCTACGAAGAGAACGTCGAGATCGAGTACCAGCGCAACGCCGAGCGCTACACCTTCTTGAAGTGGGCGCAGAGTTCGTTCGAGCAGTTCCGTGTGGTGCCCCCGGGGATGGGCATCTGTCACCAGGTCAACCTCGAGCACCTGGCAAAGGTCGTCTTCGACCTCGAAGGCGTCGCGTACTTCGACACCGTCGTCGGCACCGACTCGCACACGACGATGGTCAACGGTCTCGGCGTACTCGGCTGGGGCGTGGGTGGCATTGAAGCAGAAGCGAGCATGCTCGGCCAGCCGGCGTCGATGCTCATCCCGCCCGTCGTCGGACTGCGAATCGTCGGCGCGACGCTCGAGGGCGTGACGGCGACCGATGTTGTGCTCACCATCACCCAGCTTCTTCGTCGCCACGGGGTCGTCGGCAAGTTCGTCGAGGCATACGGACCTGACGTGAAGTCGCTCTCGGTCGAGACGCGCGCCACGATCGGCAACATGTCGCCCGAGTACGGTGCCACCTGCACGCTCTTTCCGATCGATCAGGTCACACTCGACTACCTCGCCTTCACCGGCCGGCCGGCGGCGCAGCTCAAGCTGGTCGAGGCCTACGCGAAGGCCCAGGGCGTCTGGCACCACGAGCACGCGCCCGAGCCGGTCTACTCCGAGTACGTCGAGCTCGACCTTTCGACCGTCGAGCCGAGCCTCGCAGGACCCAAGCGTCCCCAGGACCGCGTGTCGCTCTCGGGCGCGCGGGGCGCCTTCCGCGACGCGCTCGGCCGCGAGCCCATAGAGGTCCACGGCACTGAAGCGGCCGAGGATCTCATCGATGGCGCCGTCGTGGTCGCCGCGATCACTTCGTGCACCAACACGTCGAACCCCTCAGTGCTCGTCGCCGCCGGACTCGTCGCAAAAGAGGCGGTCAGGCGCGGGCTCACCGTCAAGCCGTGGGTGAAGACCTCACTCGCGCCCGGCAGCCGCGTCGTGACCGACTACCTCGAGCGTGCCCGTCTCATCGAGCCCCTCGACCAACTCGGCTTCTACCTGGCGGGCTACGGGTGCACGACGTGCATCGGCAACACCGGTCCCCTCCTCGACGGGGTGTCCGACGCCGTCAACGAACACGACCTCTCCGTCGTGTCAGTGCTCTCTGGAAACCGAAACTTCGAGGGTCGCATCCACCCCGACGTGAAGCAGAACTTCCTTGCGAGCCCGCCCCTCGTCGTCGCCTACGCCCTCGCGGGCACGATCGACATCGACCTCAGCACCGAGCCCCTCGGCACGGGCACCGATGGCATTCCCGTCTACCTCTCTGACCTGTGGCCAAGGGACGCTGACGTCGCCGAAGCCGTGCGCGCGTCGATCACGCCACAGATGTTCGAAGAGCGTTACGCGAGCGCATTTGGCGGTGACGAGCGTTGGCGCGCGGTGCCCACGACCCACGAGGTCACCTACAACTGGGAGCAGAAGTCGACCTACGTGAAGCTCCCGCCGTACTTCGAGGGACTCACCATGGCGCCGGGCGTTGTGAGCGACGTGCTCGACGCCCGCGTGCTCGCCAAGCTCGGCGACTCGGTCACGACCGACCACATCTCACCGGCCGGCAGCATTCGACCGAACGTTCCGGCGGGGCGCTACCTCATCGACAGCGGTGTCGATCCGAAGGACTTCAACAGCTACGGCACTCGTCGCGGCAATCACCAGGTGATGATGCGCGGGACCTTCGCCAATATTCGACTGCGCAACCTCATGGCGCCCGGCACCGAGGGCGGCGTCACGATCAAGCTGCCCGAAGGCACGCCGATGTCGATCTTTGACGCAGCCATGGCCTACGCCGACGAGGGGACGCCCCTCGTCATCCTCGGCGGCAAGGAGTACGGCAGCGGTTCGAGCCGAGACTGGGCCGCGAAAGGCACGAAGTTGCTCGGTGTGCGCGCGGTGCTCGTCGAGAGCTTCGAGCGTATCCACCGCTCCAACTTGGTCGGCATGGGAGTTCTCCCGTTGCAGTACCTCCCCGGCGAGAGCGCGGAGACCCTCGGTCTGACCGGCACGGAGGTCCTGTCGATCACCGGACTTGAGCCCCTCAACCACGGCGAGACCGTGAATACGGTCACGGTGCACGTCACTCGTGACGACGAGACGGAGTTCACGTTCGACGCGCGGCTACGAATCGACACGCCGACCGAAGCCGAGTACTACCGACACGGCGGCGTGCTCAACTTTGTGCTTCGCCAGCTGGCGGCGAGCTAAGCCCTTCGCTGAGTGCCACCACCGCTTCGTTGACGCTGGGGTAGATCGAGAGCGCACGGATCGCTGGATCGAAGGACTTTGCCAGTTCGTCCTTCACGCGTTCGCTGACGCGAGCGAATGAGAGGCTGATGCCGTCCTTTTCCAAGTCGTCGTACACCTGAGAGAGGATCGTCATACCGGTGTAGTCGATCTCGGCCATGGCGGCCCCATCGATCACGAAGTGGCGGGTCTGGGGATATTTAGCCAGCACGTCGTGCACCTCACGGCGAAAGATGCCAGCGTTCGCGAAGAACAGGTCGTTATCAAAGAGCACGACGGTCGTGTGGTCAACGGGCGCGACGCCGTCTTGGCCGAGCAGCTCCCAACTCGTCGTTCCGCTGAGGCGCCCGAGCACGACCATGTGCGGACGCGCCGATCGCCAGGTCTGGTCGAGGACCGCGAGGCCTACCGCGATGGCGATCCCCTGCTCGACACCGATGAAGATGACCCCGAGCGCGGAGATGAGCGCAAAGAGGAACTCGATCCGGCTGGAGCGCCACACCCTCGCCAGGACGTCAATCTTGATGAGGCGCGCCCCGATGAAGACCAAGACGCCCGCGAGGGCAGCCAGGGGAATCATGTGCGCGTAGCGACCGAGTGGCGACAGCACGATGGCAATCACTGCGGCCGTGAGCCCGACGAGCTTGGTGGACCCGCCGGCGAGGCGCGACACCGTCGTTCGCGCAGGCGAGGCGTCGACGGGAAAGGCGCCAACCAGTCCTGACGCCACGTTCGCGAGGCCGACGCCGACGAAGTCCCGACTGATGTTGCTGTCAACGCCGAGCTCATCCGCGGCGGATCTCGACGTCGCTGCCGTCTGGGAGAGGATCACGATGACCAAGGTGACCGAGGTCGTGAGGACGACGCCCCACTGGCCGGTGCTCAGCCAGTGCAGATGCCACTCGGGCGGGCCGACGTGCACCGCGCCGAGCTCCTTTACTCCGTGATGGTCGAGCTTTAAGACGGCAGCGAGCACGGTTCCCACGGCGATTGCTCCGAGCGCCCAGGGCAGCTTGGCGTCGAGCTTCTCGCCGACCACGAGCACGACCAGCGTGCCGAGCGCGAGCGCCACGGACCAGGCACTCACGTGACCGAGCTCGCGAAAGACGGTGTGGAGGCGCTGGACGACGCTCGTGCCACCTGACGCGACACCGAGGGCGCTTGGCAGCTGATGGACAATGATGATGGCCCCAATGCCGCAGAGAAAGCCCGTCACGATCGGCACCGACAAGAAGTCGGCGACCCATCCGAGCTTGAACAGCCCAACCGCGAGGACCCCGACACCGGTAACGACCGCCGATACGGCGACCAGCTCCAGGTAGAGCGGTGTCGCGACCGGGGCGAACCGCACGAGCACGACGGCAAACAACGGCGCAATGGTCGAGTCCGCCCCGACCGAGACGATGGGGTTGGAACCGAAGACGACGAATACGAGCGTCGCCGTGATGAAGGCGATCATCGCGAGAAAGGCCGGTACGCCGGCGAGCTGGGAGGTGGCGAGCTGCTCGGGGATCGCGATCGCAAGCAGCGTCACCCCTGCGAGCACTTGTGGCCCAAAGTTCTGACGCGTGACCCCTCTGAAGGTGTCCCTCAGCCCTCGCTCGGGGCGACGCAGCGCAATGGGCGTCCGGCCAGGCTCGTTGATGTGCGATTGGGCCATGATGCACCACCCTACGACGGGTGATACGCGAGTTCTAGCTGGTCGCGACGACCCTGAAGCCTTCGGCGAGCTTGCCCTTCTTCATGCCAGCGTTCTTCGCCGTCGCTCGCGACCACGAACGCATCATCTTCTTCAGGCCCTTGCGGGTACCGACCTGGCTCACGTGCTTGCTCAGCGCGTCGAACTTCTGGTCGAAGGTCTTCGTGATGTCGACGACCATGGTCGGGTTGACGCCCGACAGCCACACTTCGGAGACGGTGAAGGGCTCGAATCCCTCGCGAATGAGCTCAGGAAAGGCGTGAGGGTTGCGAGCGTCGGGATAGACCGCGCGCAGCGTCGCTTCACCGGTCGCCAGGTGGTCGGGGTGGCTCGCGAAGATGCGCTCGTAGTTGCGCTCGGGACTCTGCGTGATCACGAGGTTCGGCTTGTGCGTGCGAATCACGCGGGCGATCTCGCGACGCAGGGCCATCGTCGTCTCCACACGCCCATCGGGCCAGTGAAGAAACGTGAGGTTGGTCACGCCGACTTCCTTCGCGGCCGCGGTCTGTTCGGCCTCGCGGACGGCGATGCGCTCTTCGCGGCTGTCGGTCGAATCGTCGCCACCCGCGTCACCCGAGGTGACGAGGCAGTACGCGACGTCGACGCCCCGGTTGGTCAGATAGGCGATCGTCCCCGCCGTGCCAAAGTCCACGTCATCAGGGTGCGCCACGACGACGAGGGCGCGCTTCAACGACTTGTCGAAGGCGTAGACAGGCAGGGCCTTTTTCTTCACAATGTAGAGTCTTGCATCGTCGGGTCCCAGTTGGCCAAATCTTTCAAACGGGGGTCGTTGGAAAAAACCTCGATAATCGGGCGTTTTATGTCCAGACGTCGCATGATGATCTCAGCCTCGATCATCTGATTCCAGAGCAACAAGGACACGACGACGCCCGTCGAGCCCGCCCTCGCGGTGCGCCCTGAGCGGTGCAGATAGGCCTTTTGGTCCTCCGGCGGGTCAAAATGCATGACGCAGTCGACCCCGTCGATGTGCAGCCCTCGAGCCGCCACGTCGGTCGCGACGAGAACGGGCAGCTTCTCCGCCTGAAAGTCGGCGAGGGCCTTCTCCCGCTGGGACTGGCGCAGGTCGCCGTGAATCGCGGCCGCGCGGATGCCCTCTTTTTGGAGCTGCTCGACGAGGCGGTCGGCGCCTCGCTTCGTGCGACAGAAGATGATGGTCTTATCGAACGAGCGGCAGATCGCGGCTGCCACCTTTATGCGGTCCATCTGGTGAACCTGGAAGAAGTGGTGGACCATCTGGGAAACGGTCTGGGTTCCACTCGCCACTTCGTGGAAGACGGGTTCAGTGAGGTAGCGCTTGACGAGGCGATCGATCGCACCGTCAAGCGTCGCCGAGAAGAGCAGCGTCTGGTGGGGGCGATCGGCGATCCGGCGAAGCACCCACTCGACCTGCGGCATGAAGCCCATGTCGGCCATTCGGTCGGCCTCGTCGAGGACGAGCACGTCGAGCTGCTCCACGTTCACTTCGCCCCGGTCACCGAGGTCGATGAGTCGTCCGGGCGTGGCGATGATGACGTCACAGCCCTTGCGCAGTGCCTTGATCTGGCGTTCGATGTCGGCGCCACCGTAGACCGCTGCGACGTTCAGTCCGAGCGCGGCGCCGAGTGGCTTGAGCACTTCGTAGACCTGCACCGCGAGCTCGCGGGTCGGCAGCAACACGAGACCACGGGGTCGTGCGGGCCGCACGTCGGGGATGCTTCGCGTCGGTTCGAGTGCGAGGCGTTGGAGCATGGGAAGACCGAAGCCCAAGGTCTTGCCCGAGCCGGTCTTGGCCTTGCCACACACGTCGCGCCCGGCGAGTGCGTCGGCGATGGTGAGGGCCTGGATGGGGAAGGCCGTCGTAATGCCCTGGGCGGTCAAAACGTCCACCAAGGCGCTCGCGACCCCAAGGTCGGCGAAGGTGGTGTTCGTTGCGTATGAGTCTGCGCCTGACGCGACGGACTCGACTGTTTCACTACTCACGTAAATACGGGTCGTTTCTCGGTTGGACCCGTAACCGTCGTACGTTCGAATGGGCCCGAGCCCACATCATCGAGCTCCCCCCTAGTCTACGTGTGATTAAACAGGCCCAGAACACACAGGAGAACTTCATGTCACGGCTCGCTGAGGGCGACAAGGCCCCTGCTTTCACCCTCAAGGATCAAAACGGCGACAACGTCTCGCTCAAAGACTTCTCCGGCGAGCGCGTGGTGCTCTACTTCTATCCGGCCGACGACACGCCGGGGTGCACCAAAGAGGCGTGCCAGTTCAATGACGAGCTCGCGTCGTTTCGCTCGCTCAACGTGAAGGTCGTCGGGATCTCGCCCGACGGCGCGGAGAAGCACCAGGCCTTTCGCGCGAAGTACGGGCTCACGTTCACGCTGCTCTCAGACCCCGACAAGTCGGTCATGCAGAAGTACGGTGCCTACGGCGAGAAGATGATGTACGGCAAGAAGGTTCTGGGCGTCATTCGCTCGACGTTCGTCGTGAGTGCGCAGGGCACGATCGAGCGCGCGTACTACAACGTTCGAGCCGACGGTCACGCGGCAAAGGTGCTCGCGGGACTGACGAGCTAGGAAGCGTTCTGGCGACGCACCGAGCGAAGACGGTGCAAGAATCCCGCAACGAGCAGCAACACGACGACGATGATCGTCGGCCACTCCGCGTCTTTGAAGTCGCCCGAGACACGGTGCCAGTTCGACCCGGCGGCGTAGCCCAGCGAGCTCAACAGCGCGACCCACGCCGCTGAGCCGATCAAGGTCAGGGTCGCAAATCTGGCGCGATTCATCTCGGCGATGCCCGCGGGCAGTGAGATGAAGCTGCGCACGAAGGGGACCAGTCGCCCAAAGAGGACCGTCGCCGAACCGTACTTCTTGAACCAGCGTTCCGACTTGTCGAGATCTTGGGGTCCGAGCAGCAGCCACTTGCCGTAGCGCTCGACGACCGTTCGTCCCGCACTGCGCCCCACCTCGTAGGCGATCTGAGAGCCGACCAGCGCACTGAGCGAGCACGCGATGATGACGCCCCACAGCGTGAACTGGACGTGACCCGTCACCGCCGTCGTACAGAGCGCTCCCGCGAGCACGTAGGTGATCTCCGAAGGGATAGGAATGCACGCAGAGGTTGCGATCGACAGCACGACGAGCGCAAAGTAGCCATAGTGCTGAACGAAGGATTGCACCGGTCCATTCTTGCCGACGCCGAGACGGGGCGCGGTTTTTCACTGCTGGTGCAGTGAACACCAGTAGGTGGTGCGTCCGCCAATGGTGGCGATGAGCATTGTGCCGCCATCTCTTGGACAGAGCCCGCCGGGAAAGCGCGCGTCCATGTGATCGCCCAGGTGGGATCCTCCTCGCCGCTTCAACGAGTTCATCGTCGAGCGAAAGGTGCGAAAGAGGTCGTTCTTCTGCTCGCTCGACAGCGTGCCGGTCGGCGTGCGCGGGTCGAGGCTCGCGCGAAAGAGCATCTCGTCGGCGAGCAGATTCCCCACGCCCGCGACGCGCGACTGATCGAGAAGTCGAGCCTTGATGGCTGGGCCTTCACCGCGCTGGACGTGAACCATCTGGTCGAACTCCTTTCGGGTCAAATCAAGCGCGTCGGGTCCGAGTTCGCTGAGATCCGGGTTGATCTCAAAGCGCGCGAGACGGCGCGGGTCGTGGACAAGGAGCTTTCGACCGTCGGAGAACTCGAGCCCACCGCGCAGCCACTTCGCGTCATAGAGATGCGGCCCGTAGAAGAGTCCCTCGACACCCGCGTCGCCGTCGAGCAGCAGCACGCCCGTCATGCCAAAGCGCACCCCGAGGGTTGGACCGCTGGTTTCAAGCAGCAGGAGCTTGCCTCGTCTTCCGGTGCCCGTCACCGTAAGTCCCTTCACCGCCCGAGCCCAGGCCGACGGAGAGGTGAGCTTCTTTGCAAGGAGGGCGTCCGCCCACCCTCGCGTGACGGTGGCTCCGACCACTCGTTCGGCGAGTCTTCGATACGACTCAACTTCGAGTATTTCGGGCATCGAGGAATCGTACGCGCCGCAAGCCAGTTCGACCTCAGTTATTAAGGTTGCACCATGTCTCTCGAGAAGCCACAGTGGCGTGAACTGTTCAGCGAAGTCGTCACTTCAGGACTCTGCACGGGCTGTGCCGCGTGCGTCATCGCCTGTCCGCACCCCGTACTCGACTACGAAGCTGACAACGGCGTCTACAAGCCCTTCCACCTCGACATCGACGGCGGACCCGAGGACTGCACGCACGGCCAGAAGGGCTGCACCATGTGCACGAGGGCCTGCCCGCGCTTTCGCAACTGGGAGAGCGAGATCGACGTGCACCGCTTCGCGCGCGAGCGCACCCCTGATGAGGTCTGGGGCATCGGCGACGTCCTGCTCGCTCGCGCTACCGACGAGTCGCTCGTCGAGAACGGCCAGGACGGTGGGTTCGTCTCGGCCCTGCTCATCTACGCGCTCGAGCACGACATCATCGACGCGGCCCTCGTGAGCGGTCTCGAGGGCGACGGCTCGACGTGGAAAGCCAAGCCCTCGGTCGCTCGTACGAGAGACGACGTCGTCGATTCGGCGAAGTCTCGCTACACCTACAGCGCCAACCTGCTCGCCTACGAAGAGGCGGTCGAGGGCGGCGCCGAGCGCATCGGCCTGGTGGGGATGGGCTGCATGGCCTCAGCCCCGGGTGCGATGCAGGCGAGAAAGGCCGGCAAGGTCGCGCGCCGACTCTGCCTCACGATCGGGCTGCTCTGCTCCAAGACCTTCGACGACTCGATCTTCGAAGAGCTCTTTGAAGCGAAGTACCACATCAAGCGCGCCGACATCACCAAGATGAACATCAAGGGCGTCTTCCAGCTCTGGACGAACGACGGCGGCTACTACGAGATCCCCCTGAAAGAAGCGCACGCCTACACCCGCGAAGGGTGCACGCAGTGCCCGGACTTTGCGGCCGAGCACGCCGACCTCTCAACGGGCGGCATCGGCGCGTTCGGTGACTGGACGCTCGTCATCGCACGAACCGACCTCGGTCGCGAGCTCCTCTCGGCAATGAAGGCAGAGGGGCTCATCGAGACTCGCCCCGGCGACGACGACCCCGGTGCCGTGGCGCTGCTGCACAAGCTCGCGCGCGTCTCGCGCAAGCGCTGGCCCGCGACCGCCGCTCCCGGCCCAGGTCGACTGCCCGTCACGGCGGGCTGATGGCGACGACAACGGCCCATCGGCCGACGACGATCCTCTTCGTGCGTCACGGTACGACGGCAACGACGGGCCTGGTCCTGCCCGGTCGCACGCCCGGACTGCACCTCTCCGAACGCGGAATCTCCGAAGCCGAACAGCTGGCCGAACGCCTGAAGGAACTGACGATCAAGCCGAGCGCGCTCTACGTCTCGCCGCTCGAACGAACGCGCGAGACGGCAGCCCCGATTGGAAGGGCCCTGCGTCTGCGCCCGATCGTAGATCGGGGCCTGCTCGAATGCGACTTCGGTCGCTGGACCGGCAAGCGGCTCGCGACGCTCGCCCGGCGAGCAGAGTGGCGAGCCGTCCAGCACACCCCGAGCACGTTCCGCTTTCCCGACGGCGAGTCGTTCGTCGAGATGCAACTGCGAATGTGGGAGACCGTCACGGCGATCGCCAAACGCCACGCTCACCGCACCGTCGTCGTGGTGAGCCACGCCGATCCGATCAAGGCGGTGGTCACCTACGCTCAAGGTGTGCCGCTCGACCTCTTTCAGCGCACCGTCATCTCGCCGTGTTCAGTGAGCGCCGTCGCCTTCGCGGGCTCGACGCCCATCGTGCTCTGCGTGAACAGCACCGCGTCACTGAAAGGCCTCAGTCCCTCGTGAACTATGTGTTTTCCGACCCCGACCGCGTGATGGTTGGGGTGCGCGGCGAAGTGGGCGACCGGCTCTTTCTCCTCCAAGTTCGAGAGGGTCGTCGGCTCGTCATCGTGAAGTGCGAGAAGCTTCAGCTCGCCGCGCTCGCCGAGTGGATCGGCCAAGTCCTCCAGGGACTCGGGCGACCCGGTCATCTCCCAGATGACTTCTCGCTCGAGCCCGAGTACGAGACCGACTTCGTCGCGGGCGACATCGCGGTCTCGGTCGACGAGGAAGAAAAGACGATCGACGTGACGCTCGAGTCGCTCGAAGAGGACTCCTCTCTGAGCATGCATCTATCGCGCGAGTGGGCGGCCGGGCTCGCGATCGCCATCGTCCGACTCGTTGAAGCCGGACGCCCACTCTGTCCGCTCTGCGGTGGACCGCTCGACCCCAAGGGTCACGACTGTCCTCGCACGAACGGCCACAACGCCCCGATCCGATAGCCGTGAACCGCGACGAGCAACGCCAGCTCCTCGAGCGTGGAGAGATTGAAGTGGAGGGACGAGTCGCGGGATCCTCCAACCAAGCGCTCCTCGTGTCACTCACCCTGGACGGCGTCAGCGCGCTTGCCTGCTACAAAGCCGAAGCCGGCGAGCGGCCGCTGTGGGACTTTCCCGACGGCCTGTGGCGCCGTGAGGTCGCGGCCTTCGAGCTCGACGCCGAGCTGGGCACCGACCTCGTGCCGACGACCGTCGGACGCGACGACGCGCCCTTCGGCCCTGGCTCTCTGCAGTGGTGGGTCGCAGACAACCAGGAGGACCACTACTTCACGCTGCGCGACCGGCCCGAGTTCCGTCACTGGTTCGCACGTCTCGCGGCGTTCGACGTCGTCGCGAACAACGCCGACCGCAAGGCGGGACACGTGATCTTTGATGGCACTCACCTGTGGGCGATCGACAACGGCCTGTGCTTTCACGAAGAGGACAAGCTTCGAACCGTGATCTGGGAGTACGCGGGCCTCGCCATCGAACCGCCTCTGCTCGAGCGAATCGATCGCTTCGCCAAGGGCGACGTGGGCGCGGTCGCGCGCTGGCTCAATCCAAGTGAGCTCGCCCTGGCACAGCTGCGCGCCCACGGGCTCGTGGAGAACGCGTGCTACCCAGAGCCTGACGGCTCGTCCGACTGGCCGCCCTATCCCTGGCCGTTGATCTAGCCGACGGGAGCGAGCGTCAGCTCGTCAGCGGGCACGCCCGACTCGAGCATGAAGAACGTCACCAGGGCGCCGAAGCCAAAGAAGCCCGCCGCCCACCAGAACGCCACGGAATATCCGTGCAAGGTGGCGAGCGTTGACAGGACGGAAGTGACCGCCACGCTGTGGTGCAGCGCTCGCAACGTGACCGTCACCGCGATCGTATTGAGCAGCACCGTGCCGAGCGAGCCGCCGATCTGCTGAGTGGTGTTCACGAGCGCTGACGCTGCTCCCGCGTCGCGCGGCTCGATCTGCGCCGTGGCGCTCGCGGTCGCCGGCGCGAAGATCAGTCCGAGGCCGAGGCCCGTGACGACAAGCCCGGGCATCACGTGGCCCCAGTAGTCCGAGTACGGGGTGAGTCGCGTGAAGAGCACCATGCCCATGGCGGCGAGCAACATCCCGGTCGGTATGAGGGGACGGGGCCCGGTTCGAGCGAGCAGCCGCGCGCTCGCAAAGCCCGCGGACAGGGTGATCGCAAGAACGAGCGGCAAGAACGCGAAGCCCGTTCGCAGCGGCGTGAAGTCGAGCGTCTCTTCGAGGTAGTAGGCGAGCAGCAGGAAGACGGCATAGATCCCCATCGTGGTGATGAACAGCGACACGAGCGAACCCGCGCGCGTGCGATTCAGCACGATGCGAAGCGGCATCAGCGGATGCGGGGATCGCCGCTGCCACCAGACGAAGGCGAAAAGTATCACCACGCCGAGGAGAATCGAACCCCACGTGATCGGGTTCCCCCAGCTCGACGTCCACGCGTGGCTCACGCCGTACACGACAAAGAAGCAGCCACCACTCGCGAGCACGGTGCCAACCACGTCGAGCTTGGTTCGATGCTCGCTCTTTCCTCCCGCGACGAACGCCGTGACACCGATGATCGCAACCGCCGCGAAAAAGAGATTGACGAAGAGGCACCAGCGCCACGACGCCCACTGGGTGAGCGCCCCGCCGAGGATCAAGCCGATCGCTGCACCCGAACCTCCGATGACGCCGTAGACGGCAAAGGCCGTGGCGCGCTTCTTCGGTTCGGTGAACGTCACCGACAACGCGGCGAGTGCGGCCGGGGCGAGCAGCGCGCCGAACATTCCCTGGACCGCGCGCGCGATGACGAGCATCGTGAAGGTGTGCGCGGCGCCACCCACCGCGGACGCGACAGCGAATCCGGCGAGCCCCACGTAGAGCGCGGTCTTTCGCCCCCACAGGTCACTCAACCTCCCACCGAGAAGCAGCAGCGAACCGAAGGCGAGTGCGTAGGCGGTGATCACCCACTGGCGATCGCCAACAGGAAAGTGCAGCGAGCGCTGGGCACTCGGCAGCGCGATGTTGATGATGGTCGCATCGAGCAGCACCATCAGCTGGGCGAGGCTCACGACCGAAAGCGTCCACCACTGCCGTGTGTTCGCGCTAAGAGGTTCTCTGCCCAATGGAACTCCTCAACTTGGTCTCGCGAACGTTGCCGACGAGTACGTGTTCGTGGTCACTTCACCCCGTTGGGGTCTTAACTGCGGCCTTTCAGCGCTTCGATCAATGCGGGCAACACTTTATGCACGTCACCAACGATCCCCAAATCGGCGATCTGGAAGATGGGCGCGTCCGCGTCCTTGTTGATGGCAACGATGTTCTTCGAACCTTTCATGCCCACCATGTGCTGGGTTGCGCCCGAGATGCCGCACGCAATGTAGACGAGCGGCTTGACGGTCTTGCCGGTCTGTCCGACTTGGTGGGAGTAGGGCACCCAGCCGGCGTCGACGATGGCCCGACTCGCTCCCGCCGCGCCGTTGAGCAGCTTGGCGATCTCTTCGATCATGGCGTACGCGCCGGCGTCACCGAGTCCGCGGCCGCCCGAGACCACGACCGCCGCCTCTTCGAGCTTGGGTCCCGTGCGCTCTTCGACGTGGGACTCGACGATCTGGGCGGTGCCCGTCGCACCGGTGTCGCCGGCTGGTGCCGCGACGACGTTGGCCGGTGCGTCCCCCGCCGGTTCTGCGGCGAAGGACTTCGCTCGAACCACCACGATGCCGGGAGCGCCGTTCGTGAACTTCGCCTTCACGATGAGCGATCCGCCAAAGACAGGGTGCTCGGTGACGAGTCCGTCGTCGTCAGCGACGCCGGTGGCGTTCGTGAGCACGGGGCGGTCAAGGCGCGCGGAGAGTCGTCCCGCGATGTCGCGCCCGTCGTAGCTCGTCGGAATGAGGATCGCGTCGGGCGCGCCGGCGCTCGCGATGAGCGCGGCGATCGCGGCGGCGACGGGCACGCCCGGCAGCGCCTGGCCAAGGTCGCCCACGTCATAGAGCGTCGAGGCGCCGTACTCGCCCGCCTGGCCCGCAAGCGACCCGCCGCTGCCCCAGGTGACGGCGGCGACGTCGTTCGCGAGCGTGCGAGCGTGGCTCAGCAGCTCAAGCGACGTCGTCGTGAACGAGTCGCCCGACGGCTCAGCGAGGACCCAGAGGGTGGACAGTGTCATCAGCTACTCCTAGAGGACTTTGATGGATTCGAGGAACGCGACGACCTTCTCGGCCCCGTCTCCCTCATCGACGTACTTCTCACCCGCTTGGCGCGACTCCGCGACCGCGACCTCGGTGATGGTCTCGCGAGCACCCTCGGCTCCGACCTCACCCTCGAGCCCCAGGTCGCTCACGCTGTAGGTCTCGAGCGGCTTCGACTTGGCAGCCATGATGCCCTTGAAGGACGCGTAGCGCGGCTCGACTACGCCCGCCGTCACGGTCACGAGCGCCGGCAGAGGAGCAGTGACCTCGTCGTAGCCCTCCTCGGTCTGACGCGACACCTTCACCGTTGAGCCGTCAATGGCGACGGCCTTGGCAAACGTGATGGAAGGAAGTCCGAGTAGTTCGGCGAGCTGCACGGGCATTGTGCCCGTGTAGCCGTCGGAGGATTCGGTTGCCGCGAGCACAAGGTCGAAACTCTCACGACCAATGGCCCTTGCGAGCACTTTCGCAGTTGAGAGCGCGTCGCTGCCGCGCAGTGAGTCGTCGCTCACGATGACGGCCTTCGCCGCACCCATTGCGAGGGCATTGCGCAGCCCCGCCACGTCGTTCGCCGATCCCATCGAGACGACCTTCACCTCGCCGCCACCGGCCTTGTCGACGAGCTGCAGGGCCATCTCGACGCCGTAGGTGTCTGCTTCGTCGAGGATGAGCTTGCCTGAACGGTTCAGATTGTTCGACGCGTCGAGCGACTGAGGGGCGGCCGGGTCGGGTATCTGCTTCACGCAGACGACGATATTCATGAAACGTAATCTAGGCCATCGACGAGACCGTCACTTTGTGATCGGTTTACCGGCGCGACCGAGGCCTTCTCAGGTATCGCGGAAGAGATCGAGCGCGAGTTCCGGCTCATCGGTGATGACGCTCTTGACCCCGAGGGCATTCATCGCCATGAGATCGCTCGCCCGATTGACGGTCCACACGTTGAGGGCCAGTCCGAGCTCGTCCGCTCGTCGCACGCCTTCTGCAGTGACCATTGAGTAGCGAGGATTGACAGCCCCGAACCCGTGTTCTGCGGCGACCGCGAGGGCAACGCTGAGCGAACCTCGACTGATCAACCACGCCACGTCGAGATCTGGGGCGACGGCACGAACTCGATCACACGTCGCCATGTCAAAGCACGAGACGGTGACGGTCGAGATCAACCCCTCGCTGCGCAGGTAGTCGACCACCTCGCGCTCGATGGTGCCCGTGTCGTCGTAGGTCGGTTCGCCCGGATCGCGGGAGTTCTTGATTTCGACGTTGACGCGAAGCCCACCCATGACGACCATGGCTTCATCAAAGTGCGCGACGTACGGCGGCAGGTTGGCGGCATCGATGTCGGCAATAACTCGTCCGTCGATCCTCGGGTCGTGATGTATCACCAGCGTGCCGTCGAACGTTCGACGCACGTCGAGTTCCACGCCATCAACGCCAATATCGTTCGCCACTCGAAACGCACCGAGCGTATTCTCTCTCTCAATGCGGTGAGCGCCCCGGTGGGCAAAGACCTCCGTCATGCCTCAAGTCAAGCACGTGACCAGGAGTTACAACTAGTTGAGATGGGCGAAATCACCCAAGTTACCCTTGTTTTCCAACTTTACGTTCAGTAGAATTTATGTTTCAAGCGGGTGACGTTTTGGAAACAGACACGCCTGCGGCCCCCACAGTAAAAGGAATTTTTCATGTCGTTGATCTGGAACCGCACCCACGCCTGGGACGACGCCGAGTGGCGTTCGGTCGCCGCGTGCCGAGACACCGAGCCCGAGCTTTTCTTCCCCGTCGGGACGACCGGCATGGCAACGGATCAGATCGAATCGGCAAAGCGCGTGTGCGACCACTGCGACGCGCAAAAGGCCTGTCTTGAATTTGCGTTGGCGACCAACCAGGAATCGGGCGTATGGGGTGGCACGACCGAAGACGAGCGTCGCAAGCTTCGCAAGCAGTGGCTCGCTGCACGCCGCCGCGCGAACGCGAGCTAGGGCCTGCCGTTTAACGGTACCGACACTCGAACGAACGTCCCGCCGCCCTCGCTGAGCGGCACCGATTTCATTTCAATCTCACCGTAGAGCTGCGCGCGCACCAGGTCGCGAACGATCGACAGTCCGAGGCTCGTGGGAACGTCGAGTGAGAAGTCGTCGCCGAGTCCTCGCCCGTTGTCGCGAATCTCCGCGATCGCGCGACCGTCTTCGTGATACAGATTGAGCGTGACGACACCGACGGGCGTATTGTCGGCGCCGCCAAAGTCGACGAACGCGTGCTCGACTGCGTTGGTGAGCAGCTCCGCGAGCGCCACGGCGAGCGGCGTCGCAAGGTCGGTCGAGAGCACGCCGAGCTCTCCGTTCACGACGATCTCCACCGGATGCAGCGCGAGCACCGTGTCTTCGACGAGCAGCACCAACGAGCGAACGATCTCGTCGAAGACGACCTCCTCGCCGGGTTCTCGCGAGAGGACCTCGTGGACAACAGCAATGGATCGCACGCGGCGTTCGGCTTCGTAGAGGGCCGTTCGCGTCTCTTCTTCCTCGCTGCGCCGCGCCTGGAGTCGCAAGAGCGAAGAGATGGTCTGAAGGTTGTTCTTCACCCGGTGGTGCACTTCTCGCACCGCGGCCTCTTTGTTCAAGACCATCCGATTGAGCTGACGCAGATCTGAGACGTCGCGTACGAGCGTCAAGACGCCCGTGACGTGGTGGTCGGCGATGAGCGGCACTCCGTGAAAGAGAATGGCGACGTCGTGGTCTCGGTCGACCTCTTCGAGAGAGGGAATCCCGAACTCCAGCGAGCGCTCGATGGCACGCGCCCGCACGCCGAGCTCGTTGAGGCTGTGGCCCTCGGCGGAGGCGTAGATGCCCAGACGGTGCAACGCGTTGACGGCGTTGGGGGTCGCGAACTCGACGCGGCCCAACTCATCCATCAAGATCACCCCGTCGCCCACGCGCGGCAGTCCGGGGCCCGCCACAGAGTCCTCGCGGTAGGGAAACGTGGCGTCGGTCACCATGTCGCAGAGCCGCACGAAGACCGAGAGATACTGCTGCTCGAAGAGCGAGTGCGAGCCCCGAAGAGGGCCCTGGAGCCGCACCAGCACGGCGATGACGTCTCCTTTGAAGCGCACCGGCACGCACCAGACGGGCACCGGTTCGTCGACCCGCTCGATCGCGAGCTCGCCGACGATCCGCTCCCCGGTGCAAAACGCCTCCTCGACGAGTTTCCACTGGCCAGCGTGCTGGGTCGTGCCGACGAGGTCGTCGCTGATGAGCGTCGTGCGGTTGTTTGGTCGCATCTGGCCGAGCACGACGAACCTGTCGTCCGCGTGTCCGGCATCGTCGATACGTGCCATGAGGAGCATGTCCGAAAAGGCGAGGTCTGCGAGGAGCGACCACGAGGCGATGAGGCGTTGAAGGTGATCGATTCCCGGTTCGTCGAGTCGAGTTCGCTGTGCTGCGAGCTCGGCGAGGGTGGCCACTAGCTCACTCGAAGAGGAATCATCTGGCGCTCGCGATTCGTGTAGGACGCCACCTCGTGAATGCCCCGAGCCTCGAGCATGTCGGCGAGATCGCTCGCACGCTCGGCGACGCGAGCATCGCTGTGCGCGTCAGATGCGGTCGTGAAGGTGACGCCCTTGGCAACGAGCCGGTCGAGGAAACCTTCGGCCGGATACTGCTCGCCCACGGGCTTCTTCCAGCCGGCTGAAGAGCACTCCATCGAGACGTCTACACGAGCCGCCGACTCGGCCATGGCGTCCCAGTACTCACCTGGAGCAGCCGGGACGAATCCCGCGACCTTGATGAGATCGGGGTGGGCGAGCACGTCCACCGCGTGCGCGCTGCAGAGCTCGTCGAGTGCCGTCGCGTAGCGCTTCCAGGAGTCGTCGACGTCGCGGATCATCCACTCCTGATAGTCGACGGGGCTGTCGTAGTCGTCGAGGTGCCACGTGCCGAGCCAGTGCACCGAGCCAATCAGCACGTCAAAGGGATACTGGGCGAGGAGCTCAGACACGTCGTCCATCTGGTCCTTGTAGTAGTCGACCTCGAGGCCAATCTTCACCGGCAGTCCCTCGTCCTTCGCGCGCTGGGCGAGGGTCACGTACTCGTCGAGCGAGTTGCGAGCGTGGAACTTCCAGTATTCAGCCATCGTCGCGCTCGTCGGCTCGTGGCCGAATCGCTGCCAGAACGGTCCGACGACGGCCGCCACGTCAACGAAGCGGTGGGCGTGCTCGGTGAGCGCGAGCTCGTTGACGCCCTGCTTCGCCGCTTCGTCGCAGTACTCGGCGATCTGGTCGAGGCGAAACCACACCGAGGACTCCTCGTGCGGCCAGAGGTGGAGGTGATAGTCGATCACTGGGTCTAGGCGGCGCCGAATCCCACCACGCGCTCGCTCGCGGGAGTGCCGAGTTCGACGTAGGCGATGCGCGAGGCAGGCACGCCCACGCGGCGACCCTTTCGATCGACGAGCCACAAGATCTTGTCGCCGTCGCCGGCGAGCACCTGCTCGACTTCCTTCATGACCTCGTCGCGGTCGGCGTCATCGGGAAGTTCGACGTCAAGCTCCTTCATTGACTGAACGATGCCTATACGAATTTCCATGACACTCTCCTGGAGTTGACCTCGTATCTATGTTACGGCGATGCGCCAAGATGGAGGACGTGGCTGAACCGGTATCCGAGCGTTCGAGGCGGTGGGCCGCCACCATGGGCGGCTACGAGGCCAGCCCCGAGGTCACCGTGGCGCACCGCGATTCGACTGCCGCAGTGGGCGACGTCGCTCCCGGCATCCCCGCACTCGCCGGTCCCCTGGTCGAGCGCGAGACGCTGCTCGACCAGCTCATGGCGCCCGGCGCAACGAGGAGCCGAGGTGCGGGACAACGAGCCCTCAACGAAGAGCCCGACGAATACCGCACGTGCTTCGAACGTGACCGCGACCGCATCCTGCACTCGAGCGCCTTCCGTCGCCTCGCGGGAAAAACGCAGGTCTTCATCTTCCCTGACGACCACATGCGAACCCGCCTCACCCACGCGCTCGAAGTCGCCCAGGTCGCGACGGGCATCGCTCGACCCCTCGGGCTCAACGTCGCGCTGACCGAGGCCATCGCGCTCGGACACGACTGCGGACATGGACCGGGTGGGCACGCGAGCGAAGAGGCGCTCGACCCCTTCGTCGAAGGCGGCTTCGATCACGCCGTCTGGGGTGCGGACGTGTCGCTTCGTTCGCTCAACCTCTGTATCGAGACGCTCGACGGCATTCGCAACCACTCCTGGGCTCGCCCCGCCCCGTCGACACCCGAGGGCGAGGTCGTCTCGTGGGCCGACCGAATCGCCTACGTCTGTCACGACTTCGAAGACGCCGTCTCGGCGGGGCTCGTCGGTCTTGACGAGCTGCCGACACTGGTGCGAGAGCGATGTGGCTTTCGACGCAGTGACCAGCTCGGCGCGTTCATCAACGCCATGATTCGAACGGTACGAGCAAACGGCACGATTGGCATGGACAGCCTCCACGCCGAGGCGCTCGCCGCGTTTCGCTCCTTCAACTACGAGGCGATCTACTTGCGCAGCGCCTCACAGCAGCAGGCAGCCTCCGTCGTTGGGATGCTGCGCGCCCTCGTCGAGTACTACAGCGTTCATCCGACCCTCATCCCCGCCGTCGCCGAGAGAGCAGAAAGCCCCGAGACAAGCGAGGCGCTCCACGACGCCGTCGAGTACGTCGCCGGCATGACGGACCGTTACGCGTGCCGCAGCGCAATCACCCACCTCGATTGGCCGATCGATCAGCTGCCCAACGGCATCGACCGCTAGCTAACCTTTCGTCGCGGTCATGGGATCGAACCTGAGCGGCGGTCCCCCGCGCATCCACTCGAGTCGAATCTCGGTGGTGCGAATCGCCGAGTGCTCGTGGGTGAGAATCCAGAACCTGTTGTCGCGCACGGCATCGTGCACGGCACCCGCCACCTCAGAGGGCTCGATGCCGGCATTCACCGCTTGGCTCGCGAGTTCTCCGATCATCCGAGCCGTCGGGTCATCGGCGTAGCTCGCGATCTCTTTGGGCATGTTCCGCTCGGACTCGTGGATCCTCGTGCGAACGAATCCCGGACAGAGCACCGAGGCGCCCACGCTCGAACCCCGGAAGGCGAGCTCGTGGAACAACGACTCGGTGAGCCCGACGACGCCCATCTTCGCCGTGCAGTAGGGGCCCATGCCGGGAAAGCCCGAGAGTCCGGCGAGCGACGCTGTGTTAACAACGTGTCCCTCGTTCTGTTCGATGAAGAGCGGCACAAACGCGTTGACCCCGTAGATGACGCCAAAGAGGTCCACGTCGAGCACCCACTTCCACACCTCGCTCGGCGTGCCGATCGTGGTGCCCGCGCTCACCCCGGCGTTGTTGAAGATAACGTGTGCGGCGCCGAACTCGGCGAGCGCCGCGTCGCGCAGTCCGATGACGTCTTCTTCCTTCGTGACGTCGGTCTTTACGCCGAGCACGCGAGCGCCCTTCGCTTTCAATCCTTCAACGGCCTCTTCGAGCGGCCCGTCTTCGATATCGCCCAACACGAGGTTGGCGTCACTCTCGGCGAAGCGGGTCGCGGCCGCCAGACCGATCCCACTTGCGCCGCCCGTGATGACGACGGTCTTTCCTGCAACGTCCATGGTCTCCCCCTCGCGGTGACTACACCAGCTTGAGTTCCTGACGATAGACGCGCGAGGGTCCCTGGTGGATTACCCGCTCAGCGAGGTCGTAGAACGCTCGAGCGACCTCGCTCTTCGGGTCGGTAACGACGACGGGCTCGCCGCTGTCGCCGCCCTGGCGCAACGCGGGCTCGAGGGGAATTTGGCCGAGCAGCGCGATGCCGAGCTCGCGCGCCAGCTGCTCGCCGCCCCCCGCGCCGAAGATCTCATAGCGCTTTCCGTCATCGCCGGTGAACCAGCTCATGTTCTCGATGACCCCCCGCACGGAGAGCTTCAGCTTTCGCGCGGCGTAGGCCGAACGCTGGGCGACGCGCTGGGCCGCCGCCTGCGGGGTCGTCACGACGTACATCTCGATGCGCGGCAGGATCTCGGACAGCGTGAGCGCGACGTCGCCGGTGCCCGGCGGCATGTCGATCAGCAAGAAGTCGGGTTCGTCCCACCAGGCTTCGCTCACGAGCTGTTCGATCGCCTTGTGGAGCATCGGGCCGCGCCAGATGACGGGCTGCGCGTCATCGACGAAGTAGCCCATCGAGAGGCACCGCACCCCGTGGACGAGCGTCGGGATGACCGTGTCGCCGAGCACGATCGGATCGTTCGTCGCTCCGAGCATCTTGGGCAGCGAGAAGCCGTACACGTCGGCGTCGAGCACCCCGACCGAGTGACCGGCCTGGGCGAGCGCAATGGAGAGGTTCACCGTGACCGAGGACTTGCCCACGCCCCCCTTGCCCGAGGAGATGCCGAGCACCCGGGTCTTTGAGAGCCGGTCGAGGAACTTGGGGGTGGCGTCACCGTGGTCGTGGTGACCGGGACCCGCGGGCGCCGCCATCGCCCCGCGCAAGAAGTTGCGAAGACCCAGTCGCTCGTCGTCGTTCATGGTTCGAATGACGACCTCGGCGCCCGGAGCGCGCAGTTCGACGGCGGCGCGGAGCGCCTCGAGATGGGGCCAGTTGGTGACCGGCAGGACGAGCTCCACGCGTACGGTCGAGCCCACCTCGGTGACCTCGCCCAAAAAGCCCAGCTCGTCGAGGCTTCGCACGAGCTGCGGCTCCGCGATGGCACCGAGATCGGTGCGGAGGGTCGGGTCGAGGGTCACATGCTTCCTTTTGTTGGCTTTCCGAGGATATCGTGCCGTCTCCGCAGTACACCCGTAAACTGCGAATTGTGACGGCGCATACCGACAATGAAGTCGATCCAGCCCTCTTTGCTGCGACCGTAACCAGCCTCACCCACTCCTTTGGCGACAGCACGAGGCGCAAGATCTACTTCTATCTGCGCGACAATCCCGGAGCGACGGCCGCCGATCTCGCCGCCCACTGCGCCGTCCACGCCAACGTCGTGCGTCACCACCTCGAACGTCTCACCGAGGGCGGGTACGTCACCTACGACAACGTGCGAAAGACGACCGTGGGCCGACCCGCCAAGGGCTATCGGGTCGTCGACGAGTCGGTCGTGATGGAAGGTTCGATCCGCCGCGACGCCCTGCTCGTGACGCTGCTCGAGATGGCACTCGAGCGCCTCGGGCCAGAGGCTTCGGAGTTGATGGCCCACGACGTCGGACTGGAGTACGGTCACACGCTCGTCGACGCCATCGGCGCCACTGACACGAATCGCACCGTCAAGGCCGCCATGGTTTCGATCGCGGGGCTTCTCACCGCTCACGGATTCGCCGCCCGCGCAGAGTGCGACGATCTCTCGAACTCGGTGGTCTCGGACAACTGCCCCTTCGGCTCAGCCGCGCGCTTCCACCCGGTGCTCTGCGCCGTTGACCGAGGTCTCGTCTCAGGAATGCTCGAGGGGTTTGGCGTGGAGAGCACCTCGGTGACGCTCACCTCCAAGGCGCTCGGCGACGACGCCTGCCGCGTCACCGCGTAGCACCGCCGCCCTCTGGCGGCGCAGTACCATCGCCCAATGACTGAGGCCATCGACCAGATCGTCGCACGCCTCTGGCCGGGCCGCACCGTTCGCGTGGAGCAGCTGCTCGGTGGGATCACGAACGCCAACTACTTTGTCGACCTCGGCGACGAGCAAGTGGTGGTGCGTCTGCCCGGTGAGAACTCGGGGCTGCTCGGCATCGACCGGGGACACGAGACGGCAGCGAACAACCTCGCGTCTTCCATTGGCGTCGCTCCCGAGGTCCTCCTGTCGTCAGAGGACGGCGACTGGCTGGTGACGCGTTTTCTCCCCGGTCGTCCGATACCGCCTCACGAACTCGCTCGCGAACCGATGCTCGGCACTGTCGCTTCGACGTTGCGGCGCCTTCACCGCGCAGGATCGATCGGCGCTGTCTTCGACCCGTTCACGATCGTTCGCACCTATCACGAGACGGCGAGCGGTCGCGGGGTCGACGAGCCCTTCGACTTCGCTGCCGCCACCAAGGTGCTCGACGCGATCAGCGCCGTACGGCCATTTCGCGCGAGTGCCTTCTGCCACAACGACTATCTCAACGGAAACTTCATCTTCGACGGAGAGGTGCGGATCGTCGACTGGGAGTACGCGGGGATGGGCGATCCCTTCTTCGACCTCGCCAACCTCTCGGTGAACCACGCCTTTGACGCGGCAGCGGACGAGGCGTTTCTCGGCGACTACTTCGGCCGGTGCACCGAGCAGCTGAGCGCCCTGCTCTCGTTGATGAAGCTCGTTTCCGAGATGCGAGAGGCGATGTGGGGGGTGGTCCAGCTCGCCGTATCAACGCTCGACTTTGACTACGCCGCGTACTGCCGAGAACGAAGCGATCACTTCTTCGCGCTGCACGCTGAAATGGCGTTCGACGACCTCGTCCGTCTTGCGTCGGAGGTCGACGATTCGAAGGTCTAACGGAAGCTGCGCGGCGTTCGGCCCATGAAGGCGGCGAGTCGCTCCCACGATGTCGACTCCATCGGCGGCTCTATCACGGGACCGAACGGGTTCCCCTCGGCGTTGCGATAGCCCTCCTTGATGGTCGCCTTCGCGCAGGCGAGCGCGTCCTCTCCGAGCTCATCGTCAAGAAGGTCGATGGTGCCCGTGGCGGACGCCAAGTCCCAGCCGTGGGTTGCGAGTTCGACGAGGTACATCTCGACGAGTTGGGCGCCGGTGTAGGTCTCGCCCCAGGGCATGGTGATGGTGCGATCAAGGGAGGCATCGTCGCCCCAGGCCTCCTTCGCTCCAGAGGCGGCGACGCGGATCGCGGTCGTGACGTCATCGAGCTCGACGTGCGGGGCAACGACCTCTGACGTCGGCGTCTCGCCACGGCCAAGGCCCGCCGCGCGTCGTGCCGCAAACACGAGGTGATCGAGCAGCTGGCTCACGTTCATCTGAGTGCACGGCGTCGGATCGCTCAGCTGACTCGCGTTCACGGCGTCGGTGAGCGCGACCGCCTGGTCGTACGCAAGGAAGAGGTCAAGACGGTAATCCGGCGTGTCGGTCATGGCGTGTCTCTTTCTGTGCGCTCGCGGTCGAGGCCAATGATAGGGAGTGAACGTGACGGGCCTCTTCGCGGTTCCAACGCGACAACCCCGCTAGGAGCGAACCCTCGAGTTCGTCGGATCGAAGAACGCCTCGGTGACCACGTCCGCCCCGATCGGTTGTCCAAAGACCACAACCTCGACGCGCTGGCCTGGCTGCGCATCGTCGGCGGGAAGGTAGGCGTAGGCGAGCGAGCGCTCGACGCTGTAGCCGTAGCCCCCGCTCGTGACGCGTCCCACGGTCAGTCCGTCGAGACGCACCGGTTCGGAGCCGAGCGCGATCGCCCGCGGATCATCGAGCACAAGGCCAACGAGTCGGCGTTGCGGCTCGCCCGCCGCGAGGAGCGCCTCTTTGCCGATGAACTCGCCCTTTTCCATGCGCACGGCGAAGCCGAGGCCGGCCTCGAAGGGACTATCGGCGGAGGTGACGTCGCTCCCCCAGACGCGATAGCCCTTTTCGAGTCGCATCGATTCGATCGCCTTGTAGCCGCCGGGCACGAGGCCGATCGGCGCGCCAGCCTTCATCAGCGTGTCCCAGAGCGAGAGCGCGAACTCGCTCGGGCAGTAGAGCTCCCAGCCGAGCTCGCCGACGAAGGTCACTCGTTGAGCGAGACAGGGCGTGGCGGCGACGTTGAGCTCCTTCGCGGTCATGAACGGAAACGCCGAGTGGCCACAGTCGGTGTCCGTCACCGATTGGAGGATGTCGCGGGACCTCGGGCCCCACACCGCAAAGCACGCCATCTGACTCGTCACGTCCTCGATGATCACGTCGTCATCGTCCTCGACGTGCGATTGGATCCAGGCGCGGTCGTGGTTGCCAAACGCGGTGCCCGTGACGATGCGAAAGCGCTCCTCGCCGAGGCGAGTCACGGTGAGATCGCACTCGACACCACCGCGCGGATTGAGCAGCTGGGTGTAGGTGACCGCGCCGACCCCGCGCGCCACCCGATTCGCGCAGAGCCGCTCGAGGAAGTTCGCGGCACCGGGACCTCGCACGTCGAGCTTCGAAAACGAGGTCTCGTCAAAGAGGGCCGCGGTGTCGCGACAGGCGCGATGCTCCGCGCCGATGGCGGGCGACCAGAGCCGTCCGGCCCAGCCCGAGGGGCGAAGCGACTCGTTGCCCGCGGACGCATTCGAGTCGAACCAGTTGACCCGCTCCCAGCCGCCCTTCTCGCCAAAGGCTGCGCCGAGCGCTTCGAGCCTCGGGTACGCGGGAGCAACTCGAAGGGGCCGACCCGCTTGACGTTCGTGTCCGGGATACTTCACGTCGTAGTACGTGGCGTAGACCTCGTAGGTACGCGCAAGTGCGTAGCCCCGGCTCCGGTACTGGGGGCCGAAGCGTCGTGAGTCCATCTCCCAGGTGTCAAGTCCCGGCTGACCGTCGACAATCCACTGCGCGACGAGCTGGCCCATCCCGCCCGATCCCGCGATGCCGTGCGCGCAGAAACCCGCAGCGACCCAAAAGCCCCGCACGTCGCTCGGGCCAAGGATGAACTCTCCGTCCGGCGTGAACGCTTCGGGCCCGTTGATCAGCGTGACGATCTCCGCCTGCGCGAGCGACGGCACTCGCGTTGCAGCCGCTTCAAAGATGTCAGCGAAGCGGTCCCAGTCTTCGGCGAGGAGCTGGTTGTTGAAGTCACTCGCGATGCCCGCGAGTCCCCACGGGGCAGGATTGCGCTCGTATCCCCCGAAGACGAGGCCGCCACTTTCACCGCGGTAGTAGACAAGCAGCGACGGGTCGCGCATCGTGGGCATGTCGCGCGACAGGCCCTCATCTTTGGTGATCACGTACTGGTGCGCCATCGGAATGATCGGCACGTGCACGCCCACGAGCTGGCCGATCTCGTGGGCGTAGATGCCGCCCGCGTTCACGACCACCTCGCACTCGATGGTGCCGCGGTCGGTCTCGACGGCGTTGACGCGGCCGTGACTGGTTGTGATGGCCGTTACGCGCGTCTCGGTGAAGATCTGCGCACCGCGCTGACGCGCCCCTTTCGCGAGCGCGAGGGTGACCTGGCTCGGGTCGAGGTAGCCGTCGGTCGGTAGGTACCCCGCGCCGTAGACCCCTTCAGTCGTCATGACGGGAAAGAGCTCTTGGGCCTCACCGGCTGAGATCAGGTGAAAGGGCAGTCCGAAGGTCTCGGCCCAGTCGGCCTGGCGCTGCAGCTCTTCCATGCGCTCCTTCGACGACGCAAGGCGCAGCGAGCCCACCTCGCGCCATCCAGTCTCGAGGCCGACCTCGTCGCCGAGCGCGCGGTAGAGCTCAACTGAGTTCATCATCATGCGCGTCAAGCCGAGCGAGCCGCGCAACTGGCCGACGAGCCCGGCCGAGTGAAACGTCGAACCGCTCGTAAGCTGGGCGCGCTCAACGAGGACCGCGTCCGTGATGCCGAGCCGCGCGAGCCAGTAGAGGATCGAGCACCCTCCGATGCCTCCACCGATGACGGCCACGCGCGCGCGCTGCGGCAACGTATTTTCAGACGCCCTGTTCGGCACGAGCAGATCCCCCATCGATCGTGAGGACTCTCGTCCTTCGATGGAGAGAGTACCGCTGTCACTCTCGACACATCGTTCGGATAGGACGAACAGGCGCTTACCGGATTCGAGTTGATTGACTTTGTTGAGGCGCGTCGCTAACTTAACGGCGACGGGATCTTTCAACTATGGAAGACCGAGCAGGGGGAATGGGCGGTGACTCACTCGCGGTCGCACTGTTTCATGCGGCGGCGATACACGGATGCCGTGGAGATTCAACGCACGTGACATAAACACTTCAGGGGGGAAGTTGTAATGGACTTAGACGACGCGTCAACGGCCACGCCACCGGAGCACGCCTCGAGCGCGTCCGCCGACTCGAAGGACCTCGAGACATTCGGGTACAAGCAAGAGTTGCACCGCACGCTCGGACTCTTCAGCTCCTTCGCGGCGGCCTTCAGCTACATCTCCCCGTCGACCGGCATCTTTACGCTGTTCTCCCTCGGTCTCATCACCATCGGTGGCGTCTTCATCTGGTCCTGGCCGGTCGTCGCCATTGGTCAGATCATCGTCGCGCTCAACTTCGCCGAAGTCTCGAGCCACTACCCCGTCGCCGGATCAGTCTTCCAGTGGACGAAGTACCTCGCCGGACGTCCCTACGCCTGGTTCACGGGTTGGATC
The DNA here is from genome assembly GCA_963724865.1 of uncultured Acidimicrobiaceae bacterium. GTDB lineage: Bacteria > Actinomycetota > Acidimicrobiia > Acidimicrobiales > RAAP-2 > RAAP-2. Next base: position 114,767 of record CAVRWO010000002.1, on the reverse strand, counting down.
TACATCTTTGCGGGCGTCCTTACCGTTACGGCGGTCGTCGTGACGCTCCCGCTCACCGTCCTCCCGGCGCTCTACAACATGGGCTGGCACGTGGACGCCGGCGCACTGCACGACCAGATCTGGGTCGCCGCCATCACGCTCGTCATCATCACCGTGCTCAACATCTTCAGTGTGCGGCTCGTCGCGATCATCAACAACACCGGTGTCTTCTTCGAGATCGTCGGGATGCTCGTCTTCGCGATCGTCATGCTCATCGTGCACCACCGCCAGCCCATCTCGATCGTGACCAACAGCGGCGGCATCCACGTCACGCTTCCCGTCTTCTTCGCGGCGATGTTCATGAGTCTCTTCGTCATCTACGGCTTTGATACCGCCTCCACCCTGGCCGAAGAGACGCACGATCCGCGCCGACGCGCGCCGCAGGCAGTCCTGATGTCGGTGTCGGGTGCGTTCGTCATCGGTGGCGTCTTTCTGGTCGCGATGCTCATGGCGATCCCGAACCTCGGCACCGCCATCAAGGACGGCTGGGGACCAGCTCAGATCATCGACGCGAACTTCGACAAATTCTGGGCGACCGTCTATCTGCTCGTCGTCTCGGCCGCCATCTTCGTGTGTTGCATGGCCATCATGGCGGCAACGGTGCGCCTCTGCTTCGGCATGGCGCGCGACCACCGCCTGCCATGGTCGGGCCACCTCGCAAAGGTCCACCCGACATTGCGCACCCCGATCTGGTCGTGCATCGTCGTCGCCATTGTCGCGGCCATTCCGATGCTGAAGTACGACGGCGCGGGCTACATCGCGATCGCGGCGACCGCCATGATCTACCTGTCGTACTTCCTCGGCAACGCGGCAATCATGTGGGCGAGGACCAAAGGTTGGCCGAAGGTCGACTCACCCTTCAAGCTCGGGCGCTGGGGCATGCTCGTCAACGTGCTGGCGCTCGCCTGGGGTGGCGGGATGCTCATCAACTTCGCCTGGCCGCGCGCGGCGAGCAACCCCAATCCCAACCAGACCCTCGGCGCACTCAGCCTCGGTATCGCCTGGCTGAACAAGATTCCGATCCTCTACACGGTCTTCTTCTTCGTCGTGATCATCGGCGTCATCTACTACTTCGCCGCGGCGAGGCGTCACCCGATGGCGGTCGTCGTGCCGCCGGAGACCGGTCCACTCGTCATTCCGGCGGAGTCGCTTCCCCCCGAGGACACCGTCTAGCTCGGCGCGCGAATGCCGAGGTTCTTGAGGAACGGCGCCGCGACGGCTAACTGCGCCTTCGAGGGATGGAGCGCCAAGAACACCTCGAACTCGCTCTTCGCGACAGTCTCGTTGTGCGGCGTCGAATCGGCGACGATGGCGTAGTAGAGGCGCGGCGCCGCGTTGCGAGGCGCGTACTTGATCGCCTCCTGCAGATCCTTGATGCCGATGTTGACAAGCGCCGGGTTCGTATCTTTGCTGCCGGCCGAGAAGTCGAGCCAGCCGACCTCGGTGAGCGCCGACGTGTTCTTCGGGCTGAGGGCGAGCACCTGTTGATAGGCGCTGAGCGCCGCGACGAAGTCTTTGTCGGCGACGTCGGTCTCGGCTTCATTGAGCAGCTGGGTCACCTCTTGTTGCGTGCTGAGCGAGACGTTGCCGGTGTCGGACGTGCCGGGCTGGCGAAGCAAGATCGACGACCAGAGCACGATGACCAGCACAAGGAAGAATGAACCGAGCCCGATCCACAGCAGCGAGCGGTGCCGGCGTCGTCCACCTCTTGCTGAGCCCCCGTCGCCAAGTACTTCGAGCTTTGCCCGGGCGAGGCGCAGCGCGAGCTCCTCGCGCGCTTCGATGGTCGCCGCCTCGACGGCAGAGAGCTCTCCCGCCGCCAGCTCGCGTCGCGCGTCGGCGAGGGACGCTTCGCGCAGCAAGATCTCGTCGCGCAGCTGCTGGGCGCTCTGCTTCACCGATGTCTCGTCAAACGAACCGCGCTCCCGACGAGGAGCACGAGACCAAGCGAGGGTATGAGCCAGAGCAACACGCCGACTCCCGACGTCGGAGGACTCAAGAGGATCGAGGTGCCGTAGCTGTCTTCGAGCGACGTGAGGATCTGATTATCGGAGCGCCCAGCCTTGACCGCGGCCGCGATCTCGTTTCGCACCGCGATCGCCGAGGTCGCGTTGCTCTCTGCGACAGAGAGGTCGTGGCACGCCGGGCAGCGCACCAGGCTTTCGAGGTGGGCGATCCGGGCCGCCCGACCCGAGCCGTGTGGATTCAGGGTCACGGCCACCGCCGCCACGGCCACGAGCGCGACGCACCACACGGTGAAGGACTTTAGAACCTTCGTGATCGTCACGCTCTCACCCGCGCAACGACTTGTTCCAGCTGCTCGGTGCTCACCGGTCCGACCAGCGTTGCGGACACCACGCCCTTCGCGTTGATGACGAACGTCGTGGGCGGCGAGGTCACGCCGTAGCGGTTGGCGATCTCTCCGCCGGCGTCGACCACCGACGGGTAGAGCGATCCGTAGTACTTCGCGAACGATTCCGCCGCCGACACGGTGTCGTTGAAGACGACGCCGACAACGTCGACGCCGCGGTTGCGCTCCTGCCAGGCAAACGTCGAAAGGTTCGGCGCCTCGGACTTGCACGGCCCGCACCACGAGGCCCAGAAGTTGACGACGACGATCTTGCCGCGGTCACTCCGCAGGTTGATGGCGCTCCCCCCACCCAGTCGTGGACCCGAAAGCGCCGGTGCGATCTTTCCGAGTAGGGGGCTCTGCGTGTTGGACGCATTGGTGACCGGCTTCTGGGCGGCGAGGAACAGCGAGAGTGCCGCGACGACGACGATCGCCACGAGCGAGGTGACCAGGATCGAGCGCTTCACGCGTTGTCCTCCCCGTAGCGGCGGCGAAAGAAGGTGAGCGCACTCCCGACCCCGATGACGAGCCCGCCGAGCCAGAGCCACGCGAGCAGCGGTTCAACGGTGACACCGAGCACGACCGAGCCGGTCGGCAGGTTGCTCTCGACCTGCGCACCCGACGTGTCGCCCCCGCCGCCAACGGCGTCAAAGGTCACGTACACGTCGCGCGCCAAGTTCGAATCGATGGCGGGCGTACCGACCGTTGTTCCGCCGCGCCCGTTGAAAGTCGTCACGGCGGGGCGCAGCTGGTGCCCGTCGACGTCGACCTTCAGCTGGGTCGCGCTCTCGAGCGCATCGCTCACGCTGCGAAAGCCGCTGAAGCTGACGTACTGGCCGTCGACGACGGTGCTCTGGCCGGAAGCGAGCGTGACCTCGGCGCGCGTGACGTACGTCGTTGACGTCACGATGCCGAGCGCCAGTATGACCACGCCGAGGTGAACCACCATGCCGCCGGTGGTTGGTGAGCGAAGGACACTGTGCCACGAGCCTCGCCGTATGGAGGCAACGAGCGAACCCCGCAACGTGCGAAGGGCAGCCCCGCCCGCGAGCACCGCGAGAAAGACCGCAATGACCTCAGTGGGTTGGCGAACGTCGAGTGCGAGCAGAATCACCACCGCAACCAACGCGCACCAGGCGCTGAAGCGAAGTCGCCCCCAGAGCACCTTCGCGTCGGCGCTTCGCCATCCGACGAGCGGAGCGACGGCCATCAACGCGAGCAGCACGACGCTCATAGGTGCTGCGACCGACACAAAGTAGGGCGAGCCGACCGTCACCTCGGTGCCGTTGATGGCTTGATACAGCAGCGGGAAGACGGTGCCCAGGAGGACGACGATGGCGAACCCCACGAAGACGATGTTGTTCGCGACGAAGAGGCCCTCACGAGAGAGCGGGTGATCGACACCGACCGGTGCGCGCAGTCGGTCGCCGCGCCACGCAAGCAGTCCCGCGCCGAGCACCACCACCACGAAGAACAGTCCGATGAGCAGCGGCCCGAGGGTGCTCGAAGAAAAGGCGTGCACGCTCTGGAGAACGCCGGAGCGAGTGAAGAAGGTCGCGAGCACCGTCAAGGCGAAGGTCGCGATGGCAAGTGACAGGTTCCACACCCGAAAGAGACCACGACGGTCTTGCACGATGACCGAATGGATATAGGCGGTCGCCGTCAGCCAGGGCAGCAGCGCCGCGTTCTCGACCGGATCCCACCCCCAAAACCCGCCCCAGCCAAGCACCTGGTAGCTCCACCATGCGCCAAGGACGATCCCGAGTGACAGCGCCCCCCACGCGAGAACGGTCCAACGGCGCTGTTCGAGCGGCCAGCGCTCGTGCACGCGCCCGGTGATGAGCATCGCGATGGCGAAGGCGAAGGGGACGCTGAAGCCGACAAAGCCGAGGTACAGCAGCGGGGGGTGGACGGCGACGAGTGGGTTGTCCTGGAGCAGCGCGTTCGGACCCGCGCCTTGATGAACGATGGCCGCGTTGTGCAAGAACGGGTCCGCGGGGCCCATCATGAGGAGTGTGAAGAACGCACCGATGGCAAAGAGCACGATCGCTGCCCACCCGACAACGGAGTCGGACCTGTCGCGCCGGTAGTAGAGCAGGACGGCGAACGTGATGGCCGTCTGGATGAGCACCCAGAGCATCAGCGAACCCTCGAGCGCGGACCAGAGTCCGGTGATGGAGTAGAGGAGCGGCGTGAACGTCGCGTTGTTCTCTGCGACGTACGCGAGCGAGAAGTTGTGCGTGATGAGCGCGAACTCCATAACGCCGATCGAAGCAGCGATCCCCACGAGTGAGAGCCCCGCCCACCAGAGCGCGCGCGACGCGCGATGACGACGCAGCGCCACTGCCTGTTCGATCACTCCTGCGACTGCGCCGACGAAACATATGTAGAGGGCAGCCCGTCCGAGCCACGTCAGGATCATCGAACCGTCCCGTTGGGCGCCTTCACGCGATTGGGGTGCGCTGCGATGTACGACGCCGTGTGCTTCACGATGATCTGGGTTCCGTAAAAGGTGTCGGAGGTCTCACTCGTGAAGTGACCCTCAACGACGACGGGAATGTTGGACTGGAAGAGCTGCGGCGGACTGCCGTGCGCGTCGACGAAGACCTCGTGCCCCCCTCCGGTCATCCAGAACGACGCGCCGTTCGCGGTGCGGTCAATAGTGTGCGGCTTCACGACACCCTCGAGACGGAAGGTCTGCGTGCCGAGCTTCGCTCTCGAGCTCATCGCCTGGTCGATGGTCTCGAAGTAGTTGAGTGAGTGCAGCAGCCCCTGGCTCAGCAGTGCGAGGACGGCGCCGGCGAGCACCACCAGCACGGCGATCGTGCGCCAACGTCCTCGCTGCTTCGAGGGCGGCGGCGCGACGGGGGTGAGGTCGTTGGCAGCGTCAACGTCCGGCACGTCGCCCTCGCCACCAGATAGACAGCGCGTACAGCGCCAACCCCCCAAAGGCGAAGGAGTAGCCGGCTGCGACGTACCCCATTAGTGGACTGCCCCCTCACGACGTCGCTGCTCGAGCGCTTCTTCGAGCGAGGACGCGTACTGCTCATCGCGACGAACCTCCAGCCGGTACCGCGCCCGCAACAACCAGAAGAAGAGCAAGGTGAAGGCGAAGAGACTGATGAACAAGGTCACGAGCATCGAGCCGTGCACGAGAAAGTTCCCGTTCTCGGTAAAGACGGTCGCCCCTTGGTGCAGCGTGTGCCACCAGTCGACGGAGAAGTGGTCGATCGGCACATTGATCGCGGCGATGATCGCAAAGACCGCACTTCGCTTGGCTCGCAGCTCGGGGTCGTCGTTGGCGCGACGCAAGGCGAGATAGCCGAGCGCGAAGACGAGCAGGATCGCCGTTGACGTGAGTCGCGCGTCCCACGCCCACCACACGCCCCACGTGGGGCGGCCCCAAATCGACCCCGTGATGAGGGTGAGGGCAAGAAAGACCGCGCTGATCTCCATCGCGCAGTAGGCGATGCGGTCCATGACGACCGAGCGAGTCCGCTTCCATAGATACAGACAGCTCGCGATGACCGAGGTGCCAAAGGAAACATAGAGCGCCACCCACGCGATCGCGGGGTGAACGTAGAGGAGACGAACGAGGTTTCCCTGAATACGGTCCGGCGGCGTCACCCAGAGTCCGAGCCAGAAAGTGAGCACCAAGAGGGCGAGCGTGACGGGTCCGAGTAGTCGTTGGGAGAGCTGCTTTATCATGATTCCTCCAGAACACCGTAAAGCAGAATGCCGATTGCAAGGTACGCAACCAAAGCGACGAGGGAAATTACCCACCACTGCCAGAGCGCCCCGCCGTGCAGCGCATCAGAGTAGGACCGCTCCCCAGCGATCAGCAGCGGTGCAAACGCCGGGAACGACAGCACCGGCAAGAGCGTCGCCGAGCCCTGACCTCCGCTGCTCAACGCCCCGTAGAGCGTGCCCGCGGCCGCGAGGGCCGTAACGATGACGAGCACGCTCGGCAGCGCCTCGAGCGTCCCGGACAGGCGAGTGTGCAAGAGCAGCACGGCTCCGCCGAGGAGCACGACGCTCATGATCCACAGCTCGACGGCGAGGGCGAGCGCCTTGCCCAAAAAGACCCCCGCGGGGTCGAGCCCGAGGGTTGCCACGGAGGCGCGGGTGCCCGGCGAGCCCTCGATCACCTGGCTGCGGTTGATCATGAGGAGCGTCACGAGCAGGATCACCAGATAGAACAGTCCCGGCCCGGCGGTCGAGTCGCCGGCGTGGTTGGGTCCCAACGCGAGACCGCACAAGACCAGCGCCATCACGCCAAAGGGCAGCACCTGCCAGAGCAACACGCGGCTGCGCCGTTCGATGCGCAGGTCCTTTCCCGCGACGAGCAGCGCGGTGCGGATCACGACCGGTCGTCCACGACGAGGCCCCCCGCAAGGGTGACGGTGCGAGGACGCAGCGCACTCGACCGAAGGGGGTCGTGCGCGCTCACGATGACCGACGCGCCACTCGCGACCACGTCGCCGATGAGTTGATCGAAGAACGTGCGGCCCTCGTCGTCAAGGCTCGCGTACGGCTCGTCGAGCAGCCAGGTCTCTGGACGACGCAGCAGCAGCCAGGCGAGCCCGAGGCGACGACGCTGTCCAGCACTAAGGCGCTTCGCTTGGGTCCCCGCGCGACTTGACAGTCCCACCCGGTCAAGCACTCGCGAGATGTCCTCGAGCGGACGACCAAGCGCCTTCGCCGCGAAGGCGAGGTTCTCGCGTGCCGTGAGATCGTCGTAGAACGAGCCCTCGTGTCCGAGCCACCCGACGCGTCGACGCAACTCACGCGCGTCACCGCTTCGTAGGTCGACGCCGCTCGACGTCCCGGTGCCGCTCGACAGCTGCACGAGCCCGCCGAGGAGTCGCAGAAGACTTGTCTTCCCCGCGCCGTTGGCGCCGGTCACGACCGTCAGCGTGGCGCGCTCGATCTCGAGATCGACGCCGCTGAGAAGTGGGAAACCGCCAATGAGCACGACGGCGTCATGAAGCTCGACGACCAGCGAGGGACTCTTCATAGAGAGCGTCTAGTGCTGCAGCGCTTTGATATCGGCGTCGACCATCATCTCAACGAGTCCGTAAAAGTCCGTCTCGCACTTCCAACCGAGGTCCTTCTTCGCCTTCGACGCGTCGCCGACCAGCAGATCAACCTCGGCCGGACGCATGAACATCGGGTCAACCGTGACGAACTCTTCGTAGTCGAGTCCCGCACACTCAAACGCCGTCTTACAGAGCTCTCGAACCGAGTGGGTCTTGCCGGTCGCGATGACGTAGTCGTCGGGTGTCGCTTGCTGCATCATGAGCCACATGGCGCGCACGTAGTCCTCGGCGTAGCCCCAGTCGCGCTGCGCGTCGAGATTGCCGAGGCGAAGCTCCGTGTCAAGCCCCGCCTTGATCCGCGCCACTCCGTGGGTGACCTTGCGCGTCACGAACTCGATCCCGCGACGAGGCGACTCGTGGTTGAACAGGATCCCACTGGACGCGTGCAAGTTGTAGCTCTCGCGGTAGTTGACCGTGATCCAGTGGCCGTAGACCTTTGCGACGCCGTAGGGGCTACGAGGGTAGAGCCTCGTGAGCTCGTTCTGGGGCACCTCACGTACCTTGCCGAACATCTCCGAGGAGCTCGCCTGATAGAAGCGAATCTCAGGATCGACGATTCTGATCGCGTCGAGCAGCCGCGTGACGCCGAGGGCAGTCGCCTCGCCGGTCAACACCGGCTGGGCCCACGACGCCTGCACAAAGCTCTGGGCCGCGAGGTTGTAGACCTCGACGGGACGGTGATCGCGCAACACGTTGATCAGCGACACTTCGTCCATAAGGTCGCCCGACACGAGGGTGAGGCGCTCTTGGATGTGACTGATGCGCTCGATGTTGACGGTCGAGCTGCGTCGCATGAGGCCGATCACGTCGTAGCCCTGAGCGAGCAGGAGCTCTGCGAGGTAGGAGCCGTCTTGACCGGTGATACCCGTGATGAGTGCTCGCTTAGCCACTACAGAGTCCTTCCCGCGGGGGCGCTGGCAGGGGGCTGCTGCCGCCCACCAACACTACTACCGGCCACAGAGAGGTTCTCCGGCGTAACCTGGTGCGATGGCTCGACTCACCGTCGTGAGTTTTCGCTTGGGCGGCACCGACGGCGTGAGCATCGAAGCCGAGAAATGGATCCATGCGTTTCGCGCGTTGGGACACGACGTGACCACGCTCGCCGGCGGCGGCGAGGCCGACCTCATCCTGCCCGCGCTCGCGATTCGAGCCAACGAGGCGCCACGTCGTGGCGATCTGTTCGATGCACTCGCCGACACTGACGTCGTGGTCGTGGAGAACGTTGCCTCGCTGCCACTCAACGTTGCCGCGCGCGACGCCCTCTACGAGGTGCTTGAAGGTCGCCGAGCGCTCTTTCGACATCACGACCTCGCGTGGCAGCGGCCGACGTCGATCGATAACGATGCGCCACGTGACGACGACAGCTGGTTGCACGTGACGATCAACGATCTATCGCGTCGCGAACTCCGTGCGCGCGGCGTTACGGCCCATACCATTCGTAACGCGTTCGACTGCGACCCTCCGGTTGGACGTCGAGGACTCACTCGACAGGCCCTGCACGTCGGCGACGATGACAGGCTTGTGCTCTTTCCGACGCGGGCGATTCCCAGAAAGAACGTCGCGGGAGCGTTAGCGCTCGCTGCGTCACTCGACGCCACCCTGTGGCTTCTCGGACCGCCCGAAGACGGCTATGACGACTCGCTTCGAGATCTTCTGGCGAACAGTCGCGCCCGCGTCATCTCGGGACCCATGAAGGGGCTCGACATTCACGACGCCTACGCGGCCTGTGACCTCGTCGTCATGCCCTCCACGTGGGAAGGCTTCGGCAATCCCGTGATCGAGTCGGTGACCCACCGCAAGCCACTCGCCGTCTATCCCTATCCCGTGCTGGAAGAGATTAGGGCCTTCGGGCTCCACTTCTTCTCCGTGGAGGACGTGGGCGAACTCGCGAACGTCCTCCAAAAGCCCAGCGAGGAACGCCTCAACCACAACATGTCCGTCGCCCGCGAACACTTTAATGTGGTCGATCTTCCCGGCAAACTCTCTCCAATTCTGGAGGCGTTAGGGGTCAAGTAGGGGCAAGTAGGCTTTTCTGCGATGGTCCTGAACGACGAGCGATCGTCCCAATCTGAGCGAGCCCCCCACGCCGAGCGACGCGATCAGCTCCTCCTCGTTGCGCGCGCGATCTTTGCCGAGCGCGGATTTCAGGCCACGACGATGGACGACATCGCCAAAGAGGCCGGGTTCACCAAGCCCATCCTCTATCAGTACTTCGAGTCCAAGACCGAGCTCTATCGCGAGATCGTGAATCAGACGGCGCGCAAGCTGCTCGACTCGCTACGCAGCGGCGTCTCCGAAGTCGAGTCACCTCGCGCAAAGATCGAAGTCGCCTTCCGCATTTACTTCGAGATGGTCGTGAGCGAGACGGATGCCTTTCGCATTCTGTTCATTCACTCCCACGAGGGCGAGACGCGAGGTGACCTGCGCGCGGTCGAGCTCGAGCTCGTCTCGTTTCTCGAACCGTTGATCGCGGTTCGCATCAAGCCGGACCACCGACGCCAACTCGCGGCCGGTGTCGTCGGCATCGCCGAAGGTGCGGCGACGGCGTGGCTCATCCAGCAAGAGGGCAAGGGCTGGCCGCCACCCACACCCGGGGTTGCCGAACGACTCGCTGCGCGCAGCGCCACGCTCGCCTGGGGCGGGCTGCGCACCGTCGAGCGGGACTAAAGATCGTCCGTCTCGAGCACGGCGAAGACCTGCGCCATCTCCCATAACTGCGCAGCGCACGCGTCGTACGCGGCCTGATCCTTGCCTGCCGGATCCTCAATGTCAAAGAACGCGAGCGGCTCGAGGGACGCGACGTAGTGGACCTGTTCGTCAAAGTCCGTGTCGAGCGGTGCTTCGCGCAGAAACTGCTGGAAAATCACTGCCTTTGACGCACCGTCGCCGTGGTGCGTTCGAACGAAGTGCACGTTGTCGGCTTCGCATGCGAGCATCACGTCGCACCAACGGACGTCTTCGGCGGTGAGCTGGTGACTGCGGTGCCCGCTGAAGTGGTGCGCGCCCAGATCATCGAGCTTCATCAACGCGTCTCTCGTGCGCGAGCTCATTGCGCTGCCCTCGATCACGTGCGTGCCCGCGGTGCGAATAGACCAGTCCGCGCCGTTCGCTTCGGCGAGCGTGGTCAGCAAGTAGCCGAGCATCACCGAGCGAGCGACGTTACCAGTGCAGAGCGTGACAATGTTCATGAATCCCCTAAGGGAGGCGGTTCTACGAATGTAATCTGAACGACAATGGTCGATCTACCCGGCATCGTAGTGAATGAAACATTCGTACAAGATCACCTTGACGAACTGGTGCTGTGCGACGTGCGGTGGTACCTCGATGGTCGCAGTGCACTTGACGCATATGCGTCGTCGCACCTGCCGGGCGCCGTCTTCGTCGACCTTGACCGAGATCTTTCTGGTGAACCCGGTGGAGCGGCGGGTCGCCACCCCTTTCCGAGTCCCGAGAGCTTTGCCGAACGACTTGGAGCGCTCGGCATTGGCGACGACTCAGTGGTTGTTGCTTACGACGACAGTGGAGGCGGAACAGCGGGACGAATGGTATGGATGCTGCGCTCAATCGGCCAACGGGCCGGCCTCCTCGATGGCGGACTCGACGGGTGGAGGGGAGCATTCGAGTCGGGTCCGCCGACACCACGACGCACGATCTCGCGGACTCCCGTTCCGTGGCACGCCTCGATTGAACACAGTGCTGAAGTGATGCTCCAACGTGCTTCAACGTTGGTCTTGCTCGATGCACGCTCTGGCGAAAGATTTCGTGGGGAAGTCGAGCCAACTGCTACGCCCCCTGGTCACATCCCCGGCGCACGGAGCCTGCCGTGGACAGAACTCATTGATCCCGTCACGAAGCGCTTTCTGCCGCCAGACCGGGTTCGTCAACGATTCGCTGCGGTTGGCGTCGACGCGAACGAAAACTTCATCGCCTCGTGCGGCTCGGGAGTGAGCGCGTGCGCACTCCTGGTCGGAGGTGTTCACGCGGGGCTAACACCTGGGGAACTCTTCGTCCCATCAATGTCGGGTTGGACGGCTGAAGGGCGTGAGGTCGTCACGGAGTAGTTGTTGGGGCGCGTCGAACAGCTCTCCCAAAGTGCGAGAGCCTTTGACTTTTTGGCTTTGGGCTACTTGATTTGAACGCCAGAGATCGCGCGAGCGACAATGACTCGCTGAATTTCGCTCGTACCTTCGAAGATCGTGAAGATCTTCGAGTCGCGGTGCCACTGTTCAACGGGGAACTCCCGAACGTAGCCGTAGCCACCAAGAATCTGAATCGCCTCTCCGGTCACCATGACGGCGGTCTCACTCGCGAAGAGCTTGGACATCGAGCCCTCGCCGCTCGTAAATGGTGTGTTCGTCGCAGCCATCCACGCAGCGCGCCAGACGAGCAGGCGCGACGCGTCGATGCGGGTCTTCATATCAGCGAGCTTGAAGGCGATGGCCTGGTTTTCGATGATGGCGCGACCGAACTGCTTGCGCTCTTTGGCGTACGCGAGCGAGTACTCGTAGGCAGCGCGCGCGAGGCCGAGCGCCTGGGCACCGATAGCCGGTCGGGTGGCTTCGAAGGTGGCCATCGCCGCTTGGCTCGACGCTTTTTTGCCCTCGCGCACGCGAGCGAGCTTCTCGTCGAGCTTCTCCTTGCCGCCGAGCAGGCAGGATCCGGGGACTCGACAGTTCTCAAGGATGACCTCGGCGGTGTGACTCGCGCGAATGCCCATCTTCTTGAACTTCTGACCCTGGCGAATGCCGGGCGTGCCTTCGGTGACGATGAACGACGCCTGTCCGCGAGCGCCCAGCTTGGGGTCGACCGAGGCAACGATGACGTGCACGTTGGCGATGCCGCCGTTCGTGATCCAGGTTTTCGTCCCGTTCAAGATCCACTCGTCGTTCGCCTCGTCGTAGACAGCTCGCGTGCGCAACGATGAGACGTCGCTTCCTGCGTCAGGCTCCGAGACCGCGAACGCGGCGAGCTTGATGTCGTCGGGTGTCCCGAAGCAGCGCGGCACCCACTCGATCTGCTGCTCACGAGTGCCGTTCGCCACGATGGCGGCGACGCCGAGCGTCGTACCCATGATCGACAGGCACAAGCCCGCGTCGCCCCAGGCGAGCTCTTCCAGCGCGAGCATCAACGTCAGACCCGTTGGGTCGCTGATCGCGTTCATGAGGAAGTCGAGGCCGTAGATGCCGACCTTGGCGGCCTCTTCGATGAACGGCCACGGGGTCTCTTCGCGTTCGTCCCATTCGGCGGCGATGGGTCGCATCGACTGCTCGGCGAACCCGTGGACCCAGTCACGCAGCGTGATCTGGTCCTCATTGAGTTTCATTGAAAAATCGCTCATAGGCCACCCTTGAAGATCGAGAGGTTACTTACCAGTAACCAACGGTACCGTACCGGGCCGCCGACAAAAACAACCGCCGCCCGAAGGCGGCGGTTGTTCAATCAGATGGTGGGTCGTTAGTTGAGGACGACTCGCTTGGCCAAGGGACCACGGTCACCGGGTTCGATGTCGAACTCTACGGACTGTCCCTCGACGAGCGTCTTGCGCCCGTCACCTTGAATCTCCGAGTAGTGAACAAAGACGTCTGGCTGGCCATCGACTGCGATGAATCCCCAACCCTTTTCGTCATTGAACCACTTGACGGTTCCTGCAGCCACTGTGGGCCTCCTTATTGCTTTCTTACTTCCGGACTTCCGGTTTTGGGAGGGAACCACTACGGCAACCTCACGGGTAACGCTACATGGTGAGATACGGCCAGGACAAGGGAATTTAGGGCCTCCGTACGACCGTTCCTGAGGATCCGTCTTCTACGATCCAGCCCCGCTCGACGAGCTCATCCCTCAGCCGGTCGGCCTCGGACCAGTTTTTGGCCGCCCGCGCGATGTCGCGTTCGAGGACCAGTTGTGCGCTCGCCTCATCGATCTCCTGGGTGCCTGCTCGAAACTCGAGCCCCATGGCGCCAAAGAGCACATTGATCGACTGGGCGAGGCGCTGGGCGCTCGTGTCGTGCCCGTCGTCGCCCGCTTGGTGAGCCGCCGTCACCGCCTCAAAGAGCACGCCCACCGCGGCGGGCGTGTTGAGGTCGTCGTTCATCAGCGCGACCACTCGCTCGTAGAGTTCGAGTGAGGCACCTTCCCAGACGTATGACGACGCCACCTCGAAGGCGCCTGCGAGCGCTGGCAGTTCGAACCTTCGCGCGAAGCTGTCGAGGCGGGCCAGCGCTCGCTCGGCGTCGGCGATCGTGGCGGGGCTCACCTCGATGGGCGAGCGGTAGTGCGAGCGCAACACGAGCAGTCGATAGGCCCGCGGATCGGTCTTCTCCAGCAGATCGGTAAGTGAGGTGAAGTTGTCGAGCGAGGTGCTCATCTTCACTCCGTCGACCATGACCCAGCCGTTGTGCCCCCAGTGGCGAGCGAACGCCCTGCCGGCCGCCTCCGCCTGGGCGCGCTCGTTCTCGTGGTGGGGAAACTTGAGATCGAGACCACCGGCGTGGAGGTCAAAGTCTTCGCCGAGCAGATCGAGTGACATCACGACGCACTCGGTGTGCCAGCCGGGACGGCCCTCGCCGAAGGGAGCTGCCCAGCGCGGCTCGCCGGGTTTCGCGTTCTTCCAGAGCGCGAAATCGAGGGGGGAACGCTTCTCCTCGTTCTCTTCGACCCGGGCACCGGCTCTCAGGCTTTCGAGAGGCTGACCAGCGAGAAGACCGTAGTCGGGCACGCGGGCGACGTCGAAGTACACCCCGTCACTCGTCTCGTACGCGATACCCCTCGCGAGGAGCGATTTGATCAGCTTGACCATGTCGGTGACGTAGTCGGTTGCGTGGGGGCTGTCGTCGGGTTCTGCCACCCCGAGGCGCGCCATGGCGTCCCACCACTCGTCTTCATACTGTTTGACAACGTCGGCCTCGCTTCGTCCCTCCTTGGCCGCGCGGGCGATGATCTTGTCGTCGATGTCGGTGATGTTGGAGACGTAGTGGACAGCGAGACCTTGGAAGGTGAACCAGCGACGTGCAACGTCCCAGACGAGCGTGAATCGACCGTGACCGAGGTGCGGCAGATTGTCGACCGTCGGCCCGCACACGTACATCGAAAGATGCCCTGGCTTGCGTAGTTGGAGAGGTCGCACCTCTCCTCGAGCCGTGTCATAGAGGCGGATCACTGTTCTAAACTACGCCAACCATGCCTGACGCTTCCACGACGAGAGCCTTCCACGTCCCTGAAAAGCCCACGGTTGACGGGCTCGAGGCCACCTGGGTCGAGCGTTGGGACGAAGAGGAGATCTACCGGTTCGACCCTTTAACGAGCCGCGAGCTCGTCTACAGCATCGACACGCCTCCTCCGACCGTGTCGGGCGAGCTCCACATCGGTCACGTCTTTAGCTACACCCAGGGCGACGTGATGGCTCGGTTCTGGCGCATGCGGGGAAAGAACGTGTTTTACCCGATGGGCTGGGACGATAACGGCCTGCCTACGGAGCGACGCGTCGAGAACTACTTCGGGGTTCGCTGTGACCCGACCTTGCCCTACGATCCAGGATTTGCGCCGCCCGAGAAGCCCGCCAAAGAGAAGCTGGCCATCTCGAGGCGGAACTTCGTCGAACTCTGCCAACGGCTCACGGTGGTCGACGAAGAGGCGTTCAAACGCCTGTGGCGCTTCCTCGGCGTCAGCGTCGACTGGAGCCTCGAGTACACGACGATCTCTCACGAGGCCCAGGCCATCAGCCAACGAGCGTTCCTTGCCATGCTCGAGCGAGGCGACGTGTACTCAAGCGTCGCGCCGACGCTGTGGGACATCGACTTTCGCACCGCCGTCTCCCAGGCCGAGCTGGAGGACCGCGAACGCCGCGGTACCTATCACCGCGTGGCGTTTACGCGCGGTGACGGTTTGGGAAAGATCGAAATCGAAACCACTCGCCCGGAGATGCTGCCGAGCTGTGTCGCGCTCGTCGCTCATCCCGAAGACCCGCGCTACTCAGACCTCTTCGGCACGTCGGTCGTCACTCCGCTCTTTAAGGTCGAGGTCCCGATCGTCGCCCACGAACTGGCAGACCCGGACAAGGGTTCGGGCATCGCGATGATCTGCACCTTCGGCGACACCACCGACGTCACCTGGTGGCGAGAGCTCCAGCTGCCGACTCGAGCGCTCATCGGCCGCGACGGCCGCTATCTTCCCGCTGACTTCTCGGGTCCCGACTTCCCCTCACTCGAACCCGACACCGCGAACGAGCTCTACGCGCACGTCGAAGGAAAAACGGTGAACCAGGCACGTGCGGCGATCGTCGATGCGCTGCGCGCAAGCGGCGAGCTCGTCGGCGACACCCGCGAGATCACCCACCCGGTCAAGTTCTACGAGAAGGGCGAACGGCCGCTCGAGATCGTGACGTCGCGTCAGTGGTTCGTGAAGACGCTCGAGCACCGCGAGGAACTCCTCCATCGCGGCGAGGAACTGCGCTGGTTCCCCGACTACATGAAGTATCGCTACCGCTCCTGGGTGGAAGGCCTCAACGTCGACTGGAACATCTCGCGCCAACGCTTCTTCGGTGTGCCGTTCCCGGTCTGGTACCCCGTCGATGAGACAGGCGAGATCGACTTCGACCGACCGATCCTGCCGCGCCTCGAGCAGCTCCCGGTCGATCCGTCGAGTCACGTTCCTGACGGCTTCGAGGAGGCTCAGCGCGACGTGCCGGGTGGTTTCACCGGCGACCCCGATGTCATGGACACGTGGGCGACGAGCTCGCTTTCGCCCGAGATCGCCGGACACTGGGGCAGTGACCTCTTCGAGCGCATCTATCCCATGGACCTGCGCCTCCAGGCGCACGAGATCATCCGCACGTGGCTGTTCGCCACGATCGTGCGCGCCCACCTCGAATTCGATGATGTGCCCTTTCACAATGTCCTCATCTCAGGCTGGGTGCTCGACCCGGACCGAAAGAAGATGAGCAAGTCGGTCGGCAACGTCGTCACCCCCATGCCGCTGCTCGAGCAGCACGGCGCCGACGCCCTGCGCTATTGGGCAGCCTCGGGCCGCCCCGGTACTGACACGGCAATCGACGAGGGCCAGATGAAGAACGGGCGTCGACTCTCGATCAAGATCTTGAACGCCTCGAAGTTCGTCCTCGGGCGGCTGGACGGAGCCGAATCGCTCGGGCCCAGCGACGCGACGAACCCACTCGACCGCGACGTTCTTTCGCTGCTCGGCGTGCTCGTCAGTGAGGCCACGAAGTCCTTCGAGCACTACGACTACGCGCGCGTGCTCGAGCGAACCGAATCGTTCTTCTGGTCGTTCTGTGACAACTACGTAGAACTGGTGAAGACCCGCGCCTACGGCGAAGGTGACGAAGTCGACACAAAGTCAGCGCGGGCCACCCTCCACCTCGCGCTCTCCATCCTCCAGCGCCTCTTTGCGCCGACGCTGCCCTTCGTCAGTGAAGAGGTCTGGCGCTGGTGGCACGAGGGCTCAGTGCACCGCGCGAACTGGCCGACACTCGATGAGCTGGGCGCCGTGAGCGAGCAGCCCGGTTCGATCTACCAGCCGGTGTGCGACGTGCTCGAGGCCATTCGCCGCGAGAAGAGCACGGCGAAGGTCTCTCAACGCGCCCGTGTCGGGCGCCTTACCGTCGCCGGCCCTGAAGAGTTCACGGGCGCGATACGCGTCAGCGCCGAGGACCTCGTCGCCGCGGGCAACGTCGGCGAACTCGTCATCGAGGACGCGAATGAGCTTCGCATCGACGTCGTTCTTGCGTCGAACTAAGACAGGACGAGGTCTGAGCCCGCGTCGCGCACCGTGACGTTATCCACGTTCACCTCGTAGAACGCGAACTGGTCCCACGCGTGCGCCATTGCGCGAGCGTCCTCCCTAGTGAGAGTGGGCAGCGCCACGCCGTGCTCGCTCGGCCATCGACTCGTCAAGTCCCTGCCCGTCGTCTCAAAGAAGACGATCCCGCGGCGGCTCAAGAACTCGCGCAGCGCGACACGTCGCGCCTCGTTGGTCGCGCCGTCGAGCAACGTCGAGTAGGGGTTGTCCGAGGTGACCACGAAGAACGAACCGAGCGTGGCCGCGGCGTCCATGGCGTCTATCCACTCTCGATCGAGTTCGACGCGCAGCTGTGTCGGCGGCACCTGATAGCTCGCCACGAGCGGCGCCGTGAGCGAGGGGCGAGGCGTCGCCACCGACTCGGCGAAAGCGACCGCCGCCCGCGTCGTCGCCGACGTGCGCGGACTCGCCGTGAGATCGAAGCCGTGCTGAGTGAAGGGCAGCTCAACGTAGTACACGGGCGTAAACGCCACGTCACGAAACTTCGCGACGAACGCGCGCGCGACGTTGACCTCGACGAGCGTGTCGTTCACGCCCTGGACGACGAAGAATGGAGGCGACGAACCGGTGATGCGATCGTACGGTGAGAGCTGGCGGTAGAGATCCCCATTGCCAGCCAGTGGTTTCTGGACAACGCGCTGCTCCAGAAGCCGCATGAGCGCTCCTTCGAGTCCCTGCCAGCAGCTCTTGTCCCCCGTCATCTCAAGTACGCCGTAAAAGGACAATGCGCCGCGCACCGTCCAGTCCTCCACGTCAGCCATGTCGAGAGGGCGCCATGTCGGATCGTCCGCGCTGAGCGCAACGAGCGACGCCAAGTGCCCACCGGCCGAGCCTCCCGCGATCACGACTCGACCCGGGTCACCGCCGTACGTCGCAATGTTCTTCTTGATCCAACCGAGCGCGCGGGTTGCGTCTTCGATCTGCGCGGGCCACGGATTGAGCGGCGCGAGCCGGTAGTTGCTCGCGACCACGATCCAGCCACGCAGCACGAACTCGTGCAGCATCGGACGGGCTTGCTGGCGTTTATCGCCAAACGTCCACGCGCCGCCGTGCAGATAGAAGATGACGGGCGCGTCGGTGGGCGTCGTCGAACGTCGCCAGATGTCGAGACGGTGGCGAGTGAGCGGCCCATAGACAACGTCGCGGTGAAGCTGCATGTTTCGCGGATGGAAGGGAACCTGCAGGGCCGTTCGCCACCACCGGCCAAAGAGATCGGCGCGAGGGCGGGGGATCGAGAGCGGACGATCGGGAGACTGCTCCATCGCGCGGCGCACGACAAGACGAGAGAGAAACTGGATGACAATGAGCGCCGCGTTCTCGACGAGCACGACGGTCGCAAGGACCACCACGAGTGAACCGAGCCACGCCGTCGAGGGCCAGCCCCACCACCAGAGGAGCCCGAGGAGCGCCGCCTCGAGAACGATGGCCTGACCGGCGAGTTCGCCCGCGGCCCACCCGACCGGATAGGCGAGGGCCGCATACAGACCGCGGCGGCCCGGGCGAAGCGCAGTCGCCGCCGACAGCACCAGAAAGGCGCTCGCGAACGCGACGAAGTAGGCCATGCACCATTCTGGCGGGTCTCTGCGATTCCGTGCCCGTCCCTATGCTGAAGTCCGTGTCGACGTGGCCCACCACACTCGAGAGGCTTCGCGGTTCGATAGGTCTGTGGACGATGACGCTTGACGCAGTGAGTCCGACAGCGTCCGTTGAGTGCGTCCGCGAGATCGAGTCGCTCGGCTACCGCGCGCTGTGGTTCCCCGAAGCATGGGGACGCGAGTCCTTCACGAACGCGGGCCTGTTGCTGTCCTCGACCTCATCCCTCGTCGTCGCCACGGGTATCGCCAACATCTGGGCGCGCGACGCCGTGACTACGGCGAATGGCGCGAAGACGCTCTCTGCCGCGTACGGAGATCGATTCGTCCTCGGGCTCGGTGTCAGCCACGAGCCGCTCGTGACGCGAATGCGCGGCCACCACTACGAGAGGCCCCTGCGCGTGATGGACGACTTCCTCCTCGCGATGGACGGAGCACCCATGATGGCCGAAGAGGGCCGCACGCGCGTGCCACGGGTCATCGCCGCCCTCGGACCAAAGATGCTCGAGCTCGCGGCAGAGCGCACCGATGGAGCCCACCCCTACCTTGTGACGCCCGAGCACACGCAGCTCGCCCGCTCGATCGTCGGTGACAGGTTCCTCGGCGTCGAGCAAGCAGTGGTCCTCGGACAGAGTCGTGAGGAGTTCCTTCGCCGTGCTCATCAGCATCTCGAAAACTATTCAGGCCTTGAAAACTACCGAAACAGCTGGCGACGACAGGGCTTCGGCGACGGCGACCTCGTGCGCGGCGGATCGGATCGGCTTTGCGACGCCCTCGTACTGCACGGTGATGAGAACGCGATTCTGCAAGGTGCGCAACGCCACCTCGACGCTGGCGCAAGTCACGTGTGTCTGCAAGTGCTTGGCGCGGACCCAGGTGAGGTGCCACGCGAAGAGTGGCGCCGACTCGCCCCCGCGCTGACATCCGTCGCGTAACTGCGTCGCGATCGCACGGCGACGGCGGTCACCGACATCAAATGCCGATAAAAAAATAACGCTCAAGAGTGCGCGAGTTATCGTCACGGACTAATTTCACGGAATGGCCGAAAACGTACACGAGCTGTCCACGCGCGAGCTGCTCATCGAGGCCACGTCAAGGCGACTGTGGCAAGAAGACGAATGCGATCTGCGGATCCTGGACATCTGCAAGGAGACGAACCTCAGCACGAGCGTGATCTACGGTCACTTTCGCTCTCGCCAAGGGCTTATCGACGCGTCGCTGCTCCACCTCTTTAGCCTTGTCACGGACGAGATTCTGGCGACCCTCGAGCAGGCTGCTGCAGGCCCTCATCGGACGAGGTCATTCGTCGACACGCTCGGCGAGCTGGTGAGCGATCCGGCGCTTGAGCAGTCGACCATCCGCCAGCGTCAGATGTACTTTCGCATCACCGCTACCGCAGTCTCGCGACCGAGCCTTCGGCCCGGCTTTCTGCGCCTCTATAGCGACTTCTCATCGCGCACCGATGAGCTCTACGACGGCCTCATCGAAGTGGGGCTGCTCGGTGACTATCTCTCCGGCCACGAGTGGTCGTTGTTCTTCGAGAGCCAGATGATGAGCCGTGCGCTCCACGACCTCATCTCTCCTCGGCGCGAGGTTGACAACTGGCGTCGCGCCGCCGCTCGACTGGTGACGATCGAAAACGAAGAGGTTCGTTTCGCTGACTAGTCAGCGCCGGTCAGGATCGATGATGATGACGGAATCATCTTCACGGTTTGGCGGCTTGTGAATCGAACGAAAGAGCGCGGCCACCATTGCGATCCAGACGAACTCGACGAAGCCAATCGCGATCCATCCGACGGTGATGACCAGCAGCCCGAGAAAGAAGCCCTTCAGAATCCCGAAGTGGATCATGCAGGCGATCTCCATCGGGAACCACGCGAAGAGCCAGTTGACCAACGGTGCGGCGAATACCGCGCCCGTTCGACGCTGCCACCCGAGATACGCCCCCAGCACCGCCGAGAGGCCAAACCCGACGACCGTGTCCGTCGCTGACGGTGCCACCACGTCAATGAACAGAACGACGGTCATTGCGAGCGCCCACAACACCATAGGCGCGGTGAGACTTCCTCTGGCCCTATTACGAACCGTGATGACAACACCGTTCACTCTCCCAAACTAGCGAACTCCCTCGCCGAGGGCGCCGGAGCCCACGATACGCTTGCGAAATGGCTCAGGGCGTGCTCGCAATACTCGGCTCGGGTGAGACCGCCCCAGGGATGACCAAGATCCATCGCGAGATCCTGAAGTCAGTCCAGCCGACGAATGCGGTCAACGTCGACACCGCTTACGGCTTTCAACTGAACGTTCCCCAGATGAGCGAGAAGCTCGAAGAGTACTTTGACACGTCACTTCATCTCAAGATGACGACGCTCCACTTTCCCTCGTACGAGCGGGCCAGTGAACTCGAACGGACCCTCTTCAAGCAGCAAGTTCGTGCGGCTGACTACGTCTTCGCGGGTCCCGGAAGCCCGACGTACGCTCTCGCGCAATGGGCTCCGCTGCACTTCGAAGAGGACCTGCTGAGCGTCCTTGACAAGGGTGGTGCCCTCTCGTTCGCCTCGGCCGCATCGCTGACCCTTGGCGCCTTCACGGCGCCGATCTACGAGGTGTACAAGGTCGGGGATCTGAACCCCCAGTGGCGAACCGGATTAAACCTTCTCGAGAGCCTCGGTCTTCGGTGCGTGGTGATTCCCCATTTCGACAACAACGAAGGCGGAAACTACGACACCAGATTCTGCTATCTCGGTGAAGTTCGCCTCACCGCTCTGGAGCGGGATCTCCCCGAGGACGTAGCCACGTTCGGCGTTGACGAGCACACCGCCGCCATCATCGACATCAACGCGGACACGGTGACCGTTAAGGGGCGGTCGAACGCCTACTGGCGCCACCACGGCGAGCAAAGAACGCTGGCCAATGGCACGACTACCGGATTAGAGGATTTTCGCACTTCCCCCGCTTCACGAAGGACACGAACTGTGCTCGACGAAGCACCTTCCAAGGTCGGTCCGATCCACCTGGCTCAAACTGTTGCTCGCGGCGGAGAAGACGCCACGAGTGCCCTCGCGCGGCTTGTGCAGCTCGCAATCACCGGCGGAGAGGGATACGTCGACCCGACGCCTCTGGTAGAGGGCATACTCAAGGCTCGCGTGAGTGCACGGGCAAGCGGGCAATATGCACTGGCTGATGAGTTGCGCGACGTACTCACGGTTGCTGGATTCGAGATCCGCGATGAACTCGGCGGATCGACGTGGGCACTAAAGTCCTCTAGCTAGGCAACCCGAATCCGTCAGGCTGACGCTCAGCGAGCGGCTGCGGGAGAAGTCGATGCATGCACCAGCACAAAGAAGAAGGACCCCCTCGCAAGAGGGGGTCCTTCTTCTTTACTACTTAATGGATGGTTACTTCTTGATGGAGTAGTTGGCCCTGCCAGACTTGCCATTCGCCAGGGTGATGGTGAATGTGTGCTCGCCCGAGACGCCCTTCGGAGTCTTGACCGTGATGTACAGCAAGTGACCGGTGTCCTTGGTCACACCTACTGAACCACCAGCGGTGCTCGTCACGTGCGGCTGACCGTAGAAGCCAGTTCCCGAGATGGTCAGGTGCGATACCTTTCCAGCAACAGCCACACCGTGTGCACCCGAGACGTGGAACGACGGAGCCGGAGCAACCGCCGCAAGCACAGTACCGGAGACCGCAGTGCCACCGTCAAGGTTGGCCACAGAGAGCGTAACCGCAGTCGCGCTCGCCGCACCAAGTGTGCAGGAGACAGTGATCGAGGTTGCACTCGCCACGGTCGCTGTTCCACAGGTTCCGTCCGAGGACGGCGTCACGACCGCGCCAGTCAAGAAGCCCGTACCAGTGATGGTGAAGGCATTCGTGGAGCTAGGCGTAGCCGACACTGGTGATACACCCGTGATGGTCGGCGCCGCGTCGATCGTGAGGCCAAGCGGGGCAACTGCGATGACCTTGGTGGAACCACCATCAGTATTGGTGACGGTGTAGCCATCGATCGTGTTCGTGTCACCGGCCTTGATCGCAATCGTCGCGGTAATCGACGTCGCGGTAACCGTCGTAACAGTCGCCGTCACGTTGGCGTCAGCCGTGCCGCTCGCGTTCACGAACGAACCAACCGTCGCACCTGTTGCGAAGTTGGATCCGTTGATGACGAACTTCTGAGCCGTCGCGCCAACGCCGACACCCGTCGTGCCCGTGACGTACGTCACTGACGTGACCGAAGGAGTGTTGTCGATGGTCAGGTTTACTGGCGCAGAAGAGACGCTGTAGCCGTACGCGTCAACACCTGTAACAGCAAGCGTGTCAGTCTCATCGAAGACCGTCGGTGGATGGGTGACGACGAAGTTGACCGAGGTCGCACTGACGTACTCGAAGTTACCAGCGAGCAAATCACCGCCGGCGTCAGTGACTACGCCACTGGTGTCAGGGCTAAACCCGGTACCGGTGATCGCAATCGTCGTGCCGATAGGAGCGCCAATTGCAAGTGCGGTGGGCGAAATCGAAGTGATCGCCGGACCGCCCACAGTGAACGCGTCGGCCAATGTACCGGCATTTACAACCGCGGTGTACTCACCTTCAACGCCCGCGAGAGCAGCGCCTGCGAAGACGTTGCACGTCAATGCCGTGCCCGCTCCGTTGGCGATGCAACCGGTCAGCGTGGCCTCACCGGCCACACCCGCTGGGTCGAGCGTCGACGAGACAACGCCGTTAGAGCCGAAGCCCGTACCGGTGAGGACGACCGTGGTCGACGGAGCGCCCACTGTCAAAGCCGTGCCCGTCGTGAGGCTCGAAGACGTGATAGTCGGAGCTACCAAGGACGCGTCAGTACCGAAACCAATGGCGCCTGCTAAGTCGTAGCCGTCACCGTTATCTCCGGCAGCACCGTTCAGCACGTAGACGTCGCAGGTCTCGTTGGCAACCACTCCCGCAGTGGTCAATGTGCCTGTGAACCCGTCGGCGCTCGCCAACGTCGCCGTAAGAGTCCCGTCACTGCAGTCGCTTGCCGCAGGGGGGCTGGCAATGACCGTGCCCGACGAGTAGAGATACACGCTCGCCCCGGTTTCGAATCCACCACCATTGATGGTGACCGAATAGGTCGTGTTGATCGCACTCGGGACCGAAGATGGGCTGACGTTGGTCACTTCATCACCGGTAATGGTGAAGATCGCGCCTGTCGTGACAGTGCCACCATCCGGGTTCGTAACCGTCACGGTGTACGTACCCGGAGTCGCGGGTCCACCGGTGACCGAGTTGAATGGCGAGACCTCAAACGTCAGCGTCGATGAGCCAGGGAACGCAGCTGGGGCCGTCACGTCGGCGGCAGGAGACGTCAGCGTCGTTCCGTTCACTGTGCTCGTAAGAGTCACAACCGGATTGTGGTGAGTCGCCGTCCCTTCGCTGAAGAAACCCGAGCCGGTGATGGTGTCGGGCGTGAGTACAGCGGTTGGGTTGTCTCCCTCTGAGGTCACACTTAGCGACGTCGCCGTAGGTGCCGCGTCAACCGAGATCGCGTTCGTGGCCGTAAAGGTGCCCGCGTCGTCCTTGATCGTCAGGGTGGCAGAACCCGCCGTAGCCGTCGCAGAGGTCGCGTAATCACCGGTGAGGACTTCGCCTGGGCCGACGGTGTCGGTGTCGACGATGCTCGAGAACGTCACGCCTGTGTTGCTTGAGGTGATGGTGGCGTTGCCTCCGTCACCAGCGAACGTCGTAGCCGATGCCGTAAGCGTAAAGGTGCCTGAATCGCCGGGGCCGGTGTTGCTTGAGCCCGACGACGAAAACACAACCGTGTACGTGGTCGCCACCGCTCCCGCCGCCGTAGCGATAGCCATTGGCAGCGCCGCAGCCGCGAGCAAGGCGCCGGCAGCTAATGCCTTTACCAAGTGGCGTTGTATCCGTCTTGGATTATTCATTGTCAATTCACTCCATTCATAAGGGCCGGACTCGCCAGCCTTTAATTTTTAGATCATGCGGCACTGCAGTAACACTCACAAGGTAGCGCCTCGTGACATATCACGGCCGTTTCCTTACGAGCAAGTATAGGTAACGCCCACTGCCCAAGCGAAGAGGCGACGCTTTTCTTTGGTAATGCACATCCAACATAATGCCACTGCGCGAGGCACTAAAGTACCTGGTCAAATGCCAGAAACAAATGCCCTTCCGCAGATTTATATCGTCGTTGTTCTCTCCGTGAGAAATCGTAACCATATTGTAAGCCGCTATTTCAACGAAAACGGGATGCCTACAAGGGCATATTGAATTCGCGATGTGTGCGCTTTGAAAGACCAATCGCGGTTAAACGAGTCGTCGATGCCGCGTCAAGAATGCGCGAATCCAACGTCCCTGTCGTCAGTCCTCCAAGTCCCTCGCGCTACTCTCCTCGCGGCGTCAAATGATCCGAGGGCACAGTCAATCGCTCTTCCGAGTAACGCTCGTCAGGCGATCGCGCAGCGATTCGGTCCGAGTTCCAGTTCTGCGTCCTGCGGACCGGAGAGCACCTGACCAGCATTGATGCCGACAATCTGACGGTAGTTCCCTGGGCGATCCTTGACATTGGCCATCGCCCATCTCACGAACTCCTCTTCGCTCAGGTCAAGAGCCGGCAGCGCGTGACGAAGCGAGCCAAGTTCACGCGCTACGAATAGATGTGCGCGCACCTCGACACCCGGACCGTAGTGCGCAGGAAAGACGAGAATGTCGTCACTGAGCGGCAGGACTCGTTCGTGCAAACTGTGGAAGAGATGGTGGGCGTAGCCCTCGGCCTCATCGGCGAGATCTGGTCGACCGACACTTTCGAGGAATAGCGTGTCGCCGGTGAAGATGGCGTACTCGCCGAGCTGATACATGGTCGAGCCTTCGGTGTGGCCGGGGACGCTCACCGACGCGACGCGCAAGTCGATGCCCGGTGCAAGCTCGATGGCCTTGCCGTCGGCGAGCGGGTCGAACTCGAATGCGAAGGGATCGGCCGGATTGAGCCAGAGTGCTGCACCCGTGTTGGAAGCCAGCGCGCGCGCACCACTCAAGTGGTCAGCGTGCAGGTGCGTATCTAGCACGTGGGTGATCGTCCAGCCGTGACGACGAGCGACCTCTTTGTATCGAGGAAGCTCGCGAGAAGGGTCAATGACGACCGCTGTCGAACCCGCTCCCACCACGTACGAGAGGCAGCCTTTGCCCCGTCGGCGAAGCTGGACGACGGTTGCGCCGCCGAACTCGCCTTCTACCAGGTCGTAAGTAGAGCCCCAGGAGGCCATTCCGCCTTCAAGTACCCGGCTGGGCCGGCCGTGCTCGGCGAGAAGTTCAGCGCCCTGCTGTGCACGCGTCCCTTTTGCGCAGACGACCACGACGTCCGAATCCCGCGGTATCTCTTGGAGTCGCGAGCCAAGCGTCGCCAGGGGGACGTTGTGCGCGCCAGGAATCTGCCACTCGGCCACTTCGTCGGGCTCTCGTACGTCCAGCACGTAGAGCCCGGGATCTTCCAGTTTCTCCACGAGCTCGTCGCCGCTGACAGTCGAAATCACTGTTGACATTGGCGCCATCCTATGGCGGGCGAACCGAGTCAACACGATTTGCTGGCTCGAGTCTCCACGGTCGAAGACGCGTGATTCGAGACGCCGAGGGCCTATCCTGCGGGTACATTCGAGGTGGAGTCGCGAGTGCCGCGACGGATACAAGAGGATGCGATGTCAGTCCGCGAAGTGAGTCCCAACGAAGCGTTCGAACTGCTCGATGGTGAAGCGATCCTCATCGACGTACGAGAAGAGAGCGAGTGGGACGCGGGTCACGCGCCAATGGCGTCACTCATTCCTCTCGCCGAGCTACCAGACCACGTGGACGAACTACCTCGCGACCGACTCATCATTTGCGCCTGCCGCTCTGGGGGCCGTTCGTTCCGAGCGGCAACCTTCCTCCAAGAGAGCGGTTTCGACGCCGTCAACCTCACCGGAGGCATGATGAGCTGGTTCGCTGAGGATCTTCCCTTCGAAAGCGATGACGACGACCCAACGATCGACTAGTCAGCACGATCGCGCGCAAGGCCTGATGAGAGGGTAATTCAACTCGCAGTCCCAACGGGATTTGAACCCGTGCCTCCACCTTGAGAGGGTGATGTCCTAGGCCACTAGACGATGGGACCTTGAAAGAGGCAGCGTCGCCGCTGACTCATTCGCTCGGGGGCAAGGACTCGAACCCTGAATAACTGGACCAGAACCAGTTGTGTTGCCAATTACACCACCCCCGAAGGGCTGGGCAATCTTACCTGGTCCACCTTCGAAGGTGCCAGACGTCTCACGACCCCGTCGTCCATCGGCTCAATCGGGCGTAGCCGACGACGCGCCCGACACCTACGTCGAGCGTCTCTTTCAAGTAGTAACGCCATAGCTGGTACTTGATGGTCGGCGAGTCGCGCACCGGCGACGGATACGGAATGAGGCCCTGCGCCGAAGCGATCGCCATTGCGCGGTACTCGTGAAAGGGGTCGGTCACGGTGATGACGGTCTTTAGGTGATGCGTCTTGAGCTTCGGCATGATCGTTGCGACGTTCTGCCAGGTGTCGGCGCCCCCGCCGACGAGGATCCGCGACGCGGGCACGCCCCGGCGCTCCAAGTAGGTGGCTGAGACCTGGGCTTCAGTGTTGGCGTCTCCGGGACGCTTGCCGCCGGTCACCGCGACCCACGGGGCTCGCCCCTCGTCGTAGAGCGAAAGCGCCTGATCGAGGCGGGTCTTCAATTCGGCCGAAGGCACCCCGTCGTCTTCGGTGGTGCCGAACACGAGGATCGCCTGGGCCGATCTTGTCGTGTGCTCATGCCCGCGAAGCCAGATCTGGACGAACGTGACCCCGAAGTACGCGACGACGAGCACCAACAAGACGCCCGCAACCCGCAGCGTCCACTTCAGGATGCGAAGGATCACCCAGCCCTCGCGAGTGCGTGGCGCAGTCGCTGGATTGTCTTCTTTCTCCCTAGGTACTCGAGCGACTCAAAGAGCGGGGGCCCGACGAGCGTGCCCGTCACGGCGCAGCGGACCGGCGCCTGCGCCTTGCGAAGCGCAAGTCCCACGTCGTCACCGAGCTCTTGAATGACCTCGTGCAACGAGGCGGCGCTCCAGTCGGCGAGGCGCTCGTAGCGCTCGATCGCGCCCTCGATGATGGAACGACCGACGGGATCGTTCGTGATCACTTTGGCGAAGCTCGCATCGTCGTAGCGGGGCTCATCGAGGAAGAAGAACTCCACCATCGCCGGAATCTCACCGAGGGTCGCCACGCGCTCTTGGACGAGATGCGCCACGCGAGCATAGAGAGCGGCCGAGAACTGATCCTCGTGCCACGCGGGCACTCGGTCGCCCGGACGCCAGTTGCTGTCCCAGGGACGAACCCACGGCGCGCTCAGTCGAATGAACTCATCGATCGACAGCGCGCGCACGTACTCGCCGTTCATGTGGCGCAGCTTCTTCACGTCAAAGAACGCCGGCGAGTGCGAGACGTCCTCGAGGCGGAACTGCTCGATCAAGGTGGAGAGCGGCACGATCTCCTCATCGCCACGCGGGCTCCAACCGAGCAGCGCCAGATAGTTGACAAATGCCGCAGAAAGATATCCCTCGTCCCGGTACATCTCGGTCGCTACCGGATCCTTGCGCTTGGAGAGCTTCTTGCGCTGCTCGTTCACGAGGAGCGGCAGGTGTGCGTACGCGGGCAGTGCCACAGACTCTCGAGTCGCTTTATTGAGCGCCTCCCACAACAGGATCTGCTTAGGCGCGTTGGCGAGATGCTCCTCGCCGCGAATCACGTGGGTGATGCGGTCGTGGCGGTCGTCCGTGACGTTCGCGAGCGCGTAGAGCACCGTGCCGGACGAGCGCGCCACCACGAAATCGTCGATGAGGGCGTTTTCGAATTCGACGTCGCCACGCACGAGATCGTGCACGACTGTCACCCCTTCGCGAGGAGTCCGAAATCGAAGCGCCGTCGTCGGGCCGCGCTCGAGGCCGCGATCACGACAAAAGCCGTCATAACCGGGCGGTTGGCCGGGTCCCTTGCGGGCGTCGATCTCGGCGGGCGTGCAGTCGCAGTAGTAGAGGAAGCCATTGCGGCGAAGCACCTGGGCGGCGCTGTCATGGGCGGCTACGTTGTCGCTCTGACGAAAGGGCCCCTCATCGAGGGTGAGCCTGAGCCACGCCATCGCCGCGTAGATCCCCTCGACCCACTCCTCACGGTCGCGCGACGCGTCGGTGTCCTCGACGCGCAGGATGAAGACGCCGCCCTCGCTCTGGCGGGCCAGCAGCCAGTTGAACAGCGCGGTACGCGCGGAGCCGACGTGGAAGTAGCCGGTCGGCGACGGCGCGAACCGGACCCGTGGTCCGCTCATTGGCTACTCCTCAATCGAGATAGCGCCGTTCGGGCAGCTGGCGACGGCTTGGCGAAGTCGGTCGTCGAACTCGGGACCGGGGTTTTCGTTCAAGACGTAGAGGAAACCATCGTCGCGAACCTCGAAGACCTCCGGGGCGATTCCCATGCAGACCGCGTTCGATGTGCAGAGATCAAAGTCGACGTGAACTCTCACCAGCCCTCCTTTTTGTCCATCGTAGTTGAGCGTTCTCGCCGTTCGAAAGCCGAGTCGCGGGCCAAAGCGACTGTCTAGGCTCGCCCTGACGAAGGAGAAAAGATGAAACAACGTTCACTCGGATCGCTCTCGGTCTCTGAAGTAGGAGTCGGCTGCAACAACTTCGGTACCCGTCTCGACCACGTCGGTGCCGAGGTCGTCGTCAACGCTGCCCTCGAGTCCGGCGTCAACTTCTTTGACACCGCCGACACCTACGGCGGCACGAAGTCCGAAGTCTTTCTCGGTGAAGCGCTGGGCAGTCGCCGCGGCGATGTCGTGATCGCAACGAAGTTCGGCATGCCCGTCGACGACACGCACTTCGGAGCGAAGCCCGACTACGTGCGCTCAGCCTGCGAGGCATCCCTACGTCGGCTCAACACCGACCACATCGATCTCTATCAGCTGCACTACCCCGATGAGACGACTCCGATCGCAGACACCCTCGGCGCGCTGCAAGAGCTCGTCGCGGCCGGCAAGGTGCGCGAGATCGGCTGCTCCAACTTCACCGCCGATCAGCTCCGCGAGGCGAAAGCGGCGGCCGGCAGTGGTCCGTCGTTCGTCTCGGTACAAAACCAGTACTCGATACTCGAACGCGCCCCCGAGCGCGACGGCGTGCTCGCGGCGTGCGAGGAGCTGGGCATTGGCTTTCTGCCCTTCTACCCTCTTGCGAACGGGCTGCTCACGGGCAAGGTCCGCCCGGGCGAGCCGCTGCCCGAGGGAACGCGCCTTGCCAACATGCCCGCCGAGCGCCGAGCGCACTGGTTGAGCGACGAGTTCTACGCGCGGGTGAGCTCGCTGCTCGCCTACTCCGAGGACACCCGCGTGCCGATCCTCACGTACGCCTTCTCCTGGCTCTTGAGCCACCCGGCCGTCGCCTCGGTCATCGCCGGGGCGAGCTCCGCCGATCAGATTCGAGCCAACGTGAACTCAGTAAAGGAGTTGACCGCCAACCAGGTCGAAGAGCTCGATCGACTGTCAGCAACGGCGTCTTAGGACGCCTTCACCACGGCGACGAGCTTGGTGAGGGTGTCCTTCGCGTCGCCAAAGACGAGGATCGTCTTTGGGTTGTAGAGCAGCTCGTTGTCGATGCCCGCAAAGCCAGGACGCATCGAGCGCTTGAGGAAGACCACGTTCTCTGCGAGGTCTGCGTGGATGATCGGCATGCCGTAGATCGGTGACTTGGGGTCATTAGTCGCGGCCGGGTTCACCGTGTCGTTGGCCCCGACGACCATGGCCACGTCAGCCGTTTGGAGCTCGGAGTTCGCCTCGTCCATCTCGAGCAGGTCCTCGTAGGGGACGTTGGCCTCGGCGAGGAGCACATTCATGTGACCCGGCATGCGCCCGGCGACGGGGTGGATTGCGTAGAAGACCTGGATGCCCTTGCTCTCGAGCTCGTTCGCCAGCTCGTGCAGCACGTGCTGGCCCTGGGCGACGGCGAGGCCGTAACCAGGAATGATGACGACCTTGCTCGCGTAGCTGAGCAGCACGCCGATGTCCTCGGGCGTGCCCGAGCGAACGGTTCGGCCCTCCGTGCCGTCAGCGCCGGTTGCGGTGATGACCGCACCGAAGGCTGAGAAGAGAATGTTGGGCAGGCTGCGACCCATTGCCTTACTCATGAGGCGGGTGAGCAAAATACCCGAGGCGCCCACCAAGGTACCGGCGATGATCAGCAGGTTCGAGCCGAGCGTGAAGCCCGACGCCGCGACGGCGAGTCCCGTAAAGGAGTTGAGAAGCGAGATCAGCACCGGGACGTCCGCGCCGCCGATCGGCAGGACGAAGGCGACGCCGAGAACGAAGGAGACTGCGAGGAGTACCCACAGCAGCGCGGCCGAACCGGTGACGAGGATCGTCAAGATCAGTCCGAGCGCCGCGATGCCCACCACGCCGTTGATGAGCTGCTGGCCGGGATAGGTCACCGGCCGTCCCGTCATGAGCTCTTGAAGCTTCGCGAACGCAATGGCTGAACCCGCGAATGAAACGGTGCCGATGAGCACGCCGAGTAGCACCTCGAGCGTCACGTAGGTCGCCGGGTGCGTCGCCTTGATGTGGACGAACTCGGTGATCGAGACCAGCGATGCGGCGCCACCGCCCACGCCGTTGAAGATCGCGACCAGCTGCGGCATCGCGGTCATCTCGACAAATCGCGCCACCGGCACGGCGACGATCACGCCGATGAACATGGCGAGCAGGATGAGCCAGACGTGGTGGAGCGGGTGACCGTCAACGAACTTGAAGAAGGTCGCCACGATCGCGACGAGCATGCCGAAGGCGGCGATCAGGTTGCCGTAGCGCGCCCGCTTGGGGCTGCCGAGCCCCTTCAGGGCGACCAGGAAGGTCGTCGCCGAGAAGAGGTACAGCAGGTCAATCAACGTTTCACGACTCATTGAGCAGCCTCATCAGGCTTGGCTACCGGCGCCTTGGGCTGGCGCGGCTTGAACATCTCGAGCATCCGGTCGGTGACCACGAAGCCACCGACGACGTTGAGTGTTGCGAGAATGACGGCGAGAAAACCGAGCACCTCTTCGAGGTTCGTGTTCGCCGCCCCGAGGATCAACATCGCACCCACAAGGATGACGCCGTGGATGGCGTTCGATCCGCTCATGAGCGGCGTGTGCAAGATGCTCGGAACCTTCGCGATGATCTCGGTGCCCACGAACGCCGTCAAGATGAGCACGGTGAGGTACTGCAAGATGAGGTTCATTCGGCGCTCTCTTTCACTTCTTGTTGAATGGCCACGTACGGTGCGCCGAGGGCCTCGGCGGTCGCGGCGTGAGTGATCTCGCCGTTGCGAGCCAGCGTGACGCCGACAACGATCTCGTCACTCCAGTCGGGGTTGAGCTCACCCTTCGCGCCAAAGAGCGCGAGGAGCTTCACAACGTTGTTCGCGTACATGAAGCTCGCGTGGGTCGCCATCTCGGCAGGCGGGTTGGAAAGCCCGACGATGCGCACGCCGCGGTGCTCGATCACCTCGCCGGCCACCGTGAGCTCGCAGTTGCCGCCACCATCGGCCGCCATGTCAATGATGAGGGAGCCGTCGGCCATCGCCTCGACCATGGCGGTCGTGACGAGGATCGGTGACTTGCGACCGGGTACCGCCGCCGTCGTGATGATCACGTCCGATCCTGCGACCTCGCCCGTCAAGGCCTCTTGCTGCTGGGTTCGCTCCTCGGGGGTGAGCTCGCGTGCGTAGCCACCGGCGGCATCGGCCGTCACGCCGAGCACGACGAAGGTGGCGCCGGCGGACTCGGCCTCTTCCTTCGCCGCGGTGCGCACGTCGTAGGCGCGGACCTTCGCTCCCAGGCGCTTTGCCGTCGCGATCGCCTGCAGACCGGCGACGCCCACGCCCATGACGAGGACCTTCGCCGGTCGGATCGTGCCCGCGGCGGTCGTGAGCAGCGGAAAGAAGCGGTCGAGATACGTCGCTCCCGCGAGCGCGGCGCGGTACCCCGAGACCGTCGCCTGCGAGCTCAGCGCGTCCATGTACTGAGCCCGCGAGATGCGCGGCAGCAGGTCAAACGACGCGATGGTGATGTCGCGCTCGTTGAGCGCACGTACGACATCGAGCGCCAGCAACGGCGAGAGGAACGAAAGGTGCATCGAACCCTCGCGCAGGCGCGCAACCTCTTCGAGCGTGGGTGGGTTGACGCGAAGGTTGACGTCGCCGTTCGCCTGTTCGACAATCGTCGCGCCGACGGCCGTATAGGCGTCGTCCGAAAAGTGCGCCAGGCGTCCAGCGTCGTGCTCGACGTCAACCTGCCAGCCGTCGGCGACGAACATCTTCACCGGGTCGGGCGTCAAAGCGACGCGCGTCTCGCCAGGACGCGACTCTTTGAAGAGCGCAATTTTCACTCTCTTGTTTTATCAGGCTGACGAGGGTGGACTTTAGGGACAAACGTCACGAGAACAGAAGTTGACGATCTCGCGACGCAACCTCGCCGGTTCATCGAACGAGATCACAGGCGACCCTTCGTGACCGTACACCCACGGAGTAGAACGTCGTGATGGATGCTTTTGTGCGTAACGTTGAAACCCCCGTCGGACCCTTTGGCGTCGCGGGCACCGAGAAGTGCCTCAGCGGGATCTACCTGCCTCACGAGCGCCACCGCGAGTCCCGAGGCAGCACTCCACGAGCGGTCGCCCAGGCGGCAGCGCAGCTGGAGGAGTACTTCGCGGGCGCGCGTCGAAGCTTCGGCGTCACGCTCGGCGAGTTCGACGCCACCGACTTTCAGCGTGACGTCTGGCGCGCACTCGTCGCCATCCCCTACGGCGAAGTGCGCACCTACGCGGAGGTCGCAGATTTGGTCGGGCGACCCCGTGCGTCGCGCGCCGTCGGCAACGCCAATCACGTCAACCGCTTCCCGGTGATCATTCCCTGCCATCGAGTAGTCGGCGCCGCGGGGCTCGGCGGCTACGGCGGCGGAGAAGAGGTGAAGCGCTACCTCCTCGCGCTCGAGGGCGTGCGCCTCTAACGCTCGTCTGAGGGCGCCTCGGCGAGGGCGTCGTCACCCGTCTCGACCAACAGCACCTTTCGCACCGGCGTCGACGCCAGCGGGCTGTTCGGAGCGTGGGTGAGGACGAGTTGCACTGCCGCACGTCGAGCAACCCACAACAGCAGCAACGCCGAGGGCACTTCGACCAGCACGGCCAGCGTCACGCTCTGGAGCTCGTCGCCATGATGGGCGGTCGTGACGTCAAACCAGGCGTCAAGCAGGAACAGCGTCGCGGCGGCGATCGAAAAGACGATCAGGACGGCACGGTGGCGCCACGCTGCCCATGCGCCGCCGATGAGCATCGCTATCTCTCCCACGTCGAGGCCGACCCACGCGAGCGCCCAGTGATTGGCGACGTAGTGGCGCGGAAGCCTCCAGCCCAGGTAGACGGCCCACAGGATCTCGAGCGCGGCACCGATGAGGAGCGCCGCTAACAGCCGATCGCGCCGCGTACGGGGCACGATGCGAGCGACCACGGTTATCGCGCGGCGGGAACCGGGGGTTCGAGCACTTCGAACATCACTGGCGTCGCCATGCAGCCGAGCCTAGGACCTCGCCTTCGCGCGTCCGCCGTCACGGCGGACGCGCAGTTCGACACGCGAACCGGTGTCCACTTTGACAAAGCGCGCTGAGCCCCCGTGGCGGCGCACGATCTCGGTGACGATCGCGAGGCCGAGGCCGGTGCCACCCGAGCGTCGAGAACGAGCGGAATCGGCACGGGTGAAGCGTTCGAAGAAGCGCGCGCTGTCGGCGACGTCGATGCCCTCGCCGTCGTCGCTCACGACTACCACCGCCTCGTCGCCTTCAAAGTGCGAATCGAAGCGCAGCTCGCTTTGGGCGTAGCGCATGGCGTTGTCGACGACGTTGCGGATCATGCGCTTGAACATGGTCGGATCGCCGATGACGCGCGTCGGCTCGACCGCCGTCGTGTCGACGCTCAGGTCTGTGAGCGAGCGGACGCGGGTCGCTTCTTCGTACAGGAGGTCGTCGAAGTCGATTTCGGCGCTCTCGATGTCCACGTGGTCCTCGTCGTGACGGGCGAGCCAGAAGAGGTCGCCAATGATGCCGTCGAGTCGGCGTCCTTCGCGCATGATCACGTCGGCCACCGCGGGCCAGTTCGCGCTCTCGGGATCACCGGTCGCTCGCTCGGTCGTCGCGAGCAGCGTCGTGAGGGGACTTCGCAGCTCGTGACTCGCGTTGGACACGAACTCCTGTTGGAACCGCGACGCCGACTCCAAGCGGTCGAGCATCTCGTTGACGGTGCGCGCAAGTCGCGCGATCTCATCGTCACCGCCGGTGGTCGGAACGCGCTGAGTGAGATCCTGCGCGGCGATCGCATCGACTCGCCGACGAATCGCCTCGACCGGCGCCAAGGCGAGTCCAATGCCGAGCCAGATGAGCGCGCCCGACATGAGCAGCAGCAGCGGAAACGAGATCAACAGGCTCGCGAGCAGCACCTTCACACTGTGTGCGATGGGTCCGCCGTAGATGTACCCGAAGACCAGACCTTGACCGCGCTTGGTCGTGATCGTTGCCACTTGGCCCGAGCTGAGCTCAGCGAGCGTCGGATCGGTCCGCGCGTTGTGGATGAGCTCGACGCCGAGTCCGCTGCCCGTGCCGAAGTCGACGACTGAGCGCGCCAGCACCGGAGCGCTCGAGATCGCCGAGCTCGCGGCCCAGACTTTGGTGTCGGCGCTGTTGGTCACCTGCACGACGACGTCGCCTTGGGTCGCGAGCACGACCATGTGCTTTTGTGCGGCAGGCGCGGAGGCGAAGCGCATCTGGGTCTGTTCCATGACGGCGTCGATCTGGTCTGACGCTTGGGTGAGGAGCGAACGGTGCACCAGGCTCACGAGCGCGATGCCGGTGAACGTCAAGATGACGGCGATGGCGATCACGAAGATCACGGTGAGTCGGGCTCTGACCGAGAGCTGACTCTCGCGGGCCATTACACGTCTCGCGCGCTGTAACCGAAGCCCCGCACCGTGCGAATGATGGACGGTTCGTTGGCCGTGTCGATCTTCTTGCGCAGATAACCCACGTAGACCTCGACGATGTTCTGATCGCCGTCGAAGTCACTGCCCCACACCGTCAAGAGGATGTCCGACTTCGAAAGGGTCGAATTGGCGTGGCTCATCAAGAACTCGAGCAGCGAGAACTCGCGCGGGGTCAGCGACACCGATCGCCCGTTCGCAGTCACGTGACGGGTCACCGGATCAAGGGACACCGTGCCGACGTTCAGCTGCTGGGGACGGCCGCGCTCTTGGCGACGCAGCAGGGCGTGCAGCCTCGCCATGAGGACCGACCGCTCAAAGGGCTTGCGCAAGAAGTCGTCGGCGCCGACGTCGAGACCCTCGACCTCGTCCCACTCGCCCTCTTTTGCCGTCAGCATCAACAGCGGCGTGTGGATCCCGGCCGCGCGCAGCTCCTGACAGACTCGAAAACCGCTGCGCTTGGGCAGCATGATGTCGAGCACGATCACGTCGAAGTCTCGGTTGAGGGCCGCTTCGAGCCCCGCGTCGCCGTCGAAGTGCTGCTCGACAACGTAGCCTTCATCCTCGAGAAGACCGGTCACCGCACTCGCCAGGTCGTGATCGTCCTCGACGAAAAGAACTCGGCGAGGTTCATCACTCATTGCAGGTAAAGGTTACCGTTGGACCCTTCTTCGATCTTCAGCTTGGTCAGGCCGTGCGGCGCGGGCCCCACGATGACGTCGCCGTTGCTCACCTCGAACTCCGAACCGTGGCACGGACAGACGATGATCTTGCTCGCACTCGAATAGCCAACGGTGCAGCCCATGTGCGGACAGACGGCGTTGTACGCAACGAAGTCGCCCGTCACGGTGTGAATGACGAGGCCAGGTTCGCCGTTCGAAGGGATGGTGAAGGCGGCCGACGAGTTGTCGGGCATGTTCTCGACCGAACCGAGCAGCTTGCCCGTGGGCACGGGGACCGGTGTCGTCGTTGGCGCCGTGCCTGAAGGAGCAGTCGTCGTAGACGACGCGTTCGTCGGTGACAGCGTTGACTGCGTCGATGACTTTGGCGCAGGCGCGTCGTGAATCAGCGCGCCCGTGTCTGCTGCGGCGCCGCCGACGATGAACACCGCGGCCCCCGCTGCCGCCACCGCCGTCGCGCCGACGATCAACGAACGCCGATCGATCGCGTCGAGTGTCGTGCGCGTCGCAAGCGGCGTGCGCCCGCCGATCAAGACGGGACAGACGGCCGAATCGCACGCCAGTCCGCCCCGCGCGGTACAAGAACCCCCGACGTAGTTGCCGCAGATCGCCTGCACCGTCGCAAAGGGAATCGGGACGAGCTCGGGCGATGGCTGTCCTGCTTTCTGCGCGACGCTTCGTTGGATCCACGCGTCGAGCGAGAGTCGTGTGCCGCCGCCCGCGATGATGAGGGGCATCCACGCGAAGAGGAAGACAATGTCGGCGCCCGTGAAGTAGGGCGACGCGTGAAAGCTCACCGTCAAGAACAGCATGAGCGAGAGAAGCAGGCCCCCAACGGCGGCGACCCGGGTCCACAGGCCGACGAGGGTGCCGAGTCCGATCGCGATCTCGCCGAAGGCGATGACAAGTCCGATGGGCTTTGCGATCCCGACGAGATGGGTCAAGATCACGTGAATCGGACTGGTGTGCGACGCGGCGAGCAGCTGGCTCTGGATCGAAATCGGGCTGTTCTTCTTGAAGAAGTTCGGGTTCGCGAGCTTCTGCAATCCCGCGTACAGGAAGGTCGCACCGATAAAGACACGCAGCGGCACGAGGGCCCACTCGCTCAGCGCCCAGGCGCGAACGGGCGCATTGAAGGGGAGGCGACGCTCCGGGCCCCGCGACAGCCCGTCGCCCTCTGCTACTGACACGCACCCATCGTAGGACAGGTGGCAATTGCCACATTCGCGCCCATCCGCCAGGCGTACCGCCGTTCCACCACAATGGTCAGGTGTCAACTGCGACGATTGTCTCCTTTCTCCTCGAAAAGATTCAAGATCTTCCGGGCAGCCTCGTCTACTGCCTCGTGGCGGCGCTCGTCTTCGGTGAGGCATCGCTCTTCATTGGCTTCATCCTGCCGGGCGAGACCGCCGTCATCATCGCCGGCGTCGTCGCAAGCAAGGGGCACGTCAACGTCGTCGCTCTCTGTGTACTCGTCGTCGTGTCCGCGATCGTGGGCGACTCGGTTGGTTACGAGATCGGCAGAAAATACGGGACGCGATTGATCGCACTCCCCCTCGTACGTTCACGCCGAGCCAGCATCGAACAGGCCCTTGCGGGACTGCGCCGCCGAGGTCCGGTCTACGTCGTCGTCGGGCGCTTCACCGCGTTCTTGCGGGCAGTGATACCGGCGCTCGCCGGAATGAGCCGGCTGTCCTATCGGCGCTTCCTCATCGCCAACGCGTCGGGGGCGTTGCTCTGGGGCGTCGCCTACACCTTGCTCGGCTACTTCGCGGGCACTGCCCTCAACTCCATCGAGCGCGTCTCTGGCGGGGTCGGTCTGGGAGTGCTTGTCATCGTGATCGCCATCTTCACTGCGCTCTTCTTCCTCCACCGACGGGCCGAGGCGAGGATTGAGGCTGCGCTCAATGACCCCGACGGTGACGACGGCGACTCAACGAAAGGCGTCGAGTAGCTCTTCTTGCGCGTTGACGCGCCACTCGTTGCCGTGCTGGACCAACAGCCCTTGGCTAACGCTCGTGGGGCCGCTCCCGCGAAGGAGCGATCGAACGTAGATCTCTTCGACGTCAAGAGAACGACGCGCTTCAAGCAGATCTTCCGCCGCGACCTCCAGTGTCGTGACCGCGCTCGAGGGGATAAGCCGCGGCCCGACGACGGCGTCGCGACGCAACGCTGCGTAGATGCGCTCGATCTGGGCGTACGCAGCGGCCGCGTCGTTGAGCGCGCTCTCGCGCCACGGCGGGGCCGTTCCCGTAAGGAAGCCACCCGTGACGAGATCTCTCGCTCGCGTGAAGGCGAGAAAGCCGGTGGCGTCACCGCCGTACGCCTCGACCACGCGTCGCGCGTGGTCGAGCACGCAGGGCACGGTCCACGGCAGCGTCCACGCTTCGAGACCGAGCCACGAGGGCCACACGCCATCGACGATCGCGACCGTCACGTCGAGGCCGAGACCGCGCGCGAAGCGAATGACCTCGCCGTAACGGACGAGCGCCTTCTCGTCGACGACGCCCGGGCGCGGTTCGATGCGCGCCCACTCGAGCGTCAGTCGCACGCCGTCAAAGCCGAGCTCGGGCACGAAGCCAAGCACCGCTTCGTAGTCGCGCCAGAGTTCGTCCGCGTTGCCCGGCCCGGCGTGTCGACCGAGCGCAATCGTCGGCGAGTAGCACGTCATGGGCTCGCCAACACGGTCAAATCCACCCTCCACGGCGTAGCCCTCCAACGTCACGAGGAGTCGAGTCCGGCTAGCCATCGGGCCAGTTTCCCACGGCGCACGCAATCGAGGTCCACTAGCGTTCGAACAGCGATCAAGCGACCAGAGGAGATGCCATGGCAGATGAGGTCTTGAGCGAACGACGCGGACACGTTGAGATCCTGACGATCAACCGGCCCGAGGCACGAAACGCGATCAACCGCGCGACGGCCGTTGCGCTCGGCGACGCGCTCGATCGCGCGCAAGCGGACGACGACGTCTGGGTGGTCGTCCTTACCGCCGCGGGCGACAAGGCGTTCTCTGCGGGCATGGACCTCAAGGCCTTTGCCGCGGGCGAGTTCCCGATCACCGAGAAGGGATTCGGCGGCATCACGAAGCGCGACTTCCCAAAGCCCCTCATCGCCGCAGCGAACGGCTCGGCGCTCGCGGGGGGTTTCGAGATCATGATCAGCTGTGACATGGTGGTCGCGGCGGATCACGCGAAGTTCGGCATTCCCGAGGCGTCGCGCGGACTTGTTGCAGGCGCCGGCGGGCTCATCCGCCTGCCCAAGCGCGTGCCCCTCACCGTCGCGTACGAGATGGCGCTCACTGCCGAACCGATTGACGCCGCGCGCGCCTACGAGCTCGGGCTGGTCAATCGTGTCGTGCCGGGCGACCAAGTCCTCGACGCAGCGCTCGCCCTCGCCGAGCGCATTGCGAAGAACGCGCCGCTCGCGGTTCGCACGTCCAAAGACGTGATGCGCCGCGCGAGCGAGCTCACCGAAGCCGAAGCGTGGGTAGCCAGCGACGAAGCGTTCGCGATGATTGGCCAGAGTGCCGACGCCATGGAGGGTGCCATCGCCTTCGCCGAGAAGCGCGAGCCGAACTGGACGGGCAAGTAGCCGCCCCTACTCAGTGAAGGTGGTAGACGAGCGCTGAGGCGACGGCTGCTCCCACAACGACGACCGGAAACGGCGCTTTCGCAAAGAGCAGACCGAGCGCCACTGCAAGTCCCGCCAGCCGATGATCGAGCACGACGCGCGTTTTATCAACGAGACCCTCAGCCATGACCAGTGCGCTGAGCAGCGAGATCGGGATGAGCGCGTTGATGCGCTGGAGACGCGGATGAGCGAGCCACGCCTCGGGGATGTAGTAGCCGAGCAGCTTGATGGAAAAGCAGAGGGCGCAGGAGGCACCAAGCACGACCCACGACGTGGTCGTACTCATCGCTCGGCCCACCCAAACACAATGGCGACGAGCGCGCTCGCAATGATCGGCAGCCCCGCGGGAAGCCACGGCGTGATGAGCAGTGCGAAGACCATCGACGACACGGCGAGCACACGCAAGTAGTTGCTCGTGAGTCGCGGCCACAGCAGCCCGAGGAACGCAGCTGGCACCGCGGCGTCGAGCCCCCAGGCTGCCGGATTGCCAAGCGCCTTAGCCCCGATCGCTCCCACCAAGGTGAAGATGTTCCAAAAGAGGAACACGCCAGCGCCCGTGAGCCAAAATCCTCGCTGCACCGCTCGAGGACCTCTCGCCAACTGGGAGAGCGCGACACCGGTCGACTCGTCGATCGTGATCTGGGCGGCCGCGACCCGCCGCAACCCACGCACTCGCAACCGCGGCGCCATCTGCAGTCCGTAGAGGGCGTTCCTCGTACCGAGCATCGTCGCTACGGCAACGGCGCTGATCGCCGATCCTCCGGCCGCCACGACGCCGACCGCGGCGAACTGGCTCGCACCGGTGAACGCGAGAAGGGAAAAGAGGCACGTCTGCAGCACCGAAAAACCAGCCGACACCCCTGCCGCGCCAAAGGCGACGCCGTACGCGCCGACGGTGAGCGCGACACTGAGAGCGTCGCGAAACGTCTCGCGAGGTGGCGGGGACACCTCATCAACTGGCATCACGTCATTCTTCACGAAACCTGATGAGGGCTATTGCACCTCGTCGCCGCGTCACCCACCCAGGACGGCACTACTGTTGGCCTTGAGACACGTCGAAGGAGATGATCGTGTTCGTTGGAGAACTTTTAGGGCCGGATGGCATTATCGTGATCATCGTCATTGCCGTCGTCCTCTTCGGGGGTGCCGCGATACCGAAGCTGGCTCGAAACCTCGGCAGCGCGAAGACCGAATTCGAAAAAGGTCTAAAAGAGGGCAAGAATTCGGGGACCACGCAGGCGACCGACGAGAGCGAAACGAAAGCGCCAGAGTCCGACAAGTAGCGCTCGGTGGACATTGTTGAGCTCGCCGACCGCCTCTGGCGCGGCGAAGACCCTACGCACAAAACCAGCCCTCTCGGCCAGATCGGTCATCTGGCCGAAGTAACGGACGGTGTCGCGTTCCTGCCGAACTTTGGCAACTGCACCGTGATCGCTACCGACGACGGACTCGTGATGGTCGACACCGGGTCCATCATGACCGCAGAGCACGTCCACGGTGAGGTGCGCGCATGGAGCGACCAGCCCCTTCGTACCGCGATCTTCTCCCACGGCCACATCGACCATGTCTTTGGCGTCGGGCCCTTCGACGAGGAAGCACGAAGCAATGGCTGGGACGCTCCCCAAGTGATTGCCCATCGCCACCTGCCCCAGCGATTCGAGCGCTACGTCATGACCGCGGGCTACAACCAGATCATCAACCGACGACAGTTCGGCCCGCGAATCTCGAGTGGCCGCTCGACTACCGCTTCCCGGACGAGACCTACGAAACCGTGCACGAGTTCGAGGTCGGCTCGAGCGTCTTGCGGCTCCAGCACGAAAAAGGAGAGACCGACGACGCGACGGTGACCTGGTTCGCTGAGCGCCGCGTGCTCTGTTCGGGCGACCTGTTCATCTGGAACAGCCCGAACGCGGGCAACCCGCAGAAGGTTCAGCGCTATCCGCTCGAATGGGCCCAGGCGCTTCGACGCATGACGGCCCTCGGCGCGGAGTATCTCCTCCCCGGTCACGGCCTTCCCGTCTTTGGTCGCGAGCGCATCGACCAGGCCTTGAGCGAGACCGCGGAGTACTTGGAGAGCTTGGTCGACCAGACCCTTGCGCTCATGAACGGCGGGGCGCGCCTCGCCGACACCGTCTCGAGCGTCGTCGTCCCGTCGCATCTCTCGGGTCGGCCCTACTTGCAGCCGTTCTACGATGAGCCGGAGTTCATCGTGCGAAACATCTGGCGCCTGTACGGCGGCTGGTGGGACGGCAATCCCGCACACCTTCGCCCCGCCAATGATCGCGCGCTCGCGCGTGAAGTGGCCGACCTCGCCGGTGGTGCCGCCGGGCTCGCTGATCGAGCCGAAGCGCTGCTCGAGGATGGCAATGACGAGGCGCTTCGCCTCGCCGGTCACCTCGCCGAGATGGCGTGGCTCGCCACGCCCGCAGATGAAGGAATACAGCGAGTTCGCCAACGCGTCTTCGCCGAACTCGCGGCCCAGGCAACGTCCACGATGTCGCGGGGTGTCTTTCGCTGGGCCGAGCGCGAGACGACCGGCGAAGCTGTCTGAATCGCGCGTGCAAAGGCCCACAACACGCCTCGATGACTCAAGGATCGAATTCAAGTCTCTATAAAAACTGGCTAAGGTTTCCCCTGTGGAACCCTCTACCCTGCCCCCACAGGGAGTCTCAGTTCGCACGCGTCGTTGGCGGCGTGTTCGACGTATTGCTGCGCTCCCGATAGCCGCCCTGGCGCTCGCCGGATGCACCGTCCCCACCTTTGGGGCCTCGCCCGGCGCGACCTCGAGTTCGCGCTCGGTGTACCACTTGTGGCAGGGATTTTCCATCGGCGCGGTCATCGTGGGCGGCATTACGACCGTCCTCATTGTCTGGGCAGTCCTTCGTTACCGGCGCAAGGGCGACAACATCCCCAAGCAGTCCCAGTACCACGTCCCGCTCGAGCTCACCTACACGATCATCCCCGTCCTCATCGTGCTCGGGCTGTTTGCCGCCACGTTGGTGGTCGAGAACAAGGAAGTCGCCAACCCGAAGACCGATGTCACGATCAACGTGAACGCGTTCCAGTGGGGCTGGAAGTTCACCTACCCCGGTCAGGACGTTGTGGTCGTCGGCCAGACGACCCAAGACCCCGAGATGGTGATGCCCGTCAACGAGAACGTGCACATCAATCTGACCTCGTCGGACGTCATCCACGGCTTCTACGTCCACGCGTTCAACTTCTCGCGCTACGCCCTGCCCGGCGTGCTCAACCAGTTCACGTTCCGCGCCGTCCAAACCGGCACCTTCGAGGGACAGTGCACGCAGCTGTGCGGCCTCTACCATGCGCTCATGTGGTTCCGTGTAAAGGTCGTGAGTGACAGCGAGTACGACTCGTGGCTGCACAGCCACTACAACCCGGTCGCGTACGCCGCCGCGGCGGCCGCCACGAAGCAGCAGACCTCGTCCGTCGTTCCGACGAAGCCCACTGAAGGAAACAGCTGATGACTGACGTACTCGAAGCGCCGGTCGTTGCCCCCGTCCACCACACGGAGAGCGACGACCATCACGGCCCCACCGGCTTCTTGAAGTGGATCACCTCGACTGACCACAAGGTCATCGGCATGTCCTACACCGTGACGTCGGTCATCATGATGGTCATCGGCGGTATCTTCGCCGAGATCATTCGTGCCCAGCTGTCGACGCCCAACGGGACGATCGTGTCGCTCGCCCAGTACAACGAGCTGTTCACGATGCACGGCTCGGTGATGATCTACCTCTTCATCGGACCGTTCGCGTTCGGTGCGCTCGCCAACATCATCGTGCCGATCCAGATCGGCGCGCCCGACATGGCGTTCCCTCGCCTCAACGCACTCAGCTACTGGCTCTACCTCACGGGCTCGATCACCATGCTCTCGGGCTTCTTCGTCGCGGGCGGTGCCGCGAACTTCGGCTGGGTCGCCTACGCGCCGCTGTCGAACTCGGTGAACACGCCCGGTTCGGGCGCTGACCTTTGGATCGCGGGACTGCTGCTCACGGGGTTCTCTGCGATCTTCACGGGCGTCAACCTCACCGCAACGATCTTCTATCTGCGAGCGCCTGGCATGACCATGTTCCGCATGCCGATATTCACCTGGAACCTGCTCATCACCGCGATTCTGATCCTGCTGGCGTTCCCGGTACTTACCGCGGGCCTCATCATGCTCTACTGCGACCGTCACTTCGGGACACATATATTCTCGGTCGCAGGTGGTGGGGTGCCAGTCCTCTGG
This sequence comes from uncultured Acidimicrobiaceae bacterium, assembly GCA_963724865.1. GTDB lineage: Bacteria > Actinomycetota > Acidimicrobiia > Acidimicrobiales > RAAP-2 > RAAP-2. The sequence continues at coordinate 70,233 of CAVRWO010000002.1, read as the reverse complement.
CAGAACATCTTCTGGTTCTGGGGCCATCCAGAGGTGTACATCCTCGCCTTACCGATATTCGGCATGGTCACCGAGATCATTGCGGTCTTCTCGCGCAAGCCCGTCTTTGGCTACAAGGGCATGATCTTTGCGACGATCACCATCGGTGCGCTGTCGCTCGGCGTATGGGCGCACCACATGTTCACTACCGGCGTCGTGCTCTTGCCCTTCTTTTCCATCATGAGCCTCCTCATCGCCGTGCCGACGGGTATCAAGATGTTCAACTGGATCGGGACAATGTGGCGAGGCGAGGTCTGGTTCTCGACCGCCATGCTGATGGCGGTGGGCTTCCTCGTCACCTTCCTCATCGGTGGTCTCACGGGCATCTACCTCGCGAGCCCGCCGCTCGACTTCTTCACGCACGACACCTACTTCGTCGTGGCGCACTTCCACTCCATCGTGATGGCCCTCATGATGGGCGCAATGGGCGCCCTGTACTACTGGGGTCCGAAGATCACCGGCTACCTGTTGAACGAGCGGCTCGGCAAGATCCAGTTCTGGCTGCTCTTCATCGGCACCCAAGTCTTCACCCTGCCGATGTACCTGCTCGGACTGCGCGGCATGCCGCGGCGCGTCGCTGTCTACACCGAGCACCCGGGCTGGCAGAACCTGAACGACTGGGCAACGATCGGCGCGGTCATGATCGGCCTGTCGACGATCGTCTTCGTCGTGAACATCATGTACAGCTGGAAGAAGTACCCGGCCGGCGACAACCCGTGGGACGGTCACACGCTCGAGTGGTTCACGACCTCACCGCCGCCGCACCACAACTTCTACCGCCTGCCCCAGATCCGCTCCGAGCGTCCGACGTGGGACTACAACCACCCCGGGCACGGCGCTGCCGCACACGGTGAAGCCGGCCACAGGCTCCTCGAGCACGAGGAGGTCTCGTGAGAACGGAGGCGAAGTTTCTGCTCGGCCTCGGCTCGTTCTTCGGATTGATGGGCATCGTCTACTGGTTCTGGAGCCACGAGAATGCCGGCAGCACGATGATCATCCTCGGCATGGCGCTGTGCTTTCTGCCCGGCAGCTACTTCTACTTCCACAGTCGACGCATGAAGCCGCGAGCCGAGGACGACCCGAACGCAACGCAAGCCCAAGGGGCCGGTGTCATCGGTGCGTTTCCCGGCACGTCCATCTGGCCCTTCACGCTCGGCATGGGCGCCTTCTTCACCGTGCTCGCACTCGTTTTTGGAATCTGGCTACTGGTCCCGGGACTCGCACTTGTGTTCTGGGCCATCATCGGGGGGACGGCAGAAGGTCGTCGTGGCGGTAAGCACTAGTCGCGCGACGACACTTCTGCCACCACGACGCGTTCGCTACGACTCGAGGTCAATCTCGACGGTCCGGTGCCTTTGTAGTATGAGTTCCGATTTGACGGTGCGGTGTCCAGTAACGAGCAAGGAGTGCCAGTGACGGCCCTAGAGAGTTCCACGAAGGTTCAACTAGGGGGCACTCGAGGGGGTCCCAAAGATCCCACCCTCCGTCAGGACCGATGGTGGATCCAGCCGGTGCTCACGGTCGCCGTGCTCACCGCGTTCGTCATCTACTCCACCTGGGCCGCCTTTCAGAACAAGGACTACTTCGTCGGAGCGAATCTGCATCGCGACCTCATCAGCCCCTTCTACTCGCCGTGCATCGGCGCGTCCTGCGTGCCCGGTGCGAGGTTTGCCTTCACCTGGAGCTGGTGGACGATTTCGCCCGCGCTGCTCATCCTCATCTTCCCGCTCGGCTTCCGTCTTACCTGCTACTACTACCGGCGTAGCTACTACCGAGCGTTCTGGTGGTCGCCACCGGCCTGCGCCGTCGCCGACGCGCACGGCTCCTACTCGGGCGAGACGCGCTTTCCGCTGTTCTTTCAGAATGCGCACCGCTACTTCTTCTACGCCGGACTCGTCTTTAACAGCCTGCTCACCTATGACGCGGTCCTCGCCTTTCACCAGCCCGGCATCGGCTGGGGCGCAACGCTCGGCACCATCGTGCTGCTGGTGAATGCGACGCTGCTCTGGCTGTACTCCCTCTCGTGCCACGCGTGTCGCCACTTATGTGGGGGTCAGGTGCGCAGCTTCAAAGCCCACCCACTGCGCTATCGCCTCTGGAAGTTCCTCACGCCGCTCAACGCGAGGCACATGAACCTCGCCTGGGCCTCGCTCATCTTCGTTGCTCTCACCGACGTCTACGTGCGCCTCGTCGCTTCGGGCGTCATCACCGACTACCGACTCTTCTAAGTAAGGACCTCATGAGCGATTCGTACGAACACCACGAGTACGACGTGCTGATCATCGGCGCCGGCGGCGCCGGACTGCGCGCCGCGATCGAAGCGGGAGAGCGCGGACTCAAGGTCGGCATCATCTCAAAGAGCCTGCTCGGCAAGGCCCACACGGTGATGGCCGAGGGCGGCATGGCTGCCGCCATGGGCAACGTCTACCCCGAAGACAACTGGATGGTGCACTTTCGCGACACCATGCGTGGCGGCAAGTACCTCAACAACTACCGCATGGCCGAGCTCCACGCGAAAGAGTCCCCCGATCGGGTCTACGAGCTCGAGCAATGGGGAGCGCTCTTCGATCGCACCAAGGACGGCAAGATCAGCCAGCGCGACTTCGGCGGGCACCGCTACGCGCGCCTCGCCCACGTCGGCGACCGCACCGGCTTGGAGCTGATCCGCACGCTGCAGCAAAAGGTCGTGTCGATGGGGCTCGACGTCTTCATGGAGTGCAAGGTCCTCAAGCTCGTCCACGACGATCAGGGGCGCGTCGCGGGCTGTGTCGGCTACTGGCGCGCGACCGGTGAGTTCATAACGTTCCAAGCAAAGACCGTCATCCTTGCGACCGGCGGTATCGGCAAGTCCTGGAAGTTCACCTCCAACTCGTGGGAGAGCACCGGCGACGGCCACGCCATGGCGCTGTGGGCCGGCGCGAAGCTGATCGACATGGAAGCGGTGCAGTTCCACCCGACGGGCATGGTCTGGCCGCTCAGCGTGCGTGGGCTCCTCGTCACCGAGAGCGTGCGCGGCGACGGCGGGGTGCTGCGCAACTCGCTCGGCGAGCGCTTCATGTTCAACTACGTCCCCGACATGTTCCGCGCCGAGACGGCCGACACCGAAGAAGAGGGCGACCGGTGGTACGACGACCACAGCGCCGGGCGCCGTCCACCCGAGCTGCTGCCGCGCGATGAGGTGGCACGCGCCATCAACACCGAGGTGAAGGCCGGCCGCGGGAGCCCCCACGGCGGCGTCTTCCTCGATATCGCCTCGCGCCGCACCCCGGAGTTCATTCGCCGGCGCCTCCCCTCCATGTACCACCAGTTCATGGAGCTCGCCGGTGTGGACATCACGCGCGAGGCCATGGAGATCGGACCAACCTGCCACTACATGATGGGTGGCGTCCAGGTCGACGCGGACACTGAGGAGACGGCCGCGCCGGGGCTCTTTGCCGCGGGAGAAGTCGGCGGCGGCATGCACGGTGCGAACCGTCTCGGCGGCAACTCGCTCAGCGACCTCGTCGTCTTTGGCAAGCGCGCCGGGGCGGGGGCGGCGGACTACATCGCAGCCGGGAAGGCAGCGAGCTCCTACGTCCAGGCAGAAGTCGACGCCGCCGTCGCCGACGCACTGGCGCCGCTCGACAGGGAGGGCGGCGAGAACCCCTACGACATCCAGCGGGACCTGCAAGAGACGATGCAGTCTCTCGTCGGCATCATCCGAAGCGCCGGCGAGCTCGAAGCGGCGGCAGTGGAGCTCGACAAGCTCACCGAACGCGTGAAGAACGTCTCGGTGAAGGGACCTCGCGCGTACAACCCCGGTTGGAACCTCGCCACGGATCTGCCGTCCATGATCACGGTGTCCAAGTGCGTGACCCTGGGCGCGACGCTGCGCACGGAGTCTCGCGGCGGCCACACGCGTGAAGACTTCCCTGGCCCCGACCCCGAGCTCGGCAAGGTCAACTTCGCCCAGACGTCGGACGGAGGAAACTGGGACAGCCCGGTCACCATCGTCAGGTCGCCGATCCTCGTCATGCCCGACGAACTGAAAGCTCTTCTCGAGGAGGCGAAGTAATGGCCGAAGTAACGATGAGGGTCTGGCGCGGCGACGCGAGCGGCGGCGTCTTTGAGGACTTCGAGATGGAACAGGTCGAAGGCGAAGTCGTCCTCGACGTCATCCACCGCATCCAAGCGACGAAGGCTCCGGACCTCGCCTGCCGGTGGAACTGCAAAGCGGGCAAGTGCGGCTCCTGTTCAGCCGAGATCAATGGCAAGCCCCGGCTCATGTGCATGACGCGGATGGATACCCTGCCCGAGGGACCCGTCACCGTCACCCCGATGAAGACGTTCCCCATCATCCGTGACCTCGTCACCGACGTCTCCTTCAACTTCGTCAAGGCGGCGAAGGTGCCGGCGTTCCTGCCGCCGCCCATGCCCGAGGGCGGCTACCGCATGTTCCAAGAGGACGTCGAGCGCGGGCAGGAGTTTCGAAAGTGCATCGAGTGCTTCATGTGCCAGGACGTCTGTCACGTCATCCGTGACCACGAGGAGAACAAGCAGTACTACGCGGGTCCGAGGTTCTTCATCCGCTACGCCGAGCTCGAGATGCACCCGCTCGACCAGAACGACCGACGCGACTTCATCCGCGAAGACACGGGACTCGGCTACTGCAACATCACCAAGTGCTGCACGGAAGTGTGCCCCGAGCACATCAAGATCACTGACAACGCGATCATCCCGCTGAAGGAGCGCATCGTCGATGCGCACTACGACCCGATTGCGTGGCTTGGACGAAGGATTCGTCGCAAGACGAAGACGTCGGCCGCCGACGCCGACGTGCAGCCCGCGCCCTAGCCATGGCGGACTTTTTGAGCGCGGAGTGGTTCAGCGCGCTCAACGAGGCGTTGGCTCGCGCGGGTACGCCACCCGTCGGTGGCCACGAGGTCCTTCGCGTCGTCCTCGAATTCGTCGACGGACCGACGTCTGCTCCGCACGCGATGACGTTCACCGTTACCGCCGCGGGCGCCGTTGGGGAGCCCGGCGACCACCTCGCTGCTGACGCCGTCGTGCGTCTTGCGTACGACGACGCCGCCGCCCTCTCGAAGGGAACGCTCGAGAGTGGCGTAGCGCTGCGCGAGGGAAAGCTGAAGGTGCGCGGCGACGTACAGGCGCTGGTGCCGCTGTTGGACTGGCTCTTGGAGTCCCACACCGCCTGACGGCTCGACAACGCTGTCCGTGTCGTGGGTGGCGGTGGGGGCGAGGCTTCTCGTCATGAAACCCAACAAATGATAGGTTTCAGCCGAACGACGAACCGATCCGTCGAGTCAGACGTGGCACATGGCAGCGACTTGCGAACAGAGTCATCCCGCAACGAGGAAGCACGACGAGCGCGAACAGGGATCGTCGCTTGTCGCGATACTGAGCGTCATCGCCACGCTGGGCATTCTCGTCGCGATCACCCTCTCACTGAGCCTCGGCAACACGCCGGCCAGCCACCCACCAGTGGTCCCAGGCACCGCGACAACCTCGACGACCACCACGGCACCGAAGGATGCGGCGAGCGGCGCGTCGGAGGCGACGCTCGCCGCGTGTCAGGCAAACTTTTCCATCATCGAGAGCGCGGTGCAGACCTATCGCGCGCTGAATGGTTCGTACCCGCCCGCAGGTACTGAGTGGGCGACGTCAACCGCAAATGGTGGACCGCTCATGCAGTCCTGGCCGTCGGCGCCCTCGTTCTACACCATCACGTGGAGCGGCAAGGAGGTCTCTGTGATCCCGGCGCGAGGCGCCGCCGCTCACGGTTCAGCGGGCAGCGAGACGCTGAAGACAGGTTGCTTCGCCGCCTAGCTGCGCGATGACGAGTTGGACCTGCAGCGTCACTCCGGCCCCTTACAGCTCACCACGCAGGCCTCGTTACCTTCGGGATCTGCCAACACCCACCAGGCGGGGGCGAGCTCATCGGTGACAAGGCGCCCTCCCGCAGCAAGTGCGGCCCCAACACGAGCTTCTGCGAGGTCGTGCGGGACGAAGACGTCCACGTGAATCCGATTTCGCTCCGACCTCGGGGTATCCATCTGCTGGAACCAGATCTGGGGTCCGTGAGCGTTCGGATCGACAAGGTCCTCATCGCCTTCATCTCGGTAGTTGAGCATCGCGCGCCAGAACGCGCGCACGCTTGGAACATCGATCGCGTCAATCGAGATCTGCACCTCTTCGACCTTGGACGGATCGCCAACAAGTGCGAGGGTCTCGGCCACTTTCGATATCTCCCGGGCGAGCGAGCTATCTCGTTCGCTGAGACCGCTCACCTCATGCGTGGTAAGGCGGATCCTCACACTCGAGTAGCGAAGGTCGACGTCGGGGTGATGATTGGCGGCATCGGCAAGCGCCGCGATCTCGTTGACAAACCTCACGCCGCGCTCGAAGGATCCCGTTCGAAAGTACGCATCGGCGCCATTGGCGAGCACCCGCCACTCGCTGACGCCCAGCGCGTCATGGAACTGTCGTGGCGTGATGGGCTCAACCATGGTCAGAAATGTAGTGGTCTGCCTCTTGATCGCGAACGGCGTCTGGGCTACTGGATGAGGCCGAGTGCGCGCACCTCGTCACGTTCGCCGAGCAGCTCGTCGGTCGTTGCCAGGATGCGCTCCTTTGCGAAGCCGTCGATCTCGAAGCCCTCCTTCACCTTCCAGGATCCCGCGCCGTCAGAAAGGATTGGGAAGCCGAAGGTGAGGCCCTCCGGGGTGCCGTACTCGCCATGACTCGTGACACCGATCGATGCGCACGTGTCGCGGGGGGTTTCTGTCACGAGGCTGCGCACGGTGTCAATCGCGGCGTTGGCCGCGGATGCGGCTGAACTGAGCCCGCGCGCTTCGATAACCGCCGCACCGCGCTTTTGCACGGTCGTGATGAACTCGCCGCGCAGCCATTCGCCGTCGGTGATGACCTCAGTCGTCTTCTTGCCGCGGATGGTTGAGTTCGCGAAGTCCGGGAACTGCGTCGATGAGTGGTTGCCCCATATCGCGACGTTCTTCACGTCGGTCACGGGCACGCCCGCTTCTTTGGCGAGCTGAGCAACGGCCCGGTTCTGGTCGAGGCGCGTCATCGCGAACCACCGATCGGCCGGCACTTCGGGGGCGTTCGATCGAGCAATGAGGCAGTTCGTGTTGCAGGGGTTGCCCACCACAAGCACCCGCACGTCGCTCGCGGCGTGATCGGCGATCGCTCGGCCCTGCGGCTTGAAGATGCCGCCATTGATGTTGAGCAGATCGCTGCGCTCCATGCCGGCCTTGCGCGGCACCGAACCCACGAGCAGCGCCCAGTTCGCTCCGTTAAAGGCGTGATTGAGGTTGCTCGTCGCCTCGACACTCGTGAGCAACGGAAAGGCGCAGTCGTCGATCTCCATCAAGACGCCGTGCAGCGCCTTCATAGCGGGATCGACCTCGAGCAGGCGGAGCGCAATCGGCACGTCCGGACCGAACAGTGCTCCCGAGGCGATGCGAAACAGCAGGCTGTAACCGATCTGACCGGCGGCGCCGGTCACGGTGACGTTGACGGGTGTCATGACTCTCCTTTGCTTACAGACGCTCGACGATCGCCTCGGCGAACTCGGAACACTTCACTTCCGTGGCGCCCTGCATGAGTCGCGCGAAGTCGTAGGTGACGATCTTGTCGGCGATCGTCGCCTCGAGCGCGGCAACGATGTCGTTTGCGGCGTCGGTCCAGCCGAGGTGCTCGAACATCAAGACACCCGAGAGCAGCAGCGAACCGGGGTTCACCTTGTCCTGACCGGCGTACTTCGGCGCCGTACCGTGGGTCGCTTCGAAGATCCCGTGTCCGGTGACGTAGTTGATGTTGGCACCGGGCGCGATGCCGATGCCGCCAACCTGCGCGGCGAGGGCGTCGGAGAGGTAGTCGCCGTTCAGGTTCATCGTCGCGATGACGTCGAACTCGCTCGCGCGGGTGAGCGCCTGCTGGAAGGCGATATCCGCGATGACGTCCTTGACCAAGAGCTTCGAGCCGGGCTTGCCGTCGCAGTCGTTCCACCCGACCGCGACGTCACCGAACTCGTCGCGCACAAGCTGGTAGCCCCACTTCATGAATGCACCTTCAGTGAACTTCTGGATGTTGCCCTTGTGCACGAGCGTGACCGATTCGCGATCGTGCGACAGCGCGTATTTGATGGACGCCCGGATGAGTCGTTCCGAGCCGAACTTCGAGATCGGCTTTACGCCGATGCCGCTCATCTCGCGAATGTCCCAGCCGAAGGCGTCTTTTAGGAAGCCCCGGAGCTTCTCTGCTTCAGGAGTGCCCGCTTCAACTTCGAGTCCGGCGTAGACGTCTTCGGTGTTCTCTCGAAAGATCACCATGTCGACGAGCTCGGGATGGATCACCGGGCTCGGAACGCCTTGGAACCATCGCACCGGTCGCAGACACACGTAGAGGTCAAGGATCTGGCGGAGCGCCACGTTGAGGGATCGGAAACCGCCGCCGATCGGCGTGGTGAGGGGCCCTTTAATGCCGATCAGGTACTCGCGAAAGTCGAGGACAGTCTGTTCGGGCAGCCAGTCGCCGGTCTCGTCGAAGGCTTTTTGACCTGCGAGCACCTCTTTCCACTCAATCGTCTTGCCGCACTTCTTCGATGCAGCGTCGAGGACCAGCTTGGCGGCCGGCCAGATGTCGACACCGGTGCCGTCGCCTTCGATGAAGGGGATGATGGGATTGTCCGGGACGTGCAACACGCCGTCGGCGCTCATAGTGATTTTTTCAGCCATGAGGCCATCCTAGGTTTATTCGCAACACCCATCTTCGGGCCCGACGCGCGCGAAAACCTCTAGTTGAACAGTGCGTGACAGATCTCTCGCGTGGCGGTTGAGCGATTGAGCGTGTAGAAATGCAGACCCGGGACGCCAGCGTCGAGTAGCGCTTCGCAGAGCTCGGTCGCAGCGCGAACTCCCTCGGCCCGCACCGCTGCGGGACCACCCTTGGCGTGGGCCGCCTCGAGCCGCGCCACGAGCGCGTCAGGCACCACGGCGCCCATGGTCGCCATACGAGTCACCCCGTGAAGCGTCGTGACGGGCATGATGCCGGGCAGGATGGGCTTTTCGACCCCGAGATCGGCCATGTCGCTCACGAGCTGTACCCACTCGCTCGCGTCGAAGAAGAACTGGGTCACGGCGAAGTCCGCGGCTGCGAGCTTTCGCGCGAGGTGCCGGCGGTCTTCGACACGACTCGCCGATCGGGGGTGACCCTGAGGATGAGCGCCAACGCCGACGCAGAACTCTCCCACTTCGCGGGCGAGCTCCACGAGTTCGAGCGCGTAGCGAAACTCCGAGGCAGCGTCGGCGTCGTCCTCGGGCAGATCACCGCCGAGCGCCATGACGTTGACGACACCGGCGTCGGCGTAGTTCTTCAACAGGTCCCGCATCTCATCGCGGCGATGACCCACGCAGATGAGGTGCGCCATCGCCGTGAGCTCGCCCGTGCGCTGAATTCGTGTCACGAGGTCGAACGTGCGCTGACGCGATTCGCGCCCCCCTCGATACGTCACTGAGACGAATGATGGTTCGAGCGTGCGCAGATCGCTCAGCGTTCTCTCGAGGACCGCGGTCTCGTCGTCGGACTTTGGGGGGAAGAATTCGAAAGATCGCGTCGTCGCGCGTCCTATCAGTTCACTCACGCGAAGGGGACTAGTCGGCACGACCGAAATCGTCTTCGATTCGTTCGATGTCGTCTTCGCCGAAGTACGTGCCGTGCTGCACTTCAATGAAGACTACGGGCGTCGTGCCACGATTCTCGCAGCGGTGCAACTGACCGATCGCGACGTCGATGCTGCCACCGGCGGGCACCTCGTGTTCAACACCGTCGAGGACGACCGTCGCCACCCCGTTCACGACGAACCAGTGCTCGGCGCGACGCGCGTGACGCTGGTAGCTGAGACGTTTACCCGGATTGACGACGAGGCGCTTTACCTTGTGGTCGAACAGTTCGTCGTCGAGTACCGTGAACGATCCCCACGGCCGTTCATCGACTTCGCGTCCACGATCATCTCGATGTGTCATTTGACCCTCTCAGCTGCCTGCACGGCGTTTCGTAACAGCATGGCACGAGTCATTGGACCCACGCCACCGAGCCGAGGCGTTATCCAACCAGCGACTTCACTGACGTCATCGTCGACGTCACTGAGAAGTTTCTTACCGAGAAAGCTCGTGCCCGCACCCACCACGGCGGCACCCGGCTTCACCATGTCTCGTGTGACGAGCCCCGCGTGGCCCGCCGCGGCAACGACGACGTCTCCACTGCGAACGAGTTCGTGCATGTTGCTCACGCCCGTGTGCACCACCGTCACGGCCGCGTTGCAGTGTGGACGACGCATTGCCATGAGCAGCGAGAGGGGCCGACCGATGGTCAACCCTCGTCCAATGATCACCACGTGTTGACCTTCGACCGGCACGTGGTAGGCGGCCAAGAGCTCGACGATGCCGTTCGGCGTGCACGGCAGCGGACCGGGCGCCCCCATCACGAGTCGGCCGAGGTTCGTCGGGTGCAAACCGTCGACATCCTTTTCTGGGCTGATGCGCAGCAAGACCTCTTGCTCGTTGATGCCGTCGGGGAGGGGCAGCTGGACGAGGATCGAGTGCACGTTGTCGTCGTCGTTGAATCGATCGATGATCTCTTCTATCTCGTGCTGGGTCGCCGTTGCAGGGAGGTGCTCATCGAAGGAGCGAATGCCGATCTCCGCGCACTCGGCGATCTTTATCTGGACGTAGCGAGCGCTCGAGGGGTTGTCGCCGACGAGGATCGTCCCGAGGCCGGGCGTGCGGCCGAGCGCCGTGAGTCGCAGCACTCGATCGGCCAGCTCCATCTTGATGCTTGAAGCGAGTCGCTCGCCGTCGAGTAGTTGTGCGCTCATGATCCTCCCTAGTGACGAAAGTGTCGCTCGCCGGTGAGCATCATGACAATTCCAGCGTCGTCGGCGGCTTCAATGATGTCGCGATCGCGAACGGAACCGCCGGGCTGCACGACGGCGGTGACCCCCGCGTCGGTGAGCGCGGTGAGTCCGTCGGCGAAGGGGAAGAAGGCGTCCGATGCGGCGGACCCGCCGCGCGCGAACTCTCCCGCTTTCACGACGGCGATGCCGGCGGCCACGACGCGCGACTGCTGCCCTGCGCCGATGCCGACGGCAACCCCGTCACGCGCGATCACGATCGCGTTGGACGTCGTGCGGGCACACACACGCCACGCGACGATCAAGTCTTCGAGTTGCTGAGCGCTCGGTGTGGCCTTCGTGACGCAGCGCCACTCGCTCGGCGGTACGACGATCTCGTCGGCGTTCTGAACGAGTGCGGTATCGCCGAACGTGCGAATCGAAAGTCCGAGCGGCTCGGGTGCGGGAGCGCTCAAGAGTCGTGTGGCCTTGCGCCGCGAGACGAGGGTCTCGATCGCGTCGCTCGAATAGCCCGACGCGATGACGACGTCGGCCTGGGGGCCTGCCGCGATCAGCGAAGCGACCTCGCGGTCGACGTAGCCGGCGAGGGCGACAACGCCACCAAAGGCGCTCTGGGGATCGGCGGCGAGTGCCTTCGCGAACGCGTCACTGAGAGAGGAGCCGAGCGCCGCGCCTGACGCGTTTGCGTGCTTGATGATGGCGACAACTTCGTGACCCGGTGCGTCGCTCCCCAGTTCGTGGACCAGCCGCCACGCCGCGTCGGCGTCAAAGTAGTTGAGGTAGGACAACGCGCTGCCCGCGTGTTGGGTGACGCCATCCCACCACGGCGTCGAACCCGAGACTCGGTAGCGAGCAGCGATCTGGTGGGGGTTCTCGCCGTAGCGCGTGACGTCGGCTCGTTCGAGCGAGAGGTGCACGGTTGCGGGCACGACGGCGTCAATCCCGCTCGGTGCTCCGCCGAAAACCGCACCCGCGTCGAACCACTTCACCACCTCGGCGTCGTAGCTCGCGGTGTAGGCGAAGGCCGCTCGGGCGAGGTGGTGGCGGGTCGAGTCGGACAGTGACCCGTTGGTGGCGATCTCTTCGAGGACCCCCGCGTACTGGCGAGGATTCGTGACGACACCGACGTGACGGTGGTTCTTCGCGGCGGCGCGCACCATCGTGGGCCCGCCGATGTCGATCAGTTCGATCGACGGATTGGTCGTAAAGGGATACAGATTGCACACGACGAGGTCGATGGGCGTGATGTCGTGCTCGGCCAGCGCACTCACGTGCTCGGGCTTGTCGAGATCGGCCAGGATGCCCCCGTGAATCTTCGGGTGCAGTGTCTTCACGCGACCATCGAGGATCTCGGGGAACCCCGTGACGTCATCCACGTCAAGATGCCCGATCCCCGCCTCTTCGAGCGCCTTTGCCGTCCCGCCGGAGGCGACGAGCTCGACACCCTGCTCGCTCAGACCACGCGCAAACTCGGCGAGACCGGTCTTGTCCCACACGCTCAACAACGCTCGCATCTAGCTCTCCTCCAAGGCGCCGGCCACGCTCTCGGGCTCGAGGCCCTGCACGAGAGACGCCATCACCCTAGCGACCACCTCGGGGTAGAGGGCGCGCTCGACGGTCTTGATTCGCTCGTGCAACGACTCTTCGTCGTCATCGGGGAAGACCGGCACGCGACGCTGCGCGAGGATCGGCCCTTCGTCGAGTGCTTCGGTGGCGACGTGCACGGTGCACCCGGACTCGCTCACGCCCGCTGCGAGCGTGGCCGCCACCGCGTGCCAGCCCTTGAACTCGGGCAGAAGACTCGGGTGCGTATTCAACACCCGCTGGGGAAAGGTGTGATGAAACGAGGCGGTGACAATCGTGCCAAAACCGGCCATCGCGACAAGATCGATGCGCTCTTCGGTCAGCACACGTGCGAGCTCGATGCTGTAGGCGTCGCGATTGAACGACGGGCCGAAACCGCCGAAGAGCTCACGATCGATGAGTCGCGCGCTGACGCCCGCGTCGCGCGCGACGTCGAGCGCGCGGCACGGTCGGTCCGACGCGACCAGGCTGATGCCAAGCCCGGACTGCAACATGGCTTCAAGAATGGTGCCAGACCCTGACACCAGCACACAGAGGCGAACCTGAGTCAAGCGTTACATCGCCCTTACGATGTCGACCATCTTCTCGCCCGCCTCGGTGGGGTTCGCGCACACGTAGACGCCAGCCTCAGAGAGCGCTTCCATCTTCGCCTGCGCCGTGCCCTTCGAACCGGAGATGATCGCACCGGCGTGTCCCATCTTGCGCCCGGCAGGTGCCGTGACGCCGGCGATGTAGGCAACGACGGGCTTGGTCATGTTGAGCTTGATCCACTCCGCGGCGCGCTCTTCTTCCGAACCGCCGATCTCTCCGATCATCATGACCGCTTTCGTCTCAGGGTCCGCCTGGAAGGCGGCGAGGCAGTCGATGAAGTTGGTGCCGGGCACGGGGTCCCCGCCGATGCCGACGCACGTCGTTTGACCGATGCCCTGCTGACTGAGCTCGTGAAGGGCCTGGTAGGTCAGCGTGCCCGAACGCGACACGATCCCGACCGGGCCTCCGGCGAGCGCGATGTCCCCCGACGTGATGCCGATGTTGCACTTGCCGGGGCTGATGATGCCGGGACAGTTCGGACCGAGCAGGCGCACGCCGGGGAACTCTTCGACGAGTCGGTTGTAGGTGACGGCTTCGTCGTGGGCGGGGATGCCTTCAGTGATACAGACAATGAACGTGATCCCGCCTTCGGCGGCTTCGATGATCGCGTCGGCCGCGAACTTGGGCGGCACCACCACGAACGACGCCGTAGCACCCGTCGCCGCAACGGCCTCCTTCACGGAATTGAACACCGGGATGCCGTCGACGTCGCTACCCCCCTTGCCCGGTGTCACGCCGCCAACGACCTTGGTGCCGTAATCACGGTTGCGCAGTCCGTGAAATCGTCCTTGACCTCCCGTGAGGCCCTGGACGATGACCTTCGTGTGTTCGTCTACAAAGATGCTCATCGGTCTTCCTTACTTCGCCAGGACGACCGCGCGTCGCGCGGCGTCCAACATTGTGGGTTCGGTCACCAGTCGGTCGTTCAAGTGGGGAGCGAGAATGGCTCGCCCTTCGACGGCGTTCGTGCCGTCGAGACGCAGCACGATCGGCGACGCGATCGTCACCCGCGCGAGCGCCTCGAGGACGCCGTTCGCGACCTCGTCGACCCGAGTGATGCCGCCAAAGATGTTGACGAAGATCGACTTCACCTTGGGGTCAGCGTTGATCACCTCGAGCGCGGCCGCCATGACGTCGGCGTTGGCGCCGCCGCCGATGTCGAGGAAGTTTGCGGCGGAACCCCCAACCTGATTGACGACGTCGAGCGTCGACATGGCGAGACCGGCGCCGTTGGCGATGATGCCCACGGTGCCGTCAAGCCCGATGTAGTTGAGACCTTTTTCCTTCGCCATCTTCTCGCGCGGGTCTTCGAACTCGTCCGCGCGAAACTCCTCCCATTCGGGGTGGCGAAACGACGCGTTTTCGTCCAGCGTCACCTTGGCGTCGAGAGCGTGCACGGTGCCGTTCGGCGTCAAGATCAGGGGGTTGATCTCAGCGAGGTCGCAGTCACCACGGGTGTAGCAGTCATAGAGATTCACGAGCAGTTCGGCCGCCTGCTCGCGCGCCACGTCGTCGAGTTCGGCCTCGGCGACCCAGCGGCGCGCGGTTTCGATGTCGAGACCGCGAACTGGATCGATGGAGAGCATGGCAATCGCATCGGGACTCTCTTCGGCGACCACTTCAATCTCCACCCCGCCCTGGGCGCTCAGCATCCCCAGGTGCGTCTTGTTCGGACGATCCAGCGTGAAGGAGGCGTAGTACTCCTTTTGGATGTCACTCGAGCGCTCGATCCACAGACGCTTGACGACGTGCCCCTTGATGTCGAGTCCGAGGATGTTGCCCGCGTGCTCACGCACTTCGTCGGCGTTGTTCGCGAGCTTGACGCCCCCCGCCTTGCCGCGGCCGCCCACCTTGACCTGTGCCTTCACGACAACGGGATAGCCGACCCGATCAGCGACAGCAACCGCCTCTTCGACGGTGTCGGCGACGCCGCCCGGGGAGACGGCAATGCCGTAGCGCGCAAAGTACTGCTTGCCCTGATACTCAAAGAGGTCCATTCACTTCTTCTTTCGTTTGACGTTGCTTGGGGGGTGTGCGGTCAGGCGATCGTTTCGCGCTCGTCCAGGGTCGCTTCGAGCCACGTGCTCATCTCGTCGAGCGACGCGCCGGGCGTGAACACACGAGTCACCCCGTCTCGTTCGAGCTCGGGAATGTCGTCGTCGGGGATGATGCCGCCGACGAGGACCAGGACGTCTTCTCTGCCCTCGCCCTTGAGCAGGTCGACGACGCGGGGCACGAGGACGAGGTGGGCGCCCGACAGCAGCGAGAGCCCCAGCGCGTCCGCATCCTCTTGAATGACCGCCTGGACGATCTGCTCGGGCGTCTGGTGAAGGCCGGTGTAGACGACCTCGAAGCCCGCGTCTCGAAGGGTGCGCGCGATCACTTTGGCGCCCCTGTCGTGGCCGTCGAGGCCGGGTTTCGCGACGACGACTCGGTAAGTGCGCTTCATCAGTTATCAGCATAGATGTCGCGCCAACGTCACTATTTTGCGTCATTGCTGGCAAATCGCCGTTCGATTCTTGCGCACACGTGCCATCCACGCACCCGGATGTGGCGCGCCGCACGAGCGAGCAGCAGGAAGCGAGATAGTAGGAAGGGGTGGTGGAAAACGGCGCGGGCGTACCCCAGAACGTGGTCGTCTTCGGCGCGAGCTCGGACATCGCGCGCGCACTCACCAAGAAGCTCTGCCTCGCGCGCACGCATACCGTGGTCTTGGCCGGTCGCAATCAGGCCCGCCTCGACGCCGCAGCACTCGAGGCCCAGGAGTACGGCGCCACCAAGACCGACACCGTCCTCTTTGACGCCGAGGACCCTTCCAGTGCCGCGGCGACCGTCACCGAAGCCTTCGAGAAGGTGGGCGACCCCATCGACCTGGTCGTGGTCGCCGTCGGCACCGTTGGCCACCAGTTCGAGGACGAAAACGACGCCACGCAGTCGGCGCGCATAATGAACGTGAACCTCACCTGGCCGGTCGCGGCACTCGCCGAGGTGCGTCGCCAACTGGTCGCCCAGGGGAGCGGTCGGATACTCGTCATGAGCAGCGCAGCAGCGATTCGCGTGCGGCGAGTCAGCTACCTCTACTCCGGCGCGAAGGCCGGCCTCGATCGGCTCTGCGTGTGCATGGCCGAGTCCTTGGACGGCACCGGCGTTCGCCTCCAACTACTCCGACCGGCGGCGGTGCGCACGAGGATGAGCCTCGGCATGGCGCCGACGCCCTTTACGACCGGACCCAACGAGGTCGCGGACAATGTCATGCGCGGGTTCGCCACCAACGAGGTCGTCATTTGGAGTCCCCCGGTGCTTCGCTACGTCTTCGTGCTCGTTCGCCTCATGCCGCCTTCTCTGTGGCGGCGCCTCGCCAATCGCACCTAAGCGCGCTTGAGCGGTGTCATCGCGAGGACGAGATGCTTCGAGCCATGCTCGTCGAAGTTGACCGTCGCCCTCGAATGGGCGCCTTCTCCCTCGACGCGAATCACGACACCCGTCCCGAAACGATCGTGGACGACCCGGTCGCCGATGACGAGTCCGAGCTTCTCCGCGCCCGTCGACCGAGCGGGTGGCGCAGCGCCGGTGCCGAACGCCCGGCCTTCGGTAAAGGACGTCGAGCGACCCACAAATCCGTCATCGTCGAGGGAGAAGCTCGAACGTCGCGTCGGCAGTGTCGAGGTGAGATCCGTGATGAGCTCGACGGGAACCTCCTGGAGAAACCGACTGGGAATCGCTTCGACGCGCTGTCCCCACATTGTGCGGCTCCACGCGTGGGTGAGTACCAGATGGCGCATGGCCCTCGTGACCCCGACATAGAAGAGGCGACGCTCCTCTTCGAGCTCGGCGTCGTCAGAGAGCGCACGACGGTGCGGAAAGACAGTCTCTTCGAGCCCGGTTACCACGACGGCAGGAAACTCGAGACCCTTCGCAACGTGCAGCGTCATCATCGAGATCGCTCCGTCGCCGCTGCCCAGCTGGTCGGAGTCGGCGACGAGCGCCATGCGCTCGACGAAGTCGAGCAGCGTGTCGTACTGGGCGGCGGCCGACGCGAGCTCTCCCAGGTTCTCGAGTCGCGAGTACGCCTCGTCGCTGTCCTCCGCGCGTAGGGCGTCCCCCATCCCCGATTCGCGCACGATGGCGTCGATCATCTCGCGCGGACTCAGGTCGTTCGACAGCGCGCGCAGCTCGTCGAGCATGAAGGAGAACTTGTCGGCGCCCGCGAGCGCCCGCCCGCTAAGTCCCGCGGCGCGGGCGTGATGAGCCGCCTCAGCGAACGAGAGCCCGTGCTCGGCCGCGTACGCGCCGAGCTTGGCCTGGGCCCCTTCTCCCACCCCGCGCTTGGGCTCGTTGATCACCCGCCGGGCGGATGCCTCGTCGCGGGGATTGACGATCAGGCGGGCGTAGGCGAGCGCGTTCTTGATCTCCTTGCGGTCGTAGAACCGCATGCCCGAGATCACGCGGTACGGGATGTTGGCGCGCAGCATCTCCTCTTCGAGCACTCGACTCTGGGCGTTGGTGCGATAGAAGACGGACATCTCATTCCAGCTGACGCCGTGCTCACTGCGCAGTCGGCGCAGCTCGCTCGCGACCCAGCGACCTTCGTCGTACTCGTCACCCGCTCGGTAGAGGCGAATCTTCTCGCCCTGGGCCCCGTCGGTGAAGAGATTCTTCGCGTGGCGGCTTGCGTTCTTCGCGATGACGGCGTTCGCGGCGTCGAGGATCGTCTGGGTGGAGCGAAAGTTCTGCTCGAGCAGGATCACCTCGGCGTCGGGGAAGCGCTGCTCGAACTGCAAGATGTTGCGCACGTCCGCCGCGCGAAAGCGATAGATCGATTGGTCCGAATCGCCAACGACGCAGAGGTTGCGGTGCTCGGCCGCGAGCATCATGACGAGCTCGTTCTGCACGCCATTCGTGTCTTGGAACTCGTCGACGAGCAGGTAGTGGAATCGCTCCTGGTACGAGCGCAACACGCGATCGTCGGCTCGCATCATCGCGACGGCGTTGACGAGCAGATCGTCGAAGTCCATCGCGTTGGCGGTTCGCAGCCGCTTCTCGTACAGCCGGTAGATCTCCGCGATGCGACGGCGTTGGGGATCGTCGCCGTAGAGGTCGAAGTAGCGATCCGGCGAGATCATCTCGTTCTTTGCCGCGGAGATCGCGGCCGACACGCTGCGCGGTGGCAGCCGCTTGAGGTCGAGGTTGAGCTCCTTCATGATGCGCTCGACGGCCGTCTCGGCGTCGCCGGCGTCGTAGATGGTGAAGCCCCGCTCGTAGCCGAGCACGTCGGCGTGGGCGCGCAACATGCGAAGGCACGCCGAGTGGAACGTCGACACCCACATCCGGTCGGCGTCGGGGCCGACCAGCTCGACCACGCGTCGACGCATCTCGTCGGCCGCCTTGTTGGTGAACGTGATGGCCATGATCTCGTACGGCCGCGCGTCACCGGTCGCGAGCAGGTGCGCGATGCGGCGCGTGAGCACGCGGGTCTTACCTGAACCCGCGCCCGCGATCACGAGCAGCGGTCCGCCGCGTTGGGTGACGGCCGCGCGCTGGGGTGCGGTTAGTCCCTCAAGTAGAGACGACGGGTCGAGCCTCGAGCGTGAATCTGCAGCATGGACATCCCACAGCGACTCATCAGAGAACGAGCCGCGACTCACTCCCACTCAATGGTGCCGGGTGGCTTGCTCGTGACGTCAAGCGCGACACGGTTGACGCCTTCGACCTCACGGATCAAGCGGTTCGCAATGCGCTCGATCACGTCGTAGGGAAGTCGGGCCCAGTCGGCAGTCATCGCGTCGTCGCTCGTAACGGCGCGAATCACGATCGGGTACGCGTAGGTGCGCCCATCTCCCATGACTCCCACCGTACGCACAGCGGGTAACACGGCAAAGCTCTGCCACAGCTCCCGGTATAGTCCTGCCTTTTTTATCTCGTCGACGACCACGTAGTCGGCGTTTCGCAGGATCTCGGCGCGTTCGCGCGTGACCTCGCCAATGATGCGCACCCCGAGTCCGGGGCCGGGGAATGGCTGACGCCACACGATCTCTGGGGGAAGGCCAAGCTCTTCGCCGACGTGTCGCACCTCGTCCTTGAAGAGCGACCGCAGCGGCTCGACGAGCTGGAACGAGAGATCTTCGGGCAGGCCGCCGACGTTGTGATGGCTCTTGATGTTGGCGGCGTGGCCCGAGCCAGACTCGATGACGTCGGGATAGAGCGTGCCTTGGACCAGAAACTTGGGACCTTCACCGCCTTCGGCGAGCTCGCACGCGACGCCTTCGAACTCTCGGATGAACAGCTCTCCGATGATCTTGCGCTTCGCTTCGGGGTCAGTGACGCCCGCGAGGGCGTCAAAGAAGCGGTCTTGGGCCTTCACGTGGATCAGCTCCACGCCGAACTGACGAGTGAACGTCGCTTCGATCTGTTCGCCCTCGTCCTTGCGCATGAGGCCGGTGTCAACAAAGACGCACGTGAGCTGCGTGCCGACGGCCTTGGTGACGAGCGCCGCGGCCACCGCCGAGTCGACGCCGCCCGACAGAGCGCAGAGAACCTTCTCGTCGCCCACCTGGGCGCGAATCGCGGCGACCTGGTCTTCGATGATCGAGGTGTTCGTCCAGGCGGGTGGAATCTCTGCCACTCGGTAGAGGAAGTTCGCCAGCAGCTCTTGACCACGTTCAGTGTGGGCGACCTCGGGGTGAAACTGCGCCGAGTGCAGACGCCGTTGGGCGTGCTCCATCACCGCGATCGGCGCCTCGGGCGACGAGCCCGTTATGACGAATCCCTCGGGAACCTCCGAGATCGCGTCGCCGTGACTCATCCACGTCGTCGTCGTTGATGGCCAGTCGGCCATCAAGACACTCGCGCCCTCTCTCGTGAGTTCGGTGCGTCCGTATTCGCCAACGCCGGTGTTAGCGACCGCGCCGCCGAGTTGGAGCGCCATCAGCTGCGCGCCGTAGCAGATGCCAAGAATTGGGATGCCGAGCTCGTAGATCTCAGGATCGAGCAAGGGTGCGGGCGTCGCGTAGACCGACTTCGGTCCTCCCGAAAGGATGAGCGCGGCGGGAGCCTTCGCGCGGACCTCGTCGGCGGAGATGGTGCTCGGCACGATCTCTGAGTACACGTGCGCTTCTCGCACGCGCCGAGCGATGAGTTGGGCGTACTGGGCGCCGAAGTCGACGACGAGAACGGCGTCGCTCAATGGCCCATGCCTACACCCTGGGAGCGCTGCATCTGCTTGCCTTCGGTCTGAAGCGACGGCGCGAGCATGATCTCGGCCTTCTGGAACTCCTTCAGGGTCTCGTAGCCACACGTGGCCATCGAGGTGCGCAGCGCGCCAAAGAGGTTGAGTCGCCCGTCGTTCTCGTGGGCCGGTCCAAGGAGGATCTCCTTCAACGAGCCGCGTACCTGGGTGCGCACGCGAGTACCGCGAGGCAACGTGGGGTGGAACGTCGCCATGCCCCAGTGGAATCCTCGGGCCGGCGCTTCGACTGCGCTCGTGAGGGGTGAGCCGATCATGACCGCGTCGGCGCCGCAGGCGATCGCCTTGGCGATGTCGCCACCCTTGCTCATCCCGCCGTCGGCGATCACGTGCACGTAGACGCCTGTCTCATCGAGGTGGCGCATGCGCGCCCCCGCGACATCGGCGATGGCCGTCGCCTGAGGAACGCCGATGCCGAGCACGCCGCGCGACGTGCACGCGTTGCCGGGACCCACCCCGACGAGGACGCCCGCGGCGCCAGTTCGCATGAGGTGGAGGGCGGCTTGGTAGCTCGCACACCCGCCGACAATGACCGGCACCTCGAACTCGCGAATGAACTTCTTCAGGTTGAGAGGCTCTGCGGTCTTCGACACGTGTTCGGCAGAGACCACGGTGCCCTGAATGACGAGAATGTCGAGACCCGAATCAATGATCGTCTTTGACATCCAGGCCGTGCGCGCGGGGGTGACCGATGCCGACGTGACGATGCCAGCGTCCTTCATCTGCTTGATGCGCTCGGCGACGAGCTCGAGCTTGATCGGCTCCAGGTACATCTGCTGCATACGCGCCGTTGCCTTGTCGTCGTCGAGCTCGCGAATCTCCTCGAAGAGCGGCATCGGGTCTTCGTAGCGCGTCCAGAGGCCCTCGAGGTTGAGCACCCCGAGTCCGCCGAGTCGGCCGAGCTCGATCGCCGTCAGCGGTGACATCGCGCCATCCATGGCCGATCCGAGCACCGGCAGTTCAAACTTGTAGGCGTCAATCTGCCAGGAGATATCGACGTCCTCGGGGTCGCGGGTGCGCCGCGAAGGCACAATCGCGATGTCGTCAAAGCCATACGCCTGACGAGCCGATTTGAAGATACCGATCTCAACTTCCGCCATGAAGTCCTCCGATTGAAACACCCCAAAAGTGGTGGCGCGTTCCTAGCAGTCTATTGGGGCGACATGGCGTGGCGGTCGAGTGATCACGCGGCACCCGTGACAATTGAAAGGAGTTCGGCGATCACCCGCGCGGTCGCTCCCCAGATGAGATCGCCGGGCACCTTGAAGAAATAGAGACGGTAAAAACCGTCCTCATCGGCGCCCGGTCGAAGGGTCGCCCGCCGCCAGCGCTCCTCGACGAAGGCCCCCTCGGCGACCAGGTCACTCAGCGCGACCGTGAAGGCGCGGTCGACCTCGCTCGGGTTGATCGCGAGTTCCGGACGCCGTTCGAGCGTCCCGACGACGGGCCATATCGACGAGCTCGACCCGAAGGACACGATCGGACTGAGCCAGGCGATCGGTGTCACGGCGGCGGGCGCCAAGCCCACCTCCTCCTGGGCCTCGCGCAGCGCGGTCTCCACGGGCGTCTCGCCGTCGTGGCTCCGCCCGCCAGGGAGGGCGATCTCTCCGCGGTGGACCCGCATGGCAAATGATCTCCTCGTAAGGACGAGGTGCGTTTCACTGTCCTCTTCGAAGAGCGCCGCGAGGACAGCGGAGCGAAACGTGATCGTGCTCGGCGTGTCGTCAGCGACGAGCGCTAGCTCCATGGGCGCTTCAGGTGGCGAGGTGGTCAAAAGTATTCGGCCCGCGTCCGTGAGCCTCGAACGCACAAGATCGAGCGAGAGATTCGTCCGCGAGGACAACGGAAGCGAGGACCAGGGTGCGGGACCGCCGGGTCGGATCTCATCCGGTTCGGGGATGATCTGTGGATACTGATGACCGGTAAAGCGCGCGGGTCGCCCGACAGATGGGGTCAACGGTATTCCTCTAGGCTGGTCTCTCGTTTGTCCTCCCAACGCTAACGCACCCCTCTCGACTCCCATCAGGAGAACCTCCCTTTGAAATCCCTCGCTCGCTTCTGTGTCCAGCGACGTTGGCTCGTGCTGGGCGCATGGGTCGTCCTGTTCATCTTGATCAACGTGGTGGCGCACTCGGAGGGCTCGGCCTACTCCAACGTCTTTTCCCTGCCGAACACCAACTCCGCCCACGCCGAGGCGCTGCTCGAGCAAGGCTTCACGGGCCAGTCCGGTGACGTCGACCAGATCGTCTTCCACTCCCTCGGAGGGTCCATCGCGTCGCACGAGTCGGCTATCCAGTCGGCGTTGACCAAGGTCGACAAGCTCCCTGAGGTCGGCTCGGTCACGTCGCCCTTCTGCACCGGCAGTTTCGCCACAAGTGAGACGCTCTCAAACGGCACGTGCCTCGGCTCGACGCAGGTCTCCAAGGACGGCACCATCGCGTACGCCGTCGTGCACTTCTCCAAGGAAGCGAGTGTGCTCACCAATAAGCAAGTCCAGGCCGTCGTGATCGAGGCCTCGACGATCCGCTCGTCGTCGTTGAGCGTCAACTTTGGCGGCAACGCCTTCGGTAATCTGAGCTCTCCCACGGGCAGCCCCTACGAGGTCTTCGGCCTCATCGCGACGGCCATCGTGCTCGTGCTCGCCTTCGGCTCGTTCTTTGCCATGCTGCTCCCCCTCGGTGTCGCGCTCTTCGCCCTCGGCATCGCGCTCGCGGGCGGCGAACTCTTGAGCCACGTCCTCGCGATCGCCCAGTTCGCTCCGATCCTCGGATCGTTGATCGGGCTCGGCGTCGGTATCGACTACGCCCTGTTCATCGTCACCAGGTCTCGCCAGGAGCTCAAGCGCGGCTCGAACGTCGAAGAGGCCGTGACGTGCGCCCTCAACACGTCCGGTCGCGCCGTGCTCTTTGCCGGCTCCACCGTGTGCATTGCGCTGCTTGGCATGTTGATCCTCGGGCTCTCCTTCTTGAACGGCGTTGCCGTGACAGCTTCTCTCGCTGTCTTGATCACGATGCTCGCCTCAATAACGCTCTTGCCCGCACTCCTCGGCTTTCAGAAGTACCACGCGCTCAGCCGCCGAGAGCGTCGCGAGCTCGAGGCGAATGGCCCCGGCCCGATCATGGTGAGCGGACCCTGGAAGCGCTGGGCTCACTTCGTCTCGCGCCACCCACGCTCACTCACCCTCGCCGCGCTGGCGATCATGGTCCTCATCATCGTGCCGTTCTTCTCGCTTCAGCTCGGCAGCTCCGACCAAGGTTCGGATCCCGCGGGCTCCACAACCCGCCTCGCCTACGATCAGCTCGCCCAAGGTTTCGGCCCCGGCTTCAACGGCCCCCTCACCGTCGTGGGTTCACTTCGCGGCGCCGGCGACCTCGCCGCGATGGAACACCTCGACACGTCGATGAAAGGCAAACCCGGCGTCGCGGCGGTGGCACCGCTGGTCATGAATCCCCAAAAGACCATCGGCATCATCAATGTCATTCCCACCACGAGTCCCCAGAGCACGAAGACGGCGTCGTTGATCGACACGATTCGCGATAAGTACATCCCGGCTGTTGCCGCCTCGTCGCACGATCAGATCTATGTCGGCGGCATCACGGCGATCTTCGTCGACTTCGCGGGAGTCCTCACGAGCAAGCTGCCCCTCTTCGTCGGGGTCATCGTCGCGCTCGGCTGCTTATTGCTCATGGTCGCGTTCCGCAGTGTCCTCGTGCCACTCGTCGCTGCGGTCATGAACCTGCTCGCCGTCGGTGCGTCCTTCGGGGTCGTCGTCGCAGTCTTCCAGTGGGGCTGGGGCACCTCACTGCTCGGTGCCGGCACTGGACCGGTCGAGTCCTTCCTGCCGATCATCATGATCGCGATCCTCTTCGGACTCTCGATGGACTACCAGGTCTTCCTGGTCTCGCGCATGCACGAGGAGTTTCAGAACACCTCGGACAACGAAGAGGCGATCATCCGAGGCCAGGCCAACACGGGTCGCGTCATCACCGCCGCCGCCCTCGTCATGATCTGCGTCTTCCTCTCCTTCGCCGTCGGCGGCGAGCGAATCATCGCCGAGTTCGGCATCGGCCTTGGAGGAGCGGTCTTGATCGACGCCTTCATCATTCGGACGATTCTCGTGCCCTCGCTGATGCACTTCGTCGGAAAGGCAAACTGGTGGATGCCTCGCTGGCTCGACCGCATCGTGCCCCACATCGCCGTCGAAGCGACTGAGTAGTCGTCGCCGATGGAACTACCCGTCATCAAAGCGTCGTTGGCGCCTCAGGGTATACGCCTACCCGTCAAGAAAAGTGTTCGTCGTAAAGTCGATTCAGCTGCGCTCGCCGAGAGAGGACGCCAATGATTGAAGCAGAGGGACTCACGAAGCACTTCGGCGACAAGGTCGCCGTCGACGATCTGAGCTTCAGTGTTCGACCGGGCGTCGTCACCGGCTTTCTCGGACCAAACGGTTCGGGCAAGTCCACCACCATGCGCCTGATCATGGGGCTTGACCTGCCCACCCGCGGACGTGTCAGCGTGAATGGGCAGCAGTTCAAAGACCTTCACTGGCCGTTGCGCGAAGTTGGGGCACTACTCGAAGCGCGCGCGATCCATCCTGGCCGTAGCGCTCGCGGCCACCTGCTCATGCTCGCCCAGACGAACCGACTCCCGAAGCGACGCATCGATGACCTCCTCAATCTCGTCGGACTCTCGGCCGTCGCCGATCAACGCGCGGGAAAGTTCTCGCTCGGCATGGGCCAGCGTCTCGGCATCGCCGCGGCACTGCTCGGCGATCCAGGCGTGCTGCTCTTTGACGAACCGGTCAACGGGCTTGACCCGGACGGCATTCGCTGGGTGCGCAACCTCCTGAAGGGCCTTGCTCGAGACGGCCGGACCGTGTTCGTCTCCAGTCACCTCATGAGCGAGATGGCCCTCACCGCCGACGAAGTCATCATCATCGGGCGGGGACGACTGATTGAGCAGACCTCGATTGAGGGGCTGCTCAACCGCAGTTCGATGCAGTCGGTGCACGTGCGGTCTCCCCAGGCTGCCGCCTTGGGTGACGCCCTCAAAGCAATTGGCGCGACCATCACCCCCGAAGACGACGGCTCACTCACCGTACGAGGCGTCGACGAGATCGCGATCGGTGACCTGGCGGCGGCGCGAGGCTTCGTCTTGCACGAACTCTCGCCACAAACGGCATCACTGGAAGAAGCGTTCATGGAGTTGACCGAGGGAAGCGTCGAGTACCGCGGTGGCGAGCGCGCTGAGACCAGCGCAACGGAAGGGACACCCTCGTGATGAAGACTCATGCGTTCGCTGCCGCACAGCTCGCCGCCGCGGCTCACGTTCACCGCCGTGGCGGACACATCTTCGGTGGCGTGCTCCTGCTCATCATCGTCGTGGTCGTCGTCATCTTGCTCGTGCAGCGCTCGCGAAACCGCAAACCCATCGCCGAGGGCAGTCCGAGCACGCTCAGTCACAGCACCGCCGTAGAGCAGGACGTCGGAGGTGGCGCGACGGCCGTCACCGTGACCGCCGTCGCGCTCGACATGGCGCCACCTTCCGGTCGTTACAACGTGATCGACCTCGCCCGATCGGAGTGGACCAAGCTGCGCACCGTGCGTTCGACCATGTGGACGCTCGTCATCACGGTGGTGCTCGGACTCGGGGTCAGCGCCATCGCGACCGCCGAGACACGCGCCCATTGGTCAACGATGTCCCTCGCAAGCATCCAAAGCTTCGATCCGACCGCCCTCAGCCTGATCGGCACCTTCATCGCCGAGTTCGCCATCGGCGTACTGGGCGTGCTGGTGATGAGCGCGGAGTACAGCACGGGGACTATTCGCGCCGTCCTGTCGGCTGCGCCCCGTCGGCTCGACGTCTTGCTGGCCAAGATCCTCGTGTTCACGGCAGTCGCCGTCGTCGTCGCGGAGTTCGTCTCCTTTACGTCATTCTTCCTCGGTCAGGCGCTTTTGACGTCCCCCGCGCTCCACGCCACCCTGTCAAGCCCCGGTGCCTTACGCGCCGTGGTGGGCTGTGGTCTCTACATCGCAACCCTCGGGCTCCTCGGCCTTGGCCTCGCGACGATCATCCGGCACTCTGCGGGCGCGATCAGCTGCTTCGTCGGGATCTTGTTGGTGCTGCCACTGATCGTGGCGGCGCTGCCAAGCTCGCTCGCGATGGACGTGCGCAAGTTCATGCCCGATCGCATCGGCGCGACCGTGATCACGACCAACGGTGGCTTTAACCACAGCGGCGCCTTCTCACCGTGGGTGGGACTTCTGATCCTGGTCGGCTACGCCGTCGCCATCAACGCCATTGGCGCGGTCTTGCTATTGCGCCGCGACGCGTAAGGGATCGTCGCAACCACTGATTACGCCGAAAGCCTCTCGCGGAGCGACTCGTCCTAAGACAGGGTCACCATCGCACGTAATTCAATCAAACAGACGCCGCAAGAAAGCAGAACGGCCGGGCACAAGGCCCGGCCGTTCGCAGGTCAATCGACCGAATGACTACATCATCCCGCCCATGCCACCCATGCCGCCGTCACCCATCGGCGACGACGCAGGCTCGGGCTTGTCGGCCACGACGGCTTCGGTCGTAAGGAGCAGGGCCGCGATCGAGGCTGCGTTCTGCAGCGCCGAGCGGGTTACCTTGGCGGGGTCGATGACGCCCGCCTTCACGAGGTCGACCAGTTCCCCGGTCTCCGCGTTGAGCCCGATTGAACCCTTCGCGTCAGCGACTTCGCGGACCTTCACGGCCCCTTCGTAACCAGCGTTCTGGGCGATGTGACGCAGCGGAGACTCGAGCGAGTTCGACACGATTCGCGCGCCGGTCGCCTCGTCACCACTGAGGGTGCCGACGAGCTTGTCGACGGCGCCGCGAGCGCGTACGAGCGCGGTGCCACCACCGGCCACGATGCCCTCGTCGATCGCGGCACGAGTCGCGCTCAGCGCGTCTTCGATGCGGTGCTTCTTCTCTTTGAGCTCAACCTCGGTTGCGGCACCAACCTTGACGACGGCGACGCCTCCGGCGAGCTTGGCAAGACGCTCTTGGAGCTTCTCGCGGTCCCAGTCCGAATCGGTGTCTTCGATCTCGCGCTTGAGTTGCGCGACGCGACCGGCCACGTCTTCCTTCGTGCCTTCGCCATCGACGAGCGTCGTGGCGTCCTTGGTCACGACGACGCGACGAACACGACCGAGGAGGTCAACCGTGGCGCTGTCGAGCTTGAGGCCGATCTCGTCAGAGATGACGGTACCGCCGGTCAAGATCGCCATGTCTTGGAGCATGGCCTTGCGGCGCTCGCCAAAGCCCGGCGCCTTCACGGCGACCGACGTGAACGTGCCACGGATCTTGTTCACCACGAGTGTCGCGAGCGCTTCGCCCTCGACGTCTTCTGCGATGATGAGCAGCGGGCGTCCAGCCTGCATGACCTTCTCGAGCACCGGCACGAGGTCATGGACGGCCGAGATCTTGTTGCTCGTAAAGAGGATGTACGCATCCTCCAAGACCGCCTCTTGACGCTCAGGGTCGGTCACGAAGTACGGGGAGAGATAGCCCTTGTCGAACTGCATGCCTTCGGTGAGCTCGAGCTCGATGCCAAAGGTGTTCGACTCTTCGACCGTAACGGTGCCGTCCTTGCCAACCTTGTCGATGGCGTCGGCGATGACCTCGCCGATCGCGCTGTCAGCGGCGGAGATCGTCGCGACCTGGGCGATCTGGGTCTTACCCGAGACCTCTTGGCTCTGCTCGGCGATGGAGTCGACGGCGACCTTGACGGCCTTTTCGATGCCGCGCTTCAGACCCGAGGGGCTTGCACCCGCCGCGACATTGCGAAGACCTTCCTTGATGAGCGCCTGCGCGAGCACGGTCGCGGTTGTCGTGCCGTCACCGGCCACATCGTTCGTCTTGGTCGCGACTTCTTTTACAAGCTGTGCGCCCATGTTCTCAAACGGGTCCTCGAGCTCGACCTCGCGAGCGATCGAGACACCGTCGTTGGTGATGGTGGGGGCACCGAACTTCTTGCCGAGCACGACGTTGCGACCCTTCGGCCCGAGTGTGACCTTGACCGCATCGGCCAACTTGTCGACACCAGCCTCGAGGCCGCGGCGAGCGTCCTCGTCAAACTTCAATAACTTTGACATTCATTTTCCTTATCCGATTGGGTGACGAGCCGTGCTCGTCACGAGCTACTTGGTAACGGTCGCGAGTACGTCGCGGCCCGACAGAATCAACAGGTCTTCACCGTCCACGGTGATCTCCGTCCCGCCGTACTTCGAGTAGACGACCGTGTCGCCAACGGACACGCCGGTGGGGATGATCTCGCCGGTGGCGTCAGCGCGACGACCGGGACCGGTAGCGAGCACTTCACCCTGCTGGGGCTTCTCTTTGGCCGTGTCGGGAATCACCAAACCTGAAGCCGTCGTGGCCTCAGCGCTGTTGGGACGAACGACAATACGGTCTTCTAGTGGGTGCAACTTCATTCTTCTTGCCTCCTGAGCAATTAGCACTCGATACTTGCGACTGCCAATTTAGCAGCCGCAGGGCCCGAGTGCCAACAGTGACGCCGAAGGCTTCACCCCTGATCACAGCGGAGGTGCTTTAGGGTGATTGGCGCTCGCGCCGCCATAGTGAGCCGTCGGGAAGGTAGACGACCCGGTCGTGGAGCCGGTCGTCGCGGTGCTGCCAGAACTCAAAACGTCTGGGTGTGAGGCGAAAACCGCCCCAATCCCCTGGTCGTGGCACCTCTCGCCCCTCGAACTGCCGGGCGAACTCGGCGACGCGCGCTTCCAACTCGGCCCGGCTCTCAAGGGGCTCACTCTGGTGGCTCGCGTGGGCCCCGAGCTGACTGCCCCTCGGGCGGGCGGCAAAGTACGCGTCGGACTCTGCGGCGGTCATCTTTTCGACTGGCCCTTCGATGCGAATCTGGCGACCAAGCGGCTCGCAGTACCAGAGCAAGGCCGCGTGGTGGTTCTCAGCGAGCTCACGTCCCTTGCGCGACTCGTAGTTCGTGTACCAGCCAAACGAGGTCCGGTCGCGATGGCGGAGCAGCACCATTCGCGCGCTCGGCCTCCCCTCAGGCGTCGCCGTGACGAGCGCAACGGCTTCACGATCGGCCATCTCATCGAGCGCTTCGGCGAACCAGACCTCAAACTGCACGAACGGATTCGGATTGACGTCGGCGACGTCAAGCGGGATCCAGCGCTCACTCACGACACGTCTGCTAACTGCCAGTTAGGCGTCGCCGACAAGTTGAGCGAGCTCGGTCCACTCACCGAGAGTCGGTGAAGGCCCGCGGCAGCGATCATCGCTGCGTTGTCGGTACACATCGCAAGCGTGGGCAGGTGCGAAACGAGACCGAACTCTACGGCGAGGTCGTTCACGCCGGCGCGCAGCAACGAGTTCGCTGCTACCCCGCCCGCCAGCGCGACGCCCGCTGCGTCGTACCGCTCGAGCGCGTGGCGCAGCTTGCGCAGCAGCTGTTCGGCGACGGCAGCCTGGAACGAGGCGGCGACGTCGGCCAGTGAGATCTCGCGGTGCGCCTCGGTCGCACGAACGACCGCGGTCTTCAGTCCCGAAAAGGACAGATCGAAGTCGTCGCCGATCATCGACACCGGCAGCTTCAGCGCGTCAGGAGAGCCCTGTTTGGCGAGGCGGTCGATCTCTGGACCTCCCGGGTAGCCGAGCCCGAGCCAGCGCGCGACCTTGTCGTAGGCCTCGCCGGCCGCGTCGTCGATCGTTTCGCCCAGCACCTCGTGTTCCCCGGGACCTCGCTGAAAGACGATCAGGCTGTGGCCGCCCGAGACGAGCAGCGTCATGAGCGGCCACTCGAGTCCCCGCGACTCGAGCAGCGGCGCAAAGAGGTGCCCTTCAAGGTGGTTGACTCCGACGAGCGGGACGTCCCAGGCGAACGCGAGGGCCTTCGCCGCCGAGAGCCCCACGAGGAGAGAGCCAATGAGACCCGGGCCGCTCGTCACCGCGACGCCGCTGATCGCGGGCGAATGCGGATCGAGGCCGGCCTCGTCAAGAGCGCGTCGCACGACGGGCCCGATCGTCGCTACGTGAGCACGCCCGGCGAGCTCGGGCACGACACCACCGAAGGCGCGGTGCTGATCGATCGACGACTCGACGACCGAGGAGCGAATGGCGTACCCGTCGTCGACGACGGCGGCCGCCGTCTCGTCACAGCTTGTTTCGATGCCGAGGACCAACGTCACCCGTCTAGCGTACGGGCGCGCACTGGTTGACGCTCAGATCACGCAGTTGGGATTGGTCGGGTCGAGTAGGCAGAGGGCGAACTGGTCCGTGAACTCATACTCGCCACCGGGACCCTCGAGAACCTCGCCGATAACGTCGGATATCGTCCCCATTGACCAGCCGTTCGGCAGTACCGGCGACCCGTAGTTTCCTCCGCTGGAAACGTACGAATTCAGATCTGCCTGGCCGAAGTCGGTGTCTTGAAGATCGGCGCCTCCGAACTGCGTGCCGGTAGGAATGTTGACATTGGTGAAGGTCGCGCCCGTCAAGTTTGCATAGAGAAAGTCCGCGCCGCTCACGGTCGCGCCGGTCAGGTTCGCCTCGGAGAGGTCAGCGCCCGTAAGGTTCGCGTCGGCGAGGTTCGCGCCAACAAAGTTGGCCCCAGCCAGATCCGCGTCAGTGAAGTTCACGGTGCTCACGCTCTGATCCGAGAAGTCACAGCCCGCCAGATCGATCCCCGGATACGGCGTCGCCGAGCAGTCCTCTCCGCTGGCGCCGGCCGGACCCGTCGCCCCCACGTCCCCCGCCACCGCGAAGGTCCACCCAGTGAACGTCCCCGGACCCTCCATCGTGTCGACATTGACGGTGATGCTGTAGTCAATGCTCAGCGCCGTGATGTTGCCCTCCACGTAGTCGGCGGGCGAAGACGTTGCGATCACCCGAACACGCTGGCCCACAACATACGCTCCGGTATCGGCGACGCCAGTGAACGTGAGTGAGCCGGTTTCGATGGTGATCGTCGCATTCGAGGTCGTCTGCCCATAGCCAGAGCCGGCGGCGCCGGTGGCGCCAGCTCGACCCGCGGCGCCGGACTGCCCGGTCGCGCCGGCGGAACCCGTCGGACCGGTGGGGCCGGCAGCGCCCGCTGGCCCTCGGGCACCGGTCTTGCCGCGAGGACCCGCAGCGCCCCACTTGATCAACGTTGCGCCGTTCGTACACGTCGGCGCCTTCACGCCGACTTCGGCGAGCGTCCCACCCTTCAAGCATGCGTAGTAGGTCGTCGACGTCGACGTCGTCGCAGCGTTCACTGCGACTGCTCCGCCACAAAGAAGCGCCACGACCGAGAGTCCAACGACAAGGCGCATCGAAACGTGCATCTTCATCTGGGGGGTCCTTTCGAGAGTCTCATCGACTGTACGTCGGGAGAGTGAAAATGTTGTGCATTTCTAACTGCACTTTTTGTCCACTTATTGGTCTCAGTCGTTCGATGAGACGCACGCGGCACTCAGCGTGTGACGCCATCTCCTTCGCCCAGGTCGGCCCAGAGGATCAGTGCGTCCTCGTGCGTCTTCTCGTAGTAGTTCTTGCGCACGCCGACCGGTGAGAAGCCGAAGTGAAAGTAGAGCGACTGGGCTTGAGTGTTCGAGACGGCGACCTCGAGGGTCGCACGATGAATCCCTCGCTCTCGCGCGACATTCCACGTGTCGTTCATCAGCGACGTCGCAATGCCGCGACCCTCCTCACCGGGCAATGTGCCGAGCGTATTCACGTGGAGCTCGTCGAGCACGAACATCACGCCGAGGTAACCGACGATGCGCTTGCCTTCGGCCGCGACGGTGTAGCGGCGGGTCTCGGTGTTCGTGATCTCGTCGAGCAGCATCGCGCGACTCCACGGCTCGGGAAACTGCGCCTCTTCGATGATGAGCAGGTCGGGCACGTCGCGACGCTCGGCCAGCCGGATGGTCCACTCACTCACGAGGAGCGTTCGCGCGTCGAGAAGTTGGCGACGGCGTCGGGTTCGCGCAGGTACATCGGCGTGATCGCCCCTTCGGGCTCCCGGGTCGCTCCGAGCTCGAGCGCCTCGAGAGGCGGCGGTACCGACTGCTCAAAGATGGTCGCCTTCGTGAGCAGGGCGAACTCGCCGAGGTACCGCGCCGCCCCGTCTCCCGTCAGCGTCACATCACCCCGCGCCGCCCACTGCGCGATCACGTCCGCGGGCCGGGCAACGGCGGGCTCACTGGTGGGTGTGGCGACGTGCGCGAGTTCGAACGACTGCGTAAAGACCTCGCCGCGCCGACCATCCACGGCCACGAGCAACGTCCCGCGGATGCCTCCGCGATGCGCGCCGGCGGCGAGTACCTCAAGTGACGTGACGCCAACAAGCTCGCAGTCCGCCGCCAGCGCGAAGCCGACGGCCGTGGCGATGCCCACTCGCAGTCCGGTGTAGAGACCGGGTCCGCGGTCAACGACGACACGGTCGACGTCCTTCGCGCCGAGTCCGGCCGTTGCCAACAGGTCCCGAATGCCGGGCACGAGCGACTCGGTGTGGTGGCGGTTGTCGTCAACGATGAGTGCGAGTCGCTCGCCCGTGGTTGTGGCGAGCCCGATGGCAGCGGCCGTGGTCGCCGATTCGATGGCGAGGATGTTCATCGACCGGCCCACTCGGCGAGCGCCGTTTCTCGTCCTTCGCTGAGCGCACCCGAGACCTCAAGCGTTCGACCATCGCCGTCGTCGAGGAGAAACTCAACGAGAAGGACCTCACGACCGAAGACCGACCACGCGATGTCGCCCCACTCAACCAGTGCCACGGCCGACTCCTCGACGAGTTCGCCCAGCGCGAGGTCACTGACCTCCCCGAGGGAGCCAACCCGGTAGACATCGGCGTGGTGAAGGGTGGTGACGCCGAGATCGTTCACGCACGTGTGCTCACGGACCATCGTGAAGGTCGGACTCGCCACGCGCTCGCGGACACCGAGCCCTCTTCCCACGCCTTGAGCAAATGTCGTCTTGCCCGCGCCGAGCTGGCCCGTGAGCAGCACGATGTCGCCCGGCTGGAGGAGTCGGGCGAACTCCTCACCCGCCATTTTCGTATCCTCGGCGCTCGCGCAGTAACGCCGCCAGATCACGGGGTCTCCATGAGTCGACGAAGGACGCGCAGGTCCTCGCGCATCACGTCGACGACGCTCGGACCACCGCGCAGCGCAGCGGCTGGATGATACGTCGGGATGCCGCGGATGGCGCCTGAGCGATAGACGTGCCCGTGCACTCGACCGATGCCGGTCTCGTAGGCGAAGATCGCTCGACCTGCGGTGTTGCCGAGCGTCAAGATGAACTTCGGCGCGACGCGATCGAGCTGCTCTACCAGCCAGGGGCGACACGTCTCGATCTCGTGTGGCGTCGGAGTGCGATTGGCCGGCGGCCGACACTTGACGACGTTGGTCACGTAACACGATTCGCGCGCGAGCCCCACCTCTTCGTTGAGCAGCGTGAAAAAGAGCTTGCCGCTTGGCCCAATGAATGGCGCCCCTCCCTCGTCCTCAGTGCGGCCGGGCGCCTCCCCAATAATCATGAGGGTCGCATCCAGTGGCCCCGAACCGATCACGACGCGTTGGCGCGACGCCGCAAGCGCGCAACGCTCGCACGTCGACATCTCCTCGAAGTCGGCCATCAGTCGACGAGGACTCGGGGAACGCGCGCGCCGAGACAGGCGAGTACCTCCCACGAGACCGTACCGGCCCACTCGGCCCACTCGTCAGCACTGATGGACTCGGTCCCTTGACGCCCGAGGAGGACGACCTCGTCGCCGAGCTTTACGTCGTCGTCACCGACGTCAACCACCAGCTGGTCCATCGTGACGTCGCCCGCGAGCGGATAGCGTTGCCCGTTGATCAGCACGTGCGCGCCCGCGTCGAAGAGTCGACGGGGAAAGCCGTCGGCGTAGCCGAAGGGCACGGTCACGACCGTCGTGTCGCGTTCTGCCAAACGGCGCCGACCGTAGCTGGGTCGCGCATCGGCGGCGACCCGGCGCACGGCAACGACACGAGCGCGCAACGTCAGGACCGCTTCGAGATGTTCGTCGACCTCGTTGAGCGCCGAAGCCAGCCAATCGCTCGGCAGGTACCCGTAGAGCGCAATGCCGACGCGGGCCATCGAGTATCTCGCGTCGGGGTGGGCGAGGGTCCCGGCGGTGTTGGCAGCGTGGACCACGCGCGGCAGAGCCTGGCGAGCCGCGAGCTCGTCCATGACGTCGTTGAAGCAGGCGATCTGTGCGCGAGTGAACGCGCGGTCGGCCGCGCTCGCGCCGCCGGCGACACTGAAGTGGGTGTAGAGACCCTCGACGTCGATCGCAGGCGAACCCGCGAGTACGTCAAAAACCTCTGCGATCTGCTCGGGTACGACACCCATTCGGTGCATGCCGGTGTCGACCTTCACGTGGACGCGGTGGCGTCCGCCGAGCTGCTCGGCAATGGCGACTGCGTCGCGCGCACCCGCGGGCGAACCGATGGTGAGCACAAGATCGTGCGCCCACGCGTCGCGAATCGTGGCCGCGGGGATCTCCGCGAGCACGAGAACGGGCACCGTGATGCCGTGTTCACGTAGCTCGATGCCCTCATCGACGATCGCTACCGCAAGAAAGTCGGCCCCCGCGTCTACTGCCGCTGCGGCGACGATCGGCGCGCCGTGGCCGTAGGCATTGGCTTTGACGACCGCACACAGCTGGACGTCGCCAATGACGTGCTTGATAGCACGCACGTTGTGGCCAACGGCCGACGTCGAGATCTCCGCCCACGCCGGACGGCGCACGCCCTCAACGGCCACGGGACTCGTCGTCCGACGAACCGACGACGAACGCGGCGGCGGTCTGATCGGTGTGGGTCATGGAGAGATGCAGCGAGGTGACGCCGAGGGACTTCGCGAGTTCGCGAGTGGGCGCGTGCAGCAGCACGCTCGGCGCCCCCGCGTCGTCAAGGGTCACCTCGATCGAGCGCCAGGGAGCAGAGCCGACGCCGACACGGAAGGTCTTCATCACCGCTTCTTTCGCCGCAAAGCGCGCCGCGAGCCGCTCGGGTCGAGCGTGCGCGTCGCGTCGCTCTTCGTCGGTGAAGAGGCGATCGGCGATGCGCGGATGGCGTTCCAGCGCGAGGCGGAACCTCGCCACGTCAACGACGTCGATCCCGACGCCCATCGTGGTCACTACTCGACCGTCACGGTCTTGGCGAGGTTGCGCGGACGATCGACGTTTCGTCCGAGGCCGCGCGCCATGGCGTACGCGAACAGCTGCAGCGGCACCACGTCGACCATCGGCGTGAAGAGCGGTTCGGTCGCGGGCACTCTCAAGACATAGTCGGCGATCGCGTCAATGTATTCGTCGTCGTCGGTCGCAACGGCAACGACGGTCGCGCCGCGGGCCTTCACCTCGGCGAGATTGGAGAGCATCTTCTCGTGCATCGCGGGGTCGGTCACGACGGCGACCACGACCACGCCGGGCTCGATCAGCGCCAGGGGTCCGTGCTTCAGCTCTCCCGCGGGGTAGCCCTCTGCGTGGAGGTAGCTGAGCTCTTTCAGCTTGAGCGCACCTTCGAGCGATGTCGGAAATCCGACGTGGCGCCCGATGAAGAAGAAGTCTCGGGCCCCGAGGAGCTGCTTTGCGATGTCCTCGACGCTCGCGCTACGTTCAAGCGTCGTCGCCACCTGGCCCGCGACGGCCTTGATGCCCTTAAAGAGCGCGTCGATGTCGTCGTCGGTGACGGTGTTGCGCAGCTGGGCGAGGCGCAGGGCGAGCACCTCGAGCGCGGCGACTTGGGCGACGAAGGCCTTGGTCGAAGCGACCGACACCTCGAGGCCGGCCCGCGTGTAGATGACGGCGTCGGACTCTCGCGCGAGCGAGGAGCCCACGATGTTGGTGACGCCGATCACGCGTGCGCCACGGCGCTTCGCTTCGCGGATGGCCTGGATGGTGTCGATCGTTTCGCCGCTCTGGGAGACACCGATGACCAGCGTGCCCACTTCGACGATCGGGTCGCGGTATCGATACTCGCTCGAGATATCGACGTCGACACTGAGACGCGCCCAACGCTCGATCGCGTACTTGGCAACCTGACCCGCGTGGTTGGAGGTGCCGGCGGCGACGATGACGACGCGATTCACCTCGCGCAGCTCCTCGTCCGAGACGCGCATCTCGTCAAAGGTGATGGTGCCGTCTCGACGTCGTCGGTCGAGCAGCGTCGCGCGTATCGCTTCGGGTTGCTCGTTGATCTCCTTGGACATGAAGTCTTCGTGGCCGCCCTTCTCTGCGGTCTCGAGATCCCAATCGATCGTCAGCTGGTGCAGGCGAACCGGCACGCCGTCGAGATCGACCGCGCGAAAGCCCGACGGCGAGAGGCGAACGATCTCGTCGTCGTTCACCGCGTAGAAGGCGTTCGCGCGATCGAGGATGGCGGGGATGTCGCTCGCCAAGTACGTGACGCCAGCGGCGGTACCGAGGATGAGTGGAGAGATGCGTCGCGCGGCGACGATGACGTCCGGCTCGGTCGCGTCCATCGCCGCGACGGCGAAGGCGCCGCGCACGACGAGGAGGCTCTGGCGCACGGCTTCAAGCAGCTCGAGACCTTCGGCGCGCGACTCTTCGATGAGGTGGGCCAGCACTTCGGAGTCGGTCACCGAGCTAAAGAGGTGACCGCGCTGCTCGAGCTCCTCTTGGAGCTCGGCGTGGTTCTCAATGATGCCGTTGTGGATGATGGCGATGTTGCCAGAGCAGTCGAGGTGGGGGTGAGCGTTCATCGCCTCGGGCGCCCCGTGGGTTGCCCAGCGGGTGTGACCGATACCGGACCGGAAGCCGCGCGGGGCGTCCTCGCACTCGAGGGTCAGTGCGCGCACGGACTCCGTGCCCACGGCGGCACGGGCTCGCCAGGTTTCGCCGGGGCGAACGAGCGCGATGCCGGCCGAGTCGTAGCCGCGATACTCCAGTCGCGCAAGCCCCTCAAGCAGCGTGTCGAGCGTGTCGCTGGAGCCCACGACCCCGATGATGCCGCACATAGGTCCAGCCTACTCCTGGGGTTTTTTGGCCCCTTCGGGTCAGCGCGCGTAGAGCGAGGTCAGCCGTTCGCAGAAGGCCTCGACGAACTCGGCGTTCAGCGCCTCGATCATGACTCGCACGACCGGTTCGGTGCCCGAGGGTCGAACGAGCAGTCGCACGTCGTCACGTTCGACCCCGTAGTGGCTGAGCAGCTCTTCGAAGAGCTCCTGCACGGCGGGCTCGTTGTAGTGCTCACGCGAGACGCTAAAGAGCTGCTGGGGAACGCGGCGCCACGCGGAGCCTGCGAGGTCAGCGAGTGGTCCGCGTCGCACGATGAGTTCGGCGAGCAGCAGGCCGGTCAACAGGCCATCGCCAGTGGGCGCGAGGTCGCGAAAGATCACGTGCCCCGACTGCTCGCCCCCGAGAATCCACGAGCGCTCTTCGAGTGCGATCAGGACGTTGCGGTCACCGACGTCGGTCTCTTCGATCTCGACGCCCGCCGCGCCGAGCGCGCGATAGAGACCGAGATTGCTCATCGACGTGACGGCGATGCCGCCACTGAGGATCCCACGCTCTGCGCGGTCGAGCGCGAAGAGCACCATGAGGTCGTCGCCGTCGCGCACCGTTCCCTCGCCATCAACAGCGATCAAGCGGTCGGCGTCACCGTCCACGGCGAGTCCCAGGTCGGCGCCAAGGGTTCGGACCGTCTCGACAAGGCGAGCGACGTTGGTCGAACCGGCGTCTTGATTGATGTTGCGCCCGTCGGGTTGATCGTGGATGACCGCTACGTCAGCTCCCGTCGAGGCGAAGAGCTCTCGGGCGACGGGCGACGCGGCGCCGTTGGCGCAGTCGACGATGATGCGCAGACCCGACAGGTCGGCCGGCGCCAGCGTGCGCAGATGCTGCACGTACTCGTGTTCGGCCGATCCGTCGATCTCGACGATCGCGAAGTCTTCGCTGACCGGTCCCTCGACGATCGCAAGCGCGCTCTCGACGGCGGCTTCGGTCGCGAGGTCCAGCTTGGCGCCGCCGACGCCGAGCACCTTCAGCCCATTGTCGTAGTACGGATTGTGCGACGCCGACACGACGACACCCGCGCCGCCGCGCTGCTGAGCGATGACGGCAACCCCCGGCGTCGTGAAGTACCCGAGATTGACACCGTTGGCCCCACCGTCACGCAGTCCTGCGAGAACAGCGGCGGCGAGGGCGGGTGAGCTTTCGCGGGTGTCGTAGCCCACGTAGACCGGCACCGAGAAGACCGTGGCCACGGCGCGTCCAAGCCGGTAGGCCAGATCGACGGTAATCTCGTCGCTCGCGCGGCCCCGAATCCCGTCCGTGCCAAATCGCACGGTCATCGGCATTATCGCTTGGAGTACTGAGGAGCCTTGCGCGCCTTCTTCAGACCGTACTTCTTGGTCTCCTTCTTGCGCGAGTCACGAGTGAGCAGTCCCGCCTTCTTCAGGGCCGGGCGCACGCCTTCGTCAATCTCGAGGAGGGAGCGAGAAATCCCGAGTCGAAGCGCGCCCGCCTGGCCGGCGACGCCGCCACCTTCGATGGTCGCGTCGATGTCGTAGGTCTGTTGCGCGTCGATGAGACGAAGTGGCTCCATCACCATCTGACGGTGCGTAGCCGAGGTGAAGTAGTTGTCAAAGGCCCGCGAGTTGATCGTGATCGTCCCGGTGCCCGGACGCAGCCGAACGCGCGCCACCGCTTCTTTGCGCCGACCGGTGGTCTGGGTGAGAGGTGTCGTCAACGTTGCTCCTTAACCGCGGCGGATCGCCGAGGTGTCAAAACTCTTGGGCTGCTGCGCCGCGTGCGGGTGCTCAGGTCCGGCGTAGACGAACAGCTTGTCCATCTGCGCGCTACCGAGACGAGTGTGTGGGACCATGCCGCGCACGGCCTCGGTCACGAGCTTCACGGGGTTGGCGTCCATGAGCTTCTGCCACGAGGTCGAGCGCAGACCACCTGGGTAGCCCGAGTGGTGGTAGCGGAAGTTCTGGGCGAGCTTGTTTGCCGTGACGACCACCTTGTCGGCGTTCACGATGATGACGAAGTCGCCCGTGTCGGCGTGGGGGGCAAAGTACGTGCGGTGCTTGCCGCGCAGCAACGAGGCGGCGACCGTCGCGACACGCCCGAGGACGAGGCCCTCGGCGTCAATGACCTGCCACTCGCGCGTCAGCTCGGCGACCTTTGGCGTGTACGTCTTCACAGTTCTTCCTTAGCGATCTTCGGATCAGCCCCAATGGGTCACGGGGGACTCTCCATCTTACGAAACGGGGGCCTCCCGGGGCAAGTCTGCCCTGGAGGTGGGCCGTTTGGGGCCTCCCCAGAGTAGCCGCACCCGCTATGCCCTCACACGCCCTCGTCCCAGACGACGAACCAGTGGCGAGATCGATCAGCTCGCCTACCAGATCGTCACGCGCTCGGCCGGATCGAGCCAGAGTGCATCGCCCGACGCGACGCCGAACGCGTCGTAGAACTCGTCGATGTTGCGCACGATCTGGTTGCAACGAAACTCCGGCGGGGCGTGCGGATCGATAGCGAGGCGTCGCTCGATCTCCTCGGTCCTTGCCTTGTTCTGCCAGATCTGTCCCCAGGAGAGAAAGAATCGCTCGGCGCCGCTCAGTCCGTCGATCACGGGAGGAGCCGCACCCTTCAGCGAGAGCACGTACGCCTGCCACGCGATGCCAAGACCGCCAAGGTCGCCAATGTTCTCGCCGATCGTGAGCGCCCCGTTCACGTGGTGATCGGGCGTCTGGGCCGGGGCGAGCTCGTTGTACTGGTCGATGAGCGAGCGGGTGCGCTCGTCGAACGCTTCGCGATCGGTGTCTTCCCACCAGTCGGTGAGGCGTCCCGTGCCGTCGAACTTCGAACCCTGGTCGTCGAAGCCGTGTCCGATCTCGTGGCCGATCACCGCACCGATCGCGCCATAGTTCGTCGCGTCGTCGCGCTCCGCGCCAAAGAACGGGAGCTGCAGAATCGCGGCGGGGAACACGATCTCGTTGAAGCCGGGGTTGTAGTAGGCGTTCACGGTCTGGGGCGTCATTAACCACTCATCGCGATCGATCGGCGAGCCGATCTTGGCGAGCTGTCGGTTGAACTCGAACTCGCTCGCGGCCCGGACGTTCGCGATGAGATCGCTCGGATCGATCGCGAGTGCCGAGTAGTCGCGCCACTTGACCGGGTAACCAATTTTCGGCGTGAAGGCGCTGAGCTTCTCGAGCGCGCGCTCGCGGGTCGCCGCACCCATCCACTCGAGCGTCGTGATGCTCTCGCGGTACGCCTCGACGAGGTTCGCCACGAGCTCGTCCATCGCCTCCTTCGCGTTCGGGGGAAAGTGCCGCTCAACGTAGATCTTGCCGACCGCTTCGCCGAGCGCACCCTCGACCAGCGAGAGGGCGCGCTTCCAGCGTTCGCGCAGCTCCGGTGCGCCGGTGAGCGTGCGTCCGTAGAAGTCGAACTGCTCGTCGACGAAGGGCGTCGACAGATAGGGCGAGTACCCGTGCACGACCTGCCAGCGCAGCCAGTCCTTCCACGACTCGAGTCGGTCGTCACTGAAGAGCTCGGCGAGCTCGTGCAAGAAGCTGGGTTGACGCACAACCACCTCATCGAGGGCGCGCGCCGGCGCGCCGAAGGCGCTCGCCCACTGCTCGAGCGTTACGGCGGGCCCCGGCTGCTCGGGCACCGAGAACAGCTCGTTGGCGGCCTCGAAGCTCAAGAGGTTGTAGGTCTTTACGCTGTCGCGCGACGCGACGTTGTCCCAGTGACGCTTCGCGATCTCCATCTCAAGCTCGAACACTCGTGCGGCACGCGCCTCGGCGTCGTCAACGCCCGCGAGCTCAAGCATTCGACGAATGTGCACGACGAAGGCCGCGCGGATCGGGGCGAAGTGCTCTTCGCGGAAGTAGCTCTCATCAGGCAGCGAGATGCCGCCTTGTTCAAAGAAGACCAGGTACCGCTCGGGGTTGCCCGGATCGTTGGCGACGAACACGTCCACGAAGCCGGACAGACCGCCCCGCTGGAGCTCGCCGATCGCGCGAACAAGCTCGGGAACCGACGAGACGCCGTCGACAAGCGCGAGATCCTCGCGCAACGGCGCAGCCCCGAGCTCCTCGATGCGTTCTTCATTCATGAAGCTTTCGTAGAGGTCGCCGAACTTGCGCGCTTCGCTGCCGTTAGGCGCCGTTCGCGCCTCCTCGACGATTCCGCGCACGGCCTGTTCGGACGCCTCATCGAGTCGCACAAAGGAGCCGTAGCTGGCCTTGTCGGGCGGGATCGGCGTGTTCTCGATCCAGCCTTCGTTGACGTGGCGAAAGAGGTCGTCTTGCGGGCGAATCTCATCACTCAGATCGTTGAGGTCGATGCCAGAGAGGGGTGCGTCAGACATTCCGACAGCCTACCGACGCGACTCCTTTGGCTTCACGCGACTACGGCTCGGCGTCGTATCCGACGCCAACCAGCGCGAGACCGGCCGCGGGCGCCGGCTGGGGCAGCTGGTGTCGATCGCCACTGAGGAGTCGCCGTTCGACCTCTGCTTCGTCGAGGCTGCCCGCGCCGACAGCGACCATCGAGGAGACGAGGCAGCGAACCATGTTGTGGCAGAACGACTGCGCCCGGATGGTGAGCCGCAGCGCGGGTGTCTCTCGCGGGCTCATCGACCAGCGATCGTCGAGTCGCTCCCAGTGAGCGGCAATGACCCGGCGGTTGAGTGGCTCACCCGCGGCGACAGTAGCGGGTCGCCGACAGAACGCCCGAAAGTCGTGGGTGCCAATGAGGCGCGACGCGACGCGATTCATCGCGGTGAGATCGAGCGGTCCGGGAATCGACCACGCCCAGGAGCTCGTCGAATCGAGCCCGGGAGCGTTGTGCTCGAGGACGAGGTAGCGGTACTCGCGCCACGTGGCAGAGAAACGAGCGTGGAATTCGTCCGCGACCGGTTCGATCGAAAGGATCTGCACTCTCCCGCGCAGCTGCTTGTTCAGCGAGTCGCGCAGGCGCTCGGCGTCAAGGCTGCGAACCTTCGCGGCACGCGGCAGGTCGACGTGGACGACCTGATGAAAGGCGTGCACGCCCGCGTCGGTGCGACCGGCGCCAACGATGACGGGCTCGTGGTCGAGTCGCAGCGTTCGCGCGAGCGTCGCACGCAGCAGCCCGACCACGGTGTCGCGGTGGGGCTGGTAGGCAAATCCGTTAAAGGCCTGGCCGTCGTAGGCCAGGTCGAGGCGCCAGCGTTGCGTGGCGCCGAGTTGATCAGACGAACTCAATGCGCGCCATCGGGGCATTATCGCCCTGACGCGGCCCGAGCTTCAAGATGCGCGTGTAGCCACCGGGACGGTCGCTGTAGCGCGGAGCGATCTCGTTGAAGAGCTTGTGGGTCATGTCCTTGTCGCGAATGAGCGCCACCACGCGACGCT
The DNA here is from genome assembly GCA_963724865.1 of uncultured Acidimicrobiaceae bacterium. Classification (GTDB taxonomy): domain Bacteria; phylum Actinomycetota; class Acidimicrobiia; order Acidimicrobiales; family RAAP-2; genus RAAP-2. The sequence continues at coordinate 27,460 of CAVRWO010000002.1, read as the reverse complement.
GCGCGTGGACGGAGCCCTCCGGCGAGTTCTTTGCCGCCGTGACGACCTTTTCGACGACGGGCCGCAGCGCCTTCGCCTTCGCCTCGGTCGTGACCATGGACTCGGCCGCGATCAACGAGGCGACGAGGTTACCCATCATCGCCTTCTGGTGCGCTGAGTCGCCACCGAAGCGCTTGCCCTTCGTTGGAGTGCCGCGCATGTCAGTCCTCTGCTCGCAGCGACAGTCCGCGCTCGTCGAGACGGTCGTTCACGTCCTTCAGCGACGTCGCACCGAAATTGGTGATCGAGGTGAGGTCGCGCTCAGTGGCGTTCACGAGCTGGGCGATCGTGTTGATGCCCGCGCGCTTCAGGCAGTTGCGTGAGCGCTCGGTGAGGCCGAGCTCTTCGATGCGGATGTCCAGCTCGCTCGCAGCGGCCTGGGCGGAGCCCACGTCACCGAGTTCGAGGGACGGCGCTTCCTCGTCGAAGCTGGCGATGAGGTCGACGAGCGAACCAAGCGTCTTGCCGGCTGAGGCGAGCGCCTCGCGCGGCGAGATCGAACCATCGGTCTCGATATCGATGACGAGACGGTCGAAGTCCTTGCTCTGCTCGACGCGCACGGGCTCGATCTCAAAGCTCACCCGACGCACGGGCGAGAAGATTGCGTCGAGCGGGATGACGCCGATCGTCGACGAGCCCTTGTTGCCCTCGGCACCGACGTAGCCCTTGCCGCGTTCCACGGTGAGCTCGAACGTGAGCGCCGAGCGCGGGGTCGTCAGGTACGCGAGGTGCAGGTCGCCGTTCAAGATCTCGACGTCGGCCGTGGTCGACAGGTCCGACGCGAGGGCGGGGCCCTCACCGCGCTTGTCGAGGCGCAGCGTGACGGGCTCGTCGGAGTGCACGCGCAGCAGAAGGTCCTTCAAGTTGAGCGTGATGTCCTGGACGTCTTCCTTCACGCCTTCGATGACGCCGAACTCGTGGAGCACGGCATCGAACTTGACGCGCGTCGCGGCGGCGCCGGGAATCGACGAGAGCAGCGTGCGGCGAAGCGAGTTGCCGAGAGTGTGGCCGAATCCGGGGTCGAGCGGACCGATGCCAAAGGACTGGCGGTTGTTGACCTCGTCACCGAGGGCTTCGATAGTGGGTCGTTGGATGATCAACATGGGAACTCCTAGCGGTATGTAAGAAAAACGTTTACTTCGAGTACAGCTCGACGATGAGTTGCTCTTGGATCGACTCGTCGATCTGCTCGCGCTGGGGAACGACGCGCATCGTCACGCTGAAGCCGTTCTCGCCGACTTCGAGCCAGCCCGGCACGTTGCGGTCGAGCACATCAAGGTTGCGCTTCACGTTGAAGTTCTCGCGCGTGACGTTCTTCAGCGTGACCACTTCGCCGGGACGGACCCGGTACGAAGGGATGTCGACGCGCTTGCCGTTCACGCTGACGTGACCGTGACGAACGAGCTGACGAGCCTGCGCGCGCGAGGCGCCCCAACCGGCCCGGTAGGCAACGTTGTCGAGGCGAGTCTCGAGGAACTGCAGGAGGTTGACGCCCGTGATGCCGGGGCGACGGTTCGCCTCTTCGTAGAGATTGCGGAACTGCTTTTCCAGCACGCCGTAGATGCGGCGAGCCTTCTGCTTCTCGCGCAGCTGGTTCAAGTACTCCGAGCCCTGACGCTGACGGTCGCGACCGTGCATGCCCGGCGGGAACGCGCGTACGCGACGGTCCGAGTTCTCAGCGACGGGGCACTTCAGGCTGAAGCAGCGCTCGCCCTTCAAATAGAGCTTCGTGCGCTCACGGCGACAGAGGCGACAAACGGGTCCTGTGTAACGAGCCATAACCGATTAACCCCGACGTCGCTTCTTCGGACGGCAGCCGTTGTGCGGCAGCGGCGTCACGTCTTTGATGGCAACCACCTCAATGCCGGCAGCGGCGATCGAGCGAATCGCAGTCTCGCGACCCGAGCCCGGACCACGAACCAACACGTCAACCTTCTTCACGCCGTGCTCCATTGCAGCGCGCGCACACTTCTCGGCGGCCAACTGCGCGGCGTAGGGCGTCGACTTGCGCGAACCCTTGAAGCCGACCTGGCCCGACGAAGCCCACGAGAGCACGTTGCCCTCGGGGTCGGTGATCGACACGATCGTGTTGTTGAACGAACTCTTGATGTGAGCGACACCAAAGGCGACGTTCTTGCGTTCTTTCTTGCGGGTCTTGCGAACCGCCGTGGGCTTGGCCATTACTTCGTTACCTTCTTCTTGCCGGCGACGGTGCGCTTAGGTCCCTTGCGGGTGCGAGCGTTGGTGCGGGTGCGCTGACCACGTACGGGAAGACCCTTGCGGTGGCGGATGCCCTGGAGCGAGTTGATCTCCATCTTGCGCTTGATGTCTTGAGCGACGTCACGACGCAGGTCACCTTCGACGGTGACGTTCTGGTCGATGTAGGTGCGCAGCGCGTTGACCTCGGACTCGGTGAGATCCTTCACGCGCGTGGACTCATTGATACCGGTTGCAGCACAGATCTGCTGAGCGATGGTCGGACCGACGCCAAAGATATAGGTGAGTGCGATCACCACGCGCTTGTCGCGCGGAATGTCAACACCAGCAATACGAGCCATCGTCTCTCCTAACCCTGGCGCTGCTTGTGGCGCGGGTTTGCCTCACAGATCACACGAACGACCCCCGCCCGGCGAATAACCTTGCACTTCTCACAGATGGGTTTGACGCTTGCGCGAACTTTCATTGAATTGCTTTCTCGAACTTGAAGAACGTGAGTTATCGGTAGCGGTAGGTGATGCGTCCGCGGGTCATGTCGTAGGGCGTGATCTCTACTTGGACCTTGTCGCCGGGAAGGATGCGGATGCGGTGCATGCGCATTTTCCCCGAGCTGTGCGCGAGAACGGTGTAGCCGTTCTCCAGCTCCACGCGAAACATGGCGTTAGGTAAAGGCTCGACGACGGTTCCCTCAACGGTGAACGCGTCTTCCTTTGGCTTACTCAGGTTCTTTCTCCTTGTTTCTTCACTACGGGGCGCGCGGGAGCAAACTCCCTCACGGATAGACCTCGGAGCCCTGCCCAGAGGTCGGCTTTCCATTCTACCGGAAAATCCGAAAAACGCAAAAAGACTGGGACTTTTTCCGGCGTGCGAACGGCCGAAGGGACGATGCGCGTTACCCAGCCTAATGGGAGCGCGAAAACGACAACACGGCGTCCCCGTCCGTCACTCGAGAACAAGCTCCTCGAGGCGTTCGATCTGCTCAGGGGCAACGCCTGCCGCCTCCACCCAGGCCCGCGCGCCGCCGAATCGGCGATCGAGCTCGAAAAGAAAGGCGGACATCGTCACTGCCTCGGCGGCGAGCAGCGCCGGATCGGTCTGGTCGATCGCCTCGCGCTGGCGGGGATCTCTGCGGAGCCCTTCTACCATCAGGCGCACCCGCTCGTCGGTGAGCGCGTAGTCCTCAACGATGGTCGCCCGCTCGATACCGAGGCAGCCCAGGACGAGCGCGGCGAGTACCCCGGTGCGATCCTTGCCGAGAAAGCAGTTAAAGACGAGCGGATAGTGCTCGGGGACGGTCATCTCCGAGATGGCGGCGGCGAACGCCGGCGCCCCGACGTCGAGATACTGCAGGTAGCGCCGCGCCAGGTACCCCTCGCTCGAAAACGGCTCCCCGCGAGGCTCGTCGGCTTGGGCATCGGTGAGAATCGGAGAGCTGATAAAGCGGATCGATTCGTCCTCCAAGAGCCCCCGCCCGTTGCGAACTACTTCGCCCGAACTCCTCAGATCGATGACCGACGACACCCCCAGCTGGCGAAAGAGGACGAGGTCCTCACGAGTGAGGCCGTGCATCGCGTTGGAACGAAAGAGTCGCCCCCACCTCGTGGTGCGACCGTCAGCCGTTCGATACCCGCCAAGATCTCGAAAGTTGAGCACGCCTGAGAACGGCACAATGCGATCGGGGCTCACGGGATGCATCGTATCGACGGCGTATACGGGTCGTGACCGGCATGTCTCGCGACCGACGCAATTCGTGGGTATGCTCAGGTCACTTCGACTCCACGTCGAAGTGACGAAGTGTGTAGCGAAGTTCGGTGAAATCCCGACGCTGTCCCGCAACGGTGATGCCTCTTTGGAGGACGAGTCCGGTCGCCTTCCCTACGTCGACGTAATCAGTTCCCGGTGGAGGAGCGATTCGTACCACTCCCAGCGAGCGGGCGGAAGGCTCACCCACCGTTTAGCTAACGGGAGATTAACTATGCGTCCATTCGGCAAGGGCCTCCTCGCCCTGCTTCTCACTCTCAGTCCACTCGTGATTCCCATCGCCAGCGGTGCCTCAAGCAAGTCATCGGATTTTCCGGTCACGCTCAAACTCGCCGACGGCACGTTTACCTTCAAGAGCCGTCCCGACGCGATCGTGTCGCTCTCGCCGACTTCTACCGAAATGCTCTACGCCATTGGTGCCGGTCCTCAGGTGAAGGCCGTCGACAGCTACTCGGACTATCCGCCCAACGCACCGAAGACGACACTGAGCGGTTTCGACCCGAACGTCGAAGCGATCGCGAAGTACAACCCCGACCTGGTCATCGTCGCGAGCGACAGCGCGGGCTTTAACACCCAGATGGCGGCGCTCAAGATTCCCGTGATCTACGATCCCGCCGCGGCGAACTTGGCGCAGGCCTACGCCGAGTACGAACCGCTGGGCGAGGCGACGGGTCACGCTACCCAAGCGAAGACGGAGGTCGCGTCGATCAAGGCGAAGATCGCCCGCATCGTCGCGACAACGCCGCATGCGAAAAAGGGAACGAGCTACTACTACGAACTCGAGCCCGACTACTACTCCGTCACCTCGTCGACGTTCGTCGGACAACTCTTCAGCCTGCTCGGCCTCAAGTCGATCGCCGACAGCGCGAAGGGTGTTGCCTCGAGCGGCGGCTATCCGCAACTGAACGCTGAGTTCATCTTGAAGGCGAACCCGACCTATATATTTCTCGCTGACACGATCTGCTGCAAGGCAACGGCGGCGAGCGTCGCCGCACGGCCGGGTTGGTCCACACTGAGAGCGGTGAAAGACCACCGGATCGTCCCGCTCGACGACGACATCGCCTCTCGCTGGGGACCTCGCATCACGATCTTGCTCCAGGACGCCGCCGACGCCCTCAAGGGTGAGCCAGTGCCGACGACAACATCGTGAGTAGCCGCACCCGCGTGAGAGCTCGCCCCGCGACGTCGCCGATCTCACCGCGGATCCCGCTTATCATCACGGGTGTCGGCCTCGTGGTCGTGATCCTCGTAGCGACGGCCATTGGCCCAGCGGATCTTTCGATCTCTACGGTCGCGGGGGTGCTGCTGTCGCATGTGCCGTTCATCCACTATCACTCGTCGGCATCGGCGATCGACCAGGCGATCGTCTGGGAGATCCGACTGCCGCCGGTCATCCTTGGCGGCATTGTCGGCGCGATGCTGGCTGCGGGCGGCGCCTCCTATCAAGGAGTGTTTCGTAACGCACTCGCAGACCCGTATCTCTTGGGCGTCGCCGCAGGCGCGGGACTTGGTGCAACGATCGTCATCGTGGCGAGCTCCGGTTCGACCTCGTGGCTACCGGCCGCTGCCTTTGTCGGTGGCGCGGTCGCCGTCACTTTGACCTACCTCGTCGGGGCGAGGTTCGGTGGCCGCTCTTCGGGAACCTCGGTCGTGCTCGCGGGCGTTGCCGTCGCGGCTCTCTTCACGGCGGCCCAGACCGCGCTCCTGCAACAGCATGCCCCGGACCTCCAATCGGTGTACTCCTGGATCCTCGGCAGCCTCGCGACGGCGACCTGGTCGGACGTCTGGCTGATCTTGCCGTACGTCGTCGTGAGCGCGGTAGTGCTGCTCATGCACCGTCGGCTGCTCGACGCATTGCGCCTCGGCGAAGAAGAAGCCGCCAGCTTGGGCGTCAACACGCGCCAGGTTCGACTCATCGTCGTGGCGGCCGCAACGCTCGGCACCGCGGCGGCCGTCTCAGTAAGTGGCCTCATCGGTTTTGTTGGCATCATCGTGCCCCACCTGGTGCGACTTACGACGAACGCGAGCTACCGCGTCGTGCTGCCCGTTTCCATCGTCGGCGGCGCCTCGTTTCTCATTCTCGCCAACCTGGTGGCCAGTACCATCGAGTCGCCCGCCGAGGTGCCGCTCGGAGTAGTCACTGCCTTCGTCGGTGCCCCGTTCTTCATCTTCGTGCTGCGTTCACGTCGAGCGCAGCAAGGAGTGCTCTAGACATGGCCGCGCGCGAGGTAGAACCGGCACCTGCGCTCATCGAGGTTCGCGGTCTCGTCGTTCGCTACGCCGAATCAACTGCGCTTCGAGGCGTCAGCTACTCCGTCGAACGCGGACGATGGCTCGGGCTCATTGGCGCAAACGGCGCCGGCAAGACGTCACTCCTGAAGGCTCTCGCACGACTCGTTGAGTTCGACGGCGTGGTCCTCATCGAGGGCCGCTCGACCGCAGATCTTTCGCGCCGCGAGTTCGCTCAACTCATTGCCTACGTGCCTCAGAAACCTGAGTTCCCACCGGAGATGCGTGCGGTTGACTACGTCGCCCTGGGTCGGATGCCCCACCTTGGATACTTCGGCGCGGAAGGACCTCATGACCGCGTTCGCTCACTCGAGCTCTTAGAGCGTCTCTCGCTCGGTTCGATGGCGACTCGGCATCTTTCGACAATGTCGGGCGGCGAACTGCAACGTCTTGTCCTCGCCCGCGCGCTCGCTCAGGAAGCGCCCGTGTTGCTGCTCGACGAGCCAACGAGTGCGCTCGACCTCGGTCGACGCGTCGAAGCGCTTGAGCTCGTCGACGAGCTCCGCATCGAGCGTGGACTCACCGTCATCAGCGCCATGCACGACCTGACCCTTGCCGCGCAGTTCGCCGACGAGCTCGCGTTGCTCGCCGACGGAGTCGTTGTCGCCTCTGGTAGTGCCAAAGAAGTGCTCGAGGAAGGCTCGCTCGACTTTCACTTCGGCACGCGAGTGCGCATCCTTCGCACCGAGGATGGTGAGCTCATTGTCGTTCCGCGCCGCATCCACCCGAAAGGACCCCATGCCGGACCCACAACGTGAAGCACCCCCAATTCCCGAGAAGCTCGTGCGAGCCGACTCGATCATCATCGTCAACACCGGTGACGGAAAGGGCAAGTCCTCGTCGGCCTTTGGCGTTATGGGACGCGCTTGGGCGAGGGGTTGGCGCGTCGTCGTCATTCAGTTCGTCAAAAGCGGCAAGTGGCAGGTCGGCGAGAAGAAGCTCGCCAAGCACTTGGGCGTCGAATGGCACACGATGGGTGACGGCTTCACCTGGGAGTCGACCGACATCGACGAGACGATCGCCAAGGGTCGCCACGCTTGGGACGTGGCCAAAGGGAAGATCGCGAGCGGTGAGTACGACCTGGTCATCTTGGACGAAGTCACCTACGCCGTGTCCTACGGCTGGGTCGACGTTGCCGACGTCGTAAACGCACTTTCGAACAGGGCATCGACGACCAACGTGATCGTGACCGGACGGAACGCTCCCGCAGAGATTGTCGAACTTGCCGACACCGTCACCGAGATGAAGATGGTGAAACACGCCTACCAGCAAGGCATTCGTGCGAAAAAGGGCATCGAGTACTGATGTTCGGCGAGCTTGTGTCACGACGAGAAGACGGCGTCGATCTCGACGTCCTCGTCTACCGGTTCGAGACCGTGATGCTTGGCGTCTCGAGCGCTTCGGTTGGCGGAGGAATCGGCGCGCGGCACTGGGTGCTCAATGCCCAGGTCAGTTCCAGCTACGAGCGCGAGGACGTCACATCGCACGTTGGCGAACTTGCTCGCGCTCTCGGACTAGAAGGAGACGGCGTGGGCATGCTCACAGCCGCAAAGGTTCGCCTTCGCGAACGTGCCAGCCTGGACGGCGTTGACGTCGAAGCGACAGTTGGACTGTCACACCCAACGTGGGCTTCGGGCGAAGACACTGAAGGCGCAACGCGAGTTGGCACGATCAACACCGTGATCTTCATCCCGGTTCGTCTCGGCGACGGTGCACTGGTCAACGCAGTCGCTACCGCCACCGAGGCGAAGAGCCAAGCCCTCTTCGAGGCTGGGGTTCGCGCGACCGGCACGGCGTCGGACGCGGTGAGTCTGTTTTGTCCGCTCGAGGGCGGCGTCGAGCCGTTTGCCGGGCCGCGCTCGCTGTGGGGCGCGCGTCTCGCACGCGCCGTCCACCACGCTGTGCTGTCAGGCGCGAGATCCTGGGACGCATGAAGACGCTCATTCTTGGCGGAGCACGTTCGGGGAAGTCGCTCGTCGCCGAGCAAGTCGCCGCGCGCGCTTCCCAACCGGTTACCTACGTCGCCACCGTTCGACTCAACGGCGACGAGGACCTGGCGCGACGCGTCGCCGCGCACCGCGAACGTCGCCCACGTGAGTGGACAACCGTCGAATGTGGCGACGACCTCGCGAGCGTGTTGGCGACCACCGCCGGACTCGTGCTCGTCGACTCGCTCGGACCGTGGCTGGCATCACTGCCCGACATGCGCTGCGACGTTGGCGCGCTCGTTGAAGCGCTTCGTGCGCGACTCGGCGAGACGATCGTCGTCTCCGAAGAGGTTGGTTTAGCGGTGCACCCCGAAACCGCTGCTGGACGCGAGTTCCGCGACGCCTTGGGAACGCTCAATCAGGCAATCGCACACGAATGTGACGACGTACTGCTCGTCGTGGCGGGCCGAGTGCTCTCGCTGCCGCGCTTCGAGTCATGAGACGCGCCGTCGCCTTTCTCACGCCGTTCGGTCGCGCGGCCACGCCCAACGACTCGACGCTGGCCTGGTTTCCGATCATCGGGGCGCTCATCGGTGGAGCCGTCGGTGGCCTCTGGTGGCTCGCCGCCAAGATCTGGGTGCCCCTGCTCGCCGGCGCCGTCGCCGTCGCCGTCGACCTCGTCCTCACCGGCCTCTTGCACTTTGACGGTCTCGCTGACGCGGGCGACGGACTCCTCGCGCCGCTCACGAAAGAGCGGCGCCTTGCCGCGATGTCTGATCCATCGATCGGCGCCTTCGGTGCAATCACGGTTGGAGTAGTCCTGCTGCTTCGCTTCGGTGCCTTCGCCACGCTTCGCCCGATGCCTTTAGCGATTGCTGGACTCTGGTGCGCGTCGCGCACGTCGATGATTGCCATCACCGAACTGCTGTCTTACGTCCGACCCGAAGGACTCGTGCGCAGCTTCCTCGGTGCGAGATCCGCGTGGCAACGCGGATTACTTCGTGGGTCGGTCGTCTTCGGCGTCGCACTCTCGGTGGTGCTCGTGATGGCCGCTCGGGGTTGGCGCGGACTCATTGCCCTCGGCGCGGAGCTTGTCGCCATTGCGTTCGTCGCACTGTTCTCGCGACGGCAACTGGGCGGCTACACGGGCGATGTGCTCGGAGCCGCGGGCGTCATCGGCGAGACGATCGGGCTGTTGGCTCTGGCGGTGCGATGACTCGCGCCTCGTCATCACTACCGCGCCCACTCGGCGCAGCCGCGGGCGTTGCGCTCGATCGGATCTTCGGGGAGCCCGCAACCGAGTGGCATCCCGTCGCCCACTTTGGTGCAGTGATGAACGCCTTCGAGCAGCGCCGCTACCTCGATACACGATCGGCCGGCTTGCTGCATTCGCTGACGGGCACCCTGATCGGCATCGCCGGAGGCGTGGCGATGCGTTCGACCGCGTGGGCGACGGGACTCGCCGTCGGAGGACGATCGCTCTGGCGTGCCGCGGAGGACGTCGCACAAGCGCTCACTCGCGGTGACGTGGAAGGCGCGCGGGCTCTGTTGCCCAACCTCGTGGGTCGTGATCCGAACAATCTTGACGAAGAGGAGATCGTTCGAGCCGTGGTCGAGTCAGTCGCCGAGAACACCGTGGACGCGATCGTCGCACCCGTACTCTGGGCGGCCGTCGCCGGCGCGCCTGGCGCGCTCGGCTACCGCGCCGTGAACACGATGGATGCGATGGTGGGGCATCATTCAGAGCGTTACGAGCACTATGGCTGGGCGAGCGCTCGGCTCGACGATGCCGCGAATTGGCTGCCCGCTCGAGTCGCCGCGATGCTTGTGGCTCTCGTGCGGCCAACTTCAGCCCGCGCCGTTCGCGTCGCCGTCTCGACCCAGGCCACGGCGCACCCCTCACCGAATGCGGGCGTCGTAGAAGCCGCCTTTGCGGGAGCGCTTGGTGTACGTCTTGGCGGTCGCAATCGATACGGCGATCGGGTGGAAGATCGACCGATCCTTGGCTCTGGACGTGCCGTCACTGTTGACGACATCCACGAATCGGTGCAGCTCAGTCGTGACGTGACGACGTCGCTCGCTACCGCACTCGCTCTGATCGGCATCGTCCAGTGGTGGCGCCGGCGATGAAGATTCCACCGGCCAGCACGCACGGCGGCGATGGGGAGCGCGTGGCCCGCGCGCTCGGGCTCGATCCCGCGTCGATCCTCGATCTCTCCCAGTCGCTCAACCCGGCTGCCCCCGACCCGCGACGCATTATCGTCAGACATCTCGACGCCCTCGGACGGTACCCCGATCCGACGAACGCGCATCGCGCACTCGCGGAAACGATGAACGTCGACCCAGATCGGCTGCTACTGACCAACGGCGGCGCAGAGGCGATCGCACTCGTCACTCCCTTGGTGGGAGGTTCGGTCATCGAGCCAGAATTCTCCCTGCACCCGCGAGGGACGGGACCGCGCTGGCGTTCGAATCCGCACAGCCCGTCTGGTCTCCTTGCTCGCCCCGAAGAGAGTGCAGCCGTGTGGGATGAGGCGTTCTACTCGATCGCCACCGGTAAATGGACGAGGGGCGACGAGGCGATCGTGGTCGGCTCCCTCACAAAGGTGTTGGCCTGCCCCGGACTTCGCGTCGGCTACATACTCGCGGAACCGACCTTCATCGAGCGCTGTCGACGCCGCCAACCCGAGTGGTCACTCAACGGACTCGCGGCCGCGGCGCTCCCTGACTTGCTCGACGCGCTCGATCTCGCCGACAGCGTCCAACGCGTTCGGGTGCTGCGCGAAGAGCTGCGAGTGGTGCTCGAAGTGCATGGGTTCACGGTCCACCCTTCAGACGCAAATTGGCTGCTCGTCGAAGCGCCCGGCCTGCGCGAGATGCTCGCGCCAAAGGGAATCGTCGTGCGCGACTGCGCCAGCTTTGGCCTCGATGGGGTGATCCGCATCGCGGTGCCAAATGAAACCGGTCTCGAACGCTTGACCAAAGTGCTCCAGACACTTAGAAGGGACTGACATGACCCAGCAGCATTTCCGCGAACTCGCGAGTCGCGTTACACCGACTGATGCAGCGGCCGCTCGCGAAGCGCGCGAACTTCAAGACCGCCTCACGAAGCCGCAAGGTTCGCTCGGTTTTCTCGAAGCCGTTGGTGTGCAGTTGGCCGCCATCGCGGGCGTCTGCCCCCCGCCCGTTCCCGAACCCGTGACGATCGCTGTCTTCGCGGGTGACCATGGTGTGGTGCGCGCAGGCGTTACCCCGTGGCCCTCCGAAGTGACCGCCCAAATGGTCGCCAACTTCTGCGCGGGCGGGGCCGCGATCAACGTGCTTGCTCGCCACGTCGGCGCCACCGTCGTGGTCGTCGACGTCGGCGTTGCGACACCGATTCCAGGCGACGCGCGCGGACTCGTACAGCGAAATGTGCGACTCGGCACCGCAAATCTCGCCGAAGGTCCCGCCATGAGCACGGACGAAGCGCTCGCGGCGTTAGACGTCGGGCAAGACGTCGCACACGAGGCAATCGATCGCGGCGCGCGCTTGCTCGTCACCGGTGACATGGGCATTGGCAACACGACGCCCTCGGCGGCGCTCATCGCAGCCTTCACGACGTCGATCCCTCGGGACGTGACGGGGCGGGGCACGGGGATCGACGACGACATGCTCAACGTCAAAACTCGGGTCATCGAGTCGGCCCTCGCCCGACTGCCCTCTGACACGTCACCGCTGGACGTGCTGGCAGAGGTCGGTGGGCTCGAGATCGCCGCCCTCGCGGGCTTCATCATCGCCGGGGCTGAGGCGAAGGTGCCCGTCATCATCGATGGCGTCATCGCGGTGGCAGCAGCCGTCGTTGCTCGCGCGTTTGCCCCAAATGTCACGGGCTACCTCATCGCGGGACACCGCTCCAGTGAGCCCGGTGCGAGCGCAGGCCTCGCCCACCTGGGCCTGACACCCGTGCTCGATCTCGGACTCCGACTCGGCGAGGGCAGCGGTGCTGCGCTCGCGGTGCCCCTCGTCCAAGCAGCGGCGAAGATACTTCGCGAGATGGCGACCTTCGACGCGGCGGGCGTGACCGATAAGGACTACCAGTGAGCGTCATCGAACGTCGACACCTCGATCATGTCCCCGATTCCGAGTGGCACGGGAAGGTCTGGCGCCAGGGTCCTTTCTGGTTCCTCGGTAACTTTCAACCCTTCACCCTCGCGCTCGCCTTCTTCGGTCCGGTCGTCGGACTGAACGGCCTGTGGACCTCAGTCGCGGGTATCGCTGGCATTCTCTTCGGCGCGATGTTCATGGCCGCCCACGCAGCTCAGGGTCCAACGCTCGGACTCCCCCAAATGATCCAGTCGCGCGCACAGTTCGGATACACCGGGGTAATCGTGCCGCTCGTCGCGACCACACTCACCTTCGTCGGATTCAACGTCGTCACGGCCATCATCATCAAACAGGGGCTCTTTGACATCTTCGGATGGAACACGGCTGCGGTAGCGGTGGTCGTGACGCTGACTGCCGCGTCGCTCGCGATCTACGGCCACGACTGGATCCACAAGGTCGTACTCACCATCTTCTGGGCATCGCTACCGCTGTGGATCATCGTGACCCTCGCCATCTCGCTCGACGCGGCAGGGGGCCATGGCCCGTCGGTCGGCGGCTTCAGCGCTATCGGCTTCTTCTCGATGTTCTCTGTGTCGGCCTCCTACAACATCACCTACGCGCCGTGCGTATCGGACTACTCGCGCTACCTGCCGCGCTCTACGTCGCGACGACAGCTCACGACGGCCGTCTTTATCGGTGCCGTCGGATCGCCGATCTGGCTCATTCCCGTGGGCGCCTGGATGGCGACGCGGCTGCACGTGAGCGACGCGATCACTGGAATCGCCATTGCGGGCAACGCCACGTTCGCTCACCTCGGCACCGTGCTCGCGCTCGTGGCGGTGGCGGCGCTCGTCGCCGCGATGGGCATCAGCGCCTACAGCGGGATGCTCTCGGTCATCACGATCATGGACTCCATCCGTCCGGTGCCTTCCGGCAAGAAGGTACGTGTGCTCACGATCGTCGGCCTGGCGGTGTCATGGTTCCTTCTCGCAGCGGCGCTCACCAATGCGACGACGGTGCTCAACGACTGGCTGATCCTGATGCTCTACCTGCTCGCACCGTGGACGAGCGTCAACTTGGTCGACTTCTACTTCGTGCGCCACGGCAAGTTCGCGGTCACCGATCTCTTCACGCCCAGCGGGATCTACGGACGGTGGGGAGTTCGCGGGATCAGCGCGTACCTCATCGGCATCGCCGTCGAGATCCCCTTCATGTTCATCACCAATGTCTACGAGAGCCCGGGTGCGACCTGGTTGGGCGGCGTCGACATCTCCTGGATCATCGGTCTTCTCGTCGCTGGGAGCACCTATTTCCTCTCGACGCGCCACCTGGATCGCTCGCGCGAGTCGCTCGCCGTCGCTCGAAGCGAAGAGATACTCGCCGAGGGCGAACGACATCGATGACCACGAAACAAGGATCGCTGCTCATCCTCGGCACGTCGTCGGGGGCGGGCAAGAGCACGGTCGTCACAGGCATCTGTCGATGGCTGCACCGGCGTGGAGTCTCGGTCGCGCCGTTCAAGGCACAGAACATGTCGCTCAACTCCTTTGTGACGCTCGAAGGCTGTGAGATGGGCCGAGCCCAGGTCGTCCAAGCCCAGGCCTCGGGCGTCGAACCTGTGGTCATCATGAATCCGGTGCTACTCAAGCCGGGCACTGATCGCCAGAGCCAGCTCATTGTCCTCGGGCATCCGGTTGGCGAGCTCGACGCCACGAAGGATTGGCACGGTAAGCAGAATCTGCTTGACGTGGTCGTCGACTCGTTTCGCGAGCTGCAACGCCGCTTCGATGTCGTGATCTGCGAAGGTGCTGGCAGTCCCGCGGAGATCAATCTGCGCCGAAGCGACATCGCCAACCTCGGCTTCGCGCGCGCGGTCGATATACCGGCGTTGCTCGTGGGTGATATCGATCGCGGTGGCGTCTTTGCGTCATTCGTCGGCACGCTCGCGGTGCTCGAACCAGATGACCAGCAGCTCATTCGCGGATTCATCGTCAACAAGTTCAGAGGGTCGGCTGAGCTGCTCCATCCGGGATTGAGTCAACTCGAAGAGCTCACCGGTCGCTCGACCTTCGGAATCCTTCCCTACCGACGCGGCTTCGAGCTCGACGCCGAAGACGCGACGGACTTCACCTCCTGGCTCGATATTGCGGCGCCGCTCGGCGACGACATCCTCTCGGTTGGAGTCCTGGCGTTTCCGAGAGCGAGCAACCTCACCGACCTCGATCCCCTCGTCGATGAGCCAGGCGTAGTGCTCCGCCCGATTACTCGTCCCGAGGAGATGGAGTGCTGTGACCTCGTGATCCTTCCTGGTACTCGGGCCACCGTCGATGACCTCGCGTGGCTGCGCGCGCGTGGCTTCGAAAGTGCGCTGCGTCGACGAGTCGCGAAGGGCCGCTCGGTGCTCGGGTTGTGTGGCGGCTATCAAATGCTTGGCAGGACGATCGATGACGACGTCGAATCAACGGTCGGACAGATCGACGGACTCGGCCTCTTGCCAGTGCACACCGAGTTCGAGTGCGAGAAAGTGCTCGCCCGCACCCGCGCGACGCTCGACGACGGCTCAGCGGTCGAAGGGTATGAGATCCATCACGGACGGGTGCACGTCGAGGGAGGCGAGCCAATGTTCGCCAACGAAGGCTGCGTCGAGGGACCGGTCGCCGGCACGCTGTGGCACGGGCTGTTCGAGAACGACCGGTGGCGTCGCGCGTTCCTCCTGGAGGTCGCCAACGCGGCTGGTCGACGGTTCGTGCCCGACGCCACCCACAACTTCGCTGATCGTCGCGAGGCGCGTATCGACGCGCTCGCCGACCTCATCGAAGAGCACCTCGACACGAACCTCCTGCTCGCCGCAATCGAGGAGAAGCGTATGTCGAAGTTGCCCGCAGTTACGTTGCGGCGACAACCCGGGGCTTGAGATACTTCCAAATGTCGTTTGCGATAGTCGTCACCGAGTCGAGGCCATAGGTTTCGTTCGGGTCGCTCTCCGTCATGATCGTCGCAAGGTAGAAGCGTCCTTGATATTCGACAAAACCCGTGCTGTTCACCTGCCAGCCCGTCGGGATCTCGTCGTACCAGCCGTCCTTGACGCCGACCGTCGCCTTCGCCGGTGAGCCCCAGCCCAACCCGAATCGCTGGCCGCCAATGACACTCTCCATCAGGCTCATCTCATAGTCGCGTGAGGCCGTATCGAGGATCGAGTTGGGGAGTGCAATCACCTTGAGCAGCTGCAGCTGATCGAGCGGCGTCGTAGAGATGTCGCCCCAGGACCAGCTGGGCACCGTACTCTTGAAGCCGATCAGGGCGTTGAACGAGTCAATCGCATCTCGCCCTCCGATTTTGGCCCAGAGCTTCGTCGCGTCAGCGTCATCGGACGCTTCGATCATGCTCGTCGCGAGCGACTGTTGCTTTGCGGTCAGTGGAGTGCCGCTCTGTTGCGACTCGTACAGCAGGTCGGCGAGGATGTCGATCTTCACCATGGACGCGGTGCGTTCGTGGTACCCGTTGTGATACGTGTAGGTCGCGCCCGTTGCGACGTCGTAGACGGCGGCGGTGATAAGACCGGCACGGCCTTTGAGGTAGAGGGCCATGGGTCGATCCGTGAAGGGATTATCCGGGTTGTGCGTCGGCACCAGCGTCATGGTCGTCGTAGTAGGAGTGGTCGTGGTCGACGTCGTTGTCGAGGACGTGGGTGGCGCCGGGGGGACCGGGCCGCCGTTGGCAGAGCCTGCCGGTGCGCCCAGGGCGATCACCGCCACAATCACGGCCGCCGCCGACGCAGCACCCATCCATGCTCTCATCACCGCGCCCCCTTCGTACGAGATGGTACGGGAGAACGTAACGCGCGCACTATCACTGGACCTACGAATATCTGCGCTCGGGTACCCACAGAGCCCAAGGTTTGGTTCGCCGATCTTTACGCGAGCGCCTTTCGGTACCTGATCTCGGTGACGTCGGAGCCGCCAAGACAAAAAGCGTGCAAAGTCCCCTCGCAAACCCATCCTCTCGCTTCGTAGAAACGTCGACCACGTTCGTTGGTATCGAGCACCCATAACGTCGCTTCGCCAAAGCCCATTGCAGCGAGGAGCTCTTCTCCTTTGTTCAAAAGGAGCGTGCCCGCACCAGTCCTCCATCTGCGCGGTTCGACGTAGAGCGCCTGGATCTCGCCGACTCGGTCTGCGTCTTCATCGCGAGAACCGCCCGCGATGAGCAGCCCCACGACGGTGTCCTCCACCGTCGCTATCCAGATTGACAGTCCGCCGTCGTCAAAGCGGTACCGAAGTGCACGTTGATCGACGTCAAGTCCGTCAAGAAACTCTCCTTGCAACAACCCGTGGTACGCCCGCTTCCATGAGGCGACGTGAACCTCGGCGATCGCGTGCGCATCAACAATGGACGCTTTACGCAACGTCGGTGGCGTGTCCACCACCTCATTATCGTTCGATTGGAGAAGACGGGGTCATTCGAGAGCACACGGAGGACCAAGGGGGAGTTCGTCCTCCGTGCGCTCTCGAAAGTTGGGTAGCCGCTTGGGTTACGACCGCTTGATCTGTATGCGACGCGACGTCATGTCGGTCGCCTGCTGGGGGACCTGGAGGCGTACCTCGAGCACGCCGTCTTTGTACGTGGCCTCAACCTTTGATTCGTCAACGCCCGGAGGAAGCGGAATGCTGCGGGTGAATGAACCGTAGCGGAACTCACTGCGATGCACGTGATGACCACTCGTCTTGTGCGTCTCGGTGCGTTGGGCCGAGATCATCAACTCACCGTCGACAACTTCCACTTGCACGTCCTTGTCTGGGTCGATGCCAGGCAGCTCGGCGCGAACGATCATCGTGTCACCGTCGTGGCACTCTTCGATCTTGAATGATCGCCTTCCTTCTCCGTCGTGGAACATCTCGTCGAATCGGGCCCACGAGAGCCCGCCCCAACCGGGAATGTCAATCTCTTTGGACTTTGAGAGCATTTCAACCTCAACTTCCTGGAGGATGCGGGCACGATTTGCGCCTGCACTCTTCCCCCAGTTCCGAATGTATTGAGAACAGAGGAGCAGCGCAATGGATTTTTTGGCGGGCACACGCGCCCTGATCCTCGCCTCAATTTCTTGGGCCACGTTGCGCTCGCGAGCAATAAGTGAACAGCACTCAACGCCGACGAAGGATCGCAGCGATGCATTCACCGTCGACTCGTCAAGCGGTTCGCTCCTCTTCGAAGTCTGCCTAAGGGTTCTGAACGACGAGCAGTGCTGTGGAAACGGGCCGCTCGGCGCTCACGCTGGGATACATGACGCGCCCGTCTGCGTAGAGCGTCGTGGACTCGCCGCCGTCGAGATCGAGGGCGCTGGTCACGCCAAGGGAGAGGAGCATGGTGACGAGTTGATACATCGTGGCACCGGTCTTCGCGTCGATGCCTCCAACCGTCATGAGGACCGTTTCGCCGGACGACGTCCATCCAATAACCGTGCGCGAATACGGCATCGCCATGTAGGCATCCGCACGGCTGATCGGTCCGACCACGCCGTCATCGAGGAGAATCGGATGCCCACCGATTTCGTTGCAGCCCCCCGTCGAGGTGGTAGTCAGCGCGACGGTGCCGCCTACGTGAAGCGTTCCGAGCGCAGTGCCCTTCGGGGCTGAGATGACCACGTGCCCGGCGGCAACCTTCACGGCCGCGGACGTCTCACCCACGAGTCGGAGCTGGGACGTGGAGTTGATGGTGGTCGGACTCGCACTGTTTCCTACTTGCGCGAACTCGTACGCGACTCGACCAGGTGCCGTCGGTGTTCGCTGGGCATACAGCGACGTGAAGAGGAGGTTCCCAGAGAGAGGAACGCTGACGCCGACGTAGGACATTGGCAGCTCCTGGTTGACGTCGGCGATCGGCACGGTAGCGCCGTTGACGTCGACGGAGCTCGTCCAGTTGAAGGTTCCGCTGACTGAGTCTCCGTCGAGGTCCGCCTCCTCGTGAGTGGCCTCGGGCGTGTGCAGGAGAACGCAGTTGCGAATTATCCCGCCAACTTCGTCGCCAGCGACCGGCTCGCCTGGGTCCGAAACGTCAAAGAAGTCACCGTTGACCGCGGCCACGCAGCCAGAGGTGGCCTGGCACATGGAGCTGGTGGTCTGCTCGCCGCCGTCGATCGCGTGGTGGGCAAGACCGATCTGCACCGAATACTGGGACGCGTTGAACGCAAGAACGTGGACCGCTGTGAACACGCCGAACTGTGCCCCACTCATGGTGGAGATGCTGAGTCCATTCACGTCAGTCGAGACGACGGGGGTGAGGGTTGCAGTGGTCGTCGCCTCGGCAACCGGCCCTGCGTCCGAGGACGCAAGGACAATCGTCGCGACAATGAGCGCGGTCGCTACCAATAGGCGAAGGATCGGCCGGCGAGAAGCTCTCATCAATCGAGAACCCGATCAACTTGGGTGAGAAGGCGAACCACATCCTCACGATATGACCGTGCATAAGCCCGGCGACCGTCAGCGCGACGCACCGTTCAGTCGCGTGAGTCTCTTCGCTCAGTCGACCGCTCGTTATAGGTGGAAGGAAGCCAACATTGACGTCGCCGTCCTCGCTCCTCCGAGGAGCCCGACATGCAACATGGTCTCAGTCGTCCGCAAGAGTGAATAGTGCGTGAATCTGATGCCCACTCGGGCGCCGGCGGGCGTGGACGGAGCGATGACGAGTGTCGGCACCTGGTTTGACGGCATCGAATCGTTCTCGTCAAAGGTGATGAACAGAGCGAGAGAACCCGATTGGTACTGGGGACTTCCCACTATCAACGGGACCATCCGTCGCAGCCACGAGTCGCCCACAGATTCCGAGCAGCTGTGCATGTCGTCGCAGATGTTGGGCACGATCATGGTGAAGCTCGCGTTCAGGTTCAAGGGGAGCTTCAATGGAACGTCGTCGTGTCGACATGACGCTGCGAGTGTGGTGTAGTAGACCGCTGGGTTATGCCGCGCCGCGTAATCGCCGCTCGTCACGTGATCGCACGCGTCGGGCATCGACTCCGCCAAGACCTGCCACTTCGACTCCAGCTCTGAGAAGATGCTTGCCGTGCCCAAGGGGTGCTCACTCGGTTCACCGTCGTCAGTGATTCCCTGAGTGGACCCCGAAGTGAGCGCGATGTAGTTCGGCAGGCTCGGATGCGAAATCGCGTAATAGTTCGTCGCGAGACCACACTCTGCAACGAGCTGGTTGAAGTACGGAGCTCCGGACGAGCCGACCACCGAGTAGCCGACATTCTCCAGCATGATCCATGCGACGTGGGTGTAATGCGATGTCGTTGTAACTCCGCACGGCGACGCGACGCTGATCTTCTGTGCCGCGTCGCTGGATCCAGAGACGGCCACTGGGAACAGCAGGGCAATCAACGCGATCACACACGTCACCGCGCGAAACCTCATGGCCCCATTGTGCCGCACGTTCGATCGACGCACGGCGCAGCGGCGAAGAACGGATAATTCGACGACTATTGCATAGGACCGCGACGGCGTTGGGTCTTGCACCGCCCAATCGGAACGTCTGCGTGCTTGAGTGTTACGTCGCAGTGAGCACGCGAGGTCGGCTCTTGCGCAGGTGCGCTGCGCCCATCGCAGAAGCGGTGACCGTCACTCCGTCCTCTGCTGAGAACTGCCGGCCGATGAAACCTCTTTCGTTCGCCTCCTCCCAGATTGGGAGGCGCGGGCAAGACGTGCGCCACGCATCGAGTACCTCGGCGTACGGACGCGGCTTCGGTCCGAGCCACTCGAGAAGGTCGAGGATCAGGTCGTCGACGTTGTTGCTCATCCTGCACGCAATAGTAATTCTCGACGACTCGCGTGCCGTCCTCACCACAGACGCCAGTGGAACGACCAAACCTTCAGGCGGTGCCCTACCCCTGCTCAGCCCACGGGCCTACCCCGCCGATTCGGGACGGCGCAACTCGAATGGTGCTTCCGGCCGGCGGGTGGTCCATGGGAGGGAACTTCACGCCATCGCCGATGTACGTGAAGGCGAGCTGCTGAAGAAGCTCCGGTGCACCACCCGGCTCGACTCTCGCCGTTCCGTGGATGATGGCGTAGAGACGAAGACCCATGTCGTTGGCCTCGTGTGCTTCGATCGTCAGCGCAACTCTCGGATCTCTTTTGATATTTGAGATTTTGTGTCCATCTCCGAGATGACCGATGGTGATTTCGTCACTTTCCAGACCAAGCCACACCACGCTCACTTGTGGACTTCCATCCGGATTGATCGTCACCAGGTGACCGAGCGCGTCAGACTCCAACAGAGATTGCAATTCGCTGCTTATGGCTGCCATTGCGAAGAGCGTAACGCTCTGGTTGAACCGATGAGTCTTCTGTTAGGAGTCACGCTCCGACGGCGTCTACACGGTTCCAGGAGCGTCGAACGATTCGAACACAGAGATCTCTGGAGCTCCCGTCATACCGATGGAGGTCATTACTTGGGCGACCTTGGGGTTCCCGTCGAAGAAGTTCTGGAACTGTTCTGCGGTTTCCCATTCATCAATGACGACAAGTTCGCCGTCGCCAGAAACGAATCGGTGGTGAATGATGCCGGCGTCTTTCGTAGACGCGGTGATCTCCTCCAGGAATGCGGCATTGCTGTTAAGACCCTCGATGGCCATAGCAACGTCCGAGACCGGAAAATGGATAGTTACAACGACACTCATGCCAGCGCCTCCTTTAGTCAACCAACCACCCCGCCTGAGGCGCCTTCGGCAGACTACAACAGACGAAGGAACGGTTCTAAGTCGCACGCGTCGTGGCTGTCAGCGCTAAGTCCTCGTAGGGTCCGGGCGGCAAGCTCACCGGAGTGGCCGACCCGGGTCGGCAAAGGAGACTCCTCATGCACTCACAGAACGGCAACACCAGTCTTCGGCGCACCGGGATGAGGCGCCTGATAGTGCCATGGGAGTATCGCCACCTCCGTGGAGTTGCGTACGTTCGCTTTGCCGGAGGTGTCCTCCTGTTGATCTTTGGGGGCATCCTGCTCCCCTATGTCTTCTGGTGGGCAGCGCTGCCACTGGCCGCAGCAGTAGCCGACTTTGCTTGGGGCTACTGGTACCTGACCATCGCTCGCTCCTCTGACAGCAAGACTGACGCCCGCAAAAATCCAGAAACCTTGGAGTAGAGAATCTACTGAGCCGCAAGGCGAGCCCGTCCACAAGTTGACGGTATGAAACGACGATGTGTCGTCCCACCGCTTGGAACCGTCGAGAAGGTTAGGTATCTCGGGTGGCAGACCCACTGGGACGAGATTGCAATCAAGAACTTGAAAGCGATCAAGCCAGCGGAGATAATGACTGCCATGCCCATGGGAAGCGAGCGCGTTATCCTCTTCGGACCCGCCGAAGGCCATCAGTTGTGGACAATGGGCATGCTGATGACCATCAAGGCATCAGCGTCGGAGACCGGAGAAACATGCTCCGTCCTTGAAGTGAGTCTGCCACCCAATGTTGGACCACCGCTCCACATCCATACGCGCGAGGCTGAGTTGAACTATGTGCTCAGCGGTGAGATCTCCATCCGCTGCGGTGACGATGCAATCGAATGCGGGTCTGGGGGTTTTGTCTACTTGCCAAGGGGCATTCCACATGCGTTCAAGTCGGGCCCAGAAGGGGCGAAGATGCTTGCCATAACGATGCCTGGCGGACTTGAGGGTCTTTATGAAGCGGTAGGCATTGAGGCAGAAAGTCCGACACTTCCCTCAGAGCCTCCAAACATTGCCGGTTGGTTGGAGCACGCCCCATCGTTCGGACTTGAGATCGTCGGTCCGCCCTTGTCGTGAGCGTTTTGATCTCATCGTAAGAACGGGCGCTAGCGAGGAGCCAACGCTCGTGGTGTCGAAGACCCGCGTTTCCTCAGCAGTGCGAAGAGGATCAGACGGGTCGTCCAGACCTTCTTCGACCCTGACAAGAGCACGCCCCCATTCCATCGTTGGGAATTGCGGAGCAACAGGCGTAGCCTCCGTCCACAATTCAACTGAAAAGGGAGACACTGTGACCGTACTTATCAGAATTTCCGCCACCGGAATGGATGAAGCGACCTACGACCAGTTGGCCCCCGCTCTTCACCCACTTCTGAAGACGCAACCCGGCTTCATCATGCACGTCGCGTATCCGATTCCCGGCGGATTCGCCGTCGGCGAAGTCTGGGAGAGCAAAGCCCAAAACGAAGCCTGGTACAACGAATTCGTGACGCCCAACCTCCCGGATCCGGAAGCCATGCCTACTGAGTACTTCGAGGTGCACGCAATGGTGCAGCCTTAGGACAACTACAAAGCGGGCCGACGTCAACCAGCTTCGAATGTCGAGCGGGACACTGACAGAAACAATAGGAACAACCGTCGCTGCCACTCATTCGCGCTTTTCACACTCCTTGATATGACCAGGTGCGCATCACTGTCGGTCCCCACGATGTGCATCGCGAGAACCTACGCTCGTGACCATGATCGAATACGTGAAGATCAAGGCTATCGACGACCGAAACGACGATGTCCACCTTCGCGGTCCGGGGAGGATCGACAAGACCCTTTGTGGCCACCGCACGACTGGCCAGTTCTCGGACGGCGAGGTTTCCTGCACCCGATGTCTGCAACTCGCGAGAAACGCGAACTAATCGGTGCCAGTGCGTAATCCGAAGGCTTCCAGGACCTGGGCCGTTTTGCTCGGAAGGGGAAAGTACGGCCATCGCCCGCAAAGGGCCTGCGAATAGGCAAGATAAGTACTGTGAGTACGTTGTCGCTGCCAGACAGCGTCGATCGCCCTGCAGATGATGGCCGGGCCGAGTCCCGCGAAGGTCCCGAGCGTCGCCGCAAGGTACGGCCCGTCTTTAGTGACGAGAAGAAAGCCGCAGCTCGTGCACGCGCGAGGGGCATCTGCGAGTGCTCCAACGAGAACTGCTGGCACTTTCGCCGGTGCAAGGCTCCGGGGGTTGCGTACGTAGCCAAGCGTTCTGCGACCGGCGTCCTCTCGTGCGTGCTGTTTTGTCGCGAGTGCGCCCGTACCTCGGGTGGACGGGTGGAGTTCCTCTAGTACCCCCTGGCAAGCAGATGTAGTCGGCCACAAGTTCGCTGACGCTTCTAGCGCCACTACCACCTATCGCCACCGACAAAGGTGGGGACACGTAATAGTGCGAGCGAAAATGTCCGAAAATGATTGGCAGATATTCCCTTAATTGGTCCCACCATCGTGCCGGTTCCGCTTCCCATTCGTGGCCGCGGCCAAGCGCAGCGGCGCGCATGCTAGAGAGTGCGGCATGGAGCTCACGCTTCGTAGAATTGAGCGGTGGACGCATTAATCCGGCTGGTCGGCAGCTATTTCTTCCTAATCAGCGTGCTCCTCGTGGCGGCTTACTGGTTGCGAGCGAATCACAAGGCCAAGCTCACTCTGGCCTGGCAACTCCTTGCGGGCGGCGCGCTCGCTCTCGTGCTCGACGAGGTGGCCGGTCATCTCTACTACGACCCCCGGCCCTTCGTCTCGCACCATCTCATCCCGATCATCCCTCACGCAGCCGACAACGGCTTCCCGTCCGACCATGCTCTCTTGACGTTTTTTCTCGCATTTACGATGTTTCTCTATTCTCGTCGGCTTGCTGTGGTGCTATTCCTCAACGCGGCACTCGTTAGTTGGGCGCGCGTCGCCGCACACATACATAACCCGCGCGATATCGTGGGCAGTTTTCTCATCGCTGCTGTCGCCGTCATTGTGAGCTACGGAGTAGCCCACCTATGGTGTCGGCGGCGTGCCCCCTCGACCCAGCTTTAGGAAGTTACATAACCTCGATATGACGTTCGTCTATCCGAGGAACTCTGCAGCCAACCGAAATGGCGTCGGCGACCCGACGCCGCAGGATTGCTACCCCTCATTGGCGCCTCACCGATGAAAAACTGCCGTCACACCGGGAAGATCCTTGAAAGCCGTTTGATCAGCAGTGACGATTGCTCGATTTGAGGACAACGCACTGGCTGCGATGATCAAGTCGTGGGGCCCTCGTGGACGTCCCTGACGTCTGACCGCAACGAGAAGACGGGAGTGAGCCTGTGCCACCGAAAGGTCGTAATCAACTATCGGGAGAGACGCAACGATGTCGTCTACGAGATCCTGACGACCACGCCTGGCTCTCCCCTTTGCCAGTTCCACGCCCACGAGAAGCTCTGCCACCGTGATCGCCGCTACGGCAACATCATCGTCGTCGTCGATAACGTCGTCGAGACTGTTGTCCGACCTTTCCGCGTCAATGAGAAAGGTCGTGTCAAGTAGCAGTTTGCTCAGAATCGATCCTCCGCGACGACCAATTCTCGAACTTCACGAATATCGGGCATCCAATGAGCATCAGCCGGATGACGCTTGAGCAGTGACTTCACGTCTGCGCCCCGACCTTTTGCTACCGGTTCAATTTGGGCAATCACTCGGCCCCGGCGAGCAATGAGGATTCGCTCGCCTCGGTGTTCTACCGCATCGAGCAACTCCGCAAAGTTCCTCGCGGCCTCGGTCGCACTAATCTCAGTCATGAAATCAGATTATCAGATTTTCTGGGGTCGGAGACCCGAAGTCAACAATCTCCGACTGGCGAATTATGGCTTGGAAGTGAGGACCTGACGAGTCGGAATCTCCAGTGCAGGGTCACCAATCAGTATTCAGGCGCCCCTCTCGAAACGCCTTCAATGTGTATTTGGCGCTCACGGCGTGGAGTCCGCGTCCGTGTTCTGTTTGTTCGAGCGCATCTACCGCTTCGGCTTCGCCCACGCGAGGCTATCGGAAGCTGCAATTAGACGCACTCCCACACTTGGATCGCGGATCAGCGCCGTAATGCCTCGCCGGTCAGCCTCCGTCGGTCGGAGCTCGCCAGCGAGTTTGTGAAGCCGGTCAAACAGCTGATTCGCCGCCTTCGCATCACCTTGCGCACGGTCCCAGGCGGTAGCAGTCGCTTGATAGTCGGCCAAGACAACGGCGATGTCGACCGAAGTCAGGCGTTTCGAGTGACCCATATGTCGCCTACCTTATGTCCCTGCATGCTCGCAGGACCCGACGTGATAGGTCTGCCACCTTCCACTGGCGTCTTAGACGCATGTGATCCGTCAGTTATCCACCGATCAGTCGTAGGTCACACTTAGCATTCGACGAACCGCTTTGCTGATGACATCACCGAATGACTCGCCGTCGAAAATCTCGACCAGTAGCTCCTCGGCTAGCAACTGAACCGAGGCATCCTTTGACCCAATGAAGAAGTGCCGCAACTCACTTGAATGAGTCGGTCCCATTTCTGGAATCCCATGCTTGGCCAAATAGTCCCGATGCTCCTGCTTGTCGCGCCAATAGGTGCGGTCGTTGAACGACGCAATGTTGTCGGCCCAATTCGAGCCAACGAGTTCGTAGATTCCGATTCCGAGACGTCCGCGCTCGTCAAGCGAATAGGCCTCCTCATTTGGGTAGCCGAAGACGTTTTGCAAAGACCTTTTCGCTGTAATCAGCGCCAACACCTCGCGCCGATCTTCTGAGTCCAAGTCAGGCGCCCATCCTCTAAAAATGACGCGAGTTTCGTCTTCGTCGCCGGCAAGAAGGGTCAAAGCGCTGCCGGACGGAGAACTGACAACGCCCAAGTGCAACTCAACCCACTCGCCGTCAATGGCATCAAGCATGTCCGGAGTATGGCACACGACTTAAGTCCGGAGTGCGTAACGGACGCTAACAATTCGCTGTTGAATATCGATCCCTGTCGTGAAATCGGTGCCAAGTTACGGAGACCCGACGCAGCAGGTCCGATACCACGCACTGGCGGCTTCTCGAGAGGTGACACATCTCGCCAACGCGGGACAGAGCTTCTTCCGCTGCAGGTCGTCTAAGTGTTAATTGGCGTCAGCCGAAGCCTGTCTGCAATCGACGCAATGTCCTCTTCTCCTGAGCTGGCAATATCCCAGACAAGCTGAAAAGCATCATCGTCCTTAAGATCTGGGGCAAAACCGTTCAGGTCGCAAAAGACGACGGTGCTCAGCCATGCGAGTCTCTCATTGCCATCGACAAGCGCATGGTTCTTGGTCATCGAATGGAGCAGCGCCGCCGCCTTGAGATTTAACGTCTCGTATGCGTCCTCACCAAATGCGCTGGACCGGGGTCTATTCACAGCTGAGTCCAAAAGGCCGAGATCACGGATGGGGCCAACTCTTATCGTCCGAATCATCTCTACGATGTCCTCAAGATCGAGGTACTCGATTTCGATCATTCAGCGCCGAGACGCTCCAAGACATCGGCCCACCGAACTGCCATTCGCCGCGTCGCGTCAGTGACTCGAGCGTCGTGGCCTGACCGCTCGTAGCGCTCGAGCACCGCCCGCCGAATGATCTCTTGGCGTGAAATGCCTTCAACCCGGGATAGGGAAGCAAGTGCCTCTTCGAGCGCGGCGTCCGTGCGAACCGTAAATGCCATGAACTCATGACACCACTTCGGTATCACGCTCGTGTCGGAGACCCGAATGAACAGATTTGATACCAACCGCTGGCGGCTAGCAATCTGAACGACCGACCGGGCAAGTGAGCCCTCGGCCGCACACGAGAAGGGTAATTTGCCGACCCCGCGATGTTTGACACGCGACTCATAGAATGCATACGTGGCCGAAAAGCGCGAAATCGAGTTCGTGTTCGAACCCCAAGAGGAAGGGGGCTTCTACGTGTACGCCCCTGATCTTCCGGGGCTCCACACCGAAGGCGACGACCTCAACGAAGCGGTCGTGAATGCGGAAGAGGCTCTCGCTCTCTATGTCGAGGGGCTACGTGATGACGGTCAGTCCTTTCCGCAAGGCGTGATTCGGCGTCGACTCACTTTTACCGCGTGAGCGAACATACCCCAGTTGTTTCCGGAGCCCAACTGACTCGTGCGTTAGAGCGCCTCGGTTGGCGACAGTCTCGACAACGTGGAAGCCACGTCCGCCTCGTGCATCCCGATCGGTCTATCGCCCTCATTGTCCCGCTGCACCGCGAGCTCAAGCGCGGCACGATCCATGGGATCTTGCGCGACGCCGGTATCAGCGCGGCCGAGCTGCGAGAACTCCTCTAAGAGATCTTCGCCAGTCGGTCATTACCGCTCTCGCACGACCCGGCCAGGGAAGCGCTCCCGAAAAGATATCGTGCTTAGTTCGTGTCCG
>CAVRWO010000001.1:0-58838 GCA_963724865.1 uncultured Acidimicrobiaceae bacterium | reverse complement strand
TCCCAAGGTGCCGGGATCGAGACCCGGGCGGCCCACCAGTTGACCAGGAATTTTAGCGAGATTTGCGGTTGTGGTGCCTGGAAAAACCCTCCAAAAACCCTCCGTGTCTCGGAAGTTGAATAACATTTGAAACCATGAGCGGAACCCTTCGAGAGAAAGCACCCGGCGTTTGGGAGGTCAGATTTGAGGCCGGTCGCGACCCGGTGACCCGCCAGCGACGACAGTTAAGCAAAAGGGTGCATGGGAGCAAACGTCAAGCGCAGCAGGCGCTCAACGTCATGGTCGTCGAGGCCCAGGCCGGGCGCTACGACGGCACGTCGGCAACCTTCGAGCAACTCGCCAACAAGTGGCTTGACCTCGTCGGAAACGATCTCAGCCCGACGACTCTTCGAGGGTATCGGAACAAGTTGAGGGTGCGGATCTTTCCATCATTAGGTGATCGCCCAGTCAACAAGATCACGACCGACGACCTCGACCAGCTCTATCGTGCTCTCGTAAATCAAGTCGGACTCTCGCCCGCCACCGTTCGCCAGATCAATGCCATCATCAGAAGGGCTCTCCGTCAGGCCGTCATTTGGGGATGGATAGCCACGAACCCCGCCGCCAACGTCACACCTCCTCGGGTGATGAAGCCGAAACTCTCGCCGCCCAATGCGGACCAAGTCGACGAGTTGCTCTACCACGCCAGCCAGCGCGACCCCGAGTTAGGACACTTCCTTCACATCGCTACGTCGACCGGCGCGCGGCGTGGTGAAGTCTGTGCCCTGCGTTGGAGCAATCTCGACACCAAACTCGGGACTCTCACCATCGAGCGATCGATCGCCGAGGTTCCGGGCGGAGTCAAAGAGAAGGACACCAAGACTCATGCCGAGCGTCGAATTACGCTCGACGATCAGACCCTTGCGGTGTTCGAAGCCCAGCGCGCAATCGTGTCGGATCGGGCACGTCAAGTTGGGATGAAGGTCTCCGCCAAGGGTTACGTGTTCTCGCGTGAGCCCGACTGCCTTGTTCCGATGACACCCGGAACGATTACCAAGCAGTTCCAAGTGCTCCGCGATGCACTCGGCTTCAACAACGTGCGGCTCCACGATTTACGTCACTTCGCGGCAACTCGAATGATGACTGCGGGCGTACCTGTGAGAACCGTCTCTGGTCGACTGGGGCACGCAAACCCTGCGACAACGCTGTCGGTCTACACACACTTTGTTGAGGCGAGCGACCAAGCAGCCGCGCTGGTGATGCGCAATCTGCGGACCAAGCCGAGACCGCCGGCGAAAGAGAATCTCACCGCGCAGGTTAAACCGAAGAAGGTTGCGAAAGCGACCAAGGCGGCGAAAAAGACGGGCCGCAATTAAACAGCGTTTGTCTCGCGAGCCATTGGCTCGAAAGCGACTGGTTCACTGGTCGCGGTCTCGAAGGTGACGGGCTCCCCGGTCTTTAAAAACTGCTGGATGTGGATCTTCACGACGCGGATGCGCGTTCCCACCCGTACCACTGGCACGGGGAACGTCCCGGCTTGAACGAACGCCCACGCGGTGCTCTTGTGAATACCGAGAATCAACGCGGCCTCCGCGAGACTAATAGTTGCCGGCACGGCCTTCTCTTGCACGAAGTCGGGCGTTTCGTCGTGGGCGCTGGGCGCTTCCACTTTGCTCGATCGGCTCTTCTGCTTAGTCACGTCAACCTCTTTGCTCCGGACGCCCTGCGCGACCTCAGACGGCTAAATACCCCGAACCGAAAAAAGTTGTCCCGCTACCGAAACGGCCGCTGCCAGATATCCCAAGAATACGTGGAAATATGGCCTTTTCAACCGCAGATCAGCCTTTTCGAGGACGTCGCTAAACGCCCACGAGACGAGCCAGAGCGGGCCTATTTGCCACGCGCCCCTATATATGGTCGTACTGCCGGGGACAAAAGCCGGGATCGTGTTTTGAGAGAGGTTTAACTTGAGCGGATGAAGGCTACGCAGAGCGAGCGTGACGAGGTACTTACCTACTTCAAGCACCAGCTCGACGACGACCCCGTGGCACACCTCGAGAAGGTGTGGGTTGAGCGTGTCGGCCCCAATGTCTTCGACATCTGGGACGTTCACTGCGAGAACAGTCGGTGGTGGGCAGTCTCGCCGGCGCTCAACATGTACTCGCAAGATGACTTCAAGAGCCGCGACGTCGTGCTCACGTTCCACATCGGCTTGATGGCCCGCGTTTTTGCGCGAAACGACGTCCCCCTGACCTAGGAGGCAACAGCCTTGCTCCCAAACGCCTGGCGACTTTGGCAACAGGCCGTCGACGAGATGTCGACTGGTCAAGAGGCCGAGGACTTCCAAGCGGTGGGCGTTCGTCTTCGAGAGTGCATGGTGACGTTCGCATCCGAGATCTACAGCGCAGAGCTGGTGCCCGAAAACGAGACTCCTCCCAAGAAAGCCAGCGTCGTTGAGTGGAGCGACTTACTCGTCAACTACTTGGCGAGCGAAGGCGGTTCGTCGAGTCAACAGTTACGGTCGTACTGCAAGAAGATCACGAAAGAGACCTGGGACCTTGTCAACCAACTCACTCACGCAAGGAACGCGGGCAGTTACGACGCGGAGATTGGCATCGCGGCTGTGTCCCATTTTATTTCGACCATGACGGCTATTCGCATGAGGTGGGCCGCCGGACCGACCATCCGTTGCGCAACGTGCAGGTCGTATCGAATCGCCGCCGGAACGTGCGAGAAATGCGGCTGGGTTGATCCGAACTATGAAGAACCGACGCATCGAGAACTGAGCGACACGGAAATCGCGCAGCGGCTCGACTCGCCGTGCACTCCAAGTTCGGACATCTCAACCTTCATGTCGCCAGAGGACTATCCCTAGAGCCCGCGCCTCGCCATCGCACCGACCGTGCCGGCTTCGGCGGCCGCGCGACCCATCCGAGCCGCGAACTCGACGCCCTCGATGTAGCGACGGTTCTCCTCGATCGCCGGCATGAGATCCGGGCGAGCATCAGCCTGACGATCGAGTTCGATCCGCTGGTGGTCGACGAATATCAGCAACTCGTCTTCAGAGTTCCCGCCCGTCAACATCATCTGGCCTGAATTGATACCGGCGAGCTGCGACTCAGAGAGCGGGAACGACGGTCCGTAGACGCGATAGGTCTTCCTGTCGAGCTCGAAGAGCTGCGCATCTGATTCGAGTGTCGAGAGGACTTTGCGAATGTCGGCTTCACCGCGTTCACGCCACTCGGCAGTCTTGTGCGCCGGCGTCACGCCGCGGACCGTCGCTCGACGCGTCAGACGGTCGTAGTTGATTCGCCATCCCCCGCCTTCGAAGGCGTCGAGCATGTACCGAACCGTGTCGTTGGTCTCCTCGAGCTTGACCACCGAGTACTTGTGACCGTCGATCTCGCAGTCGCCGTAGGACAACTGATCGCTCGACGAGGAAGTCGTGAGATCGATCGTTGACTCCGAGTTCGTGCTCGGTGCGAACTGCCCGCCTTTACTTGTTCCCTTCGGTTGACGGTTCATACGCTTCCTCTCACGCGGTCGACGAGGTGGACGACACCGCCAGGCCCGAAGTGCATCGGGCCCTCTTCGCCGGTATCGAGACGACGGAATCGGATCACGTCCAACGATCTGTCCGAACCTGTCCTGCACTCCGCCAACGATGGGATCTGAGATCACCTCGCACTCGACGTCGCGAAGTAGTACAACCTGACCTGCCTCGAGCTCACACGCCGGGTAGACCGAGGTGCGCGTCGACGTCTCCTTGCTACGCCAACCGCGGTTCCGCGCGTAGGCCACAGCGGGCGCGACGTTTGATTGCTCTGGACCGACCTGGTTCCCTCGCGCGTCGAAGAAGCGGACCTTCTGTCCTTTGCGATACATGAAGACCTCGTCGCCGTCAGGCGTCACGTATGGATCGCTTTCGGCGTACGGCTTGCCGAAATCCGGTTCGACTCGTCCCTCCACGAGAGAGACGGTGGACTCGGCATTGGCGCAGGACGCGAACTGACCGCCGGAACTGGTGCCCTTCGGTTGCCTCTTTACGTTGGTTCCCATACCCCTTTAGATGGGAGAAAGTTACGCAGATCACCAAACTGCCCGCGACGTGCTCCCTTACAGACTCTGAGCGGCGGCCCACGTTTCGTTGATCGCCGCCGCGTCAGCCTCGTCGTCGAGGTCGAAGTCCTCGAGCGCGAGGTCTCCAAACTCGGCGCAAGAAAACCCATCAGTCTCGATGGCTGATCGGATCTCGTGCCTGGTGCGCTGTGCTGTCTCAGACATTGGCGGGAATCCTTTCGACGGACTCGATGATGCGATGCGCTGCTTTTTGGATACGTTGACCGGAGTCCTTCAGTTGCTTCTCGACCGCCTCGGGGTCGCCGTGCCCCCACGACGTGAGATATCCGAAGGAGTAACCGCTGCTGTCGATGCCGAGCGATTGACTCACGACGTATGCAACCGATTCTGCCTCGATCTCCTTTTGATCTCGAGACAGTTCGTTGCCCTCTTCGTGGAGGAGCGCGTGACCGAGTTCGTGCGCCAGGGTCTTGACCTGTTGGACTTCGTCGTTGCGTGATTCGATGGCGATTCGCTTCTCCAACTGAGAGCAGTAGCCGTTAGTCTCGCCGGGTATCTCTTCCTTCTCGACGCTGAAGCCGAAGCCGGCGGCAACGTCGGAGAGACTCTGGAACTGGCCTTCTGCGGCCATGCCCGTGAGCAGTGGCGCGATCTCAGGCAACGGCTCGCCGTCGGTTTGGCTCACGTCGAAGACGCTGGCCGAGGTGAATCCGGCGATGTACTTGCGGTCCTTATCCTTGTCGCCACTCTCGTCCTTCTGCGTTCGAACGATCGGCGCGAGGATGGACATGCCGTGCTCGCCCTTGCGCACTTGGCGTCCGAGCTCTTGCCACTTCCGGTAGCCGGCGACGCGAGTGGCGTCGGGGTTTTGCAGTGCGATGAGCAGAGCGTTGCCAATACTATAGGAATGGAATTTGCTCTGCGTGTCGAGATACGCCTGCCACTTCCCGGACTCGGTGAGTGCCCTTACCCCGGCTGACAACTCAGCCATCACGAGGTCGGACTTCTTAACCGTCGCGACGTCGCCCGTAAGAGTGACGGTCGACTCGGGGTTCGCGCTCGCGGCGAATTGGCCGCCGATCCGCACGCCCTTCGGTTGACGTTTCTGACTCATCGCCGCTCCTCTCGTTACGTCGCCGGCGCGTCCACTACGTCCCACAGCGCCTTGGGGACCTCCAGCGCGTACGTGATTGCACCAGGCTGACCTTCGTCCTCGCTCGCGTTCTGGAGGTAGTACGTGCGTCGACCGTTCCCCTTGGAGATCGATGACTTACCGACGATGCCGCCGCGCAGAATGATGTCGTGCACTGACTCGACCGTTCCGTCTTCCCGACGGAATCTCTTATTCAGACCAGTCCGAACGAGTTCGGCGTTCTTGCTGCCGTACTCGTAGGCCGCAACGTTGACGTAGCGGTAACGCTGACGAGGTCGTTTAGGAGGCTTCGGAGGCGGCGTGACGTTCTGGTAGTTCTTCGCAGGATCAACGATGAAGGAGCCCTCGTGCCTACCGAGTGGCTGACGCAGGTCGGGGTTGTGGTAGTCCTCTTTCGGCACCAGGACGTCGCGACTGTGCTCGAGGTTCTCGCCGCGCTCGCCCCGTCCACCGCGGCACACGGTCACCACGACCATGCCGTCTGGCACGTCGTCTCCATAGCCTCGAGCGGAAACCGCGATCTCGTCGTCGGCATGGATGGCGTGCCAGACATTGCGGTCCTTCGTCCGCGAAGCGCCGACAATCAGCGCTTTGTCGAAGGCGCGCTCGTACTCCATCGGGAACCAATCGATGACGGTTCGCTCGGCGCGTTCGCGTACCTCTTCTGCTTTCCGATCAGATCGCGCGAACGCCTCTGGGTGAGTCATCGCAACGATCGCCCATTCGCAGTCCTCCTCGTACCATCCAGAGGCTTTGCGGAGAGGGCGAGGAACAAGCGCGTTCCGTTCGGGCGAGAGCTTGATCCCGCCGTGCTGAGCACAACTGACTTCAACCACGCCGGGCGCAAAGTGATTGACCGTCTGCGCGACTCCCCACGGCGTGCGCGAGCCGCCGTGAATATGGCTGACGTCGCCGTGCTCTGTCGCCGGCACTTCGGACTCAACTTCGCAAAGCACGAGGGTTGACTCGGCATTGATGTCCGGCGCGAACTGGCCGCCAACGGGAATGCCCTTTGGCTGGCGCTTCTGATCAGTGCTCATTGCGCGAGCTCCTTCTCGATTGCGTTGAGCAGATCGATGCTGTCCATGCCGGGCCGAAACGCGATCATGCCGACGTCGGAGTCAGGCGCGATGAAGATCTCCTCCATGTCGCCCACGTCGAACTCGGTCTTGCCCGGCGATCGTTCGCTGAGCAACTGCGCGATCGCCTTGGGCTCCCATCCTTCCCAGTCGGTGCGCGGGTCGACGCAGTCGGATTCGTTCCACACCTGCATCACAACGTCTCCGTCGAAGTCTCCGTTGACCCAATCCACGACTTCGGGACCGCTCGGCTGATAGATGGTCCCGACGTTGGGAAGCGGCTCGTACGAGCGGGTATCAGAGATCACGACCGTCGACTCGGTGTTCATGCTCGGCGCGAACTGACCGCCGGCGGACGTTCCCTTCGGCTGACGGTTGACGTCGGTCATACGTACTCGTCTTGGTTCTCTTCGACCTCGGCCTGTGACACACCGTCGAACGAAGTCGACGTGCCGTCCTTGCGTTCGATTCGAAAGAGGTGGCCGTGGCCCCACCACTCGTTTGTCCCGTCTGCCCACTTAACGGCCGGCCCATCTTCGCGGTCGAGGACGCCGTCGGTCCACCATTCCTTTGTGCCGTCCTCACGTACGTGAGCTGGTCCGTCGGCGCGGTGGCAGCGCCCGTTGAGATACCAGGCGAACGCGCCGCTCTTCCACTCAATCGCGGGTCCGTCGACGCGGTGGAGACGGTCGTTCTGATACCAGTACTTGTCGCCACCGGTCTCGAGCGCCGGTCCGTCGACGCGGTGCAGACGTCCGTTCAACTTCCATCGCCGATCGCCTGCTGCGTTGATCGTCACCGTGGCACCGGACGAATCAATGGTGATCTCGACGAGATCAATGGTGGACTCTGGGTTAGTCGTCGCAGCGAACTGTCCGCCGGTCGACACGCCCTTGGGCTGGCGCAACTGGTCTGTGCTCATACCTGTATAGATGGGAGAAGGGCCGCTAGATCACCACATTCGCTTCGCCGTCTCGCCGTCGAGATAGCTGAGGCGGACTCCCCCGACGGCAAGATGGCTTCTTCTGGGCTTAACCCTCCAGAACTTTCGGTGACCTACCCCGCGCCGGCGATCTTCTTCATCTCGGCTTTACGAACGTCCTCGAGGAGAGCGTTCTTGCGATTGCGAATAAGGGACTCGAGGTTCTCCATGAAAGTGAGAGCGTCGGCCATCGTCCACTCGTTCCAATCTTCGTCAGCGTCCGCTTTCGCGTCGAGCCAGTTGTCGAGGTTGCTGTTCGCGTCCTCAGCAAACTTCTCCAGATACGCGTCGCTCTGTAACCGCGCTGTCTCGTCCCGCGGCGCGATCTGGGCGAGTATGACGGTCGACTCAGGGTTGACGTCCGGAGCGAACTGCCCGCCGTTGGATGCTCCCTTGGGCTCACGTTTTTGATCCATGGTCATCATTCATTCTCCTCTTCGTACCCCTCCGGGTTGTAGTGAAAGTCGAGATCGCCGAAGTCGAGGCTTTCGAGGATCGTCTGCGTCTCTCGTTCCGCGACCTCGGCGAGCGCTTCGCGAGATTCGCCACTGATGCCAGTGGTTTGCAGGTGGCGATCGACGAGATCGCGAACCTCCCTGCTTTCGTCATAGTTGATGTCCGATTCATCGCCATTGCGCCAATCAACGCCTCTCATCTTCTCGAGATGTTTCAGGCGTCTGATTTCGATGTGAGCGCAAACGTTGTCAAATATCTTCTCTTCGACGTCGAAGTGATCCTGCCGGCGTTCGAGTTCTTCTCGCTGCTCGGAGATGAGATCGCGCTGGTGGTCGACGAGCTGGTCACGAAGTTCCTCGATGCTGTCGCGCAGATCCCAGGCTTCGGGCGTCTCGGACTTGCCGGCGTCCACCATGTCGGAGTACTCCTGGGTGATCCTCTCGAGCTCCGCCTCACACCACGCGACCGCTTCAGCGTTGGTCTTCACCGGCTGAGTCAGGTCAAGGGGTTCTGACCCTTCGTCGACGGAATCCGCGCGGCGCAGTTGCGACGCTTCGTACACCTCGTCGTTGAAGTGAACCAGGCGATAGCCGGTCACTGAGTCGGCGTCACCTGGTGGGTAGATCGTGGCGATACGGTCGACACGTCCTTCAGGAGTGACCACCCAGTCGTTCTCCTGAAAGTCGATCGAGGTTGTCAGATCGAGTGTCGACTCAGAATTGTTCATCGCGACGAACTGACCGCCCGTTGTCGCTCCCTTTGGTTGACGTGCTTGGTTGCCGCTCACCAGTCGAACTCCCCGAAGATGGCGACGAGCTCGTCGCGCTTCTCTCGCATGACCTCCGAGGCCTCGTCTCCAATCGCGTCGTCAAAGGTCTCGTAGTCAGGTGACCAATCACCGATGACTGCACGGACCTTCTCGACCGCTTCGTTGTACTGATGGGAGTCGTCGTAGAGAGGACCGATGCGCTCGCAGATGCGACCGGCCATGCTCCCTTCGAGGTCGAATGAACTCTGGGAGGCGCGTACTCGGACGAGTTCGCGTTGCTGCGCCGCGATGATCTCATCTTGCTTCCTGATGATGGAATTCTTCAGAACGACAAGCAACTCACCCTCGTCGATCAGTTCGTCGAGTGTGTCGCCGCCACCGTCTTCACGGCTCGCCTTCAGCTCGTACACCTCCTCGACTTCTGAGTTGAGGAGCGCGATCTGCGATCTCGCATCTTCAATGGAGAACGGCTCGGTGAGATCAATTTGGCGCGAAACGGCAACCGTCACGCCCGTTCCGTCAGCGCCTTCGAGTATCAGCGCCGTGGCCTCTGGATTCGATGAGGCGGCGAACTGTCCGCCCGTCGACGTTCCTTTGGGTTCACGATTCTGGTCAGCCATCAGTCGTCCTCCCCGACAATCTCGGCGAGTTCGTTCTTTCTCTGCTGCATGAAGATGTCGGCTTCCTCTGTCGAGTAGCTGGCCAAGACCGTTTTCAAAGATGTCCGATGGATCACCCTTGAAGTACGTGTGGACGAGCTCCTCGACACGGTTCGCTTCTTCGTGCGTCATGTCCGCTTGAGCGTCAGCCTCGATAGTCGCGATCACGCGTTCTGCGACTGCCGCCTCGAGATCGAACGAGCTCTCTTCGGCTCGGTACTGCTCAATGATCGCCTTCTGGTGGCTGACGAGCTTCCTGCGCGTGCAATGAGCACCTCTTCGTGCTCGGATCCGTCTTCCCAGTCGTCGGAGGCGATGTAGACTCGATCTTCGTTTTGAGGTCAGCGACGTCTCTCTCGATGTCGCGGACGACTTGCTCTCGCTCCGCCATCGTCCGGTCCGAGTTCGGGTTGACGTACGTACGGGAACGCGGCTCTGAGAGGGCTTCATCTCGACCGCGTCCTCGCTCCAAAGCCAGAAGTCCGTCGCGGACGATGACCGTGCGACCGTCGCCGAGTCGCAGCCAGACGCTCTCGTCGGTGCGGCCGCACGATCCTCGCGCGTCCTCGGCCTCTTCGGTCGAGAGGGTCCTCCCACCTCTCGTGAGCGACGAGTGAAGTCGGTCCTCTTGCTCGGGTTGCGTCACGCGTTTCGCCGGCTCGTCTCGCCGGCGAGAAGCACGGTCGACTCTGTGTTGACGTCCGGCGCGAACTGCCCGCCGGTCGACATGCCCTTTGGCTGTCTCTTCCGATCCGCCATCACCACTCCATTCGCCAGGCGTCGTTGACGGACCGTTCGTGAAGCGGCCGCGAGTCAGAGACAATCTCGCCAACGTTGCGGAGATCGAGCGTCGGCTCCGGGTTGACTGCGGTCGCGAACTGTCCGCCGCTCGAAGTTCCCCTCGGCTGACGTGTCTGAGTGGAGATGCCCATGTCTCTTTAGATGGGAGATCGCGAGGGCGATCACCAAACTTCTTCTTTTTCTCACGTCGTTGACTGTCGCCCGTAAGGGGTTCGTCTAACGGGACGTTTCTATTCGGGACGCTGATCGAGGCCGCAAAAGGCCTTGAGTTGTTCCGTATGAGTAGTCCGATTAAATCTCTCGAAAGGCACCTCTAACGGTACGCTTTACGCATGTCCTTGCTAATTGGCTACGCGCGATGCTCGACTGAGGACCAAGACCTCACCGTTCAGCGCGAAGCGTTGATAGCGATGGGAGTCGAGACCGAGCGCATCTACGCCGACCACGGGCTCACCGGCACCAACCGCGATCGACCGGCATTGCGCGAGGCCCTCGCCGCCTGTCGAGAGGGCGACACCCTCGTCGTCACCAAACTCGACCGGCTCGCCCGATCTGTCCCCGACGCGCGCAACATTGTCGACGAGCTCACGAAGCGGGGCGTGAAGTTGAACCTCGGTGGCTCGGTCCACGATCCGAACGATCCGGTCGGACGTCTCCTCTTCAACGTGCTCGCGATGGTCGCCGAGTTCGAGTCAGATCTCATTCGGATGCGCACCCGCGAGGGGATGAAGCTCGCCAAGGCGCGCGGCCGGCTTCGCGGCAAGCAGCCCAAACTCAACTCGAAGCAAGAGGCTCATCTTGCACTTCTTCATGCCGAAGGCAACCACACCATCGCTGAACTGATGGAACTCTTCGGCGTCGGGCGCGGGACGGTCTACCGGGCCCTGGAGCGCCAGTCGGTCGCTATCCCCCGCCGTTCTCCCGCAACCACATAGCGATCCCCTCGCTCACGATTTGGGAACGCGAGACGCCAGTTTTCTGGCGAACGCGTGGAGTCGGAGCAAGACGTCTCGGTCAACGTAGGTAGTCCACCGCTGCATCACAACGTCCCAAGGCAACTTCGTCATCACCTGCGGCGCCGGCGCGGGAACGTGGGCCGGAGGCGCGGCATGTTCACCGGAGCCTCTTCGGTCGGCCGCATGCCTCGACAGGTGTGCGCCTGACTCTGCCGGCATCCGCAAGACGCTCCTTGAGCTTGTTCTCTCGCTCTGGTTTGGTCATTGGTTCATCCTCTCCACGTAGGCGACGATCTCCTCAGCCAGTGGTCGAAACGTGAGTCGGATGGGTGTCGATCCGAACGACTGGACGATGCGCTCCGAGAGCGGCAAGACCGACGTCGTGACCGGATGGCCACCGGCTTCGCACATCTCGCGCATGGACTTTCCGGCCAGCGTGGAGATCCGAACTCGCGAAGGCACGACGATGTACGGACGGTCTTCGGGGATCAGCGAGAGCGTGTCTGGGAGCTGGTCCGCCTCGAGCGGAGAGGGCGCGAGCGGGATCAAAATGAGGTCGGCGATCGAAGCCGTCGCGGTGATCGCCTTGCCATCATTCGGGGGCGTATCGAGCACCAGCCAGTCGTATTCGTCGGCCAAGGTTGGCACGACCGACTGGATGTTGTCGACGCTTCCCGCAGCCACGTCGAAGAGGTCGAGGTCTTCCATCCAACGCGTCGCCGATCCGTTTTCGTCGAGGTCGATGAGGCCAACTCGACCCGGCAAACAGGCCGCCAAACCGACCGCGAGCGTCGTTTTTCCGGCTCCACCCTTTTTGTTGACTACCGAGAGCACTTTCATGGGATCACCAACGTACACCACCACCGACACGTGTACGTACACGTGTACCTGAACATCATCGCGCCGACGCCGACGTGGAGCGCCGACGAGCTACTGCGGCGTGGCTGGATTCGCCTTGAACTGATTCCCGATCGCGAGGGTCTGAAGTGCGTCCCGCGCGTTTCCTTCGTTCGCACTTCGCACAATGCTTGGCATCCGAAACAAGTCCGCGATGGCCCAGATACCGAGGCCACCAGCCGTCAACCAATACGCGAAGAACAAACCGACTTTGCCGAGATAGAGGTAGTGAAATCCAAACAGCCAGAGGACGTAGGCGACCGAGAGCTTCTTCCGTTTCTTCTGAAATTCATTGAAGAATGCGTTCTGCGACATAGGGTCCATCTGGCTCACCGTGTGCTGGATTGTCGGCGGCAGCGACTTGATCGTGCGCTCCTCAGACGTCTCGTCCTTGCTCGCCTTCACAGCTCGATAGATGACGAACGCGATGATCGCCAGGATGATGATTGGGAGTACGGCCTTCATGCAAATCCCTTCCGTTAGGTGCTGCATGGACGCGCCGAACCTAACACGGCTGATCAGAAGGTCATTACGTAATCGCGTTACGGAATATCGTTCGGCGAGATCTATCGACCAAAATCGTCGAGTGACCGACACGTGTACGTACGCCACCACGTGTACGTGTACGTGTTGAAAAGTACGAGCCCGAAGGCGATATTCCTGGTTGTGAAGCCTAAATCCTGGGGAAAACCGGACCCCATTTTGGGGAAAACCTGCCATCACTGATGAATGGCTACGACATGCGCGTTAATGCGGGCACTCCGCTATCGACGAGCTCCGACGCGCCAAACGATGTCTGTTCGCACCCCCGGAGGGAAGTACGACTGACGCCGGCGCTCGAGTCGACGCGTCGCGAACTGACTCGGAAC
This sequence comes from uncultured Acidimicrobiaceae bacterium, assembly GCA_963724865.1. GTDB lineage: Bacteria > Actinomycetota > Acidimicrobiia > Acidimicrobiales > RAAP-2 > RAAP-2. Next base: position 46,158 of record CAVRWO010000001.1, on the reverse strand, counting down.
GCGGTTCGACTTCAGCAAGTTGTGGCGGGCACAGAGGGCAACGAAGTTCGACAGAGAGGTCGATCCGCCCTTCGAGTGGGGGTAGTGGTGATCGCCGTGCGCAGGTGCCGAAGGGCAGCGACGACCGAAGACGTTGAAGTGCTCGCATCGATTGCCTGCGCGTGCGAAACCTTCCGCTCGCTGTGCCACCGTGAAGTTTCGTTGAGGGTCTTTTTGGATCGTGGCGTGGCGCGTACCGCGAGCGATGACGACCAGCGCAACAAACATTCCGAGGGCGATGACGAGGTGACTCAAGAGCAGGCCGTTCCGCCACTCGACGAGATGTAGTTCACGTACGCGCCGCCACTCGCATCCTGGTCCGTGGCGACGTAGGTGCCAGCAACGGCGGTGAACGAAACGGTTGCGGTCTGACCGCTGGCGAAGTTGTCGATCGGTCCGATCACCGAGAGCGAGTTGGACGCCGACGGACCCGTGCCGCTGACGGTCACAGTCTCGCCCCCTGCGCAGGTGAACTTCACGGTGTAGCTGGTTTGCTTGGGCGCCGTGGTTGTCGTGGTCGGAGGCTTCGTCGTTGTCGTCACGGGACGCAGCGTGGTCGTGGTGACTGGGGGACGCACTGCCGTCGTCGTCGTCGTAGTCGACGCGGGTTGGGTCGTAGTCGTTACGACATGCTTTGGTTGCGTGGTCGTCGTCGTGGTCGGAGCGGTGTGCTTCTTCTTGATGCGGGGCTTCGTGGTCGTCGTGACCGAGGCTTTGGTGGTCGTAGTGGTCGGTGCGGCAGTCGTCGTTGTGGATGCCGCAGCCTTCGGGGTCTTGGGGTGGTCGACAGCGTGGGCCGCGACTGCGAGGACCAACACCCCTACGAGCACCGGAATGGCCGCGCTGCGGGCGTACCACGCGATCGTTTGGCCCTTCGTGCGCAGCAGGCTGAACCCTTGGTCGCGAGGCGCGAACTCCTCGAACGGGTCTCCGTCGTGGTCCCTATTACTCACTTCGGCCTCTTAAGCGAAAGGACCGCCGTCCCGTCCACCCCAACGTCCTTCGGTGGCAAGGAGGTCCCACCAACAGAGAGTTGCGCGATGAACGAGACGGCGGTCACGGTTAGCAGCGACTAGAAGTCGTCGCTGTCATCATTCGCCGCTGGCTTGCTCTTCTGAGCCGAAGAGGACTTCGATCGCGAGTCCGAGGCGCGACCAGAACCCGCCTCGTCGCCGCCTTTTCCCTTGCTGGCAACCTTCGTCACCTCAGCAGTCGCCCAGCGAAGGTCAGGACCAACAGCCGACGCCGTAATGCTCAGCATCGTCAGGGTCTTGCCCTCGCCGTCGATTTCGACTTCCTTGGCGTAGGTGTTGAAGCGGCCAATCACCACGACGCGCTGACCCTTCTTGAGGCTGTCGTCGATGTTCTCGGCGAGCGTCCCGAAGGCGGTGACGTTGATGAAGTGAGTCTTCTCGTCATCGCCCTGGCCCTCGTTGACCGCGATGCTGAACGTCGCACGAGCCGTGCCGCTATCGGGGGAAACGAACCTTGGGTCGCTGGTCAAATTCCCAACAAATGAAACGTTATTCATGGTGATTCCTGTTCTGCTCACAATGAGCTGCGTGTACTTCAAGGAGCCATTTGCCCCTCTGATATCTATGTGCCGAGGTCCAAATCAGTCGGCACTTTGCCGACGAGCCCTCCGAGGCCAAATGCCATCAGAAACGTGTCGACCGGTGTAACGCCGTCCCTGATATTCAGGGAGCGCCGCGCGGATGTCGTCGTTGCCCGTTGGGGATCGTATGAGATTCGTCGTCGTCAAGTACTGGTCTCTTGGCAGCCGCAGGCGGGTAGTCAAAGCCATCATCTCCGTCGTATTCGTCTATGCCCTCCACTTCGAAGCCGTCGCCCGGATCGAAATGCCCGTCGTCGTCGACCTGGCGAGCACAGGTTCGCTCCGATCTCAGCTCGTCCTTCACGGCGGCGGCGGAGCGACGACGACTCTTCGCCGGCCTGGTCCCACATCGTTCCCTGATTCGAGTGCGAAGTGAATGTCTCCGTCGCCGAGTTGTCGACGAGGTCTTCGATCTCTTCTGACCAGATTGCGTTGACGACGAGCTCCTTGACCGCGACGATCTCTTCGGCGTCATCTCCTTCGTCATCGACTCTGAACGGCGTCTTCTCTTGCACGTTCGCGTCAACGCCGACGATGTCGCCAATGGACGGGATCTCGTCGTCTCGCTCCAGTCGGTCCAGAGTGGAACTCCACATAATGCACTCGACGGTTGACTTCGTGCCGGCGAGCGTCATCTTCGCGAATCGGGTCTTGCGCTTCTTGATCTCGAATGAGGTGACGACGCCGATCGTTTGCACCTGGCCGCCACCCGGCAGCTTGTGCAAGGGCACTGGCTTCTGGTGTGGGTGCGTCGGCGACCGCCAAGTCTTGATCTGATCGCGGAAGGAAACGAGCGGATTCTCTGAGACGAGCACACCGAGGCGCTGACGCTCGCGGACCGTCTTCTCGAGCAATCCCCACTCATCGTTAGAGACGAGCGTGTTGGGCTTCTTGCGGAGGGCCTCGATCGCTTCAAACATTCCCTTGCGAGAACCGAATGAGTCGCACGCTCCAGCCTCGATCAGAGCCCGAAGCGCCGTGATCGATACCCGACGAGCCGCTTCAGACACCTTCACACGTGAAGCGATGTCGACCAGCGAAGTGAAGGGGCCGTTGCGCTCGCGTTCGGCGACGATCGCTTCACCGACGGAGCCGACGTCACGAATCTTGCCAAGACCGAGCAGGACTGCTCCGTCATAGTCGACGGTGGGATCGACGGCGCTCGCGTTGACGTCTGGGTGGCGCAACGTGACGCCTTCTTCCATCAGCGTCGCAAGAAAGGCCAGGCGCTTCTCCTGGTTGTCGGCGCGGGCGAGCCAGCCAGCAGCGAACTCAGCCGGATAGTTCGCCTTGAGCCACGCGGTGATGAAGGAAAGACGCGCGTAGCCGATCGAGTGCGACTTGTTGAACGAGTACTCGCCGGCCGACTTCATCGCCTCCCAGAGGTTCTCTGCTGTCTGCTCCGAGAACGCCAACTTGTTGTTGCCATCCATGTCGCGATCCGACTGCGCGCCGGCAACGAAGAGCTCACCGGAACGGTCCATCTGCTCGCGGTTCTTTTTGCCGATCGCGCGCAGCAGGTTGTCTCGCTCGGGCGGGTTGAAGCCGGCGACGAGTTCAGCGATCTTCAGCAACTGCTCTTGATAGACCATTACAGCGAGCGTCTCGTCCATCACGCCGCGAATGACCGCCACCTCGGCGGCGTTCTTCGTGAATATGTCGTAACTGACCTCTTCGATTCCCGCCTTGCGGTTCGCGTACATGTCGTGCATACCGATGCCGAGAGGGCCTGGACGGTAGAGAGCGATGAGTGCGCCGAGTTCGTCTACCGACTGAGGACGAAGCCGTCGAGCGAGTTCTTGCATCCCACCGGAATTGTGAACTACGAATCCGTTGGCCGTGTAATTGTGTGCCGGGGCGGTCATTTGGACGTCGTAAGTTTCTTCCTCTCCCAAATCAGAAATTTGAGCGACGCTCTCCCACTCTGCGCGAGGTGGCAGTGAAGGGCACTCCCAGGCGACGAGGTCCTGATAGGACATCTGTAGTTCCGCAAACTTGGTCTTGCTGATTACCTCAAGGTGCTTATCGGGGTGAGCCAGTTCGAAGGCGTCGATCTTCAACTGGTCGTCATATCGCATGAAGCCCTTGATCTCCACAAAGAGATCGCGACTGGGCAGGTAGAAGTCTGGGGTGTACGTAACCTCGCGCCCGTCGGCCAGTACCAGCTCAAACGAATACTTCTCGTACTCGTAGTCTTCTTCGAGCAACTTCAAAACTCTGGCGTAGTCCGCTTCCCATGATGAACGGACGTAATGGCCGATGTCTTCTCGATAGCCGCCCTTGGCGTGAGGTGGCTTCCTGCCAAACATGTGATTACCACGACCCGACATGCGCCGTGAGTGGAATTCGGTAAGTTCCGCAGCTCGCGCCGCCCCCACCTTCTCGACCAGAGACACGCCAGCGTTCGCTTCGCCTATCTTGCGCCCCGTCTCGGCAAGTTTTGACGATGTCTCGGCAGTCAGCCCTTCATTCCAAGACGACTTGCGACCTTCCGCAAATGCAGTTCTCGTTGAAGCGGAGATCTTCTCGCCCACTCCGGGCTTCGAGGGATTGGAATGGAATCGCGCAGAGCATCGGTAGCACCTGGTTGGCTTGTTGTTCTGTTCTGAGTCAATCTGAACTCCGCAATCACTGCACTCGCGATAGATAAGCGTCTTGGCGCCCGTGTCGACGAGAACACGATCGCCGACCACGAGATCCTTCAACTCAACCCAGCCACGATCTTCGGTCATAAACCTGTGACCGGGCGTTGCGTCGATAAAGCGATTGGATTCCGTCCTGAGGCGCCTCACCTTCTTGGTTCCGGTATGAACGATCTTGATCACCTGGTTCCGGTGCCAACGCCCCTCGTCAAAGTGGGCAGAATTCAACGTCTTGATGGCATCCCCGGCTTCTTGGCGTCGATAAAGCGACTCGATCCTGCGACCGCCAACGAGGGTTTTAGCCGACACGCACTCGAGTTGGAAGACCCCCTCAGTCTTGCCACTTCCGATGACCGCCCAAGCCTTCTTCGCTGACTCCGAACCGTCATCCGCGATCTCGTCGTCCCCGATGCGATGACCATGACGGCGCTCGATCTCACAAATGGTCGCCTCGATCACGTCGAGGGTGAGAATGCCGAGCACGTCCATCTTCAGATAGCCGAGGTCTTCGAGCGCGCTGCCGTCGAACTCAGCCACCCATCCCGCAGTCCCTCCGCTGTCTTCTGCTCGTCGGTCACTGCGAAGGGGAATCTGGCCGAGCAGCAGCTCGTCACCGATCACGATGCCGCAGGGGTGGATCGATTCGGTGTTAACCACGCCCTCAAAGCGAGTCGCGAGGTCGATGATCCCATCCGCTTCAGGATTCTTCGCGACGCTCCTGAAGCCCTCGCCGGGTGCGAACTTCTGGTTGGTCAGCAGCGAGAGCGTCGCTGTCTTGCCATCGCCCATCGTCGGCACTTGGTCAGCGAGATCTTCTCCGATCTTGCCCTTGTCGAGCACTTTGCCCGCGACACGCAGCGAGTTCTTGGAGAGCGAGTAGCCGAGCGTTCCGATGAGCGCCACCGAGTTCTTGCCCCAGCGCTCGACGAGGTAGTGAACGACCTCCTGGCGCCGGCCCTGCTCGAAGTCGGTGTCGATGTCGGGCATCTTGTTGCGGGTCGGGTTGAGGAATCGCTCGAACAAGAGCCCGTGAGCCAGCGGGTCGATCGCGATGATGCCCATGCAATACGACACGCACGAGCCCGCCGCCGAACCACGGCCCGGACCGACGCGGATACCCCGAGCCTTCGCCCAGTCGATCATGTCGGCGACGATCAAGAAGTAGTCAGAGAGTCCGGCGTTGGAGATGATGTCGAGTTCGTAGCGGAGGCGTTCGCGCACCTCGGCCGGGCAGTCGGCGAGCCGTAGCGGCGCTTGGCGCCCTCCTTCACCTTCTCGTAGAGCAGGTCGTCGGCGGAGCGATCGCTCTCGGGGGCGAAGACCGGGATGCGCAGTCCGTGCTTTGGGAACATCTCGTACCCGGTCGCGCGCTCAGCAATGAGGAGCGTGTTGTCGCACGCATCCTCGAATCCGAGCTGGTCGTCGAAGAGCGCACGCATCTCTGCAGCAGTGCGAAGGTGATAGCCGCAGCCGTGAAACGCCAGCGAGTCGGATCATCGAGTGTCTTCACCGGCTTCGACGCACCGCAGAGCCAGGCGTCGTGCGCGTGAGCGTCCCCTCGTGAGTGAAGTGCGAGTCGTTCGTCGCCACAACGCGCAGTCCGAATCGCTTGGCGATCGCCAAGAGGTCTGTCGTTCAGTGCGTCCTCTTGGGCAATGCCGTGAGACATCACCTCGATGAAGAAATTATCCGCGCCGAAGATCGAAACCATGCTCGCAGCCGCGGCGTTCGCTCCCTCGATGTCGCCGGCGGCAAGCCGACTTTTGACCGCACCCCCAAGGCACCCAGAAAGCCCGATAATTCCCTTCTGAGTGCTCGGCGAGGATCGTGAGGTCCATGCGCGGCTTCGACCAGAAGGCATCGCCTTCGTTCGCGAGTGCCGACAGCCTCATGAGGTTCGAGAGCCCTTCGGCCGAGGCTGCAAGCAAGGTCAGGTGGTTGTACTTCGCTTCCCCGCCGTCGCCTTCTACGGCCACGCCGTCCTCTTCGAACATCGGCTTGGTGACTGACTCTCGTCGGAGTCGAGCGTTCGCCTCGCCATCCTCGATCGCCATGTACGCCTCGAGACCCGCGATGAGCTTGACGCCGTGCTTCTTTGCGTCCTTGTGGGCGACGTAGAGACCGCTCAAGTTCCCGTGGTCGGTGATGGCGAGCGCCGACTGTCCGTCCTCCGCCGCGGCCGCAAACAGATCGTCCGGGCGCGCGATCGAGTCGCGCACGCTGTGTGACGAGTGCGTGTGGAGGTGAGCGAAGGATTTATCCATCGTTTGATCTATGTACCGAGCCCCTCATTCAGTGGGGTGTTGTGGAGCGGTTCTCAAAAAGCCAAGTGACATAAGGACTTCTGACTCCTGCGGGACGACTTTCCCTGGCTCGGGGCATGTAATTGGTGTGAGATGTTCGTCGGAAACCTCTGTCACGCGTCGTACTGCGTACGAGTCCAAGCCGCTAATCCTTGGACTCGTCGCGTGCCTCGCGATGCTGCTCGCACCCGCCCCTTGCGCGTCGGCTGCACCCGTAACGACCTTGAACGTGCCGTTGGTTCAGTCGTTTCCACGAGCGATGGTGACGAGTGTCGCGCGAGCAGTCGAAGCCCACGCCGCGATCACTGCGGAGCTCGTCGATAACAACACGGGTGACTTCAATGGCAACTTCGCCGCCGACGCGAGATCGACCAACACCCTCGACTGGTCCTGTATCCGCAATGCGGAATCTCATGACAACTATCACCAGACGTCCGGCGCCTACGGCATCGAGACCGTCACCTGGCATGAACTCGGGATGACCGGTGTACCGGGTGAAGCGTCCGTCAGAGTGCAAGACCACTTTGCGTTGCGGCTCTTCGCCGCCAATGGGCATCGATTCGCCGGGTCGTGGAACGACGTCTGCACGATGGATGAGGGATTGAGCTAACCAAAGTAGATTCATCGTGATGAGGAGGCTGCGACTTGCGGTAGTGCTTGCGGGCGTCGTTGTCGCGGCGGTTTCGATCATCCCATCAGTCGCAGGCGCCACGACCGTTCACTATGGAGTCCCCGGACTCGAGCTCTGCGGCTCGCTCCCGCGATCCCAGTGCTACATCGGACCAGTGCGCGATCACTTCACCAACTATGACAACGTCTGTTCTGACGACAACTGCTACTTCGTCTCGGCCGCGGACTTTGAGCGAATCGCCGACGGCGTGACCCCGAGTCCGTCGATGTTGGAGACCGACTTCACAGCGGTGGGACAGACCCTCTCGGGCGACCTCACGAATCCCCAGCCCCTCTGGACGTACTGGAAGACGTCGGGAATCGATGGCGACTACCTCTCCAGCGAGACGGCAATCAGCAAGGGTAAGTCGAGCGTGGAAAGCGCCGTGGACGCTCACTGGGCGGTTATCGCCGATGACTTCACGCCAGCTCCAGCCTTCATAGGCGTCAAAAAGTTCGGCGCGGGGACGGGCATCATGATCGCGGACGGCTACACGCCCAAGGGACCGCTCGTCGTATTCCAAGGAACGACGTACCAAATGACATGGGCGCAGTGGAACGCACAGATTCGCTCCGTCTTCAAGCTCATCGCATCCACGACGCCGCCATCGGGTTCCACGCCACCCGTAACGTCAACGCCTGCCCCGACGGACGCGCTCGCTCTGAGCTCGAACACCATCACTTCCGCAGGCGGCGTAGTGACACTCACATATTCATCAGAAAACGCGACGAGTTGCTCACTAACGTCGTCGCCGTCGATCTGGGCGAGCGCAACGGAGCCAGCTAGCTGCAATGGAACCTACGATGACAGCGTCCCTTCCTCGACAGCCGCGAAGCAATGGACGTTCACGTTTACTGCTACCAACTCAGATGGCCAGTCGGCGACGTCGATGCAAACGCTGGTCGAGTCAGCGCCGGCCGCCCTGACTCCTCAGTTCGATAATCCGTCCCCGAACTGGTCCGGTTACGTCGTGCCATCGAGCGGCGAGTTGGTCACCGACGTCAGTGGTGACTGGACCGTGCCGACCCTGAACTGCTCGGACACCCCAAACGCCGACTCATCAACCTGGGTCGGTATCGGAAACCCTGGCTCGTCGGGGGCCCTTCTTCAAACCGGCATCGCGGACAACTGCGCAAACGGCATTCAGCAAGACACCGCGTGGTGGGAGATCGTTCCTGCCACACCCAATCACGAGGAGGAGTTCACGGACTTTCCGGTGGCGCCCGGCGAACAAATGCAGGCATTCGTCTTCGAGTTATCTGACGGTGCTTGGGAGACACTCGTATTCGACTTAGACACCGGGCTCTCGGCACTCATGGTTACTGGTGACGCGTGGGGTGTGGGGCAACGGAAAGTGGCACGATCACCTTCACGGAACAAGGTAACGCCGCGGGATACCACTATTACGGCGCCTATACAGCCGAATGGATCGTGGAGGACACAGAAGAGGGTTCTGCCAATCCCGGTGGTCCGCTTTACCCCCTTGCCAACTTCGGCTCAGTGACCTTCAGCGACATGGAAAGCAGTTTCACGTCGTGGTCGTTGACGCCCGCTGAGGAATGGGGCATCGTTCAGAATGGCGAAACACTCGCCGCCCCGACGAACACAGCGGCTGACGGCTTCACCAACACCTACACGGGGCCGTAGCGAACTCGCTCAGAGCGAGTGAGTCAAGCGCAGCGCTTCGTAGAGAACAAAGAACGTAACGCCGACGCCGAGGATCGACCAGAAGTGATCTTTGATGAAGAGCGCCAAGAAGATCAGTCCGACGATCATGATCACGATGAGACCCACGGGCTATCGTGCCGTTCCGGCGGCGGCCCGCTCGGAGAGTCGACGGCGGATGTCCTCGGGGTTTGTCGACGACATCTTCAAGAACTCATCGGGCAGGCGAATCTCGACCGGAACCGCGCGGCCGGCGAGGTCGACATAGATTCCGATTGCCCCGCGCAAGACCTGACCCGTGATCGGGTCGCGCAAGGCTCGCATCGAATTCCAGTTCGGTGCCGTGCCGATTTCGTTGGCCGATGAACCGAGTGTCGCCTTTGCGGTAATCCGATCCATCCGTTCCGGTGTCGGCTCGAGCTTGAACATCTCGTTGGCGGCCAACGCTTCGTCCACGTCTTGGATCGGCAAGATGAGGCCACGTGAGATGTAGCCGGCGAGTCCGGCGTCCAGGGCGTCGGTGATCCGCTGCGTGAACAGCATCGGGTACACCTGCTGGCTTCGAGCAAGTCGACCGAGGCGCTCCATTTCGCTGCGTCCCGCACCGAGCATGACCCACGCTTCGTCGAGCATGAGAACGCCGGAGCGCATGGCGAGCGCCGAGGCAGAACCGAAGACCATCATCCGCACGAGCGCCAGGGCGACGCGCTGGTTGAGGTTGACTTCATTCGCGAACGTACCCGGCGCCGGGAGGTCGAGGGTGGCGTCACCGACCTTGATGAGGGTGATGCCCTCGGATGCCCGAAGGCTCTGGCCGCCGTTGTGGCTTCCCACGCACGCCCGGAACATCGGCGAGGAGATGGCGAGATCGAGGACCTTGTCGACCATCTCCTTTGGCGCGACGCCGTCGTCACGTGCGATCGTCAAAGCCGCGCCAATGCAGTCAGCTCCGCGGTCTACGCCATACGCGATTGCTCGCTGCACCGGCATTTCGTAGTTGCGAACGTCATCGCCCCACGGGTTGATCGACATCAACATGCTCGCCGCGAGCTCCGCCCCGGAACCCCGCAATTTGGAGAAGCGCAGAGGATCGAAGATCCCGTCGGCCGACAAGAGGTCGTCCAGGCTCGACACGCTGCCACCCGCCGCCTCGACGACGGCGCTGTGGTCGCTGCCGGCTTTCGGGTCGATGATGATGACCGGCGTGCGCTCACCATTGGCCGTCTTGATGCGCGCGAACTGGTCCGCCAGGTAGAGCATGGTCAGACTCTTCCCGCTGCCTGACTGTCCGACGACGACCCCGATGGGCAAGGAGTCTTCGTCGGCGGCCGCGGTGGGCGACATGTAGGCGGGCTGGCGGTCGTTCTCGGTGAATCCGAGCAAGGCTCCGTCGCGGTCACCCACGGTCGAGAGGCCGGCGAGCCCGCTTGCAGCAACCATCGTCGACGGCAGGTCGTTGAGAGGCGCGTCGGTTCGCCACGCGGACGCCAGGTACGTCTCCTTCATCGCGCGATTCTGGCGAGAGACCAACGTCCTGATGTTCAGATTCGCTTGCGGAGCGAACTCCGACATGTCGTAGCCACTGAGGCCCTGCGTGCCCGACGTGGCGATGACCGTCGACGTATCCATCAGCGTTGCCGGACCGCCCGTCGCGTAGTAGCGCTCGAGCTCGTCGAGTTCAGCGAGCGTCTCTTCCTGCTCACCTCGAGACATCTTGTTCTGCTGATAGCGCTCGTTGACGTCATCCATGTACTTCTTCTTGCCGCTGCGCAGCTCATTGCGCGTGACGGCGGCCGGCTCGACCTTGCCTCGGATCGAGACGCACACCGCTCCGGACTCGATGAGCGCGCTCGCCCACTGCGCCCCGCGCGACGCCCCTTCCACGTAGCCAATGTCGAAGTCCTTGACGCACGAGAAGCACAGCGTGTGGTGGTTGGCGAGATCCCAGGTCTGGCAATCCTCGTCGCCGTCGCGATCAATGAGGCGTTTCGCGGCGTGCATCGATGCAGTCGAGGAGAAGACGTGAAGGTGGTCGTCGTGAATCAAGGTGGGCGTGTCAGGTGCCGTGCCGCCGTTCCACCACGCATTGGCGAGGTTGAAGTCGGTCAGAGTCATCGTGAGCAGACCAGACCGCGCCATGACGGCGCTCATCGCCGCAAAGTCTTGGTCGAAGTCCTCCAAGGGCACACCGCCAGTCATGAGTGACTCGGTCATCGAGTCGACTGCCGCGCGAATTCCGCCCCCACCTCCAACCTTGTCGCGGAGCTTCACGCCCACGAGGAGCACCCTGCGCAGTACGTCCGTGTCGGCGAAGGTCGATGAGTGGTGTGCAAAGAGCTGCGAGTCACGAGGCGGCACGAACTTCGACGGCACGTTCACCAGAAGGATGTGCACCTCTCGGTACGACGACTTGGCCATCATTCGTCGAGCGACGCGCGAACGCACGTGCGTGGCGCCGGCGATCTCTTCGAGCACCGTCCGCAACGGTTCGCCGGCCGCCAGCGCCTCGTCGGGAGATCGGGCGTCAGTGACAGGAGACAGCGGGACCTTGGCGTAGAGCCACACGGAGCCACCGGTGCCGAGGACGCGGCCGCCGGACTTCAAGCCCTTCGCCGTCGTTGGCCACCACGGCTCTTGATCGTTGACCTTCTTCGAGCGAGCGCTCATGGCTAGTTCCCCACGGCGTTCTGGTAGGGCACGAGATAGGGCCCGGTGCCCGGCGCTCCCCAGGCCACGACAACCGGCACCGCGGTGTTGGCGCGTTCGAGCAGCAAGTCCATCGTCGTCTCAGGAGCCGTCGACTGCTGGTAACCGGTCGGCTTCTTCTCGCCCTTCCACAACAGATCGATCTTCACTTCGACGATCTCCGCCGAAGGGTTCGTCGTCTTCGCCGAAATTGGATTGTTGGGGGCGACGCGCGTCGCCGACGCGACAATCGAGTCCGTCGCCGAGACAATGCCGCGACCAATCGGAACGTAGTGAACCGACCCCCGCGTATCGCCGACCGCGAAGCGCAACTCGCTACGGCTCCCCGACGTGTACGCGCCTAGCCAGTGATTGATCGCCGCCTGGTCTGCGGACGACACCGGGCTATCAAACGCGAGACCCGACCACGGACCATCGACCCACCCGCTCGCGGTTCCCGTGCTCGGAGACAGCGCCAAACTTGGGCCGCCGACTACTACGGCTCCGCTCGGCTCGAGGGCGACTTCGACCGTCGCCGAGTACAGGGTCGGATCGACGGGCGAACCGACGACGAGCGTAAATGTGTCAAGTTCCGTTGTCCACTTCGGTGACGATCCGCTGAATGAGCTCAACTTCCCTGTCGTCGAGTGCGTTAGGTCCTCGGCTCCGTCCCACGAGAGGATGGTCGCGTTAGGAAGCGGCGACGGGTTGCTGTTCAGCCACTGCTCTACCTCGAGTGTCGCTGCGGTGCGGCCAGGACTCGTCACGGCCGAAGGATTCGACTTTGCGGCAGGCGTGTGCGAACCGGCACCGAGAACGGCGAACAAGGCGAAGACGAGAATGATCGGCGAGACGTAGACCGATAACTTGACGTAGCGACGAAGCCACTTCTGGCGCCTCGCCATTCGTTCCGTGTCGGGCAAGCCTGGCCGCGGAACCATCGGATCGTGATACTCCCACGCGAGAGGCGTGGTGATGGTAGTCGCTTGACCCGTCTTGGACTTCGAACTCCGCTTCGTCATCCCCCTACCACTCATCTCCGTCTTCGTCGGCGTAGCGCGGAGCCATCGGCTCGACTACACCTTCGGACTCTCGTTGTACCGAGGCGACAATCGACTCGCGCAAGGGCATGGTCGGCGCTGGAGCGGCGCGCTGTGCCGTTGCTACCGCTGAACCCATTGAAGACCCTTGGTGCGCGCGCTGCCACCTGGCCGTGTAGTTGACCGTCATGTCACCATCACCGATGAGCGCGTCAATGACGCCGGGCTCGGGCGACTCCTCGCTGATGAGCGTGAGGCGTACCCACGCTTCGGGGGCGTGCACGAGCGCCTCAGTGCAGTCTGAGCAGCGATCACACGATCCATCGACTCTCTGACGGCACGGCCGCCAGCACTTGTGACACTTGCCAGGATGGTGCAGCGTCGAGTGCGGCTTGGTTCCGCGTCGCCACGATTGGCAACGTGCCATCGCTACGCTCCGAGGTCCTTCAGCAGCCGAGCGAGCGACTTGCGAGCCGGATCGTCGAGCGACTGTGCCGCCTTACCGAATGCGAGGCCGGCGACAGCAGAGGCGGCGGGCACTTGCAGCCGGCAACCCCGTCGAGAGCTGACCGAGGACGCGCCAGGCGGAGCGAAAGAGGCTCTTCTTCTCAGTCGCGAGCACGGTGGCGAGGATGCCCGCTTCCATCTGATCGGCTTTGGCGATGTCGCTGACCGCCGTCAGAACGGCCTTCACGTCGTCGAGGCTGAGTGACCGTTGACTCAGCGACGTCGGCGATGTCGAGCGGATCAGCTCCTGCGGCCGTCGCGAGCAGCGACCGGTCATCGGTTTTCATCGACACGACACTCAACGTCAACTCGATGAGGCGCCGAGTGGCGTTGTTCGATGTTGCACGGCGCGCGCGAGGCTTTGCCGGGGAAGGCGTCGAGGCGGCGGGAGAGCTCGCCGCAGGGGCAGTTGAGGCGGTTTTCGTTCAGGGTGTCGGTTGATTGGTCCATGCCTCAAACCATGCGGCACAAACGCCGCTCAGTTGGAGGTTTGACTACGCGGCCTGCCAGCGCCCGGTGCGGCTGAACAGGTCGCTGAACGCGTCGATCGCGGCGGCAGGCGTCTTGGCACCCTCAGGCGGGTCTTGCAGGAGGACGCGAGCGCCAGGGTAGCCAAGGTCAGGGCGACCGGCCTTCGCGCACTCGACGATGACCTTCATGACGGCTTCCCACGTTTTCTTGTCGCCGCGAATCTTGGCGATGGCGGTGATCGATGCCATGAGAGCGAAGATACGGTCGGGACGCTCAGTCCAGTCAACGATGCTCGGGTCCTTGATGACCTCTTCGGGGTCGTACAGGTCCGCAGCGATCACCCACGCCATGAACTCGGTGGCGGCGGCTTCGCCGACGCATCCCTTCAAGCAGAGCAGCATCGCTTCGGTGTCGTCGGAACGAAGTTCCCCCATGACGGCGGCGGCGTTGGTCCACGAACGAGGACTCGCCCATCCGCGACCGGCGAGGGCGGCGTCACTCGGCAGGCTCAGGCGAAGGTCGGGACGGTTCTTCAAGAACGCGATCACGAGCGACTTCGCACGAATCTTGTGCGACTCGTCGCCGTTGTTGAGCGTGGACTCCATCGACGGTGCGGACGAGAAAGCGAAGTCAGTGACGAAGCCCTCCATCCAGGCCTCAGAGTCGAACACCCAATCGATGTGCATGAGGCGGTTCGCGACTGGCGCGGCGAGGTCCCATCCATCGACGGCGATGCTCGGCGGGTTCGCAGCAGCCACCATCGCAACGGAGTCAGGGAGTTGCAACTCGCCCACGATGCGCTCTTGGAGGATGCGGAGCATGACACGCTGCACGCTCGGTGCGCACGTGGTCAACTCGTCAAGGAACAGCAGCCCCTTGTCGGCAGCAGCGAGGCGACGTGCCCACGCGAGGTCTGAGTAGACGGTCTGGCCGTCGACTTCAACGGGGAAGCCCATGAAGTCGCTCGGCTCACGGTTCGAGCCGACGATGGACTCGACGTGGAAGCCCCACGACTCGCCCCATGCGTTGACGGTGGCTGTCTTGCCGACACCCGGCTCGCCCCACAGGAGGACCGGAACGTTGGCGCGGATTCCCGCCGCGATGACTCGGGCGGTTGGTGTGCTGGTCGATGTGCTCATGCCACCTACGTACCCCGAGCATAAAAATTCTGTCCCGCGCAGGCGATTCAGTCAGCGAAGGCTATGTCGCACTCTTCGAGCTCAAGGCGAAGGTTGATGAGCCCCTGGTGAATGAGTTGGGTTACGCGGGACCGATCGACACCAAGCGTGTCTGCTACCTCACTCTTCTTGAATCCTTCGAGGAAGTGCAGCACGAGCACCTGGCGCTGGCGCTCGGTCAGTCGAAGCAGTGCGTCTCGGCACAGCCTCGCGAAGCGAAGCGCGGTCGGCGCGGTCAGTGGCACCGGGGTCATTGCGGTCACTCACACCGGAGTGGTGATCGAAGACGGCAGTCAAGGTCGTCTGCGGTCCTCCCAGCGTGGCGAGATCGCGAAGCTCGAGGGCTTCCACAATCGGTACGTCAAGACGCTCTGCGATCTCGCGCAACGTCGGCGTACGGTGAAACTCGGCTTCGAGAAGATCTCGCACTTCGCGATATGCGCGAACCTTCGCTCTTGATCTCTTCGGCAACACGTCTTCTTTGCGCACCTCGTCGAGAATCGCTCCGCGGATTCTGATGGTGGCATACGTCGCGAACTGGAATCCTTCGGACGGATCGAACCTTTCGATCGCGTCGATGAGACCGAACTGTCCGCACGAACACAGATCGTCGCGCGATTGGAACGCAGCCATGCGGCCGCAAATCCGCCCGCGACCGACGCCACCAGTGGCGCGTAATAGATCACGAGTCGATTTCGATTCTCGGTGCTGCGATCTTCGCGGTAACGCCTCCACAGCACATCGATCGTTTGATCGACCAATGCCGCGCTTGCAGGTTGAGATGTCGAGTCTGACCACATGTTGAACCACCCTTTTGTTTTTGGAATCGACCTCGCTCGTTGGCGAGCCTCACCAAAAACCATGCGGCGATTTTCTAACGATGCGTCACATCTGAAGACGAATTGACTAAGTTTTGTTACGGGCCTAACGCGTCCGCCTCGAACGTCCAACTCTCGATGGCCATGCTCGTTCCGCACGTCACCGTGCACACCGAATCGATCGGCGTGTCGCCGGACGCGTAGTCGTCAAATATAACGACCGCCTGCAACTGAGGGCTCACCGAGCACGCCGCTGCGCTCGTGGTGCTTGCGCACGCGGAGATCGTGACGACGCGCGTCGTCGAACTCTCGTAGTTCGCCAATGTGGAGCACCACACATCGATCGAGTAGCCGTTGACGGTTTCGGTAGACGGTGGCGCGCTCCCCCAGCAGTAGCTCGGCGGCGACGCGTTGAGCGTCTGACCGGTCCCAACGAGTGGCGTGTAGCGGATGCTCTGGACCGCCAGTTCGACGGTGCTGTTAAGCGCTGAGTCATACGACTGCGCGAATGAGAACTTGGACGTGTTGTTGAGATCAGCCGAGATCCACCCGGCGAGGGCAGCGATGATGGCGCCAACCAGGATCACGTAGCCCAGAGCGAGCACCAGAGTCGCTCCTCTCTCATCGCGAGCGCGGCGCTTGCTCACCCGGTAAACCCGTATGTGTAGGTGGTCGTCTCGCCCGTTACCACTTGGCTTGCCGGTTCAGTCGAACTGGTGGTGCACATTTCGCCGTTGAGTGTCCCGGCCGAGCATGAGTACGTCGCGGCCGCCGCGTACCCCGTTGAGCCAACGCAGTTCGTCCCACTTATCGACCCGCCCCGCGAACACGAGTAGTTCAGCTCCGCCGCAGCGGTCGACGTGGTGGTGCAGGTGGTCCCGCTAAGCGTGTCGCTCCCGTTGCAGCTATACGTCGTGCCAATCGGCGTCGCCGTGGCGGCGTACGAGGACTCAGTGGTAAGCGTGCACACGTCTGTCTCCGAGTTAAGCGAGCCACCGTCTGGGCACCCCTCCTGATACTCAGGCTGTCCGCCGCCCGCCGCTGTGTAGAGCGTGCACGATCCGCCGCTGTAGGAGCCGCCGTCGGCGTTGCAGGCCGCCTGAGATATCGAGGCGGTGCGCTCGCAGGTGGCGCCGACCAACGTCCACCCGCTGTTGCATGTGTACGGGGTGTCGCCAATGAACTCCAATGAGGCGTCGTAGGTTGAGGTGGAGCTCGAGACGCACGAGGTCCCACTCAATGATCCGCCGCTGGGGCAGGAGTAGCTGTACGTCGTGTCCGGGGTCGCCGCGTAGGTCGTCGTTGTGGTGCACGTCGAACCACTCAGCGTGCCCGAGGCGCACGTATAACTCGAGGTCGCCGCATAGGTCGCGGTGGAACACGTCTGGCCGCTGAGCGCGTCGCCCGCAGCGCAGGTGTACGTGACCGTCGCCGGCACGACGGTGTCTATCCAGACACCGGTGTGCGTGGTGATCTGGTGGGTCGTACCGTTTTCGCTCTGTGAGAGAATGTACGTGCCGAGCGCCTGACACCCACTGACGTAACAGGCCAAACCCGTCACCGCGGGCCCGCCAGTGAACGTGCCGGCGTAGGTGATGCTATTTGCGACCTCTACCGGCGTGGCCCAACTCCCGTTGCTTTCAACGGCAATGTAGGCGTTGTTTATGAACCCCGAAACCTCGTAGTCGCCGCCAGCCGTGCAATTTCCTGGCGAGACGCACGACAACTCCTGTACCTGCCCGAAGGTGCTGCCGGCAATCGCGAGGGCCGTGGCGCTGCCCCACACGCCCGCGGTTTCAACCTGAACGAACGGTTGCAGCGCCACTACGCCGTTGACGATGTTGCTGGTCGTGTAGTAGCCACCCACCACGCAGTTCCCGATGCTGGTGCACGTCAGCGTGCTAGCGACGCCGGTGGCTACATTTAGATTCGCGGCCAGGATCACCGGCGTCCCCCAGGCGCCAGCGGTCTCGGTGATGGCATAGGGATCGTTGTAGGAGCCCCCCAGGACGTCTCCGATGGCGGTGCAGTTCCCATTGGATGGACAACTAATCGCGGTGGCGTTTCCGGGCTGGTCGCCAGGCACGGCCTCCACCTCGACCGCGGCCGCCCAAGTCCCGTTGGTCTCGGAGTCGACGAATGGAGCTGCGTTGCTGGCGTTATCTACGAAGGAGCCGGTAACTGAGCAGTTGCCCGCGCTTGAGCACGCGCTCCCAATCACGTACTCGTAGAGGTACCCACTGCCGGAGGTCGGCAGATTGCTCGCTATTTGGCTGGTCGTGGTTGACCACGTTCCGTTCGTCTCCGTGTTCACGAACGCGTAGTTGGCGTTATCTGTCGACACGTCGTAGAAGAAGCCGCCGGCGACGCAGTTGCCTTGACTCGCGCACGCCACCGTGTAAAACGACCCGCCGTAGTACGACCCGCCGAAGAGCGGGAGCGCCACCCCGGCTCCCCACACCCCGCCTACCTCAGAGTCGGCCATCGGTTCGGCCGTATAGGCGTTGTTCACGTAGTACCCGACAACGGTGCAATCCGTGCTTGTGCACGTCACCGCATTCAACTCGCCGTCGTACGGCATGCCATACGGCTCGAGCGTCGGGGCAACCTGTTCCGAGCCCGACCACACTCCGTTCACTTCGGTGTCGACGTAAGTGCCCGTCGCGCCGATCAGCGCGACGCAGTTCCCGACGCTCGAACACGCGAGGCCCGTCTCGGCGACGATGGGCGAGGACACAACGCTTGACGCTGCAGCGATACACCCGGGCCCGCTTGGAGTGGCTCCGGTTGGACAGTTCGACGTCGCCACGGCCGGGTAAGTCGCATGAGGCGTGCAGGTTGCACCACTCAGCACATCGGTCGTGCCCGACTGGCACTGATAGTTGGGCTGCGCACCCACGGATGAACTACTAAGGCAGTTTGTACCGGAGAGCACCTGTCCGTTCGGACAGGCGTATCCATAAGTGGGCGTTTCGGTCGACCCGGTTGTCACCCATTGCACGACGTCGGGTGCCGACCACGCGCCCTGACCGATCGCGTTCACGGCCGCGACCTCGACGTAGTACGCCGTCTCCATCGGCACGCTTAGCGTGTAGGACGTTGCGGAAGACGCCGTGTTGTCTGTGGTCCACGTCTGATCGTCCGTCGAGTAACGAATCACGTAGCCCGTCACAGGGTCGCCATTGGTGTTGGCCGCTGCCCACGATTCGGTGAAGATCGTCTCGCCGTTCGGCCCGCTCGCTGAAAGTTCTGAAGGAGTAGCGGGCACCGTGTACTCCGAGTCGGCCGGCCCGACAATTAGGCTGGTGATCTCGGACTTGCCAGTCAGCGTGTCAGTCAGCGTCACTGTTATCTCTTCAGGCTGGGGCTGCGCGGTGCCCGACTGGCATGAGTTCACGAAACTCGACCCATTCCAGTACTGGACTTGCGTCACTTCTGCCGTGTAGCCCAAAGGAAGGTCGGCGTTGGCGAACGAGACCGCGTCAGCGCCGCCGGGCTGATAGTCGGCAACGGTCGCGCAGGGCACGTAAAGAGACGAGCCAACGTCCTCGATCTGAGCCGAAACGGCTTGCGAAGCGTTTTGAATCGCGGTCGTAAATGACGCCGTATCTTGATACTGCGTCGACGACGAGATCATGGTCATGAAGCCGACGAGTGCCGCCACGGAAGCAATGCTGAACACCGTGAGTGCGAGCAGGACCTCAACCAGGGTGTCGCCCCTCTCATCTCGACGAGTGCGAATCCTCCTCACCTCGCAGTACCTCCTGAGGCTCCCGCCGCGGGACTGGCGACGAGGGCGTAGGTCGAACCCGCACCGCCGCAATCAATCGTCAGTCCGATGTTGGTGACCGCTTGCGTCGAAACCCAGCTCGACGACGCGCTCATCGCCTCGGAGTTGGGCGAGATCGCGAGAGCGGCTATATCCCAACATCCGGCTGACGCGAGGATGGTAGATGTCGTCGCACTCGCTGACGCTCCGCTCCCGCAGAAGTTGCGCACGAGCAGTTTGGTCGAGCCGGTCTGTTCCTCGACATATGAGACGACGTCGTTGTATGTCACGGGGTCGGTGGGCTCTGGTGACCATTCGAGGCCGAGCATCTGCGTGCCGGTCCCGCATTGAGTCAGAGTGGCGCTGGTGGTCGCGATGTCCGCGCCCTGCACGTCTTCGTAGAACAGCGATCCGGTCACCTGAGCGTCGCCGGCGCTGGCCACTCGGTTCGTGACGGTCGACTGGACAGCGAACGCGGCCGAGATCGCTAGGGCGAGTGCTCCTACGACGATCGGAATAAGCACCGTGACGACCAGGAGCTCCACAAGCGTGAAACCGCCTTCCTCGGTAGAACGATCGCGCAGCATCAGCCGACGTGCACCTGGTTGTAGATCCCGTACATTGCCGACACGATGGCGATGGCAACGAACCCCGACGACGAGTCCAACGACGACGATCATGGCGGGCTCGAAGAGTCCAGTGGCACGCTCAACCTTGATCTCGAGCTCCTCGGCGTAGTAGTCCGCCGCGATATCAAGCTGCGCGTCGAGCGTCCCGGTTTCCTCGCCCACCCGAAACATCTGCTGTGCGGTCCCGGTGAAGAGACCGGTGCGCTCGATAGGATCAGCGAGGCCGAGGCCTTCCATCACTTGTGCGCGGACGTTTCCGATAGCCCTTTGGTAGACCGTGTTTCTGGCCGAGGTCGCGGTAACCGTCATGGCGAGTGAGAGGTCGACTCCAGCGCGAAGAAGCGCCGAGAGGACGCGAGTCGTCCGCTCGAGGATCGCGCACTGCGTAATAGGCCCGATTACCGGGATCTTCAAGATGACACGATCGAAGAGCGATGCGCCGGCGTGAGTCCGCCGCATGAGGACAACGAAGATGACGGCGGCGAGGATGCCGGCGAGGATTTGAGTTCCCCAGCTCGTCATAAACGCTGAGACGTGCATGAGGATGCGCGTGGGCAAGGGCAACGTGGCGTGAAACGACTCGAAGAACGGTACGAACCGCGGAAGCACGAACTTGGACAGGACCACGACGGCGGCGATGCCCATGACCGCGACGATGCCGGGATAGGTCAGCGCAGAGGTGATTTTGCGCTTCGCCTTCGCCTCTCGATCGATGTAGGTGGAGAGTTGCAAGAGCGCCACGTCAAGGTTGCCTGTGTATTCGGCGGAGGACAGCACCGCAATGTAGAACTCGGGAAACGCCTCCGGATGCTCGGCGAGTGTCTGAGGAAGCGTCTTGCCGGACTTGAGTCCGAGCATCGCCTCGCGCAGGACTCTGTAGAGGAGCTTGTTCTGGGTTTCGCGGGCGATCACCTCGAGCGCCTCCATGATGGGCACGCCCGCCTTCAAGAACACCGCGAGTTGACGAGAGAACGCCGCAACATCTCGGCGAGGCACCTTCTTCTTGGTGATCTCAATCTTGGTCAACTGATGAGGAGCGCGGACGCGGAGCGTGTGCAGACCGCGCCCTATGAGAGCCGCGTGAGCCGCACTCATAGAGGGGGCCTTCTCCACGCCGGAAACTCGCTTTCCTGAGGCATCGGTCGCCTTAAATCGGTAGCGGTTCATCTTCTTGGACGGGGAACCGGTGCCGTTGGTAAGCGAGTCGAAGGTCACAGGCGGTGCACGCTCCGGATCACTTCAGCGATGGTGGTCACGTCTTGATCGACGAGGCTTGCCGCTTCAGTTCGAAGCGTGCTCATGCCCTGCTCGACCGCGAGCGCTCGCAACTGGTCATGGGTCGCACGCTCCACGATGAGCTGTCTGATTCTGGCGACATCACCAAGAGCTCGTAGACGCCGATGCGATCGCGAAATCCTGTGCCGCCGCAAAAGTTGCAGCCCGAACCGTGGAAGAAGATGGACTTGTTGGAGCCGGCGACGTCGTGAAAGAAGGCAAGTTCCGCGTCTGTCGGCGTGTATGTCGTCTTGCACGACGGACAGATTCTTCGCACCAGCCGTTGACCAACGATGGCGAGCACGGACGAGGCGACGAGGTACGACTCGATGCCCATGTCGATGAATCGGTGGAGAGCGGACACGGCGTCCGCCGCGTGCACCGAAGAGACCACCAAGTGACCGGTCAGGGCGGCCTGCACGGCGATAGCCGTCGTCTCGACGTCCCTGATCTCACCGACCAGGATCACGTCGGGGTCGTGACGCACGATTGACCTGAGACCGGTGGCGAATGTCAACCCCGCCTGCTCGTTGGTTTGGATCTGGTACATCTCGGGGTAGACGTATTCGACCGGGTCCTCAATGGTCATGACGTTGAGCGTCGGGTCGCTCACCTCTCCGAGCGTGGCGTACAGAGTCGTCGTTTTGCCAGCGCCGGTCGGTCCCGCGACGAGCACCATGCCGAACGGCGAGCGCACGATCTTGGCGTACGCGATCGTGCGTCGCTTCGGACATTCCGAGCTCCTCAAGCCGCAACACCGCGCGCGACTTGTCCAAGATGCGAAGGACGCAGTTCTCGCCCATCACCGTTGCCACCGTCGCCACGCGCACGTCGAGTTCCTTGCCGTCGATCACGACTGTCAACTGGCCGTCTTGCGGCCGGCGACGTTCGACGATGTTCATTTCCGCCATCACCTTCAGACGGCTAATGAGAGCGGTGCCGACCGGCGCGGGTAACTGAAGGATGTCCTTCAAGACACCGTCGGTGCGAAAGCGAATCCGCATCGTGTCACCCGAGGGAACGATGTGCACGTCGGACGTTCGGTCTCGCACCGCTTGAGTGATGATTCGGTCGACGAGCTGCACCACCGGCGCGTCGTCGTCGAGTTCTCGAGCCTCCAAGCCGACGTTCAGTCGACGCGAGCCCTCGACGGACTCGAAGATCTTGACGAGCGTTTCGACGTGACGGATCGCTCGGTAGTTGCTGTCGATGGCCCAGTTGATGTCGCTCAAGGTCGACTCCACGAGCCGGACATCGCGGCCAGTCGACTTGGCCAGCGAGGCGCGGAGGTCATCGTTCGCTGCAACGACCGCAATCAGCAGCTCGTCGTCCTCGAATCGGACCGGAATGGCCGGATGGGCACGGGCGATCTCCTCAGGGAGCAAGTCCACCGCGGCTTGCGTGATGTCTTCGCGGCGAAGGTTGATGACTTCATCAGCGCAAGCGTCCACGTCAGTCACGAGGTCGACCACCACGTTCCGCTTGAAGTTCCCCGTCCTCGGCAACCAAAATCGATGAGTCCCACACGCTTCGTCCTCTAACTGCTCGACTAGTTGGCTTGGGAACCAGGTGACTAAGGCGAGCCCTACCAGGACCATGCGGCAATTCCGACAATTTGTCGTCACAACATCTCCCCCTCGGCGGGGTCGATCTGGTGACCAACGAAATCGCCTCGTAGCCCGAGAAATCCTCGGTGCGCTTGAAACAGACCGTGTGCACGTACGAGGGAATCGTGCCGGTAAATCCGAACTGAACCGGGCCAATTTCCCCAAAACGAAGCCAATCAAGGCCGTCGTCGGTCGTTTCGATGGTCACATCCTCGAAGGGCAGCGGAAAACCGATGCGGAGCCACGGCGTGTACGTCTCGCCGTAGTCGTCCTTTTCGAACGGCGAATGCCCAGCGAAACAGTCTGATATGGCCTTTTCGACGTAGTAGCGAAAGACAGTCTGTGTGATCGAGCCGAGGCCGCGAGCCAGGGCAACGCTCTTTGGCGATATGACGGCGTTCTCCGTCATCCACGCCTCGATGTCGGGCGAGCCTGGCGTAGGGCCCCCATCACGGACGGTCTTCCAAGTCCTGACATACACCGATTGGATCGCCGTAAAGGCGTCCTCAATGAGCCTGCCGTCCCGGTCGTTCGGCAGGCAGACGAAGAAGTCGCTGGCGTCCTCAAAAACCTGGTTCACAGGCGTGCTTCGACGGTGCGGTGCTTCACACCCTCTTCGTACCCCGATTACAGATTTCTTGTCCCGCTTAACAAATTATGAAATTCCCGCGACCGATGGGTGAAGACTGCGATCCGGAGGTGGAATGGAAACGACGGACGAAGTTGCCTTACATGTTCTCTACGGGTTCAGGGACGACATCACCATTGACCTCGAGACAGCCGACTTCGAGTGGTTCGAGACGCACTGCGACGGGGCCGTGTACGCGCGCACCCGCAAAGATCTCCCCGTCGGATACTGGCGACGTCAAGCCTTCGCGATCGAGATCATCGACTCGCGGATCGTCTCGCGTCTAGACAACAGGGCGCAACTCGCCAAACACGGCGCTGCGGTCGTTGCGAAACGACGCGGTGACAGGATCGCTGTTCAGCCCGGAGGGTCCATTCAGATATCGGGCTAACGTCAATGACGCCGCCGAGCAAACCTCGCCTGGGTGTCCCGCGTCCAATCAAGCCGCTTCGGCGTCGACTGACGACGACGGTGCGCCGCAGCGAGATTCCTGTGAGTCCACACGCGATGAACAAGAGCGCCCTCATCAGCTCGTCGCCTCCGCGATGTGATCGTGGAGTCTTCGGAGCGCTGTCCTTCGAGCGAATTTCCCGACGTTGCCGAATCCGGACTCTTGGTGGCCGCACACGCAGCGAGCGATGACCTTGACTCGCCCGCGCTCCGGCTCGTCGTTCGGACGGACGACCCATTCGGTGTCGGGTCCGTGGCCCGTGGAGACGAACTGGTAGTCCGTCACGCTGCCTGCTCGATCTCGTGCAGTGCGTTGATCGCAGCCATCGCCGCCGCGAGGTACTCGGGAGTCGGGTCCTTGCGACGTTCTTGACCGGGCACGTAGTTGGCCCAGATGGCGTTCTTGTGAACCTGCGGAAGTATCGCCCAGTGACGACGAAACATGAACATGCGTGGTTGAGTCGGTGTGTCGCAGCCGATCGCGTGACAGGTGTGACTAGCCACTTCGCACCTCGCGCGCCAGTGTCTCGTCCGCCAAGATGTCGCCACGGCCCGAGATCAGCTCGAGCGTGCGGAGCTTTGAGAGGGCGTTACCGTAACCGCTGCTCGATGGCGAGTAACCAGTGAGTTCTGCCACCTCGTCGCGAGTAAGCGCGTTCGGCCACGCGTCGATCGTCACCGAGAGGATTGCTTTCTCCGCCTTGCCGAGTTTCGAGTTCCAATGGTCGAGCAAGGCTCGTCCCGTTGGCAATGGCTCCACCTGTCCGGCGATCGCGGCGAGTCCGTCCTCAGTTGCGCGGATCGGTGCGCCGCGGTTGATCAGACCGAGCGTGCGGAGCTTCGAGAGGGCGTTGCCGAAGCCGCTGCTCTTTCCCGAGTAGCCACTGAGCGTCGCTACCTGTTGGCGAGTACGTCCGGCTTCGAACTGTGCGAGAACCGAGAGGATCGCCCGCTCAGCCTTACCGAGTGAGGCATCGCCGTCGGCGGTTTCACGTGGGGTTCTCGGCGCGGGCAACGTGCGTTCACGGGCGGGTGCAGTCGCCGGCGCCGGTGGAGCCGGCAGAGGCTTGCGCGCGGTGCGTGATGACGACGTAGCGATCGGCATACCGTTCGCCGGGACGTGACTGGCGAGAGTGTGGAAGCGACGGTTCAGTCCCTCGATGGCATTCCCAATCTCGTTGACTTCATCGACGAGTTCTTGAGGAATGAACGGAACAGGAATCTCGACGGTCTCCGTTACGGTCACGGTCTCCACCTTGGGAGCAACGGTCTTCTTCGTGAGCTCGCGCTCGAGGTCGGCGATCCGGCGCTTCAAGACCTTCGGGTCGTTCTCCTCGGCGCGGTGAATGGCCTCAGCCATCTGGGTCTCGACGGCTGCGAGGTCGACCTCAGCGAACTTGCTCGGCTCGACACGGCGCTGGCCGGCCTTCGGTGTCGCCGAGCTGTTGAACGTGTGGCGCTCTCGGATCTTCACGCGATCGAACAGGGGCGGTATCGCCGCCGGGTTCCCAGATCCATGCTTCGCCGAGACCAAGGCTGGCGAGCGAACCCATCAAGACCTTGCGCTGGTCGTCGTCGGCGTCGGCCTTTAGGTAATCCTCGATAGCGCGACGGTCGTTGGGCCCGACGATGCGGAGGGTGATCAGCATGTCGATCTGCTCCAGCACGTTCTTGTTGACGACGGCGGCACGCTGACTGATCAGTGTCGTGCCGAGTCCGCGAATGCCGCCGCGACGGACGATGGCCTCGAAGGCTCCGAGCATTCGCTGGTCGGTCTCTCGGGCCTCCCCTCGCCCACCACCAACGCGTTGCGGGCAATTGCCGGTGACGAAAACGCGACCATTGCGCCTAGCTACGAACGCGCCAGATGGAAGAGTGATGTCCCAAACAAGTCCTTGGTAGGTAGTCCTATAGGGGCGGCGGACCCAGTGCGCAGATGAAGTGCGGCGGCAAACGTTTACTGTCCACTGCTCATTCGACTTCTCAAAACGCTTCGTGGTGCTAATGCCGAGCCTGGTTGCGAGTTCCTGAAAGTCATCAGCGAGTCGTTCGTTCTTGCCGGGGTAAAAGCGAACCCATACGTCCCCGTCAGACGTTCCATCGCCTTCCATGAGTCCCTGGTAAAGAGCGGTGAGTTGCTCCGGCGAACCTTCCTCAAGAATTCGTCTCGGTATTCGATGAAGATCCTCGCCGAGCCAGTCACCGATCGCATCCGACAGCTCGTGGCCGAAGTACCAAGAGTAAGACTCTGTACCAGTGATAAATCCATCGCCACCCCCTGGCTTCGGGCTGACCCGAGACGGTCGAAGATAGCGCCGAGAATCGGAAAATTGCTCCAGAGCAGTCGACATCTCTTCTGTCATAGAAACTCCACGCTTGACCGTCGCAGTGGACTGCTGGAGCGCCAACACTTTCGACTTGCGTCGGTCATGCCAATGACCGTCCGTGATCACCCACCCCATGATGCGCAAAACCTCATTTGAAAGGTTCGGAATGCCGACACCGGACGGTGCACCACCCACCGGGACCTCAATGGACGTTGGAACTTCTCCCGCGGGGCAGAACGACCAGTCATACTTCTTGTAACGACCGGCAGCCCTCTGCTGACGGCGCAACACCACTCGGTGATCTGGTGTAACCAGGCAGTCAAGACTCTTCGTTTTGAGACCAATCATTTCGCCATCGTGGTAACGACGTAGGACTGCCTGGACGGGCTCATATCGATATTGCTCTGTCGTCATGTCGAACCCAACAGCAATAGTTCCCTCGTGGACTTCGTCCAATGTCGCCCATCCGTGATCGGTGAGGATTTCTGTGTCGGCGGTCATACAAAACCGGTCCGCCTCGTCGACGAAGAGGTGCATCGCGAAGTCCATCTCGGGTTGGCCCTTGCGCCGGTACAAGCGCTCCGCGAAGTCGGTGGCGAACTGACGCTCCGCCGCGCCCGACTCGAAGAGCGAGAAGTCGATGACGTACCAGCCGGGATAGTCAAGTACCAGGTCGGCGATGAACTTGCCGGCTCCGCGCTCGAGCGGAACGTCGCCGTGCTGGCCGCCCAGGATCACAACCGGGAGCCCCGGCTTTTTGCCGTCAGCCGATGAACGCAGGCCGTACCACGCACCCGTGGGATCTAGTGCGACGAACGGGATCTTCGCCGCGACCATCTCCTCGGCGATCACCGAAGCGGTATACGTCTTGCCCACGCGCCTTTGAGCGAGGATCGCCACCGTCTTCGTAACGAAGTCGTAGGGAAGCGAGACGGTGTCGGAGATGCGGAGCTTCTTCACTGGCATGGTCGGTAGTCCTCTTCGTAGTTCTCGTCGATCACCACAGTGGCATTGCGATCTGACTCCTTGAGGGCGTCAGGGTAACAACGGGCGTCATTGGTTGCAACGTGGACCAGGATGGTCTTTCTGCCGCGATGCGCCGCCCTCAATAGCGGTGGGATTTCGCGTTCCTCGACGGCCATGCCGCAGACACAATGCTTCACGGAGTCTCTATGTGCCGAGGTTGAAATCAGTCAAGTCTTTCTCTTGCGCGATGCCCTGCATTACGCGGCGCTCAGTTCTTCACGGTTCTCACGGTCACCTTGTTGCCAGAGGAGGTGACCACGCGAATCGTCACGGTCACGTGAGACCGTGCCTTCAGGTACGCCTCAACGCGCTCCGCCCGCATACGAGCGAGCGCTGCGTCCCCCTTCGCATAGGAAGTGATCGTGACGTGAGCTCCGCTCACCAGTTTCTTCGCGACTCCCGTGAGGCCAGTGCGCACATTTGCCGACAGCGCCGCACCATTTCCGGCAAATCCAAGATTCACCGTTGGCAGAGGTTCAGTCGTGGTCGTGGTCGGAGGCGGAGTCGAGATGACCGGGGGTGGGGTTGAAGTGACGGGAGGTGGAGTTGTTCCCCCGTGGCCGCCACTCGGCGCCAGCGTCACGTCTGCCGTTCCTTCTGACGTTGACGACGCGGGACTGCCGACCCCGTTTGTCTCGGTGATGACGACGTTGATTGAATCGCCGAGATCGGACGTCTGAACGGAGTAGGTCGAGCTCGTGGCACCGACGATCGGCGTCGAGCCGTCGTACCACTGGTACGTCGCGGTCGGAGTTGGGTAACCCGTCACGCCAGAAACGACGGCTGTGAGCACGTCGCCCACCTTCGGAGTTCCGGTGATCGCTACTGAGGTGATGCCCACAGGGGACGTCACGTCAGCGGTGCCAGTTGATGTCGCCGACGCCGGGCTCCCAATCCCGTTCGTCTCGGTGACGACGACGTTGATTGACTCGCCTAAGTCCGACGCCTGGACCATGTAGGTCGACGACGTGGCACCAGTGATCGGCGTTGATCCGTCGAACCACTGGTACGTCGGGGACGGAGTCGGACTGCCTGTCACGCCAGAGACGACGACGGTCAGAGTGTCCCCCACCCCCACGGTTCCTGTGATCGTCACTGAACTGATCGTTGAAGCAATGGGCGCGTTCGATACGTCGTCGGTGCCGGCTGACGTTGCCGAGGCAGGCAACCCAACGCCATTCGTCTCAGTGATGGTCACGCTGATCGAATAGCCGAGGTCAGAACTTTGGACCGTGTAGGTCGAGCTCGTTGCGCCGGCGATGGCGGTCGAGCCGTCGAACCACTGGTAGGTCGCGGTCGGAGCTGGGCCGCCGGTCACGCCAATCGCCGTGGCTGTAAGCGTGTCGCCAACCTCTGGGGTGCCGCTGATTGAGGCTGAAGTAATGGCTGGAGCCGAAGTCACGTCGGCGGTGCCGGCTGAGGTTGCCGATGAAGGAGCACCGACCCCATTCGTTTCGGTGATCTCGACAACGATCGAGTCTCCGATGTCCGAGATCTGAACCGTGTACGTCGAGGACGTGGCGCCGGCAATCGGCGTCGACCCGTCGAACCACCGATAGGAGGCGGTTGGAGTCGGTGTTCCACTCACACCCGAGGTGATGGCTGTGAGCACGTCACCAACGTCAGGAGTCCCAGTGATCGAAGCGGAGACGATGACCGCAGCAGCAGTCACGTCAACCGTCCCACCCGAAGTTGCCGATGCGGGACTGCCGACGCCGTTCGTCTCAGTGACGACAACGTTGATCGAAAGGCCGAGGTCGGAAGTCTGGACCGTGTAGGTCGAACTCGTAGCGCCGGTGATAGCGGTCGACCCGTCGTACCACTGGTATGTCGCAGTCGGCGCCGGCGTTCCGGTCACGCCCGTGGCAACCGCAGTGAGGGTGTCACCGACTACAGCGTTGCCTGTGATCGATGCAGAAGTAATCGACGGCGAAGACGTCACATCAGCGCTGCCGATTGAGGTGGTCGACGCAGGACTGTCAACGCCGTTCGTTTCGGTGATCTCAACACCGATCGAATCGCCGAGGTCAGAGCTTTGGACCGTATAGGTCATGGATGTGGCTCCAGAGATCGGTGTCGCCCCCTCGTACCACTGGTATGTTGCAGTCGGCGCCGGCGTTCCTGTGACGCCAGAGGCGACGGCGGTGAGGGTGTCTCCGACTACGGGGCTGCCCGTGATCGATGCAGAAGTTATCGTCGGACCGCTCACGACACTCAGCGGGCTCGACGTTGACGTGACGGGGCTACCAACACCGTTCGTTTCCGTTATCGCAACATCGATTGAGTTGCCTATGTCAGAGCTTTGGACCGTATAGGTCACGGATGTGGCACCGGAGATTGGCGTTGAGTCGTCGTACCATTGGTACGTGGCTGTCGGTGTCGGTGTGCCGGTCACGCCAGACGCGATGGCGGTGAGCACGTCGCCAACCTGTGGCGTCCCAGTGATCGACGCCGACGCAATTGCAGGGGATGAAGTCACGTCCGCGGTGCCTGCCGACGTCGCAGATGCGGGACTTCCCACTCCGTTCGTTTCGGTGACCTCAACAACGATCGAGTCGCCGAGGTCGGATGTTTGAACTGTGTATGTCGTACTCGTAGCGCCGGTGATGGCGGTCGACCCGTCGTACCACTGGTACATCGCGGTCGGAGTTGGTGTTCCGGTCACGCCAGCGGCGCTGGCGGTGAGGGTGTCACCCACAACAGCGCTGCCGGAGATCGATGCCGAGACGATGGCGGGCGAAGACGTAGCGTCAGCCGTTCCGCCTGACGTTGCCGACGCAGGAGTGCCCAGGCCGTTTGTCTCAGTGATGACGACGTTGATCGAGTCGCCGAGGTCGGACGTCTGGACCGTGTAGGTCGAATTCGTGGCTCCAAAGATCGGCGTTGAGCCGTCGTACCACTGGTACGTCGCCGTCGGTGTCGGTGTGCCCGTCACGCCTGACGCGACGGCGGTGAGCGTGTCGCCTAACTGCGCTGTGCCGGTAATCGACGCCGAAGTGATGGTCGGAGCGGCCACGATGCTCACCGAGCTCGATGTTGCCGATGCGGGCAACCCAACGCCATTCGTCTCAGTGATCTCGACATCGACGGAAAGGCCGAGGTCGGACTCTTGGACCGTGTAGGCCGAATCCGTGGCCCCAGAGATCGGCGTCGAGCCGTCGTACCACTGGTACGTCGCGGTCGGAGTCGGGTTTCCACTCACGCCATCGGCGACGGCGGTGAGCGTGTCACCTACCCCAGGGGTGCCGGTAATCGACGCCGAGGTCATGGTGGGCGGCGATGTCACATCGGAAGTGCCGCCTGAAGTTGCCGAGGCAGGACTCCCAACGCCATTCGATTCGGTGATGACGACGTTGATCGACTTGCCCACGTCGGATGACCCGACCATGTAGGTCACCGACGTCGCGCCGGTGATTGCGGTCGAGCCGTCGAACCACTGATACGTCGCGGTCGGAGTTGGCGCTCCCGATACTCCGGAAGCGACGGCGATGAGCACATCGCCTAACTGGGCTGTGCCAGTGATCGAGGCTGAGGTGATAGCAGGCGGTGATGTCACGTCGGCCGTCCCTGCCGACATCGCGGAGGCGGGTGACCCCGAACCGTTCGTTTCGGTGATCGTGACGTCGATCGAAAGGCCGAGGTCGGAAGTCTGGACCGTGTATGTCGAGCCCGTAGCGCCGGTGATTGCGGTCGAGCCGTCGAACCATTGATACGTCGCGGTGGGGGTTGGCGTTCCCGTTACGCCAGAGGCAAGGGCGGTGAGCGTGTCGCCTAACTGCGCCGTGCCGGTGATCGAGGCTGACGCAATTGCGGGCGGTGATGTCACGTCGGCCGTCCCTGCCGACGTTGCCGAGGCGGGGCCCCCTTGGTCGTTCGATTCGGTGATCGTTACCTTGATCGAGTCGCCGAGGTCTGTGCTCTGCACGGTGTACGTCGAACTCGTAGCGCCGGAGATTGGCGTCGAGCCGTCGTACCACTCATACGTGGCCGCCGGAACGGGATAGCCGTTCACGCCTGAGGCGACGGCAGTGAGTACCTCACCCACTACCGGACTTCCGGTGATTGAAGCGGAGGCGATCGCCGGCGGGCCATCGATACCTAATACGTTTGAGGTAAGTGGCCCATAGTCGGCACCTGTGTACGTGGCGGTAATAGCGTCACCGGCCGTCTGCGACGTCGAAATGTCGCAGGACGCGGCGAAGAGTTCGCCGCCGTCTCCGTCCGATCCCTGGCTCGGCCAGAAGGACGAGGTGCACGATCCGCCCTCGGTGTCACTAACGGTCAAAGTGCCAGTGGGCGCGACGCCGGTCGGAGAGTCGACGAACCCTTCGTACTCGTTGCCCGTGGCTGACACCTGTGGGCCCGCCGACGACGGGTAAAACACTGCGCCTTGACTGGCAGATTGAGCGGTCGTAACGAAGTAGCTGCCTCCGTACGTGATAGCCCAGAACTCGTCGTCTACCGGCAACGTTTTGTCCGACCACGTGACGCCGTTGTTGGTTGAGTACATGACCACGTCACTGCCTACGGTGACGAACGTACCGCCACCGTAGGCAATCGATCCCCATTCCTCGCCCACCGGCATTGTCGCGCCCGTCCACGTGGTGCCGTTGTTGGTTGAGTAAGCGCTGTCGTCAGTGAGCTGATCGACGGCGACGAACGACCCATCGCCGTACGCAACCGAGACCCACGTGCCGCTCTCGGGCAACGCTCCCCCAGCCGTCCACGTGGTGCCGTTAGTGGAGACTGCCGTCGCTCCGCTGTTCATGGAGGTGGCGACGAATTCACCATTGCCGTACGCGACCGCGTCCCACTCTTCATTCGTGGGCATCGCACCGCCGGCAGTCCATGTGGTGCCATTGGTGGAGTAGGCAACGTCCGAGGTGCCTCTTGCCACCGCGACGAACTCGCCATCGCCGTAGGTCACCGACTCCCAGTCCTCTGACGCGGGCAGCGTCGCGCCCGTCCATGAGACGCCATTGGTGGAGTAGGCGGCGTAGTCCGTGTTGTATGCGACCGCGACGAACTCGCCATCGCCAAAAGCGAGCGACTGCCAGTCGTCACTGCCATCGGGCATCGTTCCACCAGCCGTCCATGTGATGCCGTTGGATGAGTATGCCGATGCGGTGCTTTCCGTAATCGCGACATAGACACTGTTGCCATACGCGACCCCGTTGTAGGAGCTATACGCGGGCATCGTCGATGCCACTGACGTCGGCATCACTTGAAGTGAGAGTGTCGGACTTGCAGTCGCCGAAGCCGCCGGTGCCGTTATCGCCAGCCCGCCTACTGCGATGGCAATTCCACCAGCTAGCGATGCGAGTGATCTGAGGGACAACTTCATTCTGGGATCTCCTTTTGGGACGTACAGACTTCTGCTCACTGACCGGTTCAACAGCCGTCGAATGGCACGCCGGCACCGATCGCTCGTTCATCTACGACCATGCGGCACACAAACGTGCCCAGCGAAGGTTCTATGTACCGGGATTCTGATCAGTTGGTAGGTTTCTGTGCAGACATAGTCTTTGCAGCAGTGTCACTCACAGACCACCTCCACAAGAAGAACGATCCGATCCGGGCATTCCTCGATGAGCGGCTCGTCGACTTCACTCCCGCTAAGGAGAAGTGGAAGGCGGCTCAGGCAGGCAAACCACTCGCCGACTATGCAGTCGATTGGCACATCGTCGGCATGGCAATCGACCAACGAATTCGGATGATGCTGGTCCCCGTTCGTTTTGTGGCGCAACCAGAACGGCCGCATGACCCCCTCAGTTCCGCTATTAGTTCTGTGCTGTCGGAGCTCGAAAACATTCAGGGCCGCCACGACGGGGTTCTCGGCGAACTCCCGCCAGAGGACGAAAAGCGCCTCCTACAAGTCTGCTACGTCCTCGCGATGTACGACGCTTACGTGCGCGGCTCGTCCTCCAGCCGGAGAAACTCGCCGCTCCGCACGCTCAAGAGTGGAGCTGGGTGGCGAGCGCATATGAACAGAGTGCCGAGCGGCGACATCGAGGTCCTTCAGAAGCTCGTTGAGCCCGCCGTTGCGCTATTTCCCCACTTCGCCGGTATAGGAGGAGTCGTCGTTGGTCCGATTTTCGAGGACAGTCTTCTCGTCGACGGGGCAGATGGCGATCTCATTATCAATGGCAATCTGATCGAGATCAAATGCGAGACCCCAGGCTTCAGCGGACGGACTGTCCTTCAACTGATCGCCTATTCGCTCTTGGACTCGTCAGGCAAGTATGAGCTTGAGAAGTGCTCCGTCTATCTCGCTCGATACGGTTCGCTAGCGATTTGGAACCTCGACGACCTCATCACAGAGGTTTCTCAAGGTCGCCACAGCTATAAGTCACTTCGAGATGAGTTCCACTCGTGGCTCGTCGGTCAAGAGGAACTGCGTCAAATGAAACGCGAGGCTCTAGATGAGAGTCTACGACGATTCGCGGAGCAATGGCGGGAAGTTTCAGACGCGGGGAACGAGGTTTGGGAAGCAAAGCTCAACTTCGACGATGAGGCCCAACTAGCTGCCACCATCAAGCTCGCTAAAGCACTCAGCGAGTTGCACCGTCTCGAGGACGATGCGGACTTAGGAATTCACCGAGAAGGAGAGCCGGCTACTGGACTCTGGGCGACGGAAGAGTAAGCCTGAACGGCTTCGGTCCGGCGAGGAGCGCCACAACTTTGCCTCGAGACAACGCGCAGACGTCGCGCTTCGACTGGCGCCCCTTCGGTGAATGTCGGTGCACCGGGCGGCCGCACTTCGGGCATTCGCGGCGATCGAAGTTGGAACGCTTCACGCGATCGTTGAGATTTCTACGGGACGTCCACTTCCTCGCACTCTTCGGGTAGCGACGACTCGCATCAGAGTTGTATACTGATCGACCGCTCCGCACGGACAATCGACTTGCCATCACCATGTAGTCGATCGCTGGGTCGACGTCTTCGGGCTCACGACGGGCCTACTCCGGCACGTACTCGACACGACCCTGTTCGGCCCACACGTCGGCGTTACCGACCATCGGATAGCAGAGCACCTGCGCCGCGGGGTCGTCGACATCGTCATCGTTGAAGACGACTTCGTAGTCGCTCCGAGTCGCATAGACCCGGACGCGGACGCCGTTGATGACCTTGTCGACCTTGGGTTGTCGTTTGCTCATGTTGGCTCCTCTCGTGGAATTGAGACGAAGTTGGGCGCCCAACGCTCCTTGATAAGGGCGATGGCGTCGTCGAGTGTGAACTGCATGGTGCCGCCTGCTCTCTGGTCGATGAGGGCCTCGTGGCGGCGGAACTCGAGTTCGTCGAGGATGATGTCGGCCGCGGTGTCTCTTACGCCTGAGGCCTCGATCCCGCGAATGACGCAAACGTCGAGTCCGTCGCCGTAGCGATGCGTGAACTGAACGCCGTCGTCCCACTCGGGCTGGAGTGGATCTTCTATATCACCGACGACGACCTCATAGGTGTTGATCGAAGAGTTCAAGTCATCGCCGCTTCGGCGGCCAATGTGGAATGTCTTCTGGTAGTCATCGTTGACGTACACCTTGACGTGGAGTGGCATTACGAGTCCTCCGTAGGAGCTGCGGCGAGGATTGCAAGAGACTTCCGCGCTTTGTCGATGTGCGCCGGCATGTTGCCACGCCAGTCCTCATGCGCGAGAGCCTCAAGAAACGTTCGAATCTCTGCAATCGACGCTCGCAGACGAGCAAGTTCGCGCTTCGCGTCGTCGAGCTGCTCGCACGCCGCCTCAAAGAGGTTCTGGTGATGCCCACACGCCATAGCCCACCAGACGTTGTCGTCCGCTTCGTAGTCACGTCGAAACTCGTCGAGGGGTGGCGTGACGTCGTTCATGCGCTCCTCCCAACGAGCTCTTCGGCGGGAGCGGCGCGTAACACACGACGCAGTCAGTCGAGTCGTGCCACGAGCCGCGACAGACGTGACGTCCGTCCTTCCAGCCGTCCTTGATGAAGGCGATGTCGCTCTCCAACCGTCGGTACTCGGCCCAGTCATCGGCGCTGGCGGGGGCCAGGCGGTCGCGCTCGTCGCAGAGTGCTCGGAGAATCTGGCCGGCCACATCTTCCGACGGCGACTCGGAGTGCTCGTCGTACTTCTCGACAAGGACCTCGCGGACGAAGCCCAGGTAGGCATCCCCTTCGAAACTGGCTTCACGCCACCGCTTCGTCGCCTCGGCGAAGATATCCGGCGTCAGTGCGGTCTCAAGGAATCTCGAAAAGTCGCTCACGACACTTCTATGTACCGGGACTTAAAAGAGTCGAGGTTTTCGGGCGCGCGAACAATGAAGCTCTCCGTGTGAATCAAGCAGCAGTCCCAGCGATACGCCCAGCGACGCTTGCGACCTTTCAGCAACCACTTCGGGAAGTCGAGGTCGTCGATCTCGTACCAGTACGGACCCTCGGGCACGTCGCAGTTCAGATACTCCGAAGCGAACGATGACAGCGCGTCAGTGACCCACACAATCTCATTGGCCTCGACGATCGGCGGAACCGCAAGGTTGACCGTCTCGCCTTCGGACAGACCATCTTCGAGGTACTCCATGAGTTCCTCCTCGAGTTGCAGTTCGGCGAGGTGCTGCGCCTTCTCGCTCGGCATCTCGCCGCGCTCAAGGATCACTCCCCACGGGAGTCCGCACTCGGAGCAATGTGTGAATTGGCTCATTAGCTGACCTTCTCTTTCGATGTCTCTGCGACCGCTGGCACGGTCTTGAGAATTTCGCTCCAGTCGAACGAGTCGCTCTCGTGACTCGTGAAGTTCTCCCACGCGGCGTCGAGCGCATCGAAGGCGGCTTGACGAGAGATGATGTCGGTGAAGGCGTCTCCGTAGAGGATGTCTTGCAGCAGTTGTGCAACGAGCTTTGCCTCGCCGAGTGAAGCGCAGTGCTTCAGTAGAAGCGGCGACACTTCGAGACGGCCGCCGAGGAACAGGTCCGCGGTGCCGTCTTTTCGCAGCTCGTAGGTCCAGTTGACGCCGCTCTCTGCATAGCCAAATTCGCAGCGGTCAACCCATTTGATGATCGTTCGTGTGCTCATGCCGACTACGTACCCCGAGCCCCAAAAAGTTGTCCCGCCGGAGTGATTTGACGCCTCGAAATGAGTGCCCGCGGCGCGGACGTCCGGACGGTCATGGGCATGTCAACCAAGCCCCTCACATTCAGGAAGTTCCGCAAGAAGATCAACCGCCGCATCGCAAGGCCGTTAGTTAGCAGGACTCGTGGTGTTCCTCGGCGCTCTCGGCGCCAACCACTGGCTCGTTGCCGCAGCGGCTCTCGTGGGGCTGGTGCTCCCGCCAGGGAAGCGTCATCGGGAGCGGCGTTAGATGCCGAGCATGGCGGCGAACTCGTCAGGCGCGATGACCTTCACGCCGAGTTCGTTCGCCTTCGTCAACTTCGATCCGGCGGCTTCGCCAGCCACGACGAGTGAAGTGTTCTTCGAGACTGACGAGGAAGCCTTGCCACCTGCGCTCTCGATGAGTTCGTTCATCTCGTTGCGGCTCTTGTCGGCGAGCGCTCCAGTCATCGACCCGGTGACGACCACGCTCATGCCCGCGAGCGCCTGGGCGGTCGAAGCGCCAGACTCCGGCGCGATGGTGGCAGTGGCCGGGAGTCCGAGGGCACTCAACTTCTCAATCGCCTCGGAGAGGTCCTCTAGTTCACTCACGATGAGCCTCGACTTCTCGATGCCAATCTTGTCCACGTACTGCAACTGATCGGCGCTCGCGTTGAGCAGGTCTGTCAGGCTCGTGAACGTCGCAGCGATGCGGCGCGAGAGCGACCGACCCGTGCCCTGGATGCCGAGGGCGGTGACGAAGCGAGCGAGGGGCTGGGACTTCGCGCGCTCGATCTGAGCGACGATGTTCATGGCCGAGGTCTCCCCCATGCGGTCGAACGAACTCAGTTCGTCTGCGGTCAGGGTGAACAGGTCCGCGACATCGACGACGCGACCGCTCTCGACCAACTGGGTCACCAACTTCGATCCCATGCCCTCGATGTCGAGGGCGTCACGGCTCACCGCGTACGAGATGGCCTCAACGGCTCCGCACTGGCGGCCGCGGCTGCAACGCCACCTCGCCTGAGACTTGTCGATGTCGGCACCACAGCGAGGGCAGACGGTCGGCAGTTCGATCGCGACGGCTGTTGAGGGGCGCTGGCCCACGACAGGAGGCAGGAGTTCGGGAACGACGTCACCGGCGCGGCGGATGCCTACGACATCACCGATCATCCAACCGTTGCGCCCGATGTGGTCGACGTTGTGCATCGTGGCGAACTCGACCGTGACGCCGCCAACCTCGGTGGGCGTGATGCGAGCGCGAGGGGTGATGACGCCGGTACGACCGACCTGCCAGTTGACTTCGAGCAGGGTGGAGAGGCGCTCCTTGGCGGGGTACTTGAAAGCAATGGCCCAACGAGGAGCCTTCGATGAGTTGCCGGCAAGGTCGCGGTTCGCCTTCGTATTGGCCTTGATCACCGCACCGTCGATGTCGAAGTCGAGGTCGTCGCGGACGTTCTTGAATGAGTTGATGACTTCGAGCGCGTCGATGAATCGATCGACGGTGCCTTCGCGAAGGCCCATCATCTCTCGCGCGGTGGTGACGCCGATCGATCGGACGAAGTTCATGGCGTCCACGTGGTCGTCCTCGACGCTCGGGTGTCCGTACGCACCGTAGCAAGCGAAGGTGAGCGGGTAAGCGGCTTCCTCGCTCTGTCCGCGCAGCGCCCCCGCCGCGCCGTTGCGCTTGTTCACGAAGGGCGACTTGCCCAACGTGGCGCGGAGCGCGTTTGCAGACTCGAAGTCGGCGTCGGTCATCACGATCTCTCCGCGAACCTCGATCGATATTGGGTTGGGAAGGTTGGCCGGGAGACCCTTGGCGACCCCGGCACGAAGCGTCACGTCCTCACCGCTCTTGCCGTCACCGCGAGTGGCGACCTGGACGAGCCTGCCATCGACGTACTTGGCGGAGATCGCGAGTCCGTCGAGCTTTGGCTCGACGACCATGTCAAAGCGAGTGGCGGCGAGCAACTTGGAGAGCCGGTTGTACCACGTTTCCAGTTCATCGTCGTCCATCGCGTTGTCGAGCGAGAGCATGGCCGAAGAGTGAGAAACGTCGCCACCTTCGAGGGCGCCAGCGGCCACCGACGTCGAGACGCCCTCGCTCGCCCACTCGGGGGGCTCCTCCTCGACAGCGGCCACCGCGCGCATGAGCGTGTCGTACGTGGCGTCGTCCATAACGATCGCTTCGCCCTCGTAGTAGGCCCGTGATGCTTCCCTGAGCAAGACGACGGCGTCGAGGTAGGTGTCTTTCGTAGTGATGGTTTCGGCTGTCTTCATGCCCACCACGTACCCCGAATGCCGCGTTCCTGTCCCGCACTCTTCGCTCGCTTGGATGGTTATGAGGAGACACCGGCGCCATACGATGACGACATGGCCCGTCGCGAAGTGAAATCGCTCGAGGAGTTAGTCAAGAGGCTGGAGAACGCGCCACCACCCAATCCTGACGACTGCACGATTCTTCTCGACGGACGACGGCTCGATTCACGCGAGGCTGTCATGTCGTGGATTGGCGAGGATGCGCTCGTAAGGCTGGAGATCGGCGAGCCAAGAGTCCTTGATGATGGCCGCGTACTTGATCCGCCCCAAGCAATCGAGGACTGGCTCGCGGAAGAAGATGCCGCGTTTAAGGCAAAGTTCCGCTAACCGAGCGTCTTCGGATACGGTCCCGTTCCGCCGACGATTCGCACTCGACGGCGTTCAGTCTTGTTACCCAGCGCAAAGGCGTAGCGATGGTTTCCGTGATGGCGAAGTCGAGTACTCCCCACGTCCTCAAGCGCTATGGAAAGCCACTCTGCTCCGGTGACTCCTGCTCGAGGCGCGGCCGCTCCTAGTGCCATCAGCATCCGCTCAACGTGCTCGTGGCCCCTCTCCTTGGATCGGACTATCTGGGCGCTGCGATCGGAGAGAACGCGGCCGTCTCGAAGGATGGTGAGCGTGCGCGGTGTGGCTCGGCCGCAGTAGACGACGTTCGACGCGTGGTAGATAATCCCGACATGTCCGGGGAAGAGAAGTCGATCACCGACGATTCGCGGAACCGGATCGGCGAATGCAACCACTCCCCTGACGCCACGTGCCGCGAGCTCTTCGAAGCACCGAGCGATGAACCAGCTCTCGGCGTTTGCCGGGACCTCGTCGGCCAACACCAACCGCGACAGTTCGATCGACTCGACCATCGCCTCGAGCTCGGGGAACGTGTTGGTCAAGACCGCCGCGCTCATCGGGATACCAAAGACCGCCACGCCAACCAATACGGCCGCGGAGTCGAAGATCCCGAAACGGAATCGTGCCGCCGGATAGCTCCCTGAGTAGTGGTTCGTTGTGACACACGTCTTCGCGATCGATTCGTCGATCGGCTCTACGGAGTACTCGGCTGCATCGAAGCCGCCCTCGTCGCGGTGTCGCCACGTGTGCTCGCCAGAACCCCAACGCTGACACCACTCCGAGGAGGGAGATATCTCCCGCAAGGATGAAGCGGTCGTCACTGCCACGTCGCGATTAGCGACGGCGTTCGAGGTACTCGCGAACCGCGTTGAGCCGCGGGATGTAGGACTTTCGCGTCGACGCCTTCACGCGGCAGCGGTGCTTGGCGGTCGCATAGAAGTTGCCGCACTCCTCACAGTCCTTGACGGCGACCGGCGTGGCCTTGCCTCGAACGATCTGGTTGAAGGTGCGACCGGGGGCCGGCGAAGTGGCGACGCTTCGGAACGCGGCGATCGGGACGTCGTAGCCATAGGTGCTTGAGGCCCGCTCTTGGTGTTGGTCGTGATGACCATGGTCCCGGTGACCTTGTCGTAGCCCGCGCCCTTGATCCACGTCGAAGTGATCGGCGTGACGGGTGCTCCGAGTTCGGCAGCTCGCTGACGGCGCCGCTCGAGGATGTCGCCGGCGTCGCGCAACGCGCGGCTGGGCCGACGCGACTCGAGGACGCACTGCACCGATTCGGCAACGTAGGCCGACTGCTCGGCGGTGAAGCCGAGACCCTGCGTCGCCCAGGTGCCGTCAGACCCCTTCGCGACTCGAACCCAGCCATCGATCTGACCACCGGGGAACTGCGCCGAGACGGGAACGTCGAACGTCTCGCCGCGACCCTTGCCGAGCACATCGGCGTCAGCGAAGCTCTTGATTGACGTCGCCGACGGCATACGGATTGCGACGTCCTCGCCGACGTACGCCATGCGGTGCGTGCGACGAAGTCCGCTGATCGAAGTTGCGCCGAGCGTCTGCGCGTCGGCGTCCAGTCGTCGGGCATCTGCGCGTAGCCGCCTTCGGGGTGATTGAACTCCCCCGCGGCCATGTGCCGGTCCCACCACTCCTTGCGGTGGGCGCTCGATCGCGGATCGATGAGCATCGGTGCGGTCGTTGCGGGAACGAAGCCCTGAGAACGAAGCGCGTCGACGCGCTCGTTCATGAAGTTCGTGATGTTCTCGAGAGGCAGTGCCTCGCCGGCGAGATCCAGTGTTGCTTCGGGGTTGAGGATGGGCGCCCACTGCCCGCCGATCGGCATTCCCTTCGGCTGTCGATTCTGGTTGTGCTGGTTCTTGCTCATGTCTCTTATAGATGGGAGAAATGCCGATGAATCACCAGATTCGAGGTGAAGCAACGAGACGCGGTCTGAGAAGAACCATGCGGCACATTCCGATCGGCGGCTGCGCCGGCGGCCTCGCAGGAACTTGAATTGGATTAGAAACGCAAGAAGGCGGCCTCGCGGGCCGCCCTCTCACACCCTCGGGGGAGAGGAAAGTTTGTCGTCAAACAAACGTGACGAGAGTATCGGGGACGCATCACAACGCGTTGTCAAATCGAACTACGGCTCCACTCTTCCGACCTGCACCCAGAAGTTTCGAACGTCCTCCGCGGTGTAGCGGACTTTGGTCGTGTTCGAGAGAATTGCCTGACCGTTTGTGGCTGCCCAGAGGGAGGCGACTGCGAGTGACGCATCGAGGTTAGGTCTGACCCATCCGCGCCGCTTGCCGGCTTCGACGACGTTAATCCAGCGTTCGAATTGCACGTCGAGTAGCGCACCGAACTCGATTCGTACTTGCGGTTCCGCCAATATGTCTATGAGCAGCTTCGCGACTCGCCACTCGTCACCACTGTTCCTGATTGACCAAAGGCGTTCGATATCGATCACCGATCGCATTCCAGTACGCCTCTTCATTTCCTTCTGTGGCCGCGACTTCGGCAATCGCCAAGTACTGCCGTGAAGGCTCGGCTATTTGGAAGTACGCAGCCATTTGCGCTTCTGCAATGAGTCGACCAAAAGATCCGAAGTGGTAATAGATCGTCTGCACCGCGACGTCCGCCTCGTGAGCAACTTCCGTGATCCGCAATTCATTTCTCGGCTCTTTGGACAGCATCCTCTCGGTGACCTCGAGCACGTAACGCCTCGTCTTCGAGTCCTCCCTTGGCACCAGTGAGCTCCGATCCACCTAGGGCTTGAGAGTACCCGTAACGAACTAGAACGACGTTGTGGAAAGCCTTTCTAGTTCGCTCAAAAGGCGGGAGCGAGATCACGGACTGTCCGATGTCCCGAACTCTGAGTTGAAGTGAGTGAGATCCCAACTGTCATAATCCGCTGCGCCCGACACCCACTGCCACGCCATAGTGGCGTTGGAGCTCGCGGTTTCTCCGCCGAACCAACTCGCGCCCGCAATGGGGCCGTTCGTAAAAGTTTGAAACGGAGTAGTCGTAGCTGGGCAGTACCAGAGTCAACTGTCGACTCGGAAGTGACAGTTGACCACTCTCAAGCTGCGTGACGCTTTCGCTGTCGAAATAGTCAGACCAATTGTCGG
Organism: uncultured Acidimicrobiaceae bacterium; assembly: GCA_963724865.1. Lineage (GTDB taxonomy): Bacteria > Actinomycetota > Acidimicrobiia > Acidimicrobiales > RAAP-2 > RAAP-2. The sequence continues at coordinate 3,963 of CAVRWO010000001.1, read as the reverse complement.
GCGAAGAGTAAACGCCGACGTTGACCACATTCTGCTGAACTTCGTAGACGAATCCGTCCCAGACTTCCTCGTTGTACGACAAAGTCGACGACCAATCGGAGCCTGCTTCAACGTCGGCGTAAATAGTGTTCTGGGTGTAGTGGGTCAACTTCGTCCGGACTCATTGTTGCATTGTCGTCGCGAGATACAGGACGGCGGCGCTACCTTGATCTTCTCCCCAGGTATAGGCATTCGCATTTGATGGTGTAAGCCCGGAATCGGCGACTCCACTAATCACAAATGATGACCCCACTCCTATGCCGTGACCGGCCTCAAACTGGTTGTACGCCGAATTGATCATCGACGAGTCGTTGTAGTTGGGGCTGGGGTTAATGCCCTCTTTGGTGGTGACCCCGCCGCCCGCCGTTGCATAACCAACCTGACCTATATAGGCGTCGTAGTCGTAGCTTGAACAGGCTCCTTCAAGCGTCGCTGCCGTCGGAGCATTATTGTCAGATCCTTCGATCGCGGTGGCACCCCACGCCGCGCCGGACGCTACGACGAGAATCACGCCCGAAAGCACAGGCGCTAGACAACTCTTGCGCGATATGCCTTTGAAAGCAGTTTTGTAGTTCACGACAAGTACCTATCTATCGAGTTGCCTTGAATGATTGGAGACACATTGACGCTCCCGCACACTTGTAACATGACACCGTTGAGGTTGACGTTTAGGTTGAGCGACTGATTGGGAATGACGATGCTTAACGACGTTTCGAGCGGGCAACCACTAGTGATTGCGCCGTTCGATTCTGTATATTGAAACAAAAATGATCCGGCGTCCGACGAGCTCAGACTCACATCGGCAACCCCTAGCGAAGCGCCAGAAAAACCGCCGTCAGTAACGGTGGTAGCGGCCGGCGCTCCAGAATCACTTGAAAAAGTGAGTTGTGCGTACCCGCTCACGTAGCAAAGACCCTTATCCTGCGTTAAGGGCCATGAGAATTGAGCCAATATCGGCGCTACAGAGGTGATTAGTCGCCCTAAAAATACATGGGCTTGAGATAACGACGACCCAAAGTTGTAAGCGGCACTCATCATGGCCTAGCCTTGCCAACAAGCGCGCTGATCACGGCTCTAAAGGATATCTATGGTTGATGGCGGAGTCTCACTTCCAACTCGTCATGTGGCAATCGGCCCTGGCGCGCGAGAATCCTCGCCTATGTGCGCGGTTACAACGAGTCCTCAGGCGTCTGTTTCAAGGAGTTCGAAGTCTTCGCGCGCACGTTGAAGACCAGTCCGTCGCGTTAGCTCGTGGCGACCGACCGATCGCGTCGACGTGCATGGGCTTTCTCTGTCGCGATAGTTGTGACTCTGCTGATCCTCTACTTGACGACTGGTGTCGCCTCGGGGATTCGTAGCGGAGCCAACATCATCATTACGCCGTTCAGCTGGGCGGTGAACGCGATCGCCCGGCCCGTCGGTCACACGTTCGCGGGCATGATCGACTACAGCGACGTGGTCGCCCAGAATGAGAAGCTGCGCTACGAGCTCGGCGAGGCCAAAGAGCGCGCCAACGAGAGTTGGGCGTTCGCTCGGCAACTCCAACAGATCAAGACCGAACTCAACGTTCCATTCGTCGGATCGATTCCGACTGTTGCCGTTCAAGTCACCGCCGACTCGCCTACGATTTTATCGGCCACCGTCAATATCTCGAAGGGCCGCGACAGCGGGATTCTGGCTGGGATGCCGGTCGTCGCTCACGGGGGGCTGGTGGGCCAAGTGATCTCGACCTCCGCCAACGGTTCGATAGTTCGTCTCATTAGCGACACCAAATCGCTGGTGGGCGTCACCTTCAACTCCGGTGTGACAACGATGGTCGTATCGGGCCGAGGACTCAATTCTGGGCTCGAAGCGGCCTCGGTTCCGCTTAACTCGGGCATTGGCCAAGGAACGAAACTCAGGACGGATGGACTCAATGGTGCACTCTTTCCGGCCGGACTTCCCGTGGCGACGGTGAAAACGGTGTCCCTGACCCCCGGAGCCGCCAGCTATAACCTGACCCTGACACCCACGGCCGACCTGCGACACCTGTCGTACTTGGACGTCCTCCTCTGGGAGCCGACGGCGTGAGACGAGCGAGCAATCAGCCCAAGTCCGTCCTCAAGCGGTACAGCAGTAACAAAGACCGGTCGGCGTCGGCCCGTCATCAAAGACGCGGCCACTGTGGCCCCATCTCGCGCGCAGGACTTCTGTGCGCTCGCGATAGGCGGAACGAGCGTGAGCATCGCCGTCCTAGGCGCGGAGAGCGAGATCAGTCATAAGGTCTTCATTGGGAGTCTCCCTTGCATGAGCAACGGTCCAATGATGGAAGGGTTCACGAACGCTCCGCCATTACGATCGAAACTCCATGCTGACCACCGCAACCGAACGAGCTCGATCGAGCGCCTGGCAGTCGTGGGAGTCCTGGTGCCGACTCAACGGGGTTCAACCCTTCGGCGTCCGCACCGCCCTCGCCGAGTACTTGCTCTGGCTGGTCGACCCGTCCGGCGGTGCTTTGAGCGCAGCCAGCGCCAACCTCGCGTACTGGGCAATCAGATCTTCGCTGCTGAAATCTGGTTGGCGAGACCCATCTCGCGATCCCGCGGTGCTTGCCGTGCTCGCCGAGATTCGGCTCGACGACGATCTGAAGAAGCCGCGGCGACCGCAACGCCACTTCACTCGAGATGAGATCGAGCACCTCACCGCGTCAATCGACGAAACCTCGCCTCGAGGGGTCCGCGACAAGGCCTTGATCTGGCTCGGTTACGACGGCGGTCTGCGGCCAAGCAGGCTCGTCATCCTGCGTTGGCGGCACATCGAGTTTGGTGAGTACGACGCGACGGTGAAGATCCTCGGTCGCTCTCCGAAGTTCAGCAAGACGGTCACTCTCCACGAAGACGAAGAGCCACTCGCCGCGATGAAGTCTTGGCACGAGCTCCGGCGGCGGCGTGAAAACGAGCCAATGTTTGCGTCGATCCCCTGGTCGGACAAGCGAGTATCGAGCACTGCCCTTTCAACCGGTGACGTCGGGCGCATCGTCGCAAAGCGGGCATTGGAAGCCGGTCTCGGTCAGGCGAATGCGATGGCGTTAATTCGACCGAGGTGAACGTCTTGCCCCGCCAGATTGTCCGCACTCTTTGCAACGGATTCCGCTCTTCTTCAGACTTTGAAATCTGAACGTTCTCTCTGTTCCGCACGACATGCAGCGACAGCGCCAGGGGTTCTTCGCGTTCGGGTAGTTCTCCAGAGGTTCGAAGCCCGCCGCGCGCATAGCACCGGCAGCATTTTCGTTTGAGGTTCGCCGCCCAGGATGATTGCAAAATCGGCAGCCATGCCCCGCCTTCGCAGAGACCAGTCTCGGCGTGCTTTCTCGTTGACACGTTGTGCACCGACAGGGCCACGGAGTTTCACTCCCTGGGTACGGCTCCAATGGTTCGAAGCCGGCAGCGCGCATCGCGGCAATGGCAACCTCAGAAGGCATAGGGTTCCCCGGTGGATTGCACACCCGGCATCGATACCCGGCCTTGACATTGAGGTATCGCGGCGTGACCTCACTGCCGCACACCATGCACTGACAGCGCCACAAGGCGCGATTTCCTGGATACGGATCAATCGGTTCATACCCAGCCTCGCGCATCGCGGCGATGGCAACTCCAGCGTTCTTCTGAGAAGACACCGGTCTCACATCGCAGTAGCGAGGCGAGCATTCCGCGCCGTCTGCTAGACGCAGCGACTTCCACGGCTTTTGACTGCCGGGGTACGGTTCGAGCGGATCGATCCGATGGACAGCATGGTGGCGATCGCTTCATCCGGTTCCTGCGGTGAAGCGACAGGCTTGATGTTCACGTATCGGAGTGTTAATTCCGCGCCATCCGAAAGACGACGACACCTCCATGGTTTGGTCGAACCGATGTACGGCTCGAGTGGCTCGAATCCGGCCGCGCG